>NZ_JBHULZ010000009.1:0-42070 GCF_042684705.1 Mesonia sediminis
ATTTTTAAAGATAAAAAAAATTAAAAATATATCCTTAAAAAAAGACTGTAATGATGGCATGGTTTTGAGACAGTCTGACGGTCTCGTATAACCGTCAGTTACGGATTTAAAGTTAATAATTTTCGGTTAAGAACTGGCGTTAGCAATTCCGAGTGGATTCGGACGTAGTCGAATCCGCCGTAATTGCGGTTATACATTGTTGTGCGTTCGTACTTATTTTCTAGTATACTTTTCATCAAATTTTTTCCAAATATTCGAGTTGTAAAATGTTTTAGTCTGTGATTTAGGATTCTTTGGGTCTAACTTTCTATTATGAGCTAATTTTTTGTCTGCTTTAATTTCTCTCATAACAGAATGAAACTTTTGATTTACTTTGAAATCTTGATATTTTCTACTTGCAGAAGTAGTGACATCAGAGTAAGATAGAGGATATTTTAATGTAATGTCTTCTTCTGTCAATTTTACGGGAACACCATTTTCATCATATCTCATTCCAATTCCGTCTATGTTTTTTGATTTTTTAAAGCTTATATCAATTCCTATTGCTACACTAAATTTATCATCTAATATGTCTGTCTCAGAAACTTTCTTTTTTACAAAATTTAAATAGTTTTTAACTTCTTCAGTTAGAACAGAAGTAGAGTCTATTTTAGAATCAACATAAGCCAGTGGCATTAAATAAAAATTATATTTAGACAGGTCAACTCTTGATTCCCAATTTTGAATTAATTCCATATAGTTTTTAATACAAGCAAAACCTAATTCTTGAATCTCTTTTGATATGTCTGATGCATTGTGAAAATGTATTGAATTGTCTCTAAGTTCAATTAGCGAGAAAAGGCTTTTGACTAAATTTAGACTAATCCTTTCGTCAAGTTTTCTTAATCTATGCATTGATTCAGCCAAACTAATTGTCATTGGATTTTTTGCTCGATTTAGTTTAGGTGTGAGCAATTTAGATTTTTCTCCATTTTTCTTTTTTTTGTTTTCCATTACGTAAATGGAATTCATATTATATTTTGAAAGTTTTAAAATTCTAGCTTTAAATAATAACTCCCAAGCGTTAATAGAAAGTATGGAAAAAGTTTCCTCACGATATTTAAAATCAGGTTTATTATAAATCTCAATTGCAGATAGCATTGAATTGATTGATTTGTCTAATAAACTTTGATAGGTTTTGTTAATTTTCATTTATTTCTACGTGTGTTTGGGTATGACGCACAACGGTTTTGTGTATGGCTCGTTGCGGGAAATCCGCGAGGATTTTCCGCCGTAACCGAAAGATAGCAAATTGCAATGAATTCCGATTAGGAATTCAGCCGCAATGAGCTATACACGGTGTTGTGTGCCGTATTTTTCTTTCAGCTCAAGTTTTTTAATTCTCGACCGAATCGCTCCGCTATTCCGTCCGAAAAGTTCAGTCAGTTCAGTTATACTTTTACCTTCGCAGTAAAGCAATTCAAGTCGGTTGTCATCTTCATCAGTCCACGGTTGATATGCGTTCCGATGCGTTTTTCTTTTTTCATCAACAGAGTAGCTTTTTTCATCAGTCCGTATTTTATTTGCTACTTCTGTTATTTTTTCAGCGAGTTTGTCAATTCCTTCGTCAAATACAATTATTTGGTGTCTTTCAAATTCCGTTTCGCCTGTTCGTTTGCTTTCAGAGATTTTTAAATATCGGTCACCATCTTTGGTTGTTTTTACGTCCAAAAAATAAGTCCGATTTCCCGCTTGAAATTTGGTCGAGAATATGTTTTCGTTTTTCATTTGCGGTCAGTTTTTATATGGCACACAACTGGTTATATCGAGTCAAATATACACTTTATTGTATAAAATTATCCGGATAAAGATACTTTTTAATAATTAATATAAGAGTAGTAAAATAATTTAATTTTATAATTATCAATCAAAAAATTAGTACAAACTGCTTTAACTTGCTTAATCAACCCTTGTCAATAACCATGTACATATGCAAGGCAACCCTACTATGCTAGTTCTTACCCCTGCCCTTAGATTTAAATTTAGTACTATAAAAATCTTAATTATTTTATCTCATTCCTATATTTTTATAGTCAAACCAATCCGTAAAAACCGCGTAAACAAAGCCTTTTATCTTATAAAGTTAAATAAAACAAGCAGCTCGATAATAATTTAAACCAGCTGCTTGTTGTTAAGTCGAATAGGTAAAGCTACTAGTGCGGTAATTTTTTTCTCAGTAAACCATATAAAAAAGTACCAGCGATGGCACCAACTATAACAATCAAAATAGAAAGATAACCGCTTCCGGCCAATACATACATAGGTCCCGGACAAGCACCAGCGAGCGCCCAACCTAAACCAAATAATATACCTCCTATTAAATAACGGGCAATACTTTTCTCTTTGGGTTTCAAACTCATCTCGCCACCGCCTAAGGGTTTTAAGTTTTTGCGTTTGATAATTTGAACACCAATCACCCCAATAAATAGAGCAGAACCCATAATGCCATACATATGAAAACTGCCAAATTGAAACATTTCATAAATACGAAACCAAGAGGCAGCCTCTGATTTAAACATTAAAATACCAAAGAAAATACCAACTAATAAATATATAAAGTAACGCATAGCTTAAAAGATTAAAGGAAATAATAAATGTACCATTATTAGGCCGCCTATAAAGAAACCTATAGTGGCGATAAGTGATGGTAATTGAAGGTTACTCATTCCCGAAATAGAATGACCAGAGGTGCAACCCCCGGCATACCGAGCACCAAAACCAACGAGCAATCCGCCTAAAAGCAGTATAATAATATTTGATGGGTCGCTTAGGTTCTCAGCCGCAAAGATTTCGGTTGGCAAGTAGGCCTCGCCCGCACTGTTTATTTGATAGTCTTCAGCAAGTTGTTCAGCAACCGCAGGGTTTATTTCAACTTTATTATCACTCAGGTAATTAGAGGCAATAAAACCACCAATAGCAGCTCCTACTGCCAACATTAAGTTCCATCGTTCAGCTTTCCAGTCAAATTTAAAAAAGTCTGCAGCTTTATCTGCACCTGCGATGGTACAAGCCGTACGTAGGTTAGACGACATTCCAAATTTTTTGCCGAGGAATAATAATAAAAACATCACTAAGGCAATCAAAGGCCCGGCTACATACCAAGGCCAAGGTTCATAAATTAAGTCCATTTTTTCAATTTTTTACAAAGATTGGCTTTTTAGATGGCTTTGTAAGTAACTAGAGTTACAATAGTCAAAATTTATTTTAAATATTTTCAAGTTTAAAACGGATTGGAATAGAACTATAAACTCAAATTTTGAGCAAAGCAATAGGAAATGCTATGGAGTTTTTTTGTTTCCTTAATCGGTAAAGAGATCGTGAAATAGAGCGTATTATGCTATCACCTTTTTTCGCAGCTCGTACTATGCTTAATTTTATCGAGTTGAGTAACCTTAGTTACAAAGCATTTGCAAAAAATCTGCTACATTTGCTAGCAATATGAAAAGTAAAGCAATCTTATCCATTTTATTGAACCTTGTGTTTGTGGTAAAATTCATCGCCGTAGAGGCCAATGGATTAAACACATTACTTAATGGTAATGAGTTTAAGCTGGTAAAAACTTTTTGTGCAAAAGAAAGGGCAGCCAAGAAAACTAGCGAAGATGCAACTTATTTATCGGCAGACAATAATGCTATGCAAGAGGTTGCGCTAAGTAGTATTTGTACTTCTCCATTTCAATTTGATCTCTTCACTTGGGAAACAAATATTTTAGAACCCATTGCCGCCCTGGGTAATTACTTTCCCACAGATTTACTTTATCGTTACTTAGAAAACGATTCTCCGCCTCCCCGCTGGGCATAAACTTGTTCCAATTATTTAAATCCGTTTTTCCGTAAAGCTTAGTCAATAGCAATAGGCGAAAATACTATTCGCCTAAAGGCGGGAAAAATGCAAATAAGTAAAAGGCTTTTGAATAATGTATAGGAAAATTTTCAGCTTATAAAGCGGTTGTTTTTACGATTGTAAATAAGGCAGGTATATTTTAACAAGTTGTCTTATAGACGATTTAATTCCGATATCCCCTGGCCAAGCGCTGGTTGATAAAATTTAAATCTAAATTGTAATTATAACACATTAGTAGTTTTCGCTTAGTAGCGGATGCAATATTGCCAATAGGCTTAAGCCGAATAAGTTTTACAAAGACACCTATAATTATTTCTAAGCGTAAGTTTATAAAAGTCAAATTCTAATCATCATGAAATTATTAAATAAAAATAAATTATCGGCTATTATTTTAGTAGCCTTTGCGGTGTTTGCCGTTTCTTGCAAAGCCGAAAAATCTAAAACAACCAAGAGTGCTCACCCGGCAAAAGACACCTTGAAAATAAGCGTGTTACAAACTGCCGATATACACGGGCAACTCGATACCCATCCAGAACTGTTTTGGGAAAATGAGCAAATCGTCTTTAAAAATCGGGGTGGTCTGGCCAATATCAAAACCCTATTTGAGCAAGAACGTCAAAAAAATCCTAACCAAACGCTTGTTGTAGATGGCGGTGACTTAATTCAGGGGAGCGGATATACGGCGCTTTCTAATGGCGATGTAATGCCTCAACTTATTAAAGAAATGGGGTATGATGTAATTATTCCTGGTAATTGGGAAGTTGTATACGGCAAGCAAATTATGCTAGAGGTGATGAATGCTTATGATACCGATGTAATTGCCCAGAATATGTACCATGATAACAGTAAGCAACCGCTTTTTCCTGCTTATTCTGTTAAAGAGATTAAAGGCGTACGCATTGGTTTTATGGGCATTAATGATCCCGATGTTCCCGTTCGTCAAAATCCAATCTTTAGTGAGGGAATCGCTTTCAGCGGTCTATCAAAAGAATTAAAATCACAAATAGATGAGCTAAAGCAGAAAGAGAAATTAGATGTGCTTTTTTTGGTGACCCATATAGGGATTTTTAAACAAGTAGAATTGGCCAATAATCCCATAGCCGAAAATGTCGACTATATTTTAGGGAATGATACACACGAACGTGTACGTAAGCCTATACAAGGAAAATATGCAAAAGTAACAGAGCCTGGTGCATTTGGTTCGTTTGTAGGAAAACTTACGCTGCATTTTGTAGACGGCAAGCTGGTAGGCGATGAGTATGAGTTAATAGAGGTAGATCCAGAAGTTTTCCCAGCAGATAAAGAAATGCAACAATTGGTTGAAAAAGCCAAGGCACCGTATAAAGAGCATTTAGAAACCGTAGTAGGATATACCAAAACGCCAATTTACCGGTATTTAACCGTTGAAAATCCGATGGATAATATGATTACCGATGCGGCTAGATGGAAAACAGGAGCAGATATATCCATTTCTAACGGCTTTAGATTCGGAAATCCTATCGTGCCCGAGAACGGTCAGCCTGCACCTATTACAAGAGCGAATTTATGGAACCTGTTACCAGTAAATGAAAAGGTTAAAACCGGAAGAGCTACAGGTAAACAAATTAAAAATTGGTTAGAAAAAGAAATGCACAATGCGTTTGCACAAAATCCTACCGAGAGATTTGGGGGTTGGTTGGTTCGGTTCTCAGGAATGAAAGTCGATTTTGATAGCCAAAACGAGAAAGGGAAACGTATAAAAAGTATTACGGTAAATGGTGAGCCAATAATCGATGATAAATACTATACCCTCTCAGCTTGTGTTCGTCCAGGTGATCCCATAGATAATCTTTGTAGAATGCCCAACGTTAAAGATGTTGAAGTTAAAGACTATACCATTCACGATGTAGTAGAAGAATACCTTAGAAAAAACTCTCCTGTTTCGCCAACTTTAGAAGGAAGAGCCTATTGTGAGTACCTAGGGGTAAATTCATTTTCAACCGTACCAAAAACAGATTACCAATTTAAATAAACACTATGCAAAAGAATAAAAATAAAAAGAGCTCGAAGAAAACGAGGATGCAATATGCCATTTTTGCGGTCGTCGGCCTAATCTTGTACGTTACAGGTTGGCATACCGAGGTAATAGGATTTGTTCAGCGAGGTGTGCTGGCTACGGGTTTAATGAACCCCGATGTTGAAGAAATTGCCGAAAAAAGAGAACAGACCAATACACAAGATAAATCTCAAGCGAGCAATCTTCAAAAAGTAGATTACAACCTAGATTTTATAGATGCAGCCGGCAACAGGAGATCGTTGAAGGAGTTTAAAGGTAAGGTAATATTTTTAAACTTTTGGGCTACTTGGTGTCCGCCTTGTGTTGCAGAAATGCCAAGTATAAATAGTTTACACGAAGAAATGGGAGATGAGGTGGCTTTTGTGCTGCTCTCCTTCGATAAAGATTTTGAGAAAGCCAAAGCTTTTGATAAACGCAAAGGCTATAACCTGCCTATTTTCGCACCAGCGGGTAAGTTACCCTCCATGTTCCAATCTTCGGCACTGCCAACTACCTATGTTATCGATGCAGAAGGTAACTTGGCGTTAACTCACACCGGAATGGCAGATTATAGTGATCCAAAATTTAAGAAGTTTTTAGAAAGCCTGAAGTAGAATTTTTATAAGCTGGAAGCTAATGGCTTCCAGCTTACATGAAAAATCCCGAAAAGCTTAGCTCTTCGGGATAATCAGGGTAACCAAAATAAGGGGTGTCTAATGCTTATAAACATCAAATAGTAGATTATTACTACAACCTCATATTCAGTAGTAACTGGTTTAGTCTTTGAATTGTTTTATCGCATCACTTAAATCATACACCTTTGTTCCTGCTAATTCTTTTTGAAGAATACTGCTACCGGTAGCACTGCGGTAACCGCCGGCACAATGAACTACAATGGGTTTATCGGTTGGTATTTCACTGGCTTTTTCTCTCAATTCATTCAATGGATAACTAAGCGCACTTTCAAAATACTTACCTTCTTCTACCTCGCTCGGATTGCGTATGTCAACAATGGTATATTGATCTAGATTTTCTTTGAATTCCGTAACATCTAATAGCTCGGTATTTTCTAAATTTTCATCTGAGAGGGTAATAACCTGCTCCAGCAATTTCTCATAACCTATTTTGGCTACGCGTTGCAATAAGCTGTCTTTAAGCTCAGGACGATCAATTACCAGGGTGAAGGTCTCCTCTGGTTTAATTACAGAACCGAGCCATGTTTCGAATTTAGCGTTTTCAGATACTGCTTGTATGTTTATACTACCTTTTAAATGACCTTTTTTAAAGCTAGCTTCATCGCGGGTATCTACAATAATACCTTCAGCGGTTACCTTTTCGGTAAAAGGGACTCTTGCAATAGAGGGTTTCAAGTCTTCTGCACCTGCTTTGTTGGTATCTACATCAAAACCAAAATAATGCGGTATAAAAGGCTGTCCGTCGAGTAGGGTATCCATAAACTCTTCTTTAGATTGCTTTTTAAAAGCCCAATTACCCATACGTTCATTGCCCAGAGTACTGCTCGCTGCATCGCTCATATTTTTTCCGCAAAGCGAACCTGCACCGTGTGCGGGATAAACTACTGCATCGTCTGGTAAATCTGTAAATTTATGTTGAATGGTTTCATACATCATCTCGGCAAGTTGCTCGCGCTTGGCCTTCATATTTCCTGCTTTTTCGCGTAAATCTGGCCGACCAACATCACCTATAAATAGGGTATCACCTGTAAATAGCGCAGTTTCATTTGCTTCTGTAGCCACAATAGTTATACTATCGGGGGAGTGCCCGGGTGTATTTATTGCTTTTAACTTAACACTCCCCAAGCTTATGCTGTCCCCTTCGTCAAAAGCCTGGTGAGGGTAGTCTGCACCTAGTTTTTCACTGTTGTAAATAGTGGCTCCCGTAGCTTTGTGGATTTCTAAATGAGAGCTCACAAAATCGGCGTGCGGGTGGGTCTCGATTACTGCGACTATTTTTGCATTATTGGCTTTGGCGAATTCAAAATACTGTTCAGGATTCCTTTCCGGATCTATAACGGCCATCTTGCCATCGCTTACAATAGCATAACTGTAATGCGCTAAAGGTTTATATTCAAATTGTTTAATATTCATAACTATACTTTTTTCAATTTACTATAAAAATAAGCCCTAAAATTTAGAATGCGAGTGACTTAGGTTACATTGTGAAATTTTTAAAATTCCTTTAACACATAAAAACCCGTCGGTAAAGACGGGTTTAAAAAATCTTATTCTCAATAGCATTTAATCTCACTTCATTCTTATTTAAAAAACGCTTTTATAGCAGCAATTGGTGTTTAGGGGATGATTACATTATACCCCTTGGCCTGGATCTGCAAAAGTCTTGAAAAGGCATTTTCAACGGGAATAACCGATTGTGGCAAATCTTTTTCGGTTACTTTTAACCTTTTCATTGCTTGTTTACAAACGCTTATGCGCAATTTCGGATGTTGATTAGTATCAATCAACCGAGAGAGATCAGTACCTTGTTTTAACTCAGCTACCACACCTCCCCAAATTACGATTTCAAAATTTTCAAATTGAATACTACTATCAATTAATTGATCGAAAAATTTGAATGCCCCTTTAATATGGCGTTCTTTTTGCAATCCTAAGGCCATATTTGGAGTTTTATTCAAATCATTCACCATTTCTAAATCAATAGCTTTTTGGTTGCTGCTTTGCGCGGATAAGGTTAAAGAAGACAAGGCGATTAAAGCGATTGAGATGCATTTTGTTAACTGTGCTAGTTTCATAGTTTAATTGAATTTTTGTTTATGATTAATTTTAATGTTTTAGCAATTTTGATCCTTGTAAAAAGAAAGCCTATTAATTAAAAACCCTGTGCGGCTAATTCTTTATAAATGATATAGATCCCCATAAGGAGAACAAACCAGCCAAAAACTTTTTTTAACTTTTTGCCATCAATAAACTTATTAAGCCATATACCGATAAATATCCCTACTATAGACAAGCCCGAAAAGGTAAGTAGAAATGGCCAATTAATGTCTAAGTTTTGTACATCGCCTAAAAAGCCGGTAAGCGATTTGATGGCGATGATGAGCAAAGAGGTGGCCACTGCCTTTTTCATGGGTAATTTTGCAAAAAGTACAAGCGCAGGGATAATCAAAAATCCGCCGCCAGCCCCTACAATACCGGTTATGGCGCCCACTACAATGCCTTCAACAACTATCAGGGGGTAATTATAAGAAACAGGTCCATTGTTATCATTTTCTCCTTTCTTGTTTCTTATCATTGAAAAAGATGCCAAAAGCATTATTAAGGCAAAAAAGAGCATTATGGCCAAATTCTTGGTAAGCGTGAAATTGTTAATTTCGAGGAGTTTATCGGGTAGGGCAGGAATTAAAAAAGCTCGGGTAAGATAAACCGCGATAAAGGCAGGTATAGCAAAAATAATGGCGGTTTTGAAATCAACCAGACCTTTAGACATATTCTTTATTGCTCCAATAAGCGATGTGATACCAACCACAAAAAGAGAATAAGCCGTAGCAAAAATAGGGTTAAGCGAAAGAGCATAAACTAATATAGGAACGGTTAGAATAGAACCGCCGCCACCAATTAACCCTAAAACCAGTCCGATAATTAACGCGCCGGCATAACCTAGCATCTCATAAATCTCCATTTGTTGACCTTTTATTGGACAAATATACTGGTCTAAACTTACAAGTTTTGTAACCCTAGTTACAAGACCTTGTTATATCCTTAAATTTTCGCCACTCCATAACCCCGCCCGTCCATAACCCCGTAGGGGTGTCATATCCGTAACGTAGGGGCGGCATATCCATAACTCCATAGGGGTGACATATCCGTAACCCCGTAGGGGTGCCATATCCGTAACGTAGGGGCGGCATATCCATAACCCCGTAGGGGTGACATATCCGTAACGTAGGGGCGGCATATCCGTAACCCCGTAGGGGTGACATATCCTTAACGTAGGGGTGCCATATCAATAGCCCCGTAGGGGCGGCATATTAATAAACGTAGGGGTGTCATATCCGTAACCCCATAGGGGTGACATCAATCATCTGTAAAAATATATTCGCTATTAAAATCAATTTCATAAGCGTTTAAAGCATCAATATATTCTTCTCTAAAAGATTTCTTCCTATGATGTTTTTCTTGATTTTTAATATAATCTACCACATGATTAACACCCGATTGACTCACCGTAAAAGCACCGAAGCCTGTTTGCCATTCAAATTTGCCCTTGATGAGTTGTTTTTGGTTTATCCATTTAGAAGAATTCGCTTTAATATCTCTAACCAAATCCGACAAGGTACAATTTGGTTTAGTTCCGATTAACAAATGGATATGGTCAGGCATTCCGTTGATAATCATTAATTTTTGGTTTTTATTGGTTACAATGCCCGTAATATATTTATACAACTCATCTTTCCATTTTTTTGAAATATGGTTTTTTCTACCCTTTACGGCAAAAACAATATGAAAATATAATTGAGTGTAGGTATTGGCCATATTGATCTATCGTTGCTCAGCTATAATTTAAAATTGAATTACTGGCTAATATTAAACGGCCAGGCGAAGGCTATGATGATCTTACTCCATAAGGGGCGGGATATTAATTGGGTGATGCATTAGGTCATGGCCATCACCTATAATCTTGCTTTATGTAGAACGCCTTTGAAGTTCACAAGCCAAAATCAAGCCAAGTGCTTTTTAATTATTGTTCACTAATCGCATTTAAAATTCTGGTTGCGAGTTCATCCTGTCCTTTTTCACTGGTCAATATTTGGCGATCATTTTCATTTGAAAGAAAACCCAGTTCAACCAATGCTATAGGATAGTCTACTTGTTTAAGCAGATAAAAACCAGCTTTTTTTATGGCCACTTTTTTATCCTCAAAGCCATAAAGTAACTTCGAGGCCAAGTCTGCAGATTTTGCTCTTTCTTTATTTTCATCGCTAAGATAAATTTCTATTCCTTGCTTGTTGGTGTTGGTATGTTGGTTGACGTGTAGCGAAATCACCATATCGGGTTGTAATTTATTGATGTGCTTAGCGCGATCTATTAGCGATATAAACTCATCCGATTCTCGTGTTAGAATGATTTCTACGGCCGAATTACGATTAAGGGCCTTAATTTTGTTGGCCACTTTAAGCGCAATCTCTTTCTCTTGAAAGCCTTCAATTGTGCTGCCATTGTCTTGACCGCCGTGCGCCACATCGATTACTACCGTCTTTTTGTCTACACCTGTAAACGCCATACAAAACGTTAATAGGGCAATACCGATAAATTGCAATAGTTTCCTCATACCTTTTTGTTATTTAATTAAGAATTACCGACTTAAGATAGATTCAAAATATTATACTTTTTATTAAGAATCATCTTTTAAAGATATCATAAAAATTTAATCTTCAGCAATTAAAATCTATTTTTCAAGGTTTTTCACCCTTTTGGTTTTAGGTGTTATGCCCGAGCAAGGCTCTATTTTAGTTGATTTTTGTAGCCGCTAAAAACAACCTAAAAGCAGGGCTACTTCGTAACTCCTTCGGTACTTTTTCGTTGATCCCTCGAAATATAAGGATTTGTCGATGTTTTATCGAAGGAGTATCGAACTAGTATCGAGCTAGCTATGGAGTATCTCTTCGGTTTTTTCGGGTAAGCTAAGGGGTTCTCTTGAGTTTGGTTCAGGCAGAAAGTTTTAGTATTAGCTGTCATTTTAGGTCTCTAGTAGCTTGTTCTTTCGATTTTTGGTTGGTATAACTAGATCACATTCGGTAAGTTGTTGAGAAAAAGCGAATTGGTAGAGACTTACTTGTAGGGCTAATAGAGGCAGTGCCAATAGCTTGTCTTACAAGGCTCGCAATTAATAAGGCCTACGGGGAGTTAGTTGGTTTAAGAGCAGTTAAAAACTAAAAGCGAAGAGGTGAAAAAAGACTAAGCGAGTATTGACGTTTTTCAACTAAAAATGTATGTTTGTAGCCGAATGATGACGCAACGGGTAAAATATAGTCTTTCTTGGTTCTTCCTACTGGTTTTTGTACTGGTAAAGGTAGCCAGTTTGCATAGTCTTACCCACCATGAACATAGCGAAGATTGGCGAGATTGTTCTTGGTGTCATATCGCTCATGCCGATAAGAATCCGGTAGCTGAATTTAGTTCAATAGATTTTGCCCTTCAGGCTCCCTTTGAAAGTAATTTTCCTACCAACTTTCCCGCATACGAGGCACCGGCTTTAAAACCATTGCCTAGCTGCTTGATTTACAATAAGCCTCCGCCGCAACCTACCGCTTAAATCAAAAACCTAAGGCCTCTTTTATTGTATTGATAAAAGATAGGCGCCTGCACAGCCTAAAATAGCTTTTGCTCATTGTGCTGTTGCCGATGTTTAACCGGTATTCCCTTATTTAATTATGATACATAGAATCACTAGCATCTTATGCATGCTGGTAGGAGCTGTGGCTACTGCGCAAACTTGCGATTTGCAGTGGCACGGCCAGATAGTAGACCAGCGTACACAAGAGCCGCTTATACATGCGCATATAGAAATACTCGATAAACCACAAACCAGCTACACCGATTTTGAGGGTTATTTTACTTTAAAGCAACTATGCGAAGGCAGTTGCCAAGTGCGTATTACGGCGGGTAACGGACAAGAATTCATTCGGGTGGTGGAAATAAATGATGCGCCTAAACCCGTACTATATGTCGCCCTGCGGCAGCAAGAGCTTGATGAAGTTGTGGTTAAAAGTGAAAACCGCCTAAATAATACGCAGCATACAAAAAAAGTAAAGGCTAACTATATCGCACAAGAATACAACGGAAGCTTGGCTGGGAGTTTAGAGAAATTACCCGGTGTACAAGCCATGCAAGTAGGTTCGGGTATGGCCAAACCCATGTTGCGGGGGCTTGGGTTAAACCGGATTGCAGTAAGTGAAAATGGCATTAATCAGGCCGATCAGCAGTGGGGTGCAGATCACGGTTTAGCTATTGATGCGCTTGCCGTAGATCAGGTGGAAATCATCAAAGGCGTAGCGGCACTCGAATACGGTAGTGATGCCATTGGAGGCGTACTTAAAATAGATCACTATAAAGTGCCTAGTGAGTCAGGTATTACGGGAAGTTTTACGGGTATGGCCAAATCGGTTAATCAAGCCTTGGGCGGCTCGCTACAGCTAAATTATAAACACAAAGGCTTTTTTGCTAAAGCTACCTATTCGCAAATGGATTATGCCGATTTTGCAGTACCTGCCGATAGCCTAACCTATCTTAATTTTAGACTTCCCATAGACCAGAGACGCTTAAAAAATACGGCAGGAGTCGATCGCAACATCCATACGCAGTTGGGCTATAGCGGTAAGCGTTTTGTGAGTAGACTTAACATTAGTCGAGTGTATCAAAAAGCCGGTTTTTTTCCAGGTGCCCACGGTATTCCATCGGTCGAAAGGGTCAAAGATGGCGGAAACCGAAGAGATATCGACTACCCGTATCAACGGGTGACCCATTTTAAGCTAAGCAATAATACTACCTATTTTGTTGAAGATCAAAAGACCTTAAAAATAGACCTGAGCTATCAAAACAACCACCGTCAAGAATTTAGTAGGTTTCATACGCATTACGGCAATCAAGAAGCCCCTGCGGTTAATCCTAATCTCGAATTGGATTTTAGTTTGAAGACTTATGATGCTAAGCTCAAATGGCAACAGCAGTGGTTGACTAAAAACGAATTAAAACTAGGGGTAGAGGGGCGCTATCAAACCAACGATTCCGGTGGTTATAATTTCTTTCTTCCCGATTATAATAGCAGCACTTGGGGGGCTTTTTTACTGAATGAATTCCGGATTACCGATAAGAGTTTGCTACAACTGGGTATGCGTTACGATTGGGGACATACCCAAATTAAATCCTATTTTGATGAATACCTGTATAACTTTTTAACAAACAGCCAATACACCCCAGAAGAAGCGCAAACTTATGCCCAACGCAGTCCAGATTTTTCTAAAAACTTTGACAGCTTTAATGTAATGCTCGGTTTTGCTACACGCTATCAAGACTGGGAGTTACGCGCTAATTTGGGAACCAATTTTAGATGGCCCACCGCAATTGAATTGGGTGCCAACGGTATACACCATGGTTCGTTTAGACATGAGCAAGGCAATACACAACTCGATCCCGAAAAGGGCTATGTAGCCGATGTGCAGATCAGCTTTAAGCGGCCTTCTTGGGAGGTGGCCGTAAATCCTTATGTGTATTATTTTGCTAATTACCTCTTTTTAAATCCGACGAAAGTCTTCTCTATACTACCTCACGCCGGGCAATTGTATCAATACACCCAATCTGAAGCGATCTTAAGTGGATTCGAGGCTTCTTATACTCATCGTTTTCATGAGCAATGGAGCAGCTTATTGGTACTTGAATATATGCATAACCAACAGCGAACCGGTAATGCTGGGCGCGATTACCCTTTACCCTTTACTCCGGCCAACTCGGTTTACACCGAATTGACCTATAGCTTCTCAAAAGAAAGTAAGTTAGCCGGTATGCAAATAGGTTTAAATGCACGTTTAGCCGCCAAACAAAAGCGAATCGCTCAAGCCGAGCTAACGACTCCAGGTTATCAAATACTAGGTTTGTTAATAAGCAAAGACTTTAAAATCGAGCAACTGACGAATAAATTGAGTTTGCGCGTGAGTAATCTATTTAATCAAAAGTATTATCAACACACCAGTTTTTACCGCCAGATCGATATACCCGAACAGGCGAGAAACATTCAACTTACTTGGTCTATAGCCTTTTAATGCGCCATGCAAAAAAACATATCGCCCTTGGTTTAGCGCTTTTAATATTAGGAGCTCAGGCATTAGTACCCCTGCACTTCTTAAGCGTGAGTCACCGTTCGCCGTATACGGTTGAGGTATTGCGAAGTCAAGCTACAGAGGCTGGACTCGCCACACAGCACTATGTTCACCTTTGTACGCTTTTTGACCAGTGGCGAGGCTTTTTAGCTTTGAGCTTGGTTCATAGCATTTCAACTTTTATTCCACCGCCACAAGGAAGATTGCTTCGCTTTGTACGAATTAGCCCTTTACAAAAAGCCAGCATGCCTTATTATTTACGAGGGCCCCCGTTTGGTAAACACACCAGCAATCAGCTACTAGCTAACCAAGGAGAATTTAATCGTAAATAAAAAAATAGAAAACCATGAATAAATTAAATAGTTTTAGAATAATGCTTTTAATAGCAGTAATGAGTTTAAGCGCTTGTAGTAGCGACGATGATGGAGCATTAGATACTACAGCGCCAAGTATTATGCTAATTGAGCCTACCAAAATGCAGGAAATAGCCTTAGGTGAAGAACTGCATATCGACGCCCTTTTAGAAGATAATGAAGGCTTAGCTTCGTATAAAATTGATATTCATAATAACTTTGACGGACATACCCATGGCCGAGTGGCAAGTCATTCCGAAAGTCAGCCGTGGACCTATAGCAAAACGCAAAACTTAGAAGCAGGTCAACAAAGTTTTGATTTGCATGAGCATATTGATGTGCCTTTAGACATTACTCCAGGAACTTACCACTTGGGTATTATTGTGCTTGATGAAGCCGGTAACCAGTCTGAAGCCTATGTAGAAGTTGTTTTGGGAGAAGCTCACGATCACGAAGATGAGATTAGCATTAGTAATTTGCACGTAGAGGATGTAACGGCGGGTAGCGATTTGCATGCCGAAGCCGATATTACGAGTACCCACGGTATTCAAAACATCAATGTGCACATTCACGGTCACGGTCTTAATCCAACAGGGAACCAAGTAAACTGGGAAGTTGATCAAAATTTCAGCAATTATACCGGGACCACTGCTCATTTTCATGAACACTTAGACGTTCCGCAAAATGCGACTCCGGGTGAATACCACCTGAGCATTAGCGTAACCGATGAAGACGGGCACACGCATAGCGAAGGCGCTCACTTTATGGTGAACTAAACCGCTTATTTTTTTTTAAAATCATAGTCTGTTACCCCCAAGTGCATTTGCTCTTGGGGGTTTTTTGATTTTGCGGCATCTTTATTTTTAGAAAGTTATATAGATAAAAAGCCACAGCTTAAAGCGGATGAACACTCGCATAAAAATCAAGCATTACATTTAAAAAATAGCTTTGATAGATTTCATTAGCTATTTTTTGCTTAAATTACTTCGATAATTAATGCGTACGGCGAAACCTTTTTGTTTGGGTGGTGTTTAGATCTTTTTGTATTCGCCATTAGAACAAATAAATAACGTGTAGATGGTTGACAAGCTTAAATTTTTTTTAATTCAACCTAAACCTTATCCGCCTTGAGCTAAAACAGTATCAACCTTAACACCTTTTAAAAAAATAGTAGAAAAATCCAACGCCTATGAACCTTAAAAAATTACTTTTTTGTTTATTGTTTATCCTTTCGGGTAGTATAATGGCTCAAGAACAAGCGCCTGAAAACCAAAAAACCTCAACTACTGTGGTAAGCAAGTTTGCGTTTTCAACCGGCAACCTTGAAGAGCTCAAAAACATCGATTATGATTTACTACGCGCTGCTTTTGAAGGTAATGCTGCCGATGCGCGAATTAGTGTGAAAATTAGTTTCGAAGGTGAAATACCCGAGGTAGCCGATGGTCAACTGACTCAATTTGTGATTGAGATGAAAGGACTTTCGGGTAACTTAGAGAAAATCATTCATAAATTAGACACCCGACTAAAAAAGCTAGTAGCCGAAATGGAGTGAGTTGCTTCTTACCAACGGTTTATCAAACACCAGCCTTTAAAAACGCTGGTGTTTTTGGTTTTAGGCAGAAAATTAGCGACAAAATAGGTATAAAATAAAAGAAACTTGATAGCAACTAAGTAAGAAAAATTCCTAAGTTGCTGTTCTTTTTCATCTAAGCTGCAAGGCTTGCAGAGACAAGCCTTGCAGCTTGCTATAAAATATTGTACAATATTTAGAGAAAAATTGTACAATATTTTTACAAAAGTTGTACAATATTTTTTAGAAAATTGTAGAAAATTTACAAAAAAGCTCTTGAATGCGCCATTCATTCGTCGGCAACTTATTATGATTTGTTCGGCAAGAATTTATTTTTGGGCTTGTTAGAGCTGGTGCATTTTGGTTTATAAAAAATTAGAAAATAGGTTTTGCTGGGTTATTGGCTTAATATAGCCTACACATTGCTGGGGCATATTTCATATTTTGCTAAGCATCTCTTTACCTTTTCTTGATATTAGGCAACACGAAATACCTTTTTTTTGTAAAAAGACAAAATCCGTGTTACGTAATAACTACAAAAGACTTAGCGATATAGATTTATTGAGTTTGGTTGTTAAAGACGACAGATTAGCTTTTGCTGAAATATATTCTCGCTACTGGCAAGCTTTATACAAGTATGCTTACAAGGTATGTCCAGATGAGATGCTATGTGAGGATATGGTTCAAGAGGTGTTTATAAGCCTTTACTATAAGAATCGAGAGACGCGTATTGTACACTTGGAGTCCTATTTAATCAAAGCGGTAAAATACAAAGTCCTAAATCAATTACGAAAGAGAGAATTCACCGATTTGCAGCAGCGGTATATAGAATTAATACCCGAAAAAGAAGAGTCGCAAGAATTAGAATACCAGGAGTTGCTGGCACTTACTCATCGTTCTATCAATCAGTTACCCCCAAGGTGTAGGCAAGTATTCAAAATGAGCCGAGAGCAGGGTTTAAGTCACGCTCAAATAGCTGCAGAGTTAAGTTTATCGGTACGTACCATCGAGAAACACATTAGCAATGCCATAGCGGCCTTACGTCATTTAAATGAGTTTTCGATTTGGTTCGCCTTTATATTAATAAATTATTAAGACAGAACGGGGATTATGAAGAAAGCGTTAAGACTAGATTTTTACTTACGTATAATCTGCTTTTAAAGTGACTTATAATAAAGAAGCCGTAATTTGAAGCCAGAACAATTTAAAAAACTAATTCGAAACTATCTTGAGGGTAGTTGTACTGACGCCCAAAGGAGACAAGTAGAGGCTTTTTTGAGAGAACAGCAAAATGCTTCTATAGTGATTAAGCAGAGACCTTTTGCAAATGCGCGTATTTGGATGCGAATAAAAAAGGGGTTACCACAACTCAAAGTACGTAGCAATAGAGTAGTAATAGCTTCTGCGATGGTCGCTATTCTTATATTGATTTTTATGTTGCCTCATTTTTTAATCAAAACAAACACAAATCAGATAACTGAAAAAGGTGAAAAGAAAGTTTTTATACTTCCAGATGGATCAGAAATACATCTGAATTCGGCTTCTCAACTTAGCTACACAAAAGATTTTAAAAATAAGCGCAGGATCCAATTTAATGGTCAGGCATTTTTCTCCATTGCCCAAGATAGTTTAAAACCCTTTACTATAGAGACCGGTGAAGCACAAATTAGGGTTTTGGGTACTTCTTTTGACGTAAATACCTACCATAACGAGCGCTTGGTTGTAGAAGTTACCGAAGGTAGTGTTGAGGTTGAGAGAGGAGGAGCGTCTATTGTACTAGAGGCGCAAGACCGTTTGGTTTGGGAGCAATCAACTTGGAGATGCGAGCGAGTGGTAAATACGGATGAGAATTGGAGACAACATTGGTTAATAATAAAAAACCAAAAGTTATCGTCGGCCATAAAACAGATTGAAATATGGTACAATACCCGAATAGAGCTGGGCAAAAATTTAGATAAAGACTACCGTGTTTCTGGAAAATTCAAAAAAGCTGAACTTGAAGAGGTGTTGGCCTCCCTAAGCCATATTTATAATCTAAATATAAAATTAATAAAACCCAATCATTATGTAATAGAGAACTAAGAATTAGCCCACCAAAAAAGCCCAAGACTGCTGCAACAGTTTGGGCTTATGAGTATGCAAACAGCCATTAAAATCAGCTATTTAAACTATGAAAACTAAATTACAAAAATTAATTAAACTACCTTACTTATTTTTAGGTTTATGCCTTTTGCTGCCGGGAATAAGTACATTCAATTCGCTTGCTGCCGAAAAGAGTGTTAGTGCTATTGATCTCGCTATAAGGAATAAAACCCTAATAGAGATTTTTGAGACCATCGAATCACAAACGGCATATAATTTTATTTATGATACTAAAATTACTCAAGATGCAGCTAAATACAACATTAATATCAGCCATAAGGATATTCAATCGGTTTTAAAACAATTGGAGAATTTAAGTCCATACACTTTTCGCCTTTATCAGCATAGTATTAGTGTAAAATATCAAGAAGAGCAACAACTTATTTTAAAGGGCAATGTACGCGATAGCCAGAACATTCCGTTGCCTGGAGCCAGTGTTTTGATTAAATCTAGTGGGGTAGGAACCACCACCGATTTTGATGGGAACTTTAGCTTAGAAGTGAGTAATTTTCCTGTTGAAATTCAAATTTCATACATGGGCTTTGAGACCCAGCTTATCAAGTTAGAGACCAATCGAGTACTCGAGGTAACGCTGCAAGAATCAGACAATGCACTTAGCGAGGTGGTTATAACCGCGCTCGGAATTAAACGAGAAGAAAAAAAATTGGGTTATGCCCAACAAAGTATATCAAACGAATCATTAACAGCAGCAAGGCCAAACAACTGGTCTGAAGCGCTTAGAGGTAAGGTGCCCGGACTTAATATAAATGGCTTGAGTGGGCCTGTAGGCTCCCAGCAAATTGTTTTGCGGGGTAACGCCTCTTTAGATCCGAGTAACAATGCTGCATTAATTGTAATTGATGGTGTGCCTATACAAAATGAGTTTCCGGGTTCGGGAGCTTCCAATGGGTATATGGGAGGCTCGGCTAGTAATGATACCCCTGTTGATTTTGGAAATGCTATAGCCGATCTTAATCCAGAGGACATAGCCAGCGTTTCGGTACTAAAAGGACCAGCTGCGGCTGCTCTATACGGTTATCAAGGTGCCAATGGTGCGGTAATCATAACTACTAAATCGGGTAAAAAGGCAAAAGGGCTAGGAGTTACTTTTTCAAGTAATACAAAAATTGATATCATACAGCGTTGGCCCGATTGGCAATATACCTATGGGCAGGGAAGTGGAAAAGGTAGTTATTTAAAACCTGCTACCGACGAGAATGGTAACCCAGTTGCTTATAACGATAGGTTGTATTATTCTTACGGAGCCTCGGAAGATGGGAATTCGACTGGCGGAAGTAGTAGTGCTTTTGGGCCTAAGTTTGATGGTCAGTATTACTTTCAATACGATCCAGAGCTAGAGGGTCAATCGGCCGAAAGACAATTGTGGAGACCTTACAAAGATAATCGTAAAGACTTCTGGCGAACTGGGGTTACCCACACACAAAACGTAGCGGTGCAAGGCGGTGGTGATGCAGGAAATATGCGGGCCTCCCTAACCCATACTAAGAATGAATGGATTATGCCTAACACAGGCTTCGAACAACTTTCTTTATCGCTTAATGCAAGCCATCGGATTTCTGAAAAAATAAAAATGCAAGGGGTAGCCAATTATCGCAACAAAACCAGCGATAATCTACCAGGACAAGGCTATAATAATCACTCTATAGCTTATTTCATGATTTTTCAAAATCCTAACGTAAACCTAGATTGGTATAAGCCCATTTGGAAAAAAGATGCAGATCAACTGGATATGATTAGACCTTATAGCAGCTATATAGACAATCCTTATGCTATGGCACATGAAATTATTAATGCACTAGATCAACATGCCTTTACCGGAAATTTAAATACGCAAATAAAATTATCTCCTTCACTAGAGTTAATGTTACGGGGCTCAATAAATATGTATAATAAGAATATGCGACAAGAGCGACCATATGATATTAATCGTTATGCAAGAGGTTATTACCGAAAGACCAATGTGTTTAAAAATGAAACCAACTTAGATTTCTTACTTACCTATACCAAGCAATTTAAAAATTGGAACCTCACCGGAAATCTAGGAGGCAATCGTCTAGATTACCAATATTTGAGGCAAGACTCTTGGGCAGAAGGTCTCGAAATTCCTGGACAGTACAACTTGGTTAACGGCACTGAGACTTTTACAAGTGAATATGACGGTTTTAATAAAGTTAATTCTCTTTATGGCTTATTGAATATAGATTACAGAGGGTATTTGTTTATTGATGTTACAGCCAGAAATGATTGGAATTCAATGCTACCAAAAAAGAATCAATCCTATTTCTTTCCTTCTATAAATTCTGGTTTTGTATTTAGCGAGGTTATTGATTTAGGACAATCGGTGAGTTTTGCGAAACTACGCGGGTCTTGGGCACAAGTAGGAGGTGCAGGTCAATTTGCTAACCGCTACAAAACCCAAAAGTATTATGGGCGATCAGATTTTCCAGGTGCGGCCGTTGCTCCTGGATCACTTTATAATACCAATTTAAAACCAGAGATCACAACGAGTACAGAGTTCGGGTTAGACTGGCGAATGTTTAAAAGCAGACTTAAGCTTGATTTGAGTGTTTATGAAAATATCTCTAAAAATCAAATTTTATCTACGCCATTACCACAATCATCTGGCTATAGCAATATGTTGATAAATGCCGGTAAGGTGCGCAACAGAGGAGTAGAGGTTTTGCTTTCGGCAACCGCATTGAAATCTCAAAATTTCTCCTGGAACACGACCCTCACTTGGTCTAAAAATGAGGGTAAGGTATTGTCTTTACACGAAAATGCAGAAAACGGTCAATTAGAAATGCTTAGCTCTTCTGGAGCCAAATTAATGGCGGTTGAAGGAGGTTCTCCAACCGCTTTGTTTGGAAGAGCGTATTTAAGAAATGAAGAAGGTCAGGTGATTTATGATAATAAGGGAGCTCCTAAAATGACCGATAATAGTGTTTATATCGGCGATACTCAACCCAAATGGATTGCTGGTTTTATCAATAAATTTACCTATAAAAACTTTGATTTAAACTTGGTGATTGATGGTAAGTACGGAGGGAAAATTTATTCGCATACGCATCATAAATTGACCCAGCAAGGAAAACTAAAACATACTCTAAAGGGTAGAGATACGGGGGAGTTAATAGGAAAAGGAGTAGTGGAAAATCCCGATGGATCTTATTCAGAAAATACTACACCGCTTAGCATTGCAAATTATTACAACCTACACTATCCCTTAGCCAATACCGAAGCTAACTCTTTTGATGGTTCTTTTGTAAAACTGAGAGAAATAAGCCTAGGCTATAGTTTTGGAAGGCAATTTTTAGCGAAGAGCTTTTTAACCGATCTTAAACTTTCTATTTACGGTAGAAATTTAGCTGTAATTTCAGACTTTCCTATTTATGATCCCGAAGTAGCAGGTATAGCAGGAGGTTCAAGTATGCACCCTGGCGTTGAAGTAGGGCAAATGCCTGTACCAGCTGAATACGGGTTTAATCTAAAAGTTAGTTTTTAAAACCATAGAATAATCAACAACCATGAGAAAATTTATATTGATAACTTTAACTGTAATTGGACTAAACGCTTGCACTAAAGATTTTGAAGAAACCAATACAGACCCTAATAAATTAACCGAAATTACGGCGGGTAGCGTGCTGAACCCAGTATTGTATGAATTGGCAAAGAGAAATGCCTATACGGTTCGTAATTTATCTGCACCAATGATGCAAATGTTTATTCAGACCGATGATTACATCAATGCACCTTTTTTATACAGTTTTACCCAGAATGTTGGCGGATCTATGTGGAACGCCTACTATAAGCAAATAAACAATTTAAATGAGATGGAACAGGCCGCTATTAGGGAGGGACTTCCTAATTATGAGGCTATTGCACTTAGCTTGAAAGCCTATACCTATTCGCTACTTACCGATACTTTTGGAGATGTACCAATGGTTGAGGCTGGCCAAGCAGAAAATGGTGTATTCTATCCTTCCTTTACCCCTCAAAAAGAGATATATGAACAAATTTTTAAAGATTTAAGCTATGCTAATAGTCTCTATGACCCAGAAAGTCCAATGCCTTATGTTCCCGATATTTTATTTAATAATGACGTTTTACATTGGCAAAAATTCACTAATTCCTTGCATTTAAGGTTGCTGTTACGGGTTTCAAACCGGCCCGAACTGCAAGCTTTCGAAAAGTTAAAGCAAATGCTAAATGACCCCATGCAGTATCCTGTATTTGAAAGTAATGAGGAGCATGCAGTAATCGAAATTACTGGAATACCTCCTTTACTTTCACCTTGGGATCGCCCGCAGGATTTTGGCGTATTTAGATACTATACAGCATTTTTTATCGATCGGTTAAACGAGTGGGATGATCCTAGAAGAGCCATTTTTGCTAGTGAAGCCAAAGGTCTCAATAATGAGAATTACGGCTATATAGGTGAGCCAATTGATTATTTAAATGAATCATTGGCAGATAGTATTGCAACTGCTTCTGGAGTTCAAAATTCATTAGCTGAAGCCCCTTTAATTATACCCATTTTAACTTTTGCAGAAGTTTCATTTATAAAAGCCGAATTAGCGCAAAGAGGTTACTTGGGTCAGGCAGAAATGCACTACAAAACGGGTGTAGAAGCTGCGGTGAAATTATGGGGAGAAGATTTGCCTAGTGATTATTTTGACAACCCCTTAGCAGCTTATGATAATAGTTTATCTAGAATTTTAACTCAAAAATACTTCGGTTTATTTTTTACCGATTTGCAGGCATGGTATGAACACAGGAGAACTGGTCTACCGGTTTTGCCTACCACTACTGCTATGGAAAATAACCAGCAAATGCCCGAGCGACTGTATTATCCGATAGATGAGGTAGACCGGAACTATGATAATTATCTAAAGGCAATCGATCAAATGGGACCAGATCAAATCAATACCAAAGTTTGGTGGAATAAATAAATAGAGAAAAATGATAAGAATATTACCCATAGTACTATTGACTTTTATTAGTCTTTGGTGCGTAAGTGCCCAAAATAAAGTAAGTGGTTTTGTTTATGAAGATCTTAATAAAAATGGTGTTAAAGATCTAGGCGAACCAGGAATAAGCCAAGTTGGCGTTAGTAATGGCGAACAAGTTGTACGCACAGATAAATCTGGAGCATACCAGTTAAGCGTTGACAAGGATCAAATTATATTTGTCATAAAACCTACAGGGTATAAGGTACCCGTTGATGAAAACCAATTACCGCAATTTTATTATATTCATAAGCCTGAAGGTTCGCCAGTTTTAAATTATAAGGGGGTGTCACCAACTGGACCGCTACCAGAGGAAGTGAATTTCCCATTATTTGCAACCCAAGAAAGCGATCGTTTTAGTGCTTTGATTTTTGGCGATCCGCAAGCTTATAATAAGAAGGAAATTGATTACTACTACCGCGGGATAATTAAAGAGTTAGAAGGAATACAAGGAGTAGAATTTGGCTTGAGCCTAGGGGATTTGGTAGGAGATGATTTGAGCTTGTTTAAACCCTATATCAAGGCCACCCAGGCAGTAGGCATACCATGGTATAACGTACTTGGTAATCATGATTTGAATTTCGATGCCGAGCTAGACCAACATTCAGACGAAACCTTTGAAGCTCACTTTGGTCCGACCAATTATGCATTTAATATAGGGAAAGTCCATTTTATAGTATTAGATGACGTACTTTACCCTGATCCCAGAGATAAAAAAGGTTATTGGGGTGGCTTTCGAAAAGACCAACTTAATTTTGTAAAAAACGATTTAAAATACGTACCCCAAGATCATTTGATTGTTCTGGCTTTTCACATTCCGATTTCAGAAACAGGAAAGGATACCTTTAATGACAAACATAGAGAGGCTTTGTTTCGATTATTAAAAAAGCACCCTTATACCTTATCATTGTCGGCTCATACCCATATACAGAAACAAGACTACTTTGGGAAAGAATCGGGTTGGCGGCATAAAACTCCTCATCACCATTATAACGTAGGTACCACTTCGGGCGATTGGTATTCGGGAGCTTTAAATGAATCTGGTGTACCTATTTCTACCATGCGTGATGGCACCCCAAAAGGTTATGCGTATATTCATTTTGATGCGAACCAATACCGCATTCAATACAAAGTGGCTGAGCAGCCTATTAGTTATCAAATAGAATTATATCATCCTAAAGTTGTAGCACAAGCAAATAAAACCCGTGCAGGCTTGTTCGCCAACTTCTTTATGGGGAGTAAAACAGATTTGGTGGAGTATAGAGTGGATTCAGGTAAGTGGAAGACTATGCGTTTTACCCCTACTTTAGATCCGAGCTACCAGTTAAACTTATTTAAACGTGATTATGCCAACCAATTAATGCCGGGTAAACGAGGTAGTAATGCTATTCCTAGTACACATTTATGGTATGCCAAGTTGCCGGCTGAATTAACTATTGGGAAGCATCAAATTGAGGTGCGAGCTACCGATAGATATGGCCAAGTGCATTACGCACAAAGTGTCTATAATATTGAAACTCCGCAAAACAATGACTATGAATAAAAGGAGACCTAAAGTAGTGGCCTTAATAATATATGCTTGTTTAGTGGCAATATCTTGTAAGAAAAAGTCTTCGGATTTACCGTCAGAGGTTCAGAATTTGTCGAAGTATAAAGGCGAGATTCACGGACATCGAGGAGATCGTGGGAGTTTCCCTGAAAACACTATTCCGGCCTGTATTAGTGCCTTAAAGAAAAAAGTAGATTTTATCGAAATTGATGTGGTAATTTCAAAAGATCATCAAGTGGTTGTATCTCACGAGCCTTATATGCATCATATTCTTATGAATACTCCAGACGGTGGGGTTATAGATGAGGCAAATCAGCTAAATTATAATCTATTTACTATGACAGCCGATAGTATTAAAACGTATGTAGCGGGTAATTTGCCTCATCCGCAGTTTAAAAGTCAACAACCAACCAAAACTTACAAACCAACATTGGTAGGACTTATTGATACGCTTAATATATATGCTGAACAATTTAATTTACCCGAACCTAAGTTTAATATAGAACTCAAATCTAATCCGAATCTCTATGGGAAATACCAACCCAAGCCAGGCCAGTTTGTAGAACTACTGATGCAAACCTTAAAAGATAAAGGAATGATAGACCGTGTGCAGCTGCAGTCTTTTGATTTGGCCGTGTTGGAATATCTGCACGAAAATTATCCTGATATGCCTTTGAATTATTTGGTTGGCAAAGGGAATTTGGACGAGAATTTAGCTAAACTGAGTTTTAAACCCCAAGCTTATGCTGTGCATTTTGAGTTGCTCAAATCCGTAAAGGATGTAGAAGCAATTAAAAATAAAGGCATGAAGGCCGTAGTCTGGACCGTAAATGAAAAAAAACAGATTGCGCAGATGAAAAACTGGGGAGTTGATGTGATTATAACCGATTATCCAGAAAGAGCCTTATTTTAAACCTGAGCGTAGTTAGTTTTGCAGTTTTCAACGCTCTTAAGGCAGGTGCAAAGTGCGCCTGCTTTTCTTATTGTCTATTATAGAAAGTACATTAAAAAGCTTCAGTAGTAAACTTACCATTAATTATTTTTATACTTTCGCCGGTATCATAATTAGTCGCCTCAAAACTAAAACTCCCTTCTAAAATTTGATTATCGGAACGAGTAATTTTTATTTGGCCTTCTAAATTATTGTTATATTCTAGATCGGTTTCCAAATCGGTGTATGTAACCCAAAATCCATCAATTTCGGCCAAATCGGGAATCCCTTTTATGGGATATGTCCCAACTGGTGGGTTTTCAGAATTAGCTTGATCAAAAGATTTGTAAAATTGCAAGCTAAAACTTTGATCTTCCATGTTATTACCGTCATGTGCAGAAATCATATAGGTGTAATCTTCTACGACGACGATAAAGCAATCGCCTTGTTTTTTTTGATTTTTAGTAGATTCTATTTCAAAACTAATTTTGTTTTTTGGTAATTCATTCGTTTTTTTACTTGAATTGTCATCATCATTTGAGCAGGATAGTAGGCTGCATAACAACAGGCTAAATAGGATTTTAATTCTTAGTTTCATTTTTTTAATTTAATTAGTGTTTTAATTTATTAGGATCAGCTTAGTTTTTTCATCCATTTAATTTCTCCAAATAATTATGGAGACTCTTTAATACTGTAAACAAAATACTGTTTATGGGCGGACTTAGGTCTTATCCTGTGACTTAAAATTAATTGTTTGTTTTTAAAGCGTTCTATTTCAAATTCTTTCGTTTTTGCCCCTCGAGTAAGCGTAAGTTGATTTTGATTTAATTGCCATGAAAAAGCTTTTTTTTTAGGTTTGCATTTCAAATCAAAGCGTACTTCTTTTCCTTTTCCTTCTTCTAAAAATTCGTTAAAGTCTTGTCCGCAAATAGAATTAGACTGATTATGGGGTAAAAGCCAGTGATCGTCAAGATCTCCCATCAAAGTACCTTCAACGTACCATTGTCCAATTAGGTCTTTGGAATTCAACTTTTGTGCGTATAAAATTGCGCCATAAAAGAATAATAAGATACAAAAGCTAAAATGTCTGATAGAATTATTTTTATTCATGATATTTATATTAAAGATGCAAGTTTAAAATGGGCACAAGCCATCTTAAACTTGCATACTAGGCTAATTCGCACAGTACTCACTGGCTACATTTATAAAGTTTAAATTGTTTACGGTGAGATTTTCAAAAGGATCTGTACCATATCCATAAAATGCGCAGTTAGGAATGTCTTCAAAGACACTATTGAGTACTTGTAATTTAGGTTGAGCATGAAGATAAATTGCACCTTTATCTTGTAGATTACCTACAGGAAAATCACCTTTAGCGTTTTTGATGTGGGCGTGTTCAATTCTATTATCTTCTTGTGTATGCCCCAAATAAATACCACCCCAGAAATTTGATTCATAACCTTGGAGACTAACTGGTTCACCACTATTTCCTACTATTTTTAGACTTGCCTGGTAGGGAGGTAATAAAGGTGCTACTTGTAAGTATGCATTTGTTCTAAAAACAAGATTGGCTCCAGCTTCTATATTAAGGTGCCCGTTTTTCTTAATATGTACACGCCCATCAATTAAGTAAGGTACATTAAGTTTCTTCCAGCTTACATTTTGCTCTTGTAGCTCATAATTAGTTGTTGTAATATTTACAAAATCTTTTACATTACCTTGAAAATTTGAACTACCATCTAAGATGTGGGTCATTTCGGCTGAAATTTGAACAGGAACCCCATTGTTTTTTGTAAGGTTAAGGTTTTCTGTATTCACTTTAGCCGCTTTAGATATTCCATGAAGATCTAGACCTATGTTACCGCTGTTACTAATCTCAACGTTTCTAAGATTTAAGGCTTGCGGAGTGGTCCCAGAAACCCCTTGTACCGCAAGGCTGCCGCGATAAATAGGTGAAGTAGGTTTTAAATCTTGTGAGCCAGCATATTCTATAACGCTATGTTCAATAAGGTTATTTAAATTATGGGATTCTGCAAAGAGCAAGCCTCGCCAAAAGCCTTTCTGTTTTTCGGTGCCAGACAATATTACTGGTAGATCTGGCGTACCTTTTATTTGTAACTCCTTACTTTTATTAGCGATATAAAGCCCAGCATGGCGTTCGAATTCAATAACCACACCAGGTTCTATGCGTAGATCACCTTTGACAGTTGCCCAACAAGTTACAACAAAATCTACCGGACGCAAGGGGTCATCCGTTAATATTTGATCTTCCTTAAAAGAATCACAATCTAAGACAATTGGCGGTAATAACTCTTGTACAGGTTCTACGGGAGAATCATCCTCCTCACAACTTGTCATAAAGACAAAACTTACCGATAAAAAAATTAGTTTCAAAAAATTGTTCTGTTTGGTTTTCATATAAATTAGTTTATTGTTTTACAATTATGCTGCTATGATCTCCATTTGCAGTCTTAATGGTTAATAAGAAAGTTCCGGTAGGTAAACCTTCTAAGGGTAGCTTTCTTTGGTTTTTCCATTCCTTTAATTTTACCCCTTGGAGATTATATAGTTGGCTACTTAAAATAGGTCCATTATAAAATATGTTCACATCGGTTACAACCGGATTGGGGTATACTTGAATTTCTAAAGTATTGTGTTCATCTGTTGTTGAAAGGCTGTTGTACTCGTAGGCACCAATATCAATCTGTTGGTTCATTATTCGTTCATTTCCAGCTAAATCAATAGGAACATTTTGCTGATTTGTAATAAACTGGTTCAAGTCAGTATTAGGATCACCAGCATCAATAGCGATAGAATTAGAACTTAATTGAAAGTCTTGGTTCGAGCTGTCTTCAAAACCTGGATCTGTTGAATGACAATTTTGACTGTTGAGTACACCTTCATTATAGGAGGTGTTTTGGTTATAAATAGAATAACTAATATTAAGGGTTGCTCCTGAGCCATTGCCTATATCGGTTATACTACCATAGTTATCCCATATAACGCTATTTACGATATCTAAATTGCCAGAAAGATTAAGAATACCACCCACACCAGTATTATTTGGATCTCCATTTTGAGATAGGGTGAGATTACTCAATTGCATATTACCGGCATTGGCAATGCCACTACCACTACCGGCTGCTACATTTCCTACTACAAGCGTGTTGTTGATTAGCATGGTAGAGTTTTCATTACCTATGGCGCCGGCGTATAAATCAGCATAATTATCATTGAAAAAACTATTTTTTATCGTACAAGTCGATTGGCTGTATACTAAAAGTGCTCCAGCAGATAGACCCGTTGCCGAATTGTTTGTAAAGGCAGAATTGATGATATCTAAATTACTAGATTCTGATGAAATTGCACCAGCAAGATAACTCTGGTTGCTCTTAAAATCACAAGTGTCAATTTGAATAATAGCATTATCGGCAAATAGGCCGCCACCTTGCGCCTTACTTATGTTGCCTTGAAAATTGCTAGAATAGATAGCAAGTTCACTATCGTAAGCAGCTATGGCTCCACCAAAACCGTCGGAACTCTCGTTATCGACAAAATTGGCATCAATAATTGTAAAGTCACTGTTTTGTTTTATATACAGAGCCCCGCCGTGATCTTGATTTGGGTTAGTTACACCTGCTTTATTATTCATGAAATCTACCTGTTGTAAATTTGCTGTAGCATTTGCCGCCATGATAGCTCCTCCTTCCCTTTGGTTTGTGGTGTTATTTATAAAATTGACTTGATTTAAATTTAAGGTGCCATCGGCCACCAATGCCCCTCCTGCATATTCAGCATTGTTATTTAAAAACTGAATGTCTGTTAGATGTGATACCCCTAGGCTATAAAATGCTCCACCTGATACCGTTGCAATATTATTATCAAATACTACCTGATTTAGAGTGGCGGTACCCTTATTGGCCATTCCGCCTCCATAACCCCCAGTGTTATCTAAAAATAACACGTTATTGAGAAAAGCAGTTCCTGAACTACTGATGAAAAAACCTCCACCTGAAGAAGTGCTTTGGTTGTCTATAAAGCTTACGTTGGTTAAGTTTACTACACTTTGGTTTGTTGCATATAAACCGGCACCTACGCCCATCACGCCATTGCGTATGACAAGATCTTCAATATTAAGTTGATTAGATACAGTATTGGTAATCACCCTAAAACTAGCTTGACCTTTTACGGCATGTGCCTGTATAACAGTTCCTCCAGGGAGCGTATTACCCGCACCTTTAAGGGTGATGTCTTTGTTTATGTGCAATTGTTCTGTATAGATACCTGAGGCAATGATTATTGTGTCTCCATTATTGGCTTGATTTAGGGTGTAGCCAATAGTGGCGCAGGCATTTCCAGGTTGATCGCAATTCCCGGAATCTGAGCCAGTTGTATCTACATATCGTAAGGTCTGAGCGCATAGACTATTGCCTAAGCTTAGAACTATCATCAAAAGTACGAGGTTAATACCTCTACTAATTGTTTTATAGTTTATCAAATGAATTGCTGTTTTCATAAAGTTATGTTTTGATTTGAGTAATAAACTAGCCTCGCAAGTTTAAGCGAGGCCGTAAACTTTTAATTGATGACATATTTAATACCTGCACCCAATACAAGTTGGCCGTCATCGATTAATACATATTTAATCTCAGCAAATGGTAACCATTTTTCGTTTAGGTTAAAATTGATACCTCCTCCTAGATTTAAACCAAATCTGCCATCTGAGGCTGAGTAGTCACCGCCATAACCCCAAGCATTTTCATAAGAGACTTTAATGTGGCTGTAATTTAGACCACCTAAACCATATACATTTATTTGTTCTTCTTGTAAAAAATAATAATGAGCATCGGCATTCAACTCCCACCAATTCGCTTTAAAACCATACTCATCTTTGGGCAGGTAATAAATGAAAGATGGCGAAAGCGCTAGTTTTTCGGTTAAATCGAATTCTGCGTTAAGGCCCAATCCTAGGTTTTCAATCTCGGATCCGTATGCCATAAAAGCTCCAATTTTTGTGTTTTTTTGTGCTAATAAACTTGAACTAACAAGAATTGTAAATAGACTTAGAAAAAATAATTGTTTTTTCATTTTTAGTGTTTTTAGATTGTTTATTTGCTTATTAATACCAGGAAATTAAAAACGTAAACATCAAATTGGTATAATTTTTTTAGGAGGCGGTGAAAGCTAGTCGAACACATTATAAAAAGTTTAACTTTGTGGTTTGTTTACTTTATGGTGAAAATTAGATAAATGCTTAGAGAACAATTTTTGATTGATGCAATAAAAGCTGGAAAGCTAGAAACCTTAGATGGTATCTATCTAGAGCATAAGAAGCCCTTTTTTCTCTTTGCTTATAAGTTAGGTTTAAAAGAAGATGAGGTGGAGGATATGTATCAAGATGTAATCCTTAGCTTTTACCAGAATGTAAAAAGCGGTAGGCTAAATAAACTTAATTGTAGTTTACGGACTTATTTATTTTCTATTGGAAAATTTAAGATTTATAAACACTTAAAAAAAGTGCCACGCATCACTATAAATGATAAACATATTTTCTACTCAGAGGAATTAATGCATTTTGAAACCGATTTGCAAGAAGAGCGAACAGAACAAATAAAAGCTTCTTGGGATAAACTGGGCGAGAGATGCCAGCAAGTATTGAATTATTTTTATTATCAGTCTTACTCGCTCGACGAAATTGTTAAGCATTTAAACTACAGTTCAAAAGATGTTCTTAAGAGTCAAAAATCTAGATGTTTAAAGAAGCTAAAAGAATTAATTTGCAAGCCTAATGAATAAAGAAGAATTAAAAGATAAGTATTTTACACAAGGCTTAAGTCAATCAGAGTTTGAGGAATTTCAAAAATTACTCGAAGAAAACTCTCAATTTGCCGAAGACTTTTATAGTGAGCTTGAAATTCAACAAGGGATTGCCCAAATAGAATTAGACAACATAAAAGCTCGTTTGCAAAATTTAGATAAGAATAAGCTTAAACCTTCGACAATACTAAAATTGCGTTCCATACTGAAATATGCAGCTGTTATAATAGTTATTCTAGGCAGTTCTTATTTCTTTCTTAATCCTTTTAAAACGACTCAAGATTATTTTACAACCTATTTTGAGCCCTACCCTAATCATTTTGAAATAGTAACCCGCTCTGATGCAGAAATTGATAATCCTGTAGCTTTAGCCTTTTATATGTATGAAAGTCAAGAATATAATAAGGCATATCCCCTGTTTGAACAAGCTTATCAATTAAAAGGAGAGCCATACCTACGTTTTTATAAGGCAATTAGCCTTTTGGCAATAGACAAAGATGCCGAAGCAATAGATTTGTTCATTGCACTGAAAAGTGAGTTAAAAGAGGATGCATTAGTGAACGCAAACAAGTGGTACTTGGCTTTAGCCTACGCCAAAAACAAACGTTATAAAGAATCAAAAGCGATTCTGAAATCCTTAAAAACTAAAGACTCCCCCATGGCGCAGTTCGCAAAAGATTTATTGCAAGAATTACCTTAATTTTTTACGGCGAAATAATAGCAGGGATAAGCTAGTAACTCCAATAATTCCTAACATATAATATACAGGATTTGTTTTTTTTATTATGGGCTTATTATCGCCCTGCAATACAAATCCTGCCCAATAATATGGGTGTTGTTTCAACGGATTGTTTTTTAAGAACTTTCTTTTTGCTTGCGCTAAAGCCTCAGATTTACCTACTCCTTTCTTTAAAAAGGAGTAAAAATTTATCATTATTTCAGCTGTTTCTTTATCTGGTACTTCCCAAAGACTGTGTATGTTTGAACGCACTCCAGCATAGGTCAATGATTGGGCAAGGCTTTTAAATTCATTCACAGTATTCATTTGACCTATACCTGTATTGCAAGCACTAAGCACCACCAGTTCTGCTGGGATAGATAGATTATATAAATCAGAATAATACAGCACATCATTCTCTTGAAATACCAAACCCGATTTTTGAGGATTTTCTTCGTTTAGAACGGCATGCATGGCCAGGTGAAGAATTTTAAACCTATTACTGTTTTTTATAAAATTATCAATACTGGCGGCATCATTTTTAAATAATGCACCGCTAAATTGACGGGTTATTTTTTCTGCTTCCAAGTTTGCTCCTAGTAACTGAGTGAACCGATGATTCCTCCAAGTCTTATCTGTTGTATCTCTATGTTCGGGTTGGAAATAATTTGGCGAAAAAGCCGCTAAAAGCTCTTGATTGAGCGTATTGTTAAGGTGATGTTCGCGTATAAATTTCCAAATGCTTAGAGAGTACTCATAACTTAAAGCAAATTGATCTATAATTTGAATATTATTATATTCCAAAATTTCAAAGGGAATTGCGTGTAATTCTGCTGGACGAATGATATTTAGTTTTTTGTAAGGCGTAATTTCATCTGCTATAGGAGCAATAAGATAGTTGCTTAGCATTTGTATATTTGCCTTTGTCTGAAATCGTGGTTCTTCAAGTTTACTAAGGAGCCCTAAAACCGATTGTTCTACTTGCTTGCTTTTAGCTAAATCAATAATTTTATGTTGATTTTTGGTTAGTAAAAGCAAATAAATGCGTTCAAATCCGACAAAATATTTCAAAATAGCTTCTTCGGGCTCAAGCATACCTTGTAGTTGATCTATACTAATTTGACTTCTAAAAAAATATGAAAAAGCAGGAGACTCTTTAGCAATAGTAGTCTGCAAACAGGCAATTTGTTTTTTTAAGGCGGCTTTATATTCATCTGATAGATTATCTTGATGGGTATAAGTATAGCGCAAAAGATTATTTTTGGTTATGGTCTGCGGGCTTAAAGCAATAAACTCGAGGTTTTTCTTTTCAAATTCTAAACGTAATAGTTGAGATTCATTAGCTTCGAGTTGTGTCAATAAATCGGTGCAGATAGGCTTGTTTTGGCTGGTAAATACTCTAAATATAGATTCTGTTAATTCCCGATTCATCTGATGAAGTTTATGATTGTAATGTTCCGTTTGATTATAGTAACCAAAAGTGGCTGCGGCCAAAGCATAAAAATGTATCGATTTACTGATGTGTTGCTGGTTTTGAGTATTCTTAAAGAGTTCCCAATAAAAGTCGGCTATCCCTTTTAGTGCTTTTACATAGTAACTATTATTTTGCGTTTTAAAATGGTTTATATTTACTTGAAATGCTTGATTCGTTTGTTGATTGGTTAACTTGTATATGGCTTCCTGTATTTCCTTCTCTCCCGTCTCAAATTCAAAGGTTTTTAGCCTTAGATTAGCTTTTTTAATTAAGATATTTGATTCGTTGATAGCGCCTATTTGATATAGGCTGTGTATGGCATAAGCTTGATTTAGGAAGCTAATTCCTTTCTCAAAATTCTCTTCTAAGATGCTGATGTTAGCCAGCTTAGTAAAGGCTAGCATTTCATAATAATGCTGCTTATGAATCTGGGCTAGGGGAGTGATTTTGCTTAGCATCTTTTTCCCCTTTTCTAGTTGGTTCCCTTCAGTGTATGCATCGACTAGTAGGAGTTGACTGGCAAGTATTTGATGTATGTGTTTTTGTTGTTGAGAGGTTGCTAGTTCATGGAATAACTTTTGGCTTTTCTTTAGGGTGATTTCGGCTCGCTTTAAATAATCATTATTTACGTAAAACATAATGCTGCTTCGGTAGAGGTTCAACTTATCTTGAGCAGCTAAGGCTTGAATGTTTATTGCTTGCAAATCCTTAAAGACCTCTCTTGCCCTTTCTTTATCACCATACTCAATATATAGTTTAATTAGGTTGCTGTACAAGGTAACCAAATAATGAGGTTTTATCTTTTTGTCCTTTTCCCAGTAATACTTAGCTTTTTGTAAACTATTTTGCCTTTCCTTGAAAAAATTAATTTGCCTATAGACAGTTCCTAAGTTATTATAAGCCAATCCTATATCAAAATAGTTCTTTTGTTCAAAACTTTCATATAACTCAATAGCTCGATTATAATACTCTATAGCCAAAGCGTATTGCTTTAAACGATCATTAATATAACCTAAATCATATATATAATCTGCCTTAGCTTTATCGTTGGGTTGGCTGGTTAATAAGGGAAGACCTTGTTTTCCTATAATTGCCGCTTTATCCCATGATCCGGCGTAAGCTAATGAATGATAATAAGCGTTATGAACATCTATAAGAAAGGTTGGTTTTAACTTTATATTTGATTGCTCTAGAAGTTTCAGCGCATGGGCGTAGTACTCATTGGCTTTTTCATAGTTTGATTGTTCTTGGAAGAACTGTCCCCGCGCATAAGCTCTTTTTATTCTATACTCAATCTCCTGACTTGAATGGAGGCTGTCTGCCTGTAACAGAATGGAATAAGCCTCAATAGCTAATTTATATCTCTCTTGGACAAGTAAACTATCAGGGTTTTGCAACTTGTTGAATTCGATATTGCCGGCTAGACAATTTGATGCCAGTGTTAAAATCCAAATAATTGAAAAATAAGTACGCATTTTTGTCAAAATTTTCACTAAAATAAATAAAATTTTTATACATTATCGTTGTCTTTTACGAATCCCGAAAATATTCTGTTTCCTGCCTCTACATCCGCTTAAAGCGAAAAGAGATTATTTGTTAAAGGTGTTTGAGCTGGTAGAGTTTATTTTTTAGACAAGAAATGAAGTATTATAAAGGCTTATTTTGTTATTTTGCTTAAAATAGGAGAGCAGATGAGTAAAAAATGGGTTTATATGGTTTTGGCACTGGTGGCTTTAAGTGCTTTTACGCATTGTGCCAAACGCGGGATGCCAACTGGCGGAGAGAAAGATACTATACCACCGGTGTTTTTACGCGCCAATCCGGGGAACTTTACCACCAATTTTAAAGCTGAGGAAATCCGTATCCATTTCAATGAGTTCATCAAATTGCAAGATGCGCAAAAACAAGTTATTTTTTCACCGCCCCTAGATCCCAAACCTACTTTGAGTCCGCTAGGCAATCCGCAAAAATACATCCGCATTCAATTTAACGATACGCTGTTGCAGCCCAATACTACCTACACGATAAACTTTGGGAATAGCATTGTAGATCATAATGAAGAAAATCCGTTGCCTTTTTTTAAATACGTTTTTTCTACCGGATCCCAATTGGATAGTTTACAGATTAGCGGTCGTGTTGACAATGCGCTCGAAAGAGAAACCGATGTTTTTGTAGCGGTGATGCTCTACCGTTTAGACGAGCAGTACACCGATTCTATTCCTTATCAAAAGCCGCCCACCTATATTGCTTATACTAAGGATTCTACAGGGCAGTTTAGTCTAGAGAATATGCGTGCCGGAAAATACAAAGCCGTGGCGATAAAAGACGAGAACAGTAATTATTTGTACAACCCTTACCAAGATAAAATAGACTTTTTAAGCGATACCATAAGCCTACCCACCGATAAAACCTTACGTTTTAGTTTGTTTAAAGAAAAGCCTGGCTTTGAATTGGTAAAACTCAAACAAGAATCGGCGCGAAAAGCTGGCATTGGCTATGTAGGAGAATTGCCAGATAGTCTAGAGATTAACCAAATTTATCCGACATATGCCAACGCTAAATTGCCTTACATCAAAAGTTTAGATACCGATACCTTATATTATTTTGTTCCAGAAGCTTTAAAACAAGACAGTTTGGTGATAGCCTACCGCCACCAGCAGCAAGTAGATACTTTGCACACCCGCGTGAAAGAATTGTATAAAGACTCCTTGCAATTTACACCGCTTACCAAGCCCAATATAAGTTTATTAGATAGTATTGGCGTTTATGCCAATGTACCTAAAGCCGACTTAGATCTAACAAAAGTTTCGCTGACCGATCAAGACAGTGCGGCAGTAGCATTTAAATCGGTTTTTAAACCTATAAAAAACCAGTGGGTATTCCGTTTTGAGTCGGCTCCCAGTAGCAAATACAATTTACAACTTTTACCCGGCGCTTTTACCGATATTTATGGTGCAACCAATGATACCTTAAGTTTTAACTACCAAACGCCAAGTCTAGATAATCTCGCCAATTTACAGGTAAAGGTGAGTATAGATTCGCCGTACCCTTTGCTAATGCAGGTACTTAATGATCGTGATGAGATAGTACGCTCTATAAGTCAAAACAATGCGCAAAAAGCATTTGCCTTTAATTACCTTAAACCTGGCAATTATTATATTCGTTTAATTGAAGACGTTAACGGCAATAAGCAATGGGATACCGGAAATTACTTAAAAAAGCAAAAACCCGAAAAGGTACATTACCTGCCGGGTAAGGTAGAACTACGTGCCAACTGGGAGGTGGTAGAGCAATTTAATATAAGGTAAAGCTATCGGCATCTCGTAAGAAACCCAACTTTTTTCTGGCTTTTTGCAATGCTTCTTTGTTTAGTAGCACTCCCTGACAAGTGTCTTTTTCAAGCTTCTCGGGGGTGAGTGCTTGGCCCAGCATATCGCAAATTATGGAATGCCCTAGGTACTGGTTTTCATTGGCGTCTTGCCCTATTCGATTTACGCCCACAACATAACTCATATTTTCAATGGCACGCGCCTTTAACAGCTGATCCCAAGCATAGGTGCGGCGTGCAGGCCAATTGGCTACATATAGTAGCAAATCATAGGCTTCATCTTGATTACGCGACCAAACCGGGAAGCGCAAGTCATAGCATATCAACGGGCAAATGCGCCAGCCTTTATAAGTAATAATGTTTAGCGCTTTACCAGGCGAGTACTTGTGCTGTTCACCTGCTAAACTGAACAGGTGTTTTTTATCATAATGCGTGTATTGGCCATCGGGATAAACAAAATACAAACGGTTGTAATACTTTTGCTTTTCTTGAACGATTAAGCTCCCGCAAAGGGCAAATTGATATTGGGTAGCCATTTTTTGCATCCATTGCAAGCTGGGTCCGTTGGTCGGTTCGGCTAGGGGTTCGGGATGCATGCTAAAGCCCGTACTAAACATTTCGGGCAGCAGCACTAAATCGGTAGGAGCTAAGTTGGCCAATTTAGCCTCAAAATGAGTCCGATTCTTCTGCGGGTCTTCCCAAAAAAGTTGCGTCTGAATAAAACTTACATGTAAATCTTCCATGCTTCTAAGATATAAAATACTTCTTGAAAGCGAATGGTTTTTCCGCTTAAAGCGGATGCTTGAGACGCATATAGCATTGAAAATTAGAATTTTATAATTAATATTTTGTTTTTGGGGAGCTTACAAATCAATCAATTACGGTTTAAATAGGATAGGTTAAGCATTAGCCTGTTGAGGCTAGTTTTGGTTTATAAGGCAAGGTGAAGGCGATGCAATCGCGTAGCAGCGTGGATAGCAATAAACCATTCAATACGCAAAGAGGTGCAATTTATAAGCTTTTTGGTTATCCTAAGTCTACCGCTAAGAAAAGAAATGTTGCTAATCATCTCTAAAAGGGCAGCACAGCAATAGATTAATCCCCATAGTACCAACCGACAAACAGCCGGGTTAGTCAACACGGCGTTCATGTTAGGCTCCCGATAAAAGAAGTCGGGACAGGCTGTACCGGCCACACAGCTTGCCCCGATTTTTCATTGGGGAACGCTTAGTTATTAGGCAAAGTATTTTTTAATTTATAATTCCAACCGCAATTATTCCAACCACAACTGCTCCAATTATTACAGCTTTGAGTTTCATATTCGAACCATATAAATGTCCATATAAAGTTGTAAGAATTTCTAAATCCGTAACTTTCTTGTTTGTTATTTCAATTTCGTATTTGTTCGTATTTACAATTTGGTTCTCATTTCTGATTTTCAAAAGAGTATTTTTTTCTTTATCAACCATTTTTGTCCCCCATTTTAATCCAAAAACACCTGTTATTTTATTTCCTGTTTCTAAAATCTCTGCATTTCCTGAAAAAGAGTTCATTTTCAAATTATAAATAACTTTACCATTTTCGGAAATTTCGGTATTCCATTTATCGCGATATAGTTCGTATTTGTTTTCTCCGATTTTAATTTCCGTATTTTTAAAATTCGGTTGTGTTTTAATTCCACCAATTAAATTGTTTTCCTCGTTATAGACATTCAAAATATCATTTTCTAATTTAGCTATCATATCTTTTTTTTAGTTAACGTTTTCTATTTGTTGCTCGATATTTTGCACAACGTGTTTGTATATGATAAGTAGCGTGCAAAAAAGTGCTAATTTTTCGGTTAAGCTACAAGCCAATTTTTTTATTTTAAGTTTTTACCTTTAAATTTATAAAACGCCAAAAATAAAAATTGGCGACATTCGAAATATACCAAATTTCCGATTTATATAAGACGCAGCTATTTGTTATATACATTGTTGGCAATTGGCTTTTACCTTATGGTGTTTTTATTGCGTTCAACATAATTGCTGGTGATAAGAGCTGACTTTTATGAGGAGTCTCGTATAGGTAATTTGCAAAATCATATTTGTACATCAAATTTATATTCACAAAATCAATAGAATTCTTAGAGGTAATTTCATTGACGGTTTTTGAATAATAATTATTTTGATCCGATAACTGAAATTTCAGTTTCGACCTATGCTTATTATCAGGTTGAAATTTATTATTATTATCATCCAAATAATACAATAACTCAATAGTAACAAATATAGTTGTGTTTACTTCAAACGGAATATTTTCTTTATGCTCAATCTCTATCCTATTTTTTTCTTTAGCTTCCAGATATAAGGTTTCAGTGGAATATATATTTTCATTGAATTTAATGGTTTGCTTATTTTTATCCGGTAGGCTTTCTTCTACCTGATAGTAGTGAATTCTGTAGGCTGTTTTGTGTTTTACTTTATCAACATAAAATACAGTCCTAAAAATTTCCAATTTTTGCTGTGTATTTGTGAATACCACACCAAAACTTTTTTTTGGTAATAAATATCTACTTCCAGATTTTACGATTCTATTGGATTCACCTAAATTAATATTTCCATTATTATTTGAAGATATTACTACATCGTTTAGTTCAATATGTTCTTTTGTCAAAAAAATTGCACCATTCAAACTATCTGTATCAATAGAATGATTTTTATAATTTTCCTTAAAGAAATCAATTTTATCATATTCTATATCGCTTGGTATAACCGTAGCTTTATTGTTTTTTGTTATACCCTTGTAGACAAGCTTATTACCATCATAAGCTTTGAAGGTAACTGATTCGATTAAATCATAAGTATCGATGTCTACTACCGCAAATTTTTGACTAAAAACATTAAATGTAAAAAACAATAAAATATAAAAAAATGCGAATTTCATATATACACGATTATTAAAACTGTACTGTCGAGAACATCAACAGTACAGTTAATGAATTTATGGCTGATATTCTTCATTACACCCTACAGTTACAGGCGCACCACTCTCATCCGTAACTGGCTCAGTATCTGTTAGTCTAATAAAACCAAATAAATAATATGTCCTATAAACACCTCTCCAACCTTCACTGTTACAAGCTCCATAAGTATATTTCCAACCTTGAGAGATTACTACAGGGTTTCCTGTAACGGGATCAGGAATTACTGGATCAGAGATTATTTTAATGATATCGAACTGATCTGTTAAATCATATTCTTTTATTTCATTGATATCACTATAGGTATCTACTCTGGAAGTATTATAGTCTGTAATTGTGTAAACATACTGCTTCCTATCAACGTCCACGTGACTAATCCTTTGACTTTGGGGATTTTCAACCAAATACCCTCTGGCCCTTTCTTCTTTTCCTACAAAAATTTCTGTAACGGTATAACCATCGAAATCCGCTGTTCTGTCATAGAGGCTCTCAGATCCTGGCAATGGAATATTGACCTTTTTTCCTGTACGGTAACTGTCCGAATAAAAGGACTCCAGATAGGATTCCAAACTTTCGTTTAGAGGTTCATTTTCGGGTGTTTCGTTATCCACAGAACAAGCTGTAAATAAACTGGCACTTAAAAAAAGTGCGAATAAAATGCGTAATGACAATTTAAAATTTTTAATGTAAAATAAATTTTTAGATGTGCCTACTATTGTTCTATTGGTTCCTGTTCGGCTAATTTCCCCATGAAGATCCTGACTTACTGCTAACGGTTAGATTTAAATGTCAGCTGAAGTAATTTGGAGATAAATATAATAAAAAAACGGGAATTATCTGAATTATATAATCTTAGGTCAAAATACTAGTTAAGTTTTTCAATCCAGTTAATGATAAATACTTTATAATTACTCATTCAACTTTATTTCAAATTATTTTTTAGCTTATTGCCAACTCGTTATATCAACCCAAATATACACTTTTAAAACAATTTTGTACTGGATAAAGCCTAACTCGGTTATTAGGGATAAAATCTGGAAGGGTCAATATTTTCCCGTACAGGCTACTTTGGTTTATAAGGCAAGGTGAACGCGATGCAACCGTGCACTAGCGGGGATAGCAATAAACCATTCAATACGCAAAGAGGTGCAATTTATAAGCTTTTTGGGTATCCTAAGTCTACCGCTAAGAAAAGAAATGTTGCTAATCATCTCTAAAAGAGCAGCACAACAATAGATTAATCCCCATAGTACCAACCGACAAACAGCCGGGTTAGTCAACACTGCGTTCATGTTAGGCTCTCGAAAAAAGAGGTCGGGACAGGCTATACCGGCCACACAGCTTGCCCCGATTTTTCATTGGGGAACGCTTAGTTATTGTGTGTAGTGTTTTTTAATTCAGTTTGTCAGGATTTTTAGAAATTTTTCTATC
>NZ_JBHULZ010000010.1:0-1631 GCF_042684705.1 Mesonia sediminis
TCGCTTTTCTTGGAAGTTGGTCCTATGTATTATCACCGCCGCCGTAGCTTAAGTGTACTATCGTAACCTTGAAGTTACTTCAACGTACTATTCCGTCAGTACGCAACATATACCCAACTCCGTCACTTTTAATATAAAGCAGGTACAGGAATATTAACCTGTTGTCCATCCACTACCCCTTTCGGGTTCGCGTTAGGTCCTGACTAACCCTCAGCTGATTAGCATAGCTGAGGAAACCTTAGTCTTTCGGTGTGCGGGTTTCTCGCCCGCATTATCGTTACTTATGCCTACATTTTCTTTTGTAATAAATCCAGCAACCCTCGCAGATCACCTTCTACTCTATTACAATGCTCCCCTACCACTCTGTATTTACATACAAAATCCATAGCTTCGGTAGTATGTTTATGCCCGATTATTATCCATGCCGAACCGCTCGACTAGTGAGCTGTTACGCACTCTTTAAATGAATGGCTGCTTCCAAGCCAACATCCTAGCTGTCTAAGCAGTTCAACCGCGTTTATTCAACTTAACATACATTTGGGGACCTTAGCTGATGGTCTGGGTTCTTTCCCTCTCGGACATGGACCTTAGCACCCATGCCCTCACTGATATTTAACATTTTATAGCATTCGGAGTTTGTCAGGAATTGGTAGGCGGTGAAGCCCCCGCATCCAATCAGTAGCTCTACCTCTATAAAACTAATAATATCGCTGCACCTAAATGCATTTCGGGGAGTACGAGCTATTTCCGAGTTTGATTGGCCTTTCACCCCTACCCTCAGGTCATCCCAAGACTTTTCAACGTCAACGGGTTCGGTCCTCCACTTTGGGTTAACAAAGCTTCAACCTGCCCAAGGGTAGATCACACGGTTTCGCGTCTACCACTACCAACTTTGCCGCCCTATTAAGACTCGCTTTCGCTACGGGTGCGTACCTGAAGTACTTAACCTTGCTGATAACGGTAACTCGTAGGCTCATTATGCAAAAGGCACGCCGTCATCCCTTAACAGGACTCCGACCGCTTGTAAGCGTATGGTTTCAGGGTCTATTTCACTCCTTTATTCAAGGTTCTTTTCACCTTTCCCTCACGGTACTGGTTCACTATCGGTCTCTCAGTAGTATTTAGCCTTAGCGGATGGTCCCGCCAGATTCATACAGGGTTTCACGTGCCCCGCACTACTCAGGATACCACTATCTGTTACTAAATCTTACCTATACCGGGCTATCACCGTCTATGGCCAAGCTTTCCAACTTGTTCTAGTTCAATTTGCACAGAATGCCGTGGTCCTACAACCCCAATATATCCGTAAACATATTGGTTTGGGCTATTGCGCGTTCGCTCGCCACTACTAACGCAATCACTATTGTTTTCTCTTCCTCCGGGTACTTAGATGTTTCAGTTCTCCGGGTTTGCTTCCTTGCGGATGATATACCTTCAGTATACCGGGTTGCCCCATTCGGATATCTGCGGATCAAATCGTATGTGCCAATCCCCGCAGCTTTTCGCAGCTTATCACGTCCTTCATCGCCTCTGAGAGCCTAGGCATCCCCCATACGCCCTTAATAAGCTTATGTCTTTTACCTAATTTGCTCTTAACTATCTCTAGTTTTAATGTATTTTGTCGCTTATAC
>NZ_JBHULZ010000011.1:0-3512 GCF_042684705.1 Mesonia sediminis
TACTCCCCACAAATGCTTATAGGAAAAGGACCGCTTTGTACAGCCACCGGCGCCAAACAGGGGTCTTGATTTACCGGTGCAAGCAAACTACAAGCACTGCTGCCAGCAGTACCCGTAGGCTCGTCTATAGAAACCTTCCCAAAAACATCATTGCTACAGCTGGCATTGCCTAGGTTGTCTATGTAGGCGTAGCCGTAAAAAGCACCGACGCCTTTAACATCTGACATCGCAAAAACTACCGTGGCGGCTTGCCCGGCAATGCTGCTGGTATCCAACTCCATACACGTCCAAAGCGTATAATTAAGACCTAAACCACCAGGAGCTTCTATAAACCGGCATGAGTTGCGCTCAAAAGCAATGCACTGCTCACTGACCAGGTTATTGTTTTGATCCCATATTTGTACCTTAAAAAAAGGAAGTACAACGGAAGGTAAATTTGTGTTAGTAGTATTTTCCATGCCTAAAGCATAATCAAAGGAAAAGCTTTGCCCGGCAATGATTTCTTTTGTCATCACACTCATACTTCCTATTGCAGCAAGATCGTTTAAACCGATAGCCCGTTGATTATAAGGGGTATTGGGTTCTACCCTGATTTGAGTTGTAGAAGAACCAGACATAAAACTATCGGGCCCCGGGGTTAGTATATAGGCATAGCAATCAAAATTAGAAAAATTAATGCTACTATTTACAGGATCCAAGTTATTTTTAGTTTGTAAAGGAATACTGTTTAAATCGGTTTGGCATTGTTGATGACCGTTTGGATACCCTGATGAAATATCATAATACGCAAAACTATAACCCGAGGCCGTCGAGGTGGTAGCATCGCGTTCAAAGCCCCCGTTGGGCACACAATTGCAATACTTCTCTACAGCTTGTACCGCCAATAAACTGCTTTCACAGCCTTGAGTACCGGTAGTGGTCTGGCTCACATAATAGGTTTGTCCATCTACTAGCAGGGTGGTATTAGGAATAGGCGTGGTACCACCCGCATCGCTATACCATTGTAAATTATCGCCCACTACTACCAAATCGGTTAAATTGGCAGGGGGCTCATTGATCTGTGCACGAAGAGCAGCACCACAAAAACTTTGCAACGCCTCCCCTTGGGGTGGGGGGCATTGTGCATAAGCATGCATAAAAAAGCTACTCATTAGGTTAAATAAGTAAAGTAATAGCGCTTTTTTTAACATATAAATGGTTTTATTTATGCAAGTTACATTAAAAAATTTAAATAAAAAATTTTCACTTTATCTATAAAATTGTATCTTAGTCTAAACTTTAATTTAAATTTTATAAAAAAAAGTACATTTTTGTTAATTTTATTTATCGCTTTAAGTAAGATTAGCTATGCTCAAACTTTTATTGAGCGGATTGATGTTGATTCGGGAGATTTTGTACAGCATTCTATTGCCCAATTAGACGGGGGAGATTATGTGGTCGCCGGAACACAAAGTCCTGGAATCACAGCTGGAACCGATGTAAGATTACTACGTATAGATAATACCGGTAGTATAGTATGGAGTAAAAATTTTGACTTTGGCGGGATTGATTCTTTTGTAGGAAGCATCACCATAGGCGAAGGAAATATTATTGCCTTAACTGGTTATGTAGGAATCAACAATGGACCCAAAGATCTTTTGATTGCCACGATTGATGAGAACGGGAACTTATTAGCAGAGTTAACCCTAAATGACCCTCCAAGACCTACAGGACAAAACTATCAGTTATATGGCACCGATATTGTTCAAAAAGAGAATGGTGACTTTTTAGTGGTGGGGTTAGGTACAAGTTTCACAACTACGGGTAGTTCAAAATATGGTTTTATTTTATCGGCAGATCGTAACTTAAATGGCTTAACTGCTTTTACACCGCAAGCTTATGATGGGATTTTCATTCCACAAACTAGAAACACATTTAATAAAATCACCAAAGTACCTTCTAATGTTTCTCCTAATGGGCAAGAAATGTTTTTATTAACTGGAACAACGACTACTGCTAGCGGGAATTCTCAAGGTCTTATGCGATTAATCGATGCTAATGGCGTTGCTGCTTGGACCCGGAGTTATAGTGGGCAGGCTAGTCATCAAAACGGAGGAATGGCTATTTATAATCCTGCAACCGGCTTGTTTTATGTAACTTATCCTTGGGTAGAAGGCCAGTTAGAAACAATAAGTGTAGATTTTGCTAATGGAAATATTATAGATTCCTACTTTATTTATGCACCAGATCGTGAAAATTTTATAAGTATGTTATTGAATGGAATGGTTCTCGACAGAAATACAAACAGTACTTCTATTGCTTATTCAGCCTTTATGTTTAACTCCCAATTTGATTCAGGTATTGGACGCCATATGGCTTTTTCTATAGATTATGATAATGCTAATGCTAAGGTTAATTGGCAGCAGTTGTATCAATCTGAATTTTCTACGGCAGATCTACTTAATGTGAATTTTGATTTTATTGCACAACCCATTAATTATGGAAGTAGTCCTACTTCGGTAATTTCAAATACGTATTATACCCCTAAGGGAGGTATTATCAATGATAATCAAAATAATTTAGTTTTTACTGGTTTGCAACAAAACCCAGTTACCAACCAACTGTCGTTGAGTTTATTTAGAACAACCTTAAGCGGTGAAGTGCAGTGTGATTGTTTACTACCATTAACTCTAGACATCGATGTTATTTCGGCTTCTACAGGAAATAATTTTAATCAGAATTTTATACCTTATGTACCTTCTCAAATTGGTGCTAGTTTAATAAGTAGTCCGTTTAAGCTACAATTATCTTGTACCCAAACCAACTATTGCCGTTCTGCATCAAGAGTAAGCTTTGGTATAGAGCAAGAGCAAGAGCAAGAGTCTATCGAACTTTATCCAAATCCTGTTAAAAATCAGCTTCATATTAAAGCAATGGTAAATACTAAAGTGAGCCTATATGATATGCAGAGCAAGTTGATATGGCAACAGACTTTAAATACCAATGTAAAAACCATCAACTTAAGTCATTTGCAGCAAGGAATATACTTTGCAAAGTTTGTTGATGCTTCGGGAGAAGTATTTATTAAAAAAGTAATTAAAGAATAGAGGGTTTTTAATAAGATTAATTTATAAAGGAGGCTGTCTAAAAAGGGCAGCCTTTTTATATCTTTTTTTTATTAAAGGATAACTTGATTACCGCTTCAAGGTAAAGTGACCTTTAAAGGTATCTATACGCTCTTCACCGGTTGGTAAAATTTGCTTGTATTCTACACTAAACCAGTAGTCATTTGATGGCATTGGCTTACCGTTAAAGGTACCGTCCCATCCTGGACCACTTGGGCTTAATTGCTTCAATAGCTTACCGTAACGGTCAAAGATAAAAATCTTAGCTCCGATATTGGCTTCTCCTAAACCGATGATATTCCACGTGTCGTTGTAACCGTCTTCGTTTGGTGTAAAGAACTTTGGATAATCGATGAATGCGATTTCGCGTACCGTTGTTCCACAACCGTTCTTATCTCTTCCGTATAC
>NZ_JBHULZ010000012.1:0-1305 GCF_042684705.1 Mesonia sediminis
TTTTGGTATAAATCTAACGCAAGATTGTTTAAATAAGCGCCTCGCCCAGCATCATACTCCCCACAAATGCTTATAGGAAAAGGACCGCTTTGTACAGCCACCGGTGCCAAACAGGGGTCTTGATTTACCGGTGCAAGCAAACTACAAGCACTGCTGCCTGCAGTACCCGTAGGCCCGTCTATAGAAACCTTCCCAAAAACATCATTGCTACAGCTGGCATTGCCCAGGTTGTCTATGTAGGCGTAGCCGTAACCACTACCAATTTGTTGGATATCTGACATCGCAAAAACAACTGTGGCGGCTTGCCCGGCAATGATGCTGGTATCCAACTCCATACACGTCCAAAGCGTATAATTAAGACCTAAACCTCCAGGGGCTTCTATAAACCGGCATGAGTTGCGCTCAAAAGCAATGCACTGCTCACTGACCAGGTTATTGTTTTGATCCCATATTTGTACCTTAAAAAAAGGAAGTACAACGGAAGGTAAATTTAAGTTAGAAGTATTTTCCATGGCTAAAGCATAATCAAAGGAAAAGCTCTGCCCGGCAATGATTTTTTTTGTTATGCTACTTATAGAACCGTCACCAAAAAAATCATTTAATCCGATAGCCCGTTGATTATAAGGGGTATTGGGTTCTACTCTGATTTGGGTATTCAAAAAACCAGACATAAAACTATCGAGCCCCGGGGTTAGTATATACGCATGATTATTAAAGGCGTTGTTTGGATTGGTATGCCCGTTAACAGGGTCTAAGCTTGCTAAGTTTTGTAAAGGAATACTGTTTAAATCGGTTTGGCATTGTTGCATGCCAGGTGGATTCAATGGAAAATCATAATACGCAAAACCATAACCCGAGGCCGTCGAGGTGGTAGCATCGCGTTCAAAACCCCCGTTGGGCACACAATTACAATACTTCTCTACAGCTTGTACCGCCAATAAACTGCTTTCACAGCCCTGGGTACCGGTAGTGGTCTGGCTCACATAATAGGTTTGTCCATCTACCAGCAGAGTGGTATCAGGAATAGGCGTGGTACCACCCGCATCGCTATACCATTGTAGATTATCGCCCACTACTACCAAATCGGTTAAATTGGCAGGAGGTTCATTGATCTGTGCACGAAGAGCAGCACCACAAAAACTTTGCAACGCCTCCCCTTGGGGTGGGAGAGCACTTGTTTGTGTTACTTCTAAATCAAGATCATCTGTTGTCACGCAGCCGGTGATTATATCTTCTATACGAACATAAATGCTTTGATTGTTAGCGCTGGTGTTGGTATAATTTTGAGCTAATGCCGTGGTGGGA
>NZ_JBHULZ010000013.1:0-2697 GCF_042684705.1 Mesonia sediminis
AAATCATTTTCAAAAAATATTGACTCCTCGATAAATTTCATAAAAATCAGAAAAATATTATTTTTAAGAGCATTAATTGGTAGTTTTGAGACTGACTGCCGTTGCCACACATTTGAGAAAATCGTCACGAATTGAAAATCCTGAAAAAAATATTATTAGTAATTGGAATTTTTGCAATAGTCGGATTTGCTATTATTTGGGATATTGCTGACAGAGGACAATTCTACTCGAAACACATTCCGACTGACGAACTGAACGAATTTTATATGCACAAACGACCGAACAACAAGAAAAGGCGTTTGAAAAGCATTTCGGATTTGGAAAATATAAATTCCCAAGAGAACACGTTGCGAAAATTAAGCTGTTTAAGAATAACTTTCTAACGAGTCGTTTGACTTCCAAAACTGTGTCGGAATTGAATAAGGCTGATTTGATTACATTTTTCAATAATCCGAACAATTTCAATTGGTCAGAGACTACTTGGAATTTATCTGAATCGGAATATATTTTGAGATTTTATAACAAAGAAAACAAGGAAATAGGAAAGGTTTGGTTGTGTTTGGAAGGTTGTGGAATGACAGAATCGGAACCATTTTCACCGAATATGAAATATGGTGGATTAAGTAAAGTTGGAAAAGAAAATTTGAATTTTATATTAAACGAAATATTAACTGAATAAAAAAACGTGTGGCAACAACGTGTATAGCTCATTGCGGCTGAATTCCTAATCGGAATTCATTGCAATTTGCTATCTTTCGGTTACGCCGGAAAATCACAGCTGATTTTCCGCAACGAGCCATACACAAACCCGTTGTAAAACATTTATAAAAAACAAACTTTTGAAAATATTACTTAAATATATTGCTATTTTAAATTGTTTTGCACTTTACTCACAGGTAAATATTGAACCTGGTATTTATATAACTGAAGATAATCTACAATATATAACTATTGTTGATAATGATGATTTCGGTTATCAAACTTTTATTGGAACTTTACCATATATTTATTATAAAAAGAAAAGGAACCAATCATTCTGTGGAACTCACCTCTTTGAAATTGATAAAAAAGGATTTGGAAAATATAAACTAAGTGATAATAATTTAATACTGTCTTTCGAAAAAGATGAAAACCCTTTAGATAGTTTAAATATTAGTAAAGTTCCTACTAATCTAAATTCTGATACAACAACTATAACTTTTGAGATTAGAACCTACTCATATAAAGAATTGGAAAATGAATTCTTAGGAGTAAACATAAAATCAGAGGATGGAAGTTTTAATTTAGACACCGGTTTTGAAAATAAAAAATCAATAAAAATTCCAAAAAATAAATTTCCTATAACATTTACAATTAATGGCTTAAAAGATATAACCTTCGAAAAAATTAATGAGGATTATCTAGCATTATTATATTTCAATTCTACTAAAATGTGGGAATGTAAAAAATATGAGAAAATGAGTTTTGAATTTGATAAGTTAAAAAAAATTGAATAAAAACGTTTTACAACACCGTATATAGCTCATAGCTTGGCAGTTGCTTAGTTCAAAGTTAAGACTTGTTTGGAAAGTCGCCAAATTTTTAAATTTGACAACTTTCCAATAAAAAAATAAGTAGTAAATTTAAAAATCTGGCTTGTGCTAAACCGAAAAACAATTACTAATTTACACGCTACGAGCCATATACAAACACGTTGGCAAACATTTTGAATGACGAAAGAACTTCCATATCAAATTTTTATAAGAGAAAGTGAAAGACTTTTCAAAGAGGCTAAATCAAAGGATGAATTTGAATATGTGTGTGCATTAATAAATTTTAATGGAATGGGCGACCCAAGAGCTTTAAGCCACATTCACGAAAGCAGAGATTTATTCTTTCAAATGGTTGAATTAATTGAAAAATCTGAAAATAAGCACGAGCAAATCCGACTTTTACTTCTTCTTTATTGCCATATCTTCGAAATGGATGAATTTTACAATATCATTGGCAATATGTTGAGGATTACTCTTGGAGAAAGATATGGAGTTATGCTTTATAATTCACCTACTTCAACAACCGAACTTAAACCAGCAAACAAATTGGATAAATTAAAAAGTTTGGCGAAAAAAGCAGGATTTGAATTGCTAATTGACACAATTAAAAGCCTTTACTCAAGTCCTTTGAGAAATTCATTTTTTCATTCTTCATATTCATTAAGCGGAGATGATTATTTTATAGTTTCAGGAAAAGAATTAAAAATAAATGGAATGTCAAAAAGGATGGTAAGTTTGAGAGACTATATTCTACCACTTACTCAATCCACAGTAAACATAGCGGGTCACTTTTTTAATTTATTAAGAAGTTCAAGACTTGAATACAAGGAAAATAAAATTGTAATTGGACGATTAGAGCCAAATGGAGTTAAAATTGAAATTTTGGGACATCCCGAACGAGGTCTTTCTGGATTTCAAACAGTAATTGAATAAAAACGATTTGCCAACAATGGCTATAAGTAATTGCTTGTTCTCGCCTACTTCTGAAAATCCTTGCGGATTTTCAGTTTGGTGTGTACTTGCAAAGTTAAGTGCTAAACCACGCAACTACTCATAGCCCAACCGTTGTGCAAAATTTGAAAAAAATCTAATTTGTATAAAAATTTTAATAACATACATAGATTTATATTATTAATTTATTTATTAATGATTACATCTTGTAAGG
>NZ_JBHULZ010000014.1:0-103485 GCF_042684705.1 Mesonia sediminis
TCGAAAAGGAGCTGGGTGCCGTCTACCGCCGTGTGGGTAAAAGTACCGTCGCCATTATCTTGCAAGGTGTCGGTGTTGTTTTGGAGTAGATTGATAATTTCCGTGTAAACGTCGCCTTGGTTCTGAATGTTGGACACTACATCGGCTATCACATCAATGGTCATTGTTGCGCCGTTGGCATTGGTAAATGTGTAAGTACCATCGTTGTTGTTCACATAAGTAGTGGTATTGGCATCGAAAGTAATTTTAATATTATTTTCATTCGTGTATGTAAAAGTTCCATCTTGATTATCTGCAAGATAAGTGATAGTTTGAGCACTGTACTCCCCTTCGACCAAAAAACGTCGCCATTGCCCTTTATACCAGTAATAATAACCAGGCGTAACATCATTTCCTTGACTAGTATTAAACACCATAAGGCTTTCCACATTTCCAGCTGAAATAGTGTTAGCGTCGACAATACTTTGCAATTGAACACGAGGAATAAGCAGACCTCGGTCTTGAGATTCGATATCGAGTTGAGAAGAAGGGTTGGGCAAATCTGTTCCGATACCTACCTGAGCAAAGCTCAACTGAAAAAACATAAAAAATGAAAGGAAGAGTAGTTTTTTATCCATAGGTAGAGATTTAACAGCCACGTAATTAAAGCTTTATTCTACAGGATAAAATTAAAGATAAAATGCAATTAAAAAGGGATAAAAGTTAAAAAATTTGTTAATAATTATTTGTTACAATCACAATAAACTGATTTTAAGTCAATTAAAATATTTGACGAATTTATAAATTAATAAGAAAATTTCTTTTAAAGCACAAAAAAAGCAGACTCAAAGGCAATTAAGCTGTCATTTAAACCTGTTTTTAACAGTATTTATTAAATTTATTTTTTTCTCAGATAAACCGAAATAGGCACACCGCTAAAATCAAATTCTTGTCTCAATTTGTTCTCCAAAAATCGTTTGTAAGGGTCACGAACGTATTGTGGTAAATTACAGAAAAAGGCAAATTGAGGTTGCGGCGTGGGCAATTGTGTTATAAATTTTATTTTAACATATTTCCCTTTATAAGCTGGCGGCGGATTGTTTTGAATTATTGGTAACAACACATCATTTAAGGTGCGCGTTTTTATTTTCTTGCTTCGGTTATGGTATACCTCAACTGCAGTCTCTATTGCTTTAAAAATACGTTGTTTGTTCAAAACAGAAATGAAAACGATAGGCACATCGGTAAAGGGTTCAATTTCCTTTCTGATTTTAGCTTCAAAATCTTTCATGGTATTGGTTTCTTTCTCAACCAAATCCCATTTATTTACTAAAATTACAATCCCCTTACGGTTACGTTGAGCTAACCAAAAAATATTTTGTACTTGTGCATCAAAGCCTCGACTGGCATCTACAATTAATAAGCATACATCTGAATGCTCTATAGCCCGAACACTTCGCATAACCGAGTAAAACTCAATATCTTCTTTAACTTTAGACTTGCGTCGGATACCAGCAGTATCTACCAAATTAAATTCGAAACCAAAACGATTGTATTTTGTATCTATAGAATCTCTCGTAGTACCTGCTATATCGGTAACTATATAACGCTCTTCTCCAATCAAAGCATTTATAAAAGATGATTTCCCGGCATTAGGACGACCTACAACGGCAAAACGTGGTAGATTTTCATCCTCTTGTTCTTCTTTTTCTGGAAAAGCCTCAACAACAGCATCAAGTAGATCACCTGTACCGCTACCATTGATTCCCGCAATGGTATAATACTCACCCAATCCGAGCGTATAAAACTCCATCGCTTGATCCTCTCTTTTTCCGCTATCTACTTTGTTAACAGCAAGAAAAACAGGTTTATTTACTTTGCGTAATAATTTGGCTACATCTTCATCCATTGGAGTAACCCCAGTTTCTACATCAACTACAAAAATTATCACATCTGCTTCATCAATAGCAAGCTCAACTTGTTTATCGATTTCAGCTTCAAAAACATCCTCACTCCCTATAACGTAGCCTCCTGTATCTATAACCGTAAACTCTTTACCATTCCAATCAGATTTTCCGTAATGTCTATCTCGCGTCACCCCGCTTACCGAATCAACAATGGCTTCGCGGCGTTGAATCAAACGATTAAAAAAAGTAGATTTACCTACATTAGGCCTTCCTACAATGGCTACTATATTACTCATTTCTTGTATTTTTGATGCTGCAAAAATAGGTGTAAAAGCTTAGGCTACCTATAATTTTTTAGTATTAGTTTATTTATTGTATCCAAAGCGTTTTAACTGACGATCATCACTTCGCCAATTTTTGTTGACCTTTACATACAATTCTATGTGCACTTGCTTGCCAAAAAAGCGCTCTAAATCTTTTCTAGCTTCCATACCTACTCGCTTAATAGCTGATCCTTTGTGCCCAATTATTATTCCTTTTTGTGTGCTACGCTCAACCATTATCACACATCGCATACGTATGATCTCTTCATCTTCAAAAAACTCTTCAGTTTCAATTTCAACGCTATAAGGAATTTCTTTTTTATAATGCAATAGTATTTTTTCTCTAACTATTTCGTTTACAAAAAAACGTTCAGGTTTATCGGTTAATGCGTCTTTAGGGTAAAAGGCTGGTGATTCTGGCAATAAATCAACAATGCGTTTAAACACTTCTTGAACACCAAAATTTTCTAAGGCTGAAATAGCAAAAATCTCTGCATTAGGTACTTGTTCTTTCCATAATTTTGTTTGCTCTTCAACTTGTTGTTGCGTGCCCTGATCTACTTTATTCAATAATAAAAGGACAGGTATTTTAGCGTGAACAATTTTTTTAAAAAACTGTTCATCTTTTAATGCTTTCTCTCCCAACTCAACCAGATAGATTAAAATATCTGCATCTTCAAAGGCAGATTTAACAAAATCCATCATTGAGCTTTGAAGTTGATAAGCAGGTTTAATTATACCTGGTGTATCGCTTAAAATTACTTGAAAATCTTCACCATTTACTATACCTAAAATGCGATGTCTAGTAGTTTGTGCTTTACTGGTGATGATTGATAGGCGCTCTCCCACAAATGCGTTCATGAGAGTTGATTTTCCCACATTGGGATTGCCAATAATATTTACAAATCCTGCTTTATGCGCCATAATTTATTTTTTTTACAAAGGTATAATATTAAAAATAAGTGTAAGTTTTTCAGTTTTTAGAAAATATTATCATTTTTTAAAGGGTGCAACTCACTAATTTTGAGTAATTTAAAATAAAAAATGAAAAATTTAGGTCTTCCGCTTTTAGCGATAACAACATTTATATTACTAACGGTAACTATTTTTGCCGCTATGGATATTGCTTTTACTTGGGTATTTTATTTAACCGTGCTTGGGCAACTTGCATTAGTAATGGCGGTTTACCATGTGTTAATTGACAATTACTCTACTACAAAAACATTTACTGATGGATATGAGGATGCCCCTATGGCGCCAGGTGAAAAATTTAGGTAAAAAAAACCGGAATTGAAATTCCGGTTTTTGTAATTAATTGATGAGTTATTTACCCCAAGAATCGTTTGAGCCGTCAATATCAGCCACTTGTTTTTTAGGATCAAATTCTACCGAAGTAACCTTTTTTGAGGTTTCGTGAAAATAATCCCAAGCATTACCGCGTTGCCAAATTTCAACAGGTAAATGAACGGTATCGTATGAACCATCTGCATAACTTACCTTCAAAGCTACTGGCATAGGAATTTCTCCCTTATTTTCAAGACTAATTAGTGCTCCGTGCTCTTTTTGAGCTACGTCTACCACCGCTATATCGATATTATTATTGGTATAAAACCAATTTTTCCAGAACCAGTTAAGACTCTCTCCACTTGCATTTTCTATATGCGCAAAGAAATCTTGAGGACGCGGATGTTTAAATGCCCAAGTTTTGATATAAGATTTAAAAGCATAATCAAAACGCTCTTCTCCTAAAATATATTCACGCAACATGATTAAACCGATAGCTGGTTTATAATATGCTGTATAGGCTAAATTACGTAAATTGGTAGCATCTGGGTAAGTGTTAATAGATTCTCTACCAGGAAATTTAAGGTAAGGGTTTATAACTCTACCGTTGGTAAAATCTGCAGGATACTCACCATTATTAAAATTCAAAGTGCTATAATGGTTGATAAAAGTGTTGAAACCTTCGTCCATCCAAGCGTGTAAACGCTCGTTTGATCCTACAATCATAGGGAACCAATTGTGTCCAAATTCGTGATCTGTCACGCCCCAAAGACTCGCACCTTTACTTTTATAACTACAAAAGCTCACTCCTGGATATTCCATACCTCCTACATCTGCAGCAACATTAATAGCCGTAGCATAGGGATAATCAAAATAAGTGTCTGCATAGAATTTAATTGATTCTTGAGTATACTCAGTACTTCGGCTCCAAGCATCTTGACCATCACTTTCTGCCGGATAAACCGATTGCGCCATAACATTCTTACCAGAAGCCAATTTTATGTTGGCAGCATCCCAGATAAAGGCCGATGAAGAAGCAAAAGCGATATCTCTAGTATTCTCCATCTTAAAATGCCAGGTTTGAGTACCCTTTCGTTTATTAAGTACTCTTCGAGAACCTACCTCACTTGGTTCTATTAGATACGTAGTTTCTTCGGTTTCTTGAGCCTTTTGAAATCTTTTATATACTTTTCTATTTAAAACTTCTTTTGGGTTCATTAACCTACCCGATGCAACAACAGTGTGATTATAAGGCACTGTAATTTTATAGTCATAATTTCCGTAACCCAAATAAAACTCTCCAGCCCCTAAATAAGGCTCTATATTCCACCCGCTCACATCGTCAAACACGGCCACTTTAGGAAACCATTGCGCCAAAGCATAAATAGTACCTTGCTGTACTTTAAGTCTTCCCATTCGGTCCATTCCTTTAACAGGAATTTTGTAAGCAAAATTCATGCTTATGGTTGTAGATCCTCCATTCGCGGCTAAAGGCTCTGGCAAGAACACCTGCATTCTAGTATCAGTTATTAAAAACTTTGCTTTCTCTCCATTTACTTTAACTTGACTAAGATTGTAACCTCCTTCTACATCTCCGTTATAGCGGTTTCCTTGAATTGGGGTGGTTAAAGTACCTCTTGAATTTGTAGTAAATCTATTTTGCTCTAAAAACAGCCAAATAAAATCAAGTTGTTCGGGACTGTTATTGGTATAAGTGATAGTAACCTTTCCCATTAAACGATGGGTGTTTTCATCGAGTGAAACGGCAATTTCATAATCATTTTGATTTTGCCAATAGGCTGGTCCTGGTTTACCCGAAGCCGTACGGTAAGGAGTAGAAGGAGTCTGCATAAACTCATCAAAATGCTGCTGGTTATTTTGAGCAAACTGTTCTTGAGACAAGAAGAGCAGTACAACATTAAGCAACAAAAAGTAAGAAAAATTAAATTTCATGGTTGTTAATTATTAGTTGAAAAATTGATTTAAATTTGGTAGGGTGATTTGATTAAAATCTGTAATTATGTGGTCTGCCTCAGAATAATTTTGGTTTTTTGAATGCGGACTTTTAAACGCCACACAAAAAATGTTTGCCGCCTTTGCCGCTTTAATTCCGTTTGTAGAATCTTCTATAACCACGCAATGTTCTGGCTTAACTCCTGCGCTTTGTGATGCTTTAAGAAAAATCTCTGGGTGCGGTTTAGAAGCTTTTAAGTCTGCCCCGCTCAATTTATCTACAAAATAAGGATTGAGTTCAAACCTATCAAAAACGCTATTAATGGTACCCATTGATGCCGATGAAGCTAAAACCAATTGCAGTCCAGCCTCATGATAATGTTTTATCAACTTCTCAACTCCAGAAATTAATTGTAAACTAGGGTCTGTTGCAAATAGCGTTTTAAAAATACTTCTCTTTTTCAAAACCAAATCAATAGGTTTATATGAGAGGTCAAAATGCTTGCAAAGTTGTTGACAAACATATAAGGTAGATTGTCCCGTAAAAGTTTGGTATAAAGTTTCAGGAACCTTAATACCTATCTCATCAAACATCCCGTAGTAGGCCTTATGGTGCAAAGGTTCTGTGTCTACAATTACACCGTCCATATCAAATAATATCGCTTTTACCACATTTTTTTTTGGTGAATATAAGCCCTCTTATTAAAAAAGAAAAAAATATCTAAATGCATTCTTTTTTAAATACTCTAAACCACTAATTAACAAGTGTTTAAAACTGTTAAAAATAAATGCTGTTTTTTTTAAATAACGTATCTTTAAAATAAAATAAGATGTTTAAAAATAAATTTATCTACCTTACTTTTTTCATTTCCTTCCTTTTCGGATTTGATTCTATAGCACAAAATAACTTAGAAATCGCTGGTTATGTATACGACCAATCAAACCAAAATCCTGTTGCTCAAGCTCAAGTAGAAATTGAGCAACTGAATATTAGTACGGTAACCAACACCGAGGGTTATTTTAAACTTAAGTATACACCGAGACAAGATCTGGCTTTCTTAACCGTAAACGCTTTAGGATATAAGTCAAAAAAAATTAGTTTAAGCGACATATCCAAAACTGAACCCGTCAAAATATTTTTAAATAGCCAGACCAATATGTTACCGGCAGTTGAAATGTTTAGTGTGCAAAATTTGCAAGAATTGGTTAAAAAAAGTATAGCCGCACATCATAAATTTGCCCAAGAAAACACTCAGTTTCAAACTGCATTTTATCGGGAAACTATCAAAAAATCAAAACGTCCTGTTAGTCTAGCAGAAAGCGTAATCAGGTTGGTACGTCCTGGTGAAAAATCTTTTAAGAAAGATAAAATAGCAATTTATAAAGCGCGAAAAATTACAGACTACGACCGATTAGACACCTTAGCTTTTAAAATGCAAGGTGGCCCTTATGCTACACTTTACACCGATATTATTACTTACAACGATAAATTTTTTGATACGCAGGCGCTCGATTTGTTAGAACTTAAATTCTTAGGTAGAACCCAACTATCTGGCGAGCCAGTAATTGAAGTAGGATTTAAAGAGAAAATAAAAGATGAGGTTTGGTTCTCAGGATCATTCTTTATTCACGAGAAAGAGCAGGTTTTAGTGCAGTTGCACTATACCTTAAATGTAGAAGACCGAAAAAAAGCCGCTCGGTATTTTGTGAGCAAAAGACCTCGTAAGGTAAAAGTGTACCCTGAACAAATAAATTATGAAGTGCATTATTTTCGTGATCAAAATATTTGGCGATTCGGGTACAGCCAAGTTATTGCTGAATTTACGGTAAATAAAAAAGGTAAACTTTTTAATACCAAATATTCAAGCCAAAGTGAACTTTTGGTTACAAAATACCAACAAGGCGACTTTAACTTAGATCGTAAAGATTTTATACGAGAAAATTTTATTTTAATAGACGATAAAACGGGTTTTGAAGAGGCTTCCTTTTGGGGAGAAAATAACATCATTGAGCCAGATAAAAGTATTTTAAATGCTATTGAAAAAATTAGGGCTCAACTATAAATTTGCAAAGCAATGATAAATAGTATTATCAATTGAGTCTGACACCCCACCATTTGTATCAGACCATTTTAGCGGCAGAGTTATTACCCTTGCACCGAAATTAAGTATACTTTAATCATCAGACCCAAAAGAGCAAAAAAAAGCATCCTCAAGGTTAGCTTCATTAATAAATCAGTAAATATGGGTGCCTTTTGTGTTTCGATCATACATAACAATGCTTCCTGCAACTGCAACATTTAAGCTTAAAGCGGAATTAAACTCGACAAGTAAATGACAGGCTTTTATAGCTTCCTTAGTTAAGCCGTGATCTTCGGCGCCTAACAAATATACTGCACGTCTAGGATGCTTAAAGTTTTCTAGTTTTTTAGCGTTTTTATCCTGTTCTACTCCAATTAGTAATGCGCTTTTTGGTAAATGCCTATAAAAGTCTGTAAAGCTATCATAGTGAAAATACGGCATTGCTCCCACTGCTTTATGCGTATCGCAAGCTTGTTTATGATACCTATTCCCAATGGTAAAAATAAAACTCGCTCCTAGGTTCTGGGCAGATCGCCATAATACACCCAAATTTTCTGGTGTTTTTCCATTTTGTATACCAATACCAAAATAACCTTGATCTAAATTATTATTGTGCATAATTGATAGCGATAATTTGAATCTTTTTAATAGTTTTACCAAGAGAGAACTCAGAAGATTCCCCAACTTTGAGTCTATTTAATGCTCTAGCCAAGGGGGCTATAAAGGCAATTTTTTGTTCTTTTAAATTTGCTTCATCTACTCCTACAATTTGCAAGTATTGGGTTTTATCATCAAGCAAAAACTTTACCTGCGCCCCAAACCGAACCTCATCTTTAGGCTGCTGTTTGAGGTCTATGATTTTCGCACTGCGTAAGCGCTCATTCAAAAGCTTCATTTTACCATCTATTACTGCGGCATTTCTACGGTATTCCGTCTCATTGATCTTGTCTAAATTTTTCCTTTGCTCTTCTAGTTCATTTTTTTCTGTTTGCAACAATGCAAAACCCTTAGGCGTGACATAATTCACAACACCATTAGGTAAAGCTGCTCTAGGTGGTATAAATGGAGCTTCTTCCTGATCTTCCTCTTTAACAAACCCTCTACTCATCGTCTTTATTTTGTGAATTTAAAGATACAAATAATGTTAAGTGTAACCTGAGTTACATCTAGGCTATTTATATTTGTTTAGGTTTACTGATAAATTTTTTGTTATGAAAAAAATAATATTCACTCTTGCATTAACAAGTTTCGGCTTTTTAGGATGCGGTCAAAAGAGCACCCTTAAAACTAATCAGACCCAAAAAACAGAAAAGCAAATTGATGGTAACATCTACATTTTGTCAAAGACTAAATTTGCCAAAGCTATAGAAAAAAAGGGAGTACAATTGGTTGATGTAAGAACACCTGGCGAATATCAAGATGGCACTATAAAAGACGCCCAACTTATAGATTATAAGCAGCCAAAAACTTTTGACTCAAAATTCGCAGCGTTAGATAAAGACAAGCCTGTTTACCTATTCTGCCGCTCGGGAGCGCGTAGCCAAGCCGCTGCCAAGAAATTAGTCGAGATGGGATTTAAAGAAATTTATGATTTAGAAGGGGGCTATTTAAACTGGACAAATTAATGGAAAACTTAGACGCTAGATTTTGGACGGCTAAATATAAAAATCAAGAAACCGGTTGGGATCTTGGTCAAGTTTCGCCACCATTAAAAGCTTACTTTGATCAATTAAAAGACAAAGATTTAAAAATACTAATTCCAGGAGGCGGTAATTCTTATGAGGCAGAATACTTACACGCACAAGGATTTAAAAATGCTTATGTTGCTGATTTATCTGAGACTCCCTTATTAAATTTGAAAAGACGAGTTCCTAACTTCCCCGATCATCATTTATTACATACTGATTTTTTCGAATTGAAAGACCGCTTTGATTTAATTATTGAACAAACATTTTTTTGCGCTTTAAATCCTAGTTTGAGGCCAAAATATGTAAAAAAAATCAGTCAGCTTTTAAAGCCTTCCGGACACCTTGTAGGCTTATTATTTGACGCTACTTTAAATAATGACAAGCCTCCATTTGGAGGAAATCAACAAGAATATAAAGTCCTGTTTTCTAAGCACTTTAACCTTGAAATTATGGAGCCATGCCATAATTCCATCAAACCTCGCTTAGGCAGTGAATTGTTTATAAAGTTGTCACCGAAGTAAAAGAAAATTCATAAAAAAGATCGGCTATCACAACCGATCTTTTTTTTATTAATAGCACTAAATAGCTTAGTTTTCAATATCAATTGCCCACAAGCCACGTATTTGGTTGGCAGCATAGCCAGTGGCCTTATCATTTGGATAAAGCGCCTTGATTTGAGCAAAAGTTTTTTCGTTTACCTGTTGCCCTACAACCCCGTGACAATTCAAACATAGTTTATTGCTAACAATAGGCTGATAAAAGCGATAGCCCCCATTCTCTTTTTTAAATGCGCTGGGGCTTATACTTTTTCCCTCTGCCAAATCTTTTGAATAAGCTGCTATAAGTTTTTCCTCTGCACGAGAAGCTTGATTCATCTGATTTCTCGGTTTATCACTTAGCCTTTTAATAGAATGCTTATAGGCTGTTGCCATGCTATCTGTTAACCTTATAGCTGCTGTGTTACAAAAAGTTATCGCACCTAAGACACCTTTTTTCTCAATGGCTTGTTTTAAATTTTTACCCAATACCTGTTGAGAGGCTACGGCTATGTCTTGCCCTATGGCTAAAGCCTCTTCTTGAGAGATAACTTCTTTTTGCTCTTTAACAACCTCCTTGTTTTCAGTATTTGGTTTACAATGAACAAATACAGTAAGAAAAAGTAGCCAGTAAAGTGTTTTTCTGTGAAACATTTTTAAAGTTATTTTAAGGTACTAGGACAAACATACTGCGTAATTGGCAATTCAGTTTCGGTTTTTATTTTGTTAAATCCACCAGCTACTTCTTTAAAGTTATCCCAGCCGCGCTGTTTTAATATAGATGCGGCAATCATACTTCTATAACCTCCCGCACAATGCAAAGCAAATTCTTGATCTTTAGGAAAGCTCGCTAAATGTTCGTTAATTTCGCTCAGCGGAATATTTAAAGCTCCTTCAATGTGTTCGGCTTGAAATTCTGAAGCCTTACGTACATCGATAACCTTAAATTCACTTTTAGCGAGATCACTTTCCAATGTTTTAGGACTTATTCTGGTAATGGAATCAACTTCTTTATCTGAATTTTCCCAAGCTTCGAATCCTCCTTTAAGATAGCCAACCGTATAATCATATCCAACACGTGATAGGCGAGTAAGCGCTTCCTCTTCAGTTCCCGGCTCTGCAATTAATAAAATAGGCTGTTTAATATCGGGAATCATGGCACCTACCCAAGGGGCGAAACTACCTTTGAGGCCAATATTAATACTATTTGGGATAAATCCGTTTTTAAAATCTTCCGCTTGACGGGTGTCTAATAAAAGTGCACCGGTTTCATTAGCCGCAGCCTCAAATTCTTCGGGAGATAAAGCTTTGCCTGCGCGTGTAAGCACATCGTCTAAACTTTCATAACCTTTAATATTTAACATTACATTTTGCGGAAAATACCCCGGCGGTGGTGTAAGACCATCTAAAACCGCTTCTATAAACTCTTCTTTAGTCATTTCTTGCAGTGCATAATTGGTCTTTTTTTGATTCCCTAATGTATCGGTGGTTTCTTTACTCATATTTTTACCACAGGCAGATCCTGCACCGTGGTTTGGGTAAACAATCAAATCATCTGCCAATGGCATAATCTTCTTGCGCAAAGAATCATATAAATGACCTGCTAATTTTTCTTGTGTTAATTCTGCAGCTACTTTTTGAGCTAAATCTGGTCTACCAACATCACCTATAAATAAAGTATCGCCCGTAATAATACCGTGCTCTTTATCATTTTCATCGATCAATAGATACGTAGTACTCTCCATGGTATGACCTGGAGTGTGCAACACTTTAATTTTGTAATCTCCTATTTGAAATTCTTGATTATCTTCTGCAATTAATGCATCATAATTTGGGTTTGCATTGGGACCGAATACAATTTGAGCGCCTGTCTTTTTTTGCAAATCTAAATGGCCACTCACAAAATCTGCGTGAAAATGAGTCTCAAAAACATACTTTATTTTTGCGTTATCTTTATTGGCTCTATTGATATATGGCTGCACTTCTCGCAATGGGTCAAAAACGGCAGCTTCGCCATTACTTTCTATATAATACGCCGCGTGGGCTATACAACCGGTATAAATTTGTTCTACTTTCATAGTTCTTGTTTTTACTTTCAATTTTACCGTATAAAAATACAATATATCATGTAATATTTAAGTGACTAATGTTACAAACTCAAAAACCCAAAAAATGGTCTTGATCCGTCTTGATCCCCATTAATGTTAAGCGCAGTTTAAAATATAAAAAAAGGCTTCACCGATTTGTGAAGCCTTTTTTTTAGTAGCGGGAACTGGACTCGAACCAGTGACCTTCGGGTTATGAGCCCGACGAGCTACCTACTGCTCTATCCCGCGATTTCGTGAGGCAAATATATAAACTTTTTACCTTTAAGCAAAATATTTGCCTCTAAATTTTCAATTTACTCCTAACAACATAAGCCAGAAGCCTCTTAATGATTGATGTTCAATATTTTAGATTTCGGATATTTTATTTCATAATTAAAATATTTCTCAAGTTCTTGCTTAGAATCTATCTCGATTTCCCACGTCAAAATTCCTGTCTGCTTGTCTAAATTCTGGGCATCGTGATGAACACCTTCTACACTAATTTCAGAATTTCTAGAAACCGGTATTCTGTCAAGAACTTTTAATTGAATTGCATCTTGTTTTTGGTTGCGTATTTTAATTTTGTAGCCTTTTTCCCATTTAACCATATTACCAAAAAAAGATTTATCTCTGTTGTTGGCCGTGGTGACACGCTCTATTTGTACCGCCGGATCTACACCTAAAGATATTAACAACTCCTCTGCTGTTGTTCTAGGATCAATACCTATTTTGCCTGCATAACTCCCAGAATAGTAAATTTGGGCTTCACCTGGTAATAAATCATAAGACTCCCAATCTCTTACTTCGGCGGTCAAGTAAACTTTATCTTGAACTAAAGGAACAGCATAATGAGAAAAAGTAGCTGGCACCTCAAAATTGTCAATGGTAACTGTTTGAGCATCCTGAGCAGATAGAATAGTATATTTTTGATTTAGATTAAACATTACTTGATTAAAAAGCTGTTCTTTTGAAATCTCTTGGCTATAGCCTTCTACTCTGCTGGTTCCTGCATCGCTCACCACCATTTCTTCTAATTGGGGTGCAGCATTCATTTTATTTCGGGTTGCTAATTGAGATCGATATTGTTGTATGAAGGTCAAATATTGCGGATTTAATTCTGGCTGGTTATTATCTAAACTAGGATTTCCTGTAGATAGACGCAGTTTGACATTCTCCCAATCTTGACCAGTAGATTGATATACCATTGCCTTATACTTAAATTGTAAATCTTTAGCATTTTCTTCAGCTCTAATCTCGTAACTAGGGTACCAACCTGCATTGTTGACAACGTAGCTCAAGTCTAGGTTTATGGTTTGGGATTTATCTGTTTCTAAATCTAAGATAATTTCACCCGTAGGCTTTTTTAAATCGGCTTTAAAGCCAGATAAGCTTCGATTTAATTGATAGATTTTTTCTCTAAGGATTTCGATTTCTATGCTTAAATCGTATTGTTGAGTTTTTGATTCTTGGGTTTGATTGGCCATTAATATAGCGTATTCTTTTAGTTCGCTAACGCTTAAATTTTGTTTTTCATTATTAACCTTTTGATTGGTTAATAATAGGTTTAGTGCATTTTTTGATCCTTCTAATTCAAATTCTAAAACAGCTTTTTTCTTTTTGAGTTGGGTTAATTCCTCTTCCAACTTTCTTATTTCTAAACTAACCTCCTTATTCTCTAAATAATTTTGCTTAAATCGCATACCGTGCATCGTGACGCCTGTAAGCCCGTTTACTTGTATACTATTGCCTATTACCCCAGATGACAATTGAGTAAAATGTACTTGAGCTCTCCCTTTAGGTAGGAAGAATGACGCATCACCACTAATTTGGGCCTGATTTAAATAAACCGTTACATCAGATCTATTTAACTTTGTTTTAAGCGTGTTTTGTGACCATACAAGTTGACTAACTAGGAGTAGAATAAAAAGAATTCGCATAAGGTTAATTTTAGATTAATAATGCGCTAAAAACAAAACTTGTGCCACAATCCAATCAATTTAAAAAACTACAAGTCCTAAAACTTAAATTCTACTTTTTTATACAACCCATTAAAGCCAAAAAAACCTATCCAAATAGAATAGGTTTTTTTAAAAGCATTACTAATGTATAAAAACAAACTAAAGGTTTTACCACATAAAAGCCCTAATTATGAAACTGCCTTCAGTTTCTTTATAGTAGATTTTTGTAAGGCCTTTTCGGCATAGCTTTTAGTCACCTTAAACTCGGTCTCACCGCTTTCTGGTAATTCAAACATAGCATCTGTAAGAATGGCTTCGCATAAAGAGCGTAAGCCACGCGCTCCAAGTTTGTACTCTATGGCTTTTTCAACAATATAATCTAAAGCTCCCTCGGTGATGCTAAATGCGATTCCATCCATAGCAAACAATTTGGTATACTGTTTAACTAAAGAGTTTTTAGGTTCGGTTAAAATACTGCGCAAAGTTTCTTTATCAAGTGGATTCATATGCGTAAGAACTGGTAATCTCCCTATGATTTCTGGAATTAAGCCAAAGTCTTTTAAATCTTTCGGGATAATATACTTAAGCATATTTTCTTTCTCAATTAAATCTTCTGTTCGAGAAGCACTATAACCAACCGCTTGTAGATTCAAGCGTTTTGATATTTTCTTCTCTATACCATCAAAAGCCCCACCTGCTATAAACAAAATATTACTGGTATCAACTTCGATAAATTTTTGATCTGGATGTTTTCTTCCGCCTTTAGGTGGAACGTTAACTGTTGTACCTTCTAGCAACTTTAAAAGTGCCTGCTGAACACCTTCACCACTAACATCACGCGTTATAGATGGATTATCGCTTTTGCGTGCAATCTTATCTATTTCATCTATAAACACAATACCCTGCTGGGCTTTCTCTAAATTATAGTCGGCCGCTTGAAGTAATCGCGTTAAAATACTTTCAACATCCTCTCCTACATAACCAGCCTCTGTAAGCACGGTTGCGTCAACAATTGCTAAAGGCACATTCAACATGCGAGCAATGGTTTTGGCAATTAAGGTTTTACCGGTTCCTGTCTGCCCAACCATAATAATGTTACTCTTTTCTATTTCGATATCATCTTGCTCACTTTTAGGCTGAAGCAAACGCTTATAATGATTATAAACTGCCACAGAGAGTACTTTCTTTGTATATTCTTGACCGATTACATAGTCATCTATGAACTCTTTAATTGATTTGGGTTTTTTCAATTCTAGCTCGTTCGCTAGCTCTTGCTGGCCTTCCTGCTTAGCTTCTTCAATTACAATACCATGGGCTTGTTCTATACATCTATCACAAATATGTGCATCTAGACCAGCAATCAATAAATTGGTTTCTGGTTTTTTCCTTCCGCAAAACGAACATTCTAGGTTATCTTTAGCCATAAATTATGCTTTATTTATCTTCTCTAGTTAAAATTTCATCAATCATTCCGTACTCCTTTGCCTTATCAGCTTTCATCCAGTAATCTCTATCGCTATCTTGGTAAACCTTCTCATAGGATTGCCCACTGTGTTTGGCAATAATATTATATAACTCTTCTTTCAAAGTTAAGATTTCTTTAGCGGTAATTTCTATATCACTAGCTTGACCTTGCACCCCTCCTAATGGTTGGTGAATCATCACGCGTGAATGAGGTAATCCACTGCGTTTTCCCGCAGCTCCTGCACACAGTAGAACGGCTCCCATCGATGCTGCCATTCCTGTACAAATAGTGGCGATATCTGGCTTAATAAATTGCATGGTGTCATAAATTCCTAAGCCTGCATATACGCTACCCCCTGGCGAATTGATATAGATCTGAATATCTTTGTTAGCGTCTGCACTTTCTAAAAAAAGCATCTGAGCTTGAACAATATTAGCGATTTGGTCATTAATCCCCGTGCCTAAGAAGATAATTCGGTCCATCATCAAACGCGAGAAAACATCCATAGCCACCGCATTCATTTGTCTTTCTTCAATAATATTGGGTGTCATGCCTGTAGGCGGAGTAACAGCACTCACTATTTTATCGTAGTAGTTACTATTAATACCTTGATCTTTTAATGCAAATTTTTTAAATTCTTTTCCAAAATCCATAGATTCTCTTTTTTACTGAAATAAATCAGATTATTATTACAAAAGGCGTTAACCTCGAGAGAGATTTAACGCCTTAAATATACTATTTATTCTTGTTTTAAATTAGTTGTAAACCTCTTTAACAAAATCTTCATAGCTTAGCTCCTTTTCTTCCAAGTTAGCTTTTTCTTTATAAGTATCGAGCAACTTTTTATTTAAAACTTGTTCTGATAATTTCTTAACCTCATCTTGATTAGCTAAAACACGAGCAGTAATATCTTCTAAGTCTTTGTCTGAAGGATTCATTTGACCAAATTGAGCCATCTGCATTTTGATTCTGTCTTTGGTAAGGTCTTTAATTTCCTCTAACTCAACCTTCAAATCATTATCATTAATAATCTTAGCTTCAATCAATTGAAAACGAATTCCTTTTTCACTCTTGTCGTATTCTTCTTTTGCTTCCTCAGCAGATAATTCTTTCTCTCCACTGGTCATGATCCACTTCTGTAAAAATTCACCAGGCAACTCAAATTTAGTTTCCTCGATCAATTTTTCAGTCACATCATTAAGCAACTGCTGATCGCTTTGCTGCTCGAATTGATTCTCAGCATCTTCTTTGATCTTTTCTTTCAATTCTGTCACCGATTTCACCTGATCTTTCCCGAAAAGCTTGTCAAACAACTCTTGGTCTAGTTCAGCTGGTTCCTGTTTGTTCACCTCGGTAATTTCAAAACTCAACTCTACATCTAGGTCTTCTGCAGTTTCAGCATCCACTGCTAAAAATTCTGTCAAATCTTCTGTATTTTCAAATAAGTTTTTCGATTTTAAACTTAATTGATCACCTACTTTTGCCCCAATAAATTTTGCTGTATTGCGCTTTCCTTTAATTTTTTCAACAGGCAGCGTAGTCGTGTTTTCTATTTCACCGTCTTCACTTTTAAAAGTTCCTGCAACAAGATCTCCTTCTTCAACTTCATTCTTCGAAACCAATTTACCATACTGTTTTTGTATGGTTTTCACTTGGTTATCTATCATTTCTTCATTTGCCACTATTTTATAGTGAGTTACCTTGTTTTTAGTATTAAGGTTCACATCAAATTTTGGTGCTAAACCTAATTCAAATTCAAAAGCATAATCTTCTTTATCCCAATCAAAATTATCTTGAGCTTTTGGAAGCGGATTACCTAAAACCTCTAATTTCTCCTCATTCAAGTAATTATTCAATGATTCTTGAAGCAATTTATTTACCTCATCTACAAGAACAGCTTTACCGTATTGCTTTTTAACTAAGCCCATAGGCACGTGCCCTTTCCTAAACCCAGGAATATTAGCCGATTTTCTATAATCTTTTAATATCTTTTCTACTTTAGGCTGGTAATCATCTTTTTTGATTTCTACCTTTACCACTGCATTAAGCTCATCAATATTTTCTCTTGTGATATTCATGGTTGTTTTTTGTGAAAATTTGGTTGGCAAAATTACAATTTATTTGCCTGCCAACCAAGTTTTTATTTTTTTAAGTCAATTAAAAAAAGTCTCACTGAATTAACCTTGAGACTTTCTATGTTTCATTTAACAAAATCTATTTTTCAACCAAAGCATCGAGCATAGATTGCAAAATAGACAAACAAATACTAAACAGAAGCGCCCACCAAAATCCATCTACACTAAATCCATCTATAAGACCATCGGTCATTAATATTATAAATGCATTTATTACCAGTAAAAATAAACCTAGGGTTAATATTGTTACTGGTAAGGTAAGAATTACCAAAACAGGCCTTACGATTAAATTTAGAATACCTAATATTAAAGCCACAATAATGGCGGTCCAATAAGAATCTGTGCTCACACCCGGTAACAGATTAGCTAATAGTACTACTAAAATTCCTGTTACTAATAAGCGAAGTAAAAATTTCATAATATAAAGATTTGATTAAAATTAAAAAAGCGTCGCTATTGATGCGACGCTTTTATGAAAATTATAACGATATTTTTATTCTCCGATAGCAGGACCTCCGCTATAGTCTCCCACATTAAGCATTGGGATGTCTGAGCCATAAGTCTCTTTTAAAGATAAAATAATTTGATTAGCGATAAAAGCATTTCCTCTCGGAGTGAGGTGCACTCCATCTAACGAGAAAGCTCCTCCAGTGGCAAACGTACTGGTTATCAAACCACCATCAAAAGAAACTCCTCCATCGGCTACTTCGTTTAAAATAGCATTTACATCAACTAATGCCAAGCCTTTTGATGATGCAATGCCAGCAATGGTGGCATTGAAAGCCGCTGTAGCATTTGCAATATCTTCTTGTTCTGTAGGAATTAATACATATTGATCTTGCAACGGATAAGTAACTCCATTAACAGCCAATTGCGCTGCAGCTTCTCTTGGAAGACCTAAGCCCATCAAAACACTAAGATGCGATTCATTTAAGCTACCAATTACAGCGCTACTGGTAAGCACTAATAAGTCGTTTTCATTTGATTGTCTAACCTGACCAAATTGCTGAGCATATAAGTTAGCTGTTGCTGCATCTAAACCTCCTGCTTGTAAAACTTGAGCAAGCTGAGTTGATATATTTGGTATACTCTCATCATGTACTAAGACTCCGCTTGGCCCATCGCTGTTAAATTGTATAGCTCTTTCTGGAACACCCAAAAATGCAAACGCCTGATTCAATTGAGCGAATGTAGCATTTAAGACTGGTAGCTGATCGCCTAACAAAGCAGGTGTCAAGGGTGCAAAAGGAACCGTTGTAAAAAATGGAGTATCAGTCACGTTAGGGATATTTAATAATACTCCCGCGCTAGCCGAAGCCATTAAAGCTTCTACTTCTTGCGCATATACACTTGCAAAAACATTCGGGTCTGTTATATCATTGCTTCCATAAGTGGTAGGGTCTAAGTTACCCAACTGGTTTTCACCTACCCCTCCAGAGGTAGCGTAACTTAACACGTCATTATTACCGATCCATAAGCTAAAAAAAGTTGGATTTTGCGCTACAGCATCTTCTATAACACTAGCATTTTCTGATGATCTAAAACGAACAAAGTAGGGGTTTGCCTGCCCTGCAGAAACACCAGCAAGGTTTCCGTACCCGTTAGCTAGCAAATGAAATGATTTGGCCCCAGGAACTCCCATATTATTAAAAGGACCTGTTAGCGTATTAGTGATTTCGGTTGTTGGCTGACCTTCAATAGGAGTCGGTGAAGGATTACCGTTAACCAGCGATAAAGTTAATCGATTACTAGCAATGGTTTGACCGTTTAAGGTGATTCCACCTAGATTATCATTGGTTAAAGGCTGATTAAAATCTCCACCTCCTACAAATTCAAGTTGCTGAGCTAATAAGTTAGGAAATGAGTTTTTTTGACCTTGCCTGTATAGAGCACCATCGGCATAACCTGCGGTAAGCGAATTACCCACAGCGACATATTTAGCAAAATTGGCTTCTCCGCTACTATAAAAATCGCCGTCTTCTACAGATTTATCAAACTCTGGCTCACAAGCCACCAAACCTAATGCGGCAATTGCTACAAATTTTATATAATTTTTCATCTTTTTATAGTTTAAATGTTACTCCTAATCCTGCTAGGATTGCATTACTTTTATATGTACCTCCAAAAGGAACTTCTTGACCATTCTCTTGGTAATGATCGTAGCTTTCGTCTACCTCATCAAAACGTAAATAGGCTATAGATGCATCTATGGCTAATTTTTCTGTAATTTGATAAGATAGCCCTCCAGTAAACCCTGAAGAATCATTTCTTGGTGTTTCAGGCGCGAAGTAACCCGGCTGAACAGGTGATTCATCATAATAATACCCCGCACGTAAAGTTAACTTATCAAGAGCCTCATATTGTAAACCAAAACGGTATGTCGAAGCGTTTTTGTAATTTCTTGGATTTTTTGAGGTAGGAATATCTTCTGGGATAAAATCGATTGTTAGATCTTCATATACTCCCCAATATGCGCGGTTATAGTCAAATGCAAACAACCACTTATCAGCAAATTCATAAGATAAACCAATGGTCAATTCAGCTGGCATCGGTAAAGAAGCATTAAATCCAACAGTTCCGTTTTCAACTGGAGCCAAAGGTGAAGCTGGCACATTACTAAAAGTAGCCTCTCCATTCTCTGCATCTAGGATAATTTCAGAGCGATAATTAAAACCAATACGCAAATTATCGGTTGGATTAAACATCCAACTAGCTGACCAACCCCAATTAGAAACCCCTGAGGCATCCACCTCTACATTTGAGCGGTTGCCCTGTTCATCGGTTAAATTTCTATTTAAATTTCGATTAAAGTTAACACCTCCCGTAACATAAATAGGCCCACCTCCAATACTAAAATATTCTGATAATTTTAAAGAGATTAGTGGTTGTATATAAAATGCGGTAAGCTCAATATCATTAACTAAATGTGAACCTGCCCAATCTGTAGGCCATTCTACAGAACTACCGTATGGCGTAGTAACACTAACCCCCACACTTAAAAAATCTGTAACGGCATAAGAAGCATTAAAGTAAAATGGTGTTTTCCAAATTTTTTCTGTTTCTGAAAATTGACCCGTTATGGTGTTTTGCCATTTTACATTTGCATTTACGGCAGTTACACCAGCCGAGATATTTAGCTTATTTTCTAAATACACCAGTCCTGCTGGATTAAAAAATGCCAACTCCGCACTATTCACTACAGCAACACCTGTGTGCCCCATAGCTAGTGCGCGTTGACCTTGCGTACTAATACGGTACCCGCCCGCATAAGTTAGACTCACCGCAAATAAGAATACGGTAAGTGAAAGTAATTTTCTCTTCATAATTAAAAATGAATTAGTTTTTTCATTAACCCAAATTTAACACAAAATAAGAGAATTACAACTTTTTTATGATTTATTATGCGAGCATAGCAAAAATTACAAATCAGCGTTTTAAATACCTCAACACAGCTTGGTAAAACACATCTGGCTTTTCTGCATGTATCCAATGCCCAGCGTCTTTTATGGTAACCAATTGACTATAAGGAAAATATTCTCTAATCAAATCGCTATCTTTTGACCTAACATAATTTGAATTGCTTCCGTTAATAAACAAAACACTACCTTCAAACCGCTCCCCTTCTTCGAGCGCCGCACCAACATTTTCAATTTTACTTTTAAGTACCGGCAAGTTAACACGCAATTTTAAGACATTATCTTTACGGAATAAATTTTTAAGTAAAAATTGACGAACCGCCCAATCGTCGATAAATTCTGCCAGCTTTTTATCTGCATCTTGCCTAGAGGTTAATTTAGCATCAGCCAGCATCGTTAATCCTGCTAAAATGGTTTGATGATGCGGTTCATAATAGCGTGGTGCAATATCAACCACCACCAAATCTTTAATCAATTCTGGATAAGTAACCGCAGTTTTCATAGCCGTTTTACCACCCATAGAGTGCCCCATCAAAACAACCTTTTCTAGCTTATGATCGCGGCAGTAGTTTCTCACATCCTCCGCCAAAATGGTATAAGAAAACTCTTCTGAATGCGGACTACGCCCGTGATTTCTTTGATCTATAAGATGCACTTGATAACCTTCCTCTGCAAATTGCTTACCCAAGGTTTTCCAATTGTCTCCCATACCTAAAAAACCATGCAAAATTAGCAATGGCTCACCCTGACCTATAATATTTGCGTGTAACTTCATTTAAGTTTCTCTAAATATGATTTGACTACGTTTTCTAATCCGCTGTAAAGCGCCTCGGCAATTAAAGCATGGCCTATTGAAACTTCATCGAGATACGGCATTTGCTGCTTAAAAAAGGCTATGTTTTCTAATGATAGATCATGACCCGCATTAATACCCAGACCTAATTTCTTACCTATTGCGGCACAATCGGCGTAAGCAGCAATAGCAGCTCTAGGGTTTTTAGCGTAATTTACTGCATAAGCTTCTGTATACAATTCGATTCTATCGGTTCCCGTTTTAACAGCCGATTCTACCATAGCTGAATTAGGATCTACAAAAATCGATGTCCTTATGCCTGCGTCTTTAAATACTCTTATAACATCGCTTAAAAAAGCTTGGTGTTTCTGGGTGTTCCAACCGGCATTTGAGGTGAGCACATCTACAGCATCGGGAACTAAAGTTACTTGAGTAGGTTTATTTTCTAGTACCAAATCGATAAATTTTTGATTGGGGTTACCCTCGATATTAAATTCGGTTTGCACTACTTTACTCAGATCGCTTACATCTTGATAGGTTATATGCCTTTCATCTGGTCTTGGATGTACAGTAATTCCCTGCGCACCAAACTCCTCTATACGCTTGGCAGCCTCGACTACATTAGGCACATTTCCGCCTCGAGCGTTTCTTAAAGTAGCAATCTTGTTTATGTTTACGCTTAGTTTGGTCATATTTCTTAACTTTAGATGACAAAAATACAAAGTTGCAACGCATCTATGTGTTATAAATTAATTAATTTGCACCAAACATTAAGCTATGAAGCTAACGCAATACATAATTAACGACATAGGTTTACAACCCATATCACAAACTGTAGGAGCGTTTAAGGCGATTTTTAAAGAATTTACCTACACGCACTTACCGGTTTCTGAAAATGGGGTTTATATCGGATTAATTGCTGAAAATGACCTGCGTTGTTTTGATGAGACAAAATCGCTAATAGACTACAGATATGCCATAGAAAATGTTCATGCCGATTTTAATGAGAACTGGTTAGAAATTTTAGCTTACTTCGGTAAGCTTGAAACCAATTTGCTACCCGTTGTCAATCCAAAAGATCAAAATTACCTAGGCTATATTGAACTCATTGACTTGCTAAGTGTTTTTAGCACTACCCCTTTCTTGCAGCAAGAAGGTGCGCTGGTAGTAATTGAAAAATCGGCTCCTGATTATACCCTAAGCGAAGTAACCCAAATTGCAGAACAAGCCAACCAAAAAGTTTTAGGCCTTTTTATAAGTGAAATTGATTTAGACAAAGTACAAATCACTTTAAAAATAGCTAGCCAAAGTATTACCGAAGTTTTAGCTGCCTATAGGCGTTATGATTATCAAATTATTAGCTTACACCAAGAAGACCGACACACGCAAACTATAAAAGAAAGATCAAATTACCTTAAAAAATATTTAGATATATGAAAGTAGCTCTTTACGGACAATTTTACCATAAAAACTCAGGAAAATATATACGAGAATTACTCGATGAGCTTAGTAATCTAGATATTGAAGTACGAATAGAGGAAGAATTTCTTAAAATCATAAATCAAAATAAGAGCGTTGCCAAACAGTATACCCAATTTAAAACTTTTAATCAGCTCGACGGCAGCTACGATTTATTTTTTAGTATTGGTGGCGACGGTACAATTTTGCGCAGCGTACATTATGTAAAAGCATTAGATATACCCATTGTAGGTATAAATACCGGCCGATTAGGTTTTTTAGCAACCATTCAAAAAGAAGAAATAAGAGCCATGATTTTGGCTTTAAAACAAAAAGAATACACCGTTTCTAAAAGAGATTTACTTAGTGTTGCAACATACCCTAATAATCACAGTCTTTCTAGTATGAATTTTGCTTTGAATGAAGTGGCTATAAGCCGAAAAAACAGCACCTCTATGATTACCGTAGAAAGCTGGATGGACGATAAATACCTTAACGCATATTGGGCAGATGGTCTTATTATCTCTACTCCAACGGGTTCAACAGGCTACTCGCTTAGCTGTGGAGGCCCTATAATTACACCAGAAACCAAGGCTATTTCTATCACCCCAATAGCACCGCATAACCTTAACGTACGACCTTTAATAATACCAGATGACAAGGAGTTAAAATTAAGAGTGTCAAGCCGAGAAAATCAATTTTTGATTTCATTAGACTCGAGACTTACCACGTTAAATAACGATACCGAGATACATCTCAAGAAAGCAGATTTTCAAATAGGTATCGTATTACTCAATGAAAACAGTTTTATTAAAACCTTGCGTCAGAAACTATTATGGGGAGAAGATAAAAGGAATTTAAAACAATAAACTAGCCTATAATTTGTTAATCATAGAGGCACAAAATAGCTTAAAATTAACGTAGAGCAAACTTAATTTATATATTTGCAAACTTTTGAGATTCTATGAGATATTTAATCTTTTCATTTATATTGTTATACACCAGCCTAAGCTTGGCCCAAACCTATGAAATTGGTCCTATGCTCGGTGCAACCAATTATATTGGTGATGTAGGTGACACCCAATATATTGCTCCCAAAACCCTAGGAGCTGGCGGTATCTTTAAATGGAACCGAAGCAACAGACACTCCTTTAGATTTAGCCTTTTTCATTCAAAAATAAAAGCCAACGACGCAGACGCAAAAGAAACAAGGAGGAAACTAAGGGGTTACTCATTTAAAAATAAAATTACAGAAGCTTCCTTAGGTATTGAATACACCTTTTGGGAGTGGGATTTGCACAACTTAGAAGCTCAGTGGACACCGTACATTTACACTGGCCTTACAGGGGTGTTCACGCAAGATATGTTTGTAGATAGACGTAACAAAATAATACCAGAAGATAATAAATTCACTTCTGCAATACCTATGGTTTTAGGGGTAAAAGGAACACTATCTACCAAATGGATTTTAGCTTTTGAAATTGGTGCACGCTATACGTTTACCGATAATTTAGACGGAAGTAATCCAGAAGAAATAGATGCCGAAGATGTATATCCCAGCTTCGGAAGTGCCAACTCGAACGATTGGTATGTTTTTACGGGGATAACGCTTACTTATAGTTTTGGACGCAAACCTTGTTATTGTAAATTCTAATGGAGCTTTTTCACAACATAGACAAAGAAAGATTACCCAAGCATATCGCTATCATTATGGATGGCAACGGGAGATGGGCAAAAAACAAAGGATTATTGCGGGTTGCTGGACATAAAAGCGGAACAAAATCGGTAAGAGAGACGGTTGAAACCTGCGCAAAAATAGGTATTAAAAATCTTACTTTATTCGCTTTTTCTACAGAAAACTGGAATAGACCACAAATTGAAGTCAAAACTTTAATGAAATTACTGGTTTCTTCTTTACGGAAAGAAATCAAAACGCTTCAAGATAATAACATTAGACTTAAAGCTATTGGATGCCTAGATAGTTTACCACAAAAGGCCAAAGAAGAATTAAATGAAGTAATGCAACAAACCGCAGAGAACACCATGATGACGCTAACTTTAGCCCTTAGTTATGGATCCCGCGAAGAATTGCTCAGTGTAACCAAAAAAATAGCTCTCTTGGCTCAAGAAAATAAAATAGACCCCAACAAAATCACCGAGCAAGACATTAATGATCAGCTATATACCAACTTTATGCCCGATGTTGATTTATTAATAAGAACTAGTGGCGAGCAACGCATAAGCAATTTCTTATTATGGCAAATAGCTTATGCAGAATTATATTTCACACAAGTCTTATGGCCAGATTTTAGAAAAGAACATTTAGCAGAGGCCATATTAAACTATCAAAATAGAGAAAGAAGATTTGGAAAAACAAGTGAACAAATCAATTAAGATTTTAATGATAAAGAAATTATACCTTTTATGTTTTTGCCTTTTTGCAGTTTGGCAATCACAGGCCCAAGACATGGCCTTGGCTAATGGAAAAGAATATACCATCGGTAAAATAAGTGTTGTAGGAAGCACCAATTATAACGAACAAACGGTTATCGCCTTTATGGGGATTAAATCTGGTGATAAACTTTATATCCCAGGAGATAAAATAAGCGAGATAATAAAAAAGCTTTGGGATTTAGGACTGTTTAGTGACATCAACCTGTACGTGACCAACATTGATAATAATGTTGCCGATTTACAGCTAGAAATAAAAGAAGTTCCTGAACTGAATGAAGTAAAAATCAGTGGTCTTGACAAAAAGAAAAAACGAGAGGAAATCATTAAAGAAAATGATTTAAAACCAGGCACAAAGGTTACCGAAAACTTAATTGCCACCACGAAAGCAAGCATAGAGAACAAATATGCCGAAGATGGTTTTCTGTTTGCTAAAGTTAATATTCAAACCCGCACCATTAAAGATAGTTTAGACAACGACAAGGAAAAGGTTAACTTAGTACTGCGCATCAATAAAGGTGAAAAAGTAAAAATAAAAGAAATTGAAATTAAGGGCAATGAGATCTTTAGCGACGCTAAGATTAGACGCCAAATGAAAACCAAACAAAAGAACTTTTTACGCTTTTGGAAAAGGTCTAAATACATTGCCGAAGAATATAAAGAAAGTAAAGAAAAAATCATTAATAAATATAAAAGTAGTGGTTTTAGAGATGCGCGAATTGTAAATGACAGCCTGCGCATTTTGAATGAAGAAGAGGTAGCTTTAACGCTTGAATTAGAGGAGGGTAATAAATATTACTTTGGTGAAATTAGCTTTTTAGGAAACTCGGTTTACACCGACAAACAATTAAAAGCTGTTTTGGGTATTGCCAAAGGTGATGTTTATAACGGTGTGCTTTTAGAGAAAAAAATTGCTGACAAAGAAAGGCCAGATGCGGCAGATTTAACCAATTTATATCAAAATAACGGTTATTTATTTGCTAGAATTAACCCGGTAGAGACGCGAGTATACAATGATACTATCGATTTTGAAATCCGAGTGATGGAAGGAAAAATGGCTTATTTTGATGAAATTAGGGTTACTGGGAACGACAAAACCAATGACCATGTGATATACAGAAACATAAGAACCCGGCCAGGACAGGTTTATAGTAAGCAAGATGTGGTGCGAACAGTAAGAGAATTAGGAGCTACAGGTTTCTTTGATGCCGAACAACTTTCACCCGATTTTGATGTAAATCCGAGTGATGGTACGGTAGACTTAAACTTTAAAGTGGTTGAAAGTGGTGCAAGCCAAATAGAACTGCAAGGAGGATATGGCGGCGGTGGCTTTGTAGGTACCTTAGGCCTTTCTTTTAATAACTTTTCATTAAAAGGAATATTTGATAAAGATGCTTATAAGCCGCTACCTATGGGAGACGGCCAAACCCTTTCACTAAGAGCTCAAGCTTCGTCATTCTACCAAACCTACAGCTTATCTTTTTCAGAGCCATGGTTAGGAGGTAAAAAACCCATCCGTTTAACTACAAGTTTTTCACATACCAAACAATTTTACCGTGACTTTTTTGCTCGTGAAACCGATAGAGATCGCAGCTTCTTAATCACTGGTGGATCTATCGGCTTAGCTAAAAACCTTAAAGTCCCAGATGACTTTTTTGTGGCCTCTGTAGCCTTAAGTTTCCAACATTACAACTTGCAAAATTATAATATTGGATTATTTACTTTTCCCAATGGTACAGCAGACAACCTAGCTATAACTTTAGGTCTGAGCCGAGATAACACGCACACCAACCCTATTTTCCCAACAGGAGGATCTAAATTTGGCATAACCGCAAAATTAACGCCGCCGTATTCGGCTTGGAACGGTACAGATTACGCTAACCTTGCCAATGATCCTGCCTATCAATTACCCAACGGTCAACCAGATGTAGCCAAAATAGATCAAGAAAAGTTTAGATGGTTAGAGTATTATAAAATAAAATTTAATGGTGACTGGTACAATAAACTTATAGGTAAATTGGTGCTGAGAACCGCAACAGAATTTGGTTTTCTAGGAGCTTACAACAACGATAGAGGTATACCGCCTTTTGAGCGTTTTTACTTAGGAGGAGACGGTCTTGGTGGCTACAGTCTAGATGGTAGAGAAAACATCGCTTTACGCGGATATGGTAATCAAACGGTAGTACCTAGAGACAGAGAAGACGGGCTTACACGTGAAGATGGCGCTACCATTTACAACAAGTTTTCATTAGAGCTGAGGTACCCAATTACACTTAAACCACAAGCATCTATTTATGCATTAACCTTCTTAGAAGGAGGTTCGAGTTATGACGGATTTAAAGATTACAACCCTTTTCAATTAAACCGATCTGCTGGTGCGGGAATTCGAATTTTTATGCCTGCTTTTGGATTGTTAGGAATAGACTTTGGTTACGGTTTTGATCCCATCCCAGGAACTAACGGTGCCGCCAACGGTTGGGAAACCCACTTTATTATTGGACAGCAATTTTAATTTTGGCACGATATTTTCTAAATTTGAAATAACATGAGAAAAAACATAGTACTTTTTATATTCTTTCTTCAAGCAGGCTTTCTATTCGCTCAAAGCGGATTAAAAATTGCCTATATTGATATGGATTATATTCTAGAGAATGTTCCAGAATATCAAGAGGCAAACAACCAATTGGATGCAAAAGTTCAAAAATGGAGAGCCGAGGTGGAGCAAAAACTTAACCAAGTTGAACAAATGAAGCAGGCTTTAAAACAGGAAAGCCCTTTATTAACCAAAGAATTGATTGAAGAGCGCGAAGACGAAATCGATTATGAGGTTCAACAAGTGGTGGCATATCAACAAAAAAGATTTGGCCCTCAAGGTGATTTTATAACTCAGAAAAGACAGCTTATTCAACCCGTGCAAGATCAAGTCTTTAACGCTGTACAGGAGTATGCGATTAAAAGAGATTTTGATTATATTTTTGAACGGTCTTCAGATGCATTAATGCTATTTTCGGCTGACCGTCACGACATCAGCGATCAAATTCTTAAAATGATTGACAGACAGAGTCGTACAGAACGCAGGGAAAATAAAGGTGCAGATATTGCAGAAGACACGTATAAATCTGTTGAAAAAGCAAAAGAAGATAAGGCAGAAGAAGCTCAACGAGAAAGAGATCGCTTAACGCGAGAGAAAGAAAGAGAAAACCTGATTAAAGATCGTGAAAGAGCTAGAGATTCTGCACGAGCGGCTAGGCAAGCAGCATTCGAAGCAAGAAGACAAAAACTATTAGAAGATAGACAGCGAAGAAGAGATAGTTTAGACCGAGTAAGAAACAACAAAGAATAAATCCGCCGAAAGGCAAAAATTAAATAACCCAAAATCAAATTAATTAAGAAAAGATGAAACAATTTAAAACCGTATTTTTAGCTTTAACGCTTATGCTTGGTGCTTTGAATTTTGCTCAAGCACAAACTTCAAAAATTGCTCATATAGGAACACAAGAGTTAATTGAGTCTATGCCTGGTTATAAATCGGCGATGTCGCAATTAGAAAAGCTGGAGCAAACTTATCGTTCTGAAATAGACGATCTACTAAAAGAAGCGCAAAGCAAAAACCAGCGCTACCAGAACGAGGCTCCTACCAAAACAGATGAGGAGAATGCAGCTCGTGCAAGGGAATTACAAGCTACACAAGAAAAAATAGTTCAATTTCAACAAACAGCACAAAGGGAATTGCAAAAAAAAGAAACTGAATTACTAAGACCCGTGTATGAAAAAGCTCGAAATGCCATTCAAAAAGTAGCCCGTGCTAAAGGATTTGACTATGTACTTGATTCTACCACTGGAGCTGGCGGAGTATTGCTTGCAGATGGGTACAACTTACTTAATGATGTAAAGAAAGAATTAGGGATGTAAACCTGATTTATCAAATATTATTTTCTAAAGCGTTTCTATTTAAGAAACGCTTTTTTATTTTTACTACTTAACCAAGAAGTTGACGCAATGCAAAAAACGCACGCACCTATAGGTATGTTTGATTCGGGAATTGGCGGAACATCCATTTTCAAAGAAATTCATAAGCTTTTACCCCTAGAACAAGTGATATACCTCGCCGATAGCAAAAACGCTCCCTACGGGGCTAAAAGTCAGCAAGAGATCATTAATCTTTCTATTAAAAATACCGAATTGCTTTTGGAAATGGGCGCTAAAATAATTGTGGTAGCTTGTAATACCGCGACCACCAATGCTATAAAAGTGTTGCGTGAAAAATATAGCACACCCATTGTAGGCATAGAACCCGCTATAAAACCAGCCGCTTTAAATAGTAAAAATAAAACGATTGGTATTTTAGCTACAAAGGGTACTTTGGCAAGCGAGCTGTTTATAAAAACATCAGATTTGTACACGCGCAGCACTAAAGTAATAGAGGTGGTGGGCGAAGGCTTGGTACCTTTAATTGAAACAGGCGATTTACAACAGCCTGCCTTAAAGCAATTGGTTAAAGAGCTTGTTTCTCCTATGCTAAAAGAAAATATAGATTACTTAGTTTTAGGTTGCAGTCACTACCCTTATCTTATGCCCATTCTTAAGGAAATTGTTCCCCCATACGTGCAAATTATTGATTCAGGTCGGGCAGCCGCTCAACAAACAAAAAACTTACTTGAAAAGCTAAATTTACTCCGGCAAGACCGCGGTGAAAAATGTATTTTTTTTAGCAATAAAAATCCCCGGATTATAGAAGAAATTCTTCAATCCGAGGAGCGGTTTTTAGTTGGTTATAAAGATTTTTAGTAATTAATAGCAGGACAATTACAGTGGTACTTCTCTTTTCCTCCTCCGAAATTATATCCTAAAGTGATTTGATGAAAACCAGCGTTACTTAGCACGATAGAGTTAGCCTGATAGGTATACGTGTAAGCAAACATAAATTGGTTATAATTAACCCCTAAGAAGGGTGAAAAGTATTGTAATTTTTGATTTTCAACCGTAGCTGCACCATCTTCAGTATACTCAGCTCCATCTAAACTCCTTCTATAAGACAAACCTCCCCATAATTGACCAAAGTCAAATTGTCTATAAACTTTAAAGTTTCCGTCTACGGCAGCTTCTGCAGTTTCTTCTTTCATTTGAAACATTACCGAAGGTTCAAAAGACCAATCACTAGCATAAGGTGCTATGGTATAACCCAGGGTAAATAAATATTGACGCTGATTATCAGTTTCAAAATCTTCTGCAAAAATATCACGCTTTTGCGGAATTAGGTTTTTAACCGTTAAATGCGTAAAGAACTCAAGGTAATAGTAAGAAACACCAAAATCAATATTAAAGTAAGAATCTTGCTGCTCAATACCAGCTATATTAGGGTCTGAAGGATTGGTGCCACCAATCAAGTCGCTTTCATCTAGTTTCTCTTGTAAAACCCCAACACTTAAACCAAATGATAATTGATTTAAATCTACACGATCTCTAGAAAGTAATAAGTGATAGGCAAAAGTAGCATAAGCCCCTTGTTGAGAAAATCTACCGTTACTATCATTATATAAAATACCACCTAATCCAATGTTACTATCACTCAATCTACCATTTAAGCTCAGGGTTTCTAAAGTAGGCGCATCATCTACATCAAACCACTGTCTTCTTGCGGTAAGCCTTGCTTTAGTAAGTAATCCTGCTCCTGCCATAGAGGGGTGCATTAAATACATATTATCTGTAAGGTAATCACTGTAAACGGGAATTCCTCGTTCTTGACTAAAGCCTAATAATGAAAAGGCAAAAAATACAAAAACTAAATAGGTTTTATTAAACTTCATATTCATTTAGGGTGTTGTTGCTCCAAATTAAAACAAAATGCAAGTAAGTAAAAAATTTATTTTGGCTTTTTTTTAAAATAAAATTAACACTACTCTTAATTCAACGTGAATTTTTAAGCTTTTATTGTTTATAGCTATAAATTATAATTGGGTAAATATATTGAATTCATAGTATTTCTTTTAGTATTTTTGTATGAAATTTAAAGCTATGGAAAATTATACTATTGAAATACAAAACACCTCAAATCCAGATATACTAAAATTTGAAGCCGATCGGTTTTTGGTCAATCATAAATCCTACGAATATAACAATATTGATGAGGCCAAAGACTCACCTTTAGCTCAAGCTCTTTTTCATTTACCCTTTGTAAAAACGGTTTATATTGCTCAAAATTTTGTGGCAGTTAAAAAGTTTAATATCGCACCCTGGCCAGAGATTCAAAATGAATTAAAGGCTAAAATAACCGATTTATTAAACCAAGGAACGGCAATTGTAAATGATAAAGACCAAAATGAAAAAATTGCAATTACGGTTTATGCCGAAAGTACCCCAAACCCTGCTGTTTTAAAATTTGTTGCAAACAAAAAGCTTGTACTCCAAAGCAATGAGTTTAAGAATATAGATGAAACCAAAGATGCCCCACTACCTCAGGCACTTTTTCATTTCCCCTTTGTTAAGGAAGTATTTCTAGATGACAATTATATTTCGATTACAAAGTACGATATTGCAGAGTGGAATGAAATCACCTTAGAATTAAGGGAGTTTATTAAAAACTATTTAGAAGAAGGCAAACCAGTTTTAAATAACGAAGTAAAGCATAGTGAGGCCAAAAATGCTACAGAACAGCCAACAAGCCAAACACATGTTTCAAAAGATTTAGATTCTATATCAAAGCAAATAATTGCTGTTCTAGAAGAATACGTGAAGCCGGCTGTAGCCAGTGATGGCGGTAACATTATGTTTGACTCTTATGAAGCTGACACAAAAACGGTGAAAGTTATCTTACAAGGTGCTTGCAGTGGTTGCCCTTCATCTACTATTACACTAAAGAATGGTATTGAAAACGTATTAAAGGAAATGCTACAAGATAAAATTGGCCGTGTAGAAGCTGTAAATGGCTAATACCGTAGGCTCAAAAGATATAAAAATTTAAAAAGGAGGCTTACACAAGCCTCCTTTTTAAATTTCAACCTTTAACTGCAAATCTACAGCTCTCTTTTAGCGTCTTGATAATAGTCATCAAAAAGTTGTAACAGATTCATCGTAGCGCTGATCAAATCTTTTGTTTCCAATAAAATACCAAAATATAATTTAGTGTTCTTAGGGCTCGTTTCTGAGGTTCTGATGCGATTAATTTGCTTTTGAATTAATTCAGACACCTTGTCCATTAACTTCTGCTTTTCTTCCAGAATTCGGTTAATATTTTCAAACGAATGACTATCGAAGGTTTCAATGATATCATCAAAAAGCACCTGCATATCCCGATCTACACTTTTTAAATCTCTAATTTGATTAAACTTCAGGTTTTTATGATTATTGTTTACGTGTTTGTAACTTGATTGTGCTATAAGACCGATAGACTGTACCATGTCTTGCAAATAGTCTAAAAATAAGATATAGAATTTACTAGCTTCAACCGAGTTATCTTCTAAAGACTTAATAAAATAGAAAACATTATCTTTCAACTCTTCCACTTCTCCATCAAGCTCATTCAAACGTTTCTTATCTTTTTTAAGTTTACTCAGATCGTGATAACCCAAATGGTTTATGACCTTACTGTATCTTTTATTAATACCTTTAATTACATTCGAAACATTTTGCGAAGTCTCTTGAGTAATTTCATTAATAGTAATGATATCGCTTCTGTTAAATCGTTTTTTACTTTGTTCCAGTCTCTTTTTACGATTATGAAGAATTGCTCCCCGAACGATTAAAAACACTGCTAGTCCAACTAATAACGAAATGGCCACCATACCTCCGTACCATATCACCATGGCGAAAATCGCAGCTGCCACAAAAGCTACCAAGGCAGTAACAAACCAACCGCCAACTACATTTATTACTCCTGCCACACGATAAACCGCACTTTCACGATCCCAAGCTCGATCAGCTAACGAAGTACCCATAGCTACCATAAAAGTAACGTATGTAGTAGACAAGGGTAGCTTAAGGTTGGTACCTATTGAAATTAAAATACTAGCTACCACCAAATTCACAGAGGCCCGAACCATATCAAAAGCAGGCGCATCAATTCTTCTGTCATTCAATAACTCCTTTGGCTTTTGAAATTTAGATTCGATACTGCTGGTAACACGATTAGGTAAAATATGGGTGATACTATTACTAATAATTACCGAATACCTTACGATAACCCTTGAAAGGCTATTCGGTTCAAAACGCTCGGCTCCATCTCCCTGTCTAGAGAGATTTATACCCGTATCTACTACCGCCCGAGCTTTACTCGAGAACCATAAGGTGATAACCATAATAGCTCCAGCGCCAATCAATAGTACTTCAGGAGTTTGCACCGCGCCAGCCAAGCCTATCATATCTAATTGCCCTGGTGCTTGCCCACTGGCCATCCAAATATCGTAAGATTGCCAAGCCGCAATAGGAACCCCTATAAAGTTAACCAAGTCATTTCCTGCAAAAGCCAAGGCTAGTGCAAAGGTTCCTATAACAATAATCGCTCTCAGGATATTTATTTTGAAGAAACTCATCATTAACTGCGAAACAAGTGTCCAAAACAAAAAACTAATTCCTATTATTATCAAGGTTTGGTCGTTTACAAAATCTTTAACCGACCCCGGAATAAAGGAGATGCTTTTCATCCCTTTAATAAAAATAAAATAAGTGATCGCTGTAATAGATACCCCTCCAAAAACAGAACCTACATATTTCATTTTACGTTCAAACTGGAAAGAAAACACTAGACGCGATAGGTATTGAACTATTGCTCCTACTGTAAATGCAATGAGCACAGAGAGCAAAATACCCATAATTATCTCTAAAGCCTTTGCCGTGTTTATATAATTATAAACTAGATCAAAACTCTGAGATTGTTCGTATAATTTGATGGCAGCCACACTTACAGCAGCGCCCAACAGCTCAAATACTATTGATACCGTGGTTGACGTAGGCAAGCCCAAGGAGTTGAAGAAGTCGAGCAATAGTACATCGGTAATCATGACTGCTAGAAAGATGATCATGATTTCATCAAAATAAAATTGACTAGGATCGAAAATTCCTTTTCTTGCTACTTCCATAAGACCACTTGAAAAGATTGCTCCTACGGCCACCCCTATACTAGCTACAATCATAATTGTCTTTAGGGAAATAGCTTTTGAACCAATGGCCGAATTTAGAAAGTTTACAGCATCATTACTTACCCCCACTACTAAATCTGTAATGGCTAAAGCAAATAATATAACTAAAACAATAATGTAAAAAGTTTCCATAAATTTGTTTACCTAATTGGGTGCAAAATTCCTGCTTTTATTTTTAATTACTTATCAACCCAATGTTACCAAAACATTAATTTTCAATTTACCTTCTTCCCGAAAAAAAATAATAATTATGATCAATTTTAAATCCAATAACCTCAAAAACTCCAATAGCCCTTATTTAAAACAACACGCCGACAACCCGATAAATTGGCAAGAGTGGAGTAATGACGTATTAAACTATGCTATTGAAAAAAATAAAATGCTGATAATTAGTATAGGTTATACTACCTGCCATTGGTGTCACGAAATGGAAAAAGAGGTATTCGAGAACAAGGAGGTAGCTAAATTTATGAATGAACATTTTGTTGCTATAAAAGTAGATCGTGAGGTTCATCCCGAAGTCGACCATCTCTATATGCAAAGTCTGCAGCTTATGATTAAGCAAGGGGGTTGGCCCCTAAATATTATAGCCCTACCCAACAAGATGCCAGTTTGGGGTTGTACATTTTTAAAAGCGAAACCATGGTTAAGTGCCTTAATGCAGATAAATGCTTTGTTTGAAAAAGATCCTAATTCGATGCAAGAATACGCAGACACCTTAAAGGATAGTATATCAAAACTACAGCTACCTAATACAAGTAATAAGGGGTTAAAAAAAAAGGTAGATTTTAAATTGCTTTTAAATAAATGGAAGAATCAACTCGATTACACCTATGGAGGTGACTTGGGCATCCCCAAGTTTATGATGCCTAACCAGCATTTATTTTTACTGAGATACGCTCATATTTCCCAAGACGATAATTTGAATAATTATCTGAAATTAAGTTTAAAAAAAATTGAACGCGGAGGAATCCATGATCATATTGAAGGTGGGTTTTCACGCTATGCTCTAGATCAAAATTGGCATGTCCCCCATTTTGAGAAAATGTTATACGACAACCTTCAACTCATCGATGTGTACCACCAAGCTTATATAGTATTTCAAGAAAAATCCTTTGAAAATACATATAAAAAAACACTCGCTTTCATTGATCAGCAATTGAGTGATAGTGATTATTTATGGTTTACTGCTCTAGATGCTGACAGCCTTAATATGAAAGAAGAGCGCGAAGAAGGAGCTTATTATACTTGGAAAAAAGATGAACTTCAAGAATTGCTTAAAGAAAAGTACGATTTATTTGCCAGTTACTTTAACATCAACCCTAAAGGATATTGGGAGAATGGAAAATACATTTTATTTAAAAGTCAATCCATTTCAAGCCTTGCAAAATCATTTAATTTATCGAAGTTAGAGGCAGAAAAACAAATAAACGAATGCTTACAAACATTAAAAGCCAGCAAAGCAAAAAGAGCAAAACCACAGCTTGACCATAAAAAAATGCTATCCTTAAATGCTATGGCCATTACAACCTATCTAAATGTTTATAAAACTACACAAGAACAATCACTTTTAATTCGATGTCAAAAAGCCATAAATAAAATACTCCGGCTCACTTATGACGGTACTAGACTTTATAAAGAATTACACGAGCACCAACATAAAAAAGCAGGTAGCCTAGAAGACTACGCGTTTTTTATTCAAGCTTTACTTACAATGCATGAAATTAGTCTAAAACCTAATTATTTAGACATTGCTATAAAGCTAATCCAATTTTGTTTTGAGAACTTCAAAGAGAAGACCGATATCTTTTTCAATTATGCCGAAATTCATAACGAAGATTTATTTGTAAAACCAATTGCTTTGCGCGATAACGTTGTCCCTAGTGCCAATGCTATTATGAGTGAGAATCTACATAAACTAGCATTGCTTACGGGCAAAACTGCATATCAAGAACATTTTGAAAAAATGCAGGATAGCATCTTTTCAGATTTTATGCACTCTCCTAGCGACTATTCTCAATGGCTGCAAAACCAGTTGAAACGAGATTTTCCGTTTTTTTTGGTGAAAACCAACGAAAATTTATGGTCTGCGTTTAGCAAAAGAAAAGCACTTATTAACTTTTACCGTACGACAAATACAAGCAAAGCAAGCGCAAAGAACGCAGTAAGGGAAGAAGTATTAATCTGCACAGAAAAAGCTTGCCTCCCATCTGTATCAAATCTACAGGAAGCCTTAAAGCTCTTACTGGGTAATAATTATTAACAAAAATTAAACGAATAAAAATTTTAAAAAAGCACTTTGTTTCATATTATGCGACAAACAAAAAATTAAAATATGGAGAATATTACTGAATTTGAAAATTACGCGAAAGAGTATATCGATAAAATAATCGATTTCTTACCAAATTTATTAGCCGCAATTGTCATCTTAATTATTGGATGGTGGCTTTCTAAAGTGATTGTTAAATACGTACGGAAAATTTTAAGCAAAAAAGACTATGGTATTGCGTTGGAACAATTTCTAACCAAAATTATTGAATATACGCTTAAAATCCTTGTGTTCATTACAGCTATTAATCAAATCGGTATAGAGACCACTAGTATAATTGCAGTTATTGGTGCTGCTGGTTTAGCTATTGGTTTGGCCTTACAAGGCTCTTTAGCTAATTTTGCAGGAGGTGTAATTATAGTTATTTTAAAACCTTTTAGAATAGGAGATTGGATTGAGGCTCAAGGTGTTTCTGGATCTGTAAAAGAAATCTCTTTATTTTATACAAAGATTAATACATTCGGAAATCAATTGGTAACGGTACCTAATGGCCCTTTAGCCAATGATAACATTACTAACTACACTGTTGAAGGAAAGCGTAAAGATGCTATTACTATAGGTATTTCTTATGATGCAGATATAAAACAAGCTAAAGATATTTTAGAGAATCTTATGTTAGAGCAAGAAAATATTATGCGTGATCCTGCACCACAAGTAGTTGTAACAGAATTAGCCGATAATTCAGTTAATTTATCTTTGCGTTTTTGGGCACTCAATGAGCATTTCTGGGATTGTCACTGGTATACCATCGAAGAGGCTAAAAGAAGATTAGATGCTGCCGAAATTGGTATTCCTTACCCGCAGAGAGACATCCATATTATTAGCAAACCTGAATAAGGAATTACCCTAATTTAAAATCTTTCAAATAAAATGGTTCAAAATAAGCGACGTCCTCTACGTCGCTTATTTTATATTTTCGCATAGCCAAAATACCTACTTCTTTTGCAGAGGGTTGTGCTTCAACAAAAGTAAAATTATCTTTAGACTCTATCTTTTCGGACAACTTACTTGTAGCTTCTCCTAAAAATAATAGACGCTGTCTCTTTTCATCTTGAAAAGAATTTGATTCAATTATTAAAGCTTCAACGGGTTTAATTGTTGTTAAGCCAGTATCTGATTTCGAATTCACCGAATAAAAACCGGCATAAATTTCCATTCGGCGAGCATCTAGGCAGGATATAACTTTATCTACCTCTCCATGCGTTTCTTTATTATACTGCATAGCTAGGGCCTCTAAAGTATCAATGGCAATAAGCGGAACATCTAAGGCATAACACAAACCTTTAGCCGCCGACACCCCAATTCGTAATCCAGTATATGACCCTGGACCTTTACTTATGGCTACTGCATCTAAACTTTTTAATGAAAAACCATTGTCTTCAATTATTTTCTGAATAAAAGTATGAAGCAATTCAGCATGGGAATATCCAGGAGTGCGATCTTCGATTAAATCTATTAACTTCTCATCCTTCCACAACGCAACAGAACAATTGGTAGTTGTTGTTTCTAATGCTAATAATAATGCCAATTTATTTCGATTTTTTAATTTCTTCAACCGCGTGACCGTCTTTCAATTTCTTAGTTACCAGACTATACGGACCTGTAATTATTTTATCTCCTTCTTTAAGACCTTCAATAATCTCGATATTGGTTTCATCTTGAATACCCGTTTTAATTGCTTGTAACTTTGCTTTTCCTTCCTCTTTAACAAATACCGCTTCGTAAGTTTTGTCATCTAAACCAGAGGTGTTTGATTTGGTCGTATCTGTTTTAATAACAATTGCACTTATAGGCACTGCTAGAATATCTTTTTTATTATTGGTAATAATATCTACCGTCGCTGTCATTCCTGGTCTAAAAGGAGAATAGTTTTCTCCTTTACCCGCTAATAAATCGGCATACGATTCTTTTAAAATTTTCACTTTCACCTTAAAGTTAGTTACTTGATCGGCAGAAAGCGCATCGTTTGCAGAATTACTAATAGCCGTTACCAATCCTTTAAATTTTTTATCCAAGTAAGCGTCAACCTCCACTATAGCGGAATCACCTACGTTTATTTTTACGATATCATTCTCATTCACATCTACCTCAACCTCCATTTCGTTTAGGTTTGCGACACGTAATATCTCTGTACCCGCCATTTGCTGGGTTCCTACTACACGCTCCCCCAATTCGGCGTCTAATTTTGAAATTGTACCCGACATAGGTGAATAAATTGTAGTTCTTCCTAAGTTATCCTTTGCTTCATTGACCGTAGCTGCGGCGCTTTGCACATTAAAATAGGCGCTTTTCTTTGTGGCTTGAGCTACCTCGTATCTGGAAAGCACTGCATCCCATTCACTTTGCGAAATAACCCCTTTTTCAAACAAAGTTTTGTTTCGGTTATAGTTAGCTTCAGCTTCCTTAAGGCTAGCCTTAGCTTGCTCTAGATTGGCCTTAATGTTTTGGTAGCTCGCCTGTGATCGCTGTAGACTAGATTGGTATAAATCTGGATTAATTTTTACCAATAAATCACCTTTTTCAACGCGTTGTCCTTCTTTTATTGGAAGTTCGATAATCTCACCTGAAACTTCAGAAGATAGTTTAACCTCTACCTCTGGCTGTATTTTACCCGTTGCTGACACCGTTTCAACCAAGTTCATTTTTTCTAAAAGGGCCACCTCAACCTGTTTAAGGTTATCTGCCTTTCCAAACCAACCCGCTTTTTTCCCTCCTATTAAAAAGGCAATTAAAACCACTACACTTATTACAATTACAAGTATTTTCTTTTTTTTCATTTTTATAATTTTAAATTTTGCGGATCAATTCCGAAATACAATTCAAGAACCTTTAGTTTAAAAATATAGTCGTATTTAGCACGATTAAGCTCAATAATAGCGTTGTCTAATCTTTGTTTAGCTTGAGTAAAGTCAAAACCATTGGTAAGACCAACATCGTAGCGTTGCTGGGCGTAATCAAAAGCCAATTCTTGTGATTTAACCACTTCTTGAGCCGCTTCATAGGCTTCTAAAGCTCCCTGAGCGTCTACGTGGGCTTGATATACATTAGACTCTAAATCTAATTTAGCTTGTTCTAATTGGTACTTTCTTCTTTCTAAATTTATTTTACTGCGAGCCACATTATTTCTAGTGGCCAAACCATTAAGTATAGGCACATTTAATTGCACTCCATACCCAATACCATCATTTTGATACAACTGCGTCGTGAAAGAGCGTTCAAAGAAATCGTTATCTGAATAACGTGTATTATAACCAAAAAAAGCGGTTAATGTAGGATAATATGCTCCTCTAGAAATTTGCACATCTTTTTGAGCAATGGCTAGATTTTGTTCTGCAATTTTAAGTTCTGGTCTATTCTCTTCCGCGGAAGCGATAATAGATGCCACAGGTTGGTTAGCCACTTCATTTGAAACCAGTTCATAACCTTCATCAACAATTTGAAAATTTTCATAATCTTTAACCAACAACAGCTGCGCTAGATTAATTAAAGCGATTTTTACAGTATTACGCGCTATGGCTATTTGTTGCTTTTCATTAGCCATATTGGCCTTTATTTCTAAAAGATCCCCTTTTGGTAGTACGCCACCTTCTACCAAATCTTCTGTACGCTTTAGCTGCTCTTTACTAACCTCGTTTTGACTTTGCAGCGATGATAGATTGGCTTTATTAAGCAAGACGTTTAAATAGGCGTTTGCCACGGCAAGACTAATATCATCTTTCATTTTATCAAGTTGATATTGCGTAGCCAATTGAGCTAATTTGGCTCTTTGAAGCTGCCTAATGTTCCTTAAACCGTCAAATAAAGTAAGTGAAGAATTAAACCCTGTAGTAAAAGAAGTAAAAACTTCATTCTCAAACTGATTGGTAACCGGGTTAATGTTAGCTCCAGTATTTGCAGAGTAAGATGCTGAACCATTAAGACTTGGTATAAATTTACCTATAGCATCTCTTTTATCGTACTGAGCACTTTCCAAATCTAACTCAGATTGCTTGATACTGATGTTATTCTCTAAGGCATGCTTAACACATTCGTTCAGCGTCCATTTTTTTTCTTGGCTAAAAAGTACAGCCGGAAGACAAACTAAGCCAAGTAGTAAAGTTTTTATTCGCATCATTACAATTTACTAATTTATAAGTAGAAAAAGTAGGTTAATTGTTACAACTGGATCAAATAAATCACCATAAGCAACTTAATCTCCTTTTGCTCTACTTTTAAAACCTACTAATCATAGGACGAATATGATGGAATTTTGTTACAAAAAGCGCGTCACTATGCTTCCTTTTTTCTGTTTTTTAAGGTTCGGTAAACCGCTATGCCAACCCCTCCAACCAAAAGGTAAGGAAAAACCATTAAATACATAATTCCATTGTTTATCGACTTAGCGGCTGTCCCATCAGGGTCGCTTTCTAATACTGCTCGACACATGGCGCATTGTGCATTGACTGGCAATATCAAACCAATAAACATTACGAAAAACAAAAAAAAGACTAATTTTTTATCCATAATAAGGTAACATAAATAAATACACCAAAACTCCTGTTACAGCCACATAAAACCAAATAGGAAAAGTATATCGAGCTATTTTAACGTGCTTCTTATATTCTGCTGTTAAACCTCTATACATGGTAAACAAGACCAATGGTACTATTATAGCAGAAAGCACGATATGCGAAATTAAGATAAAAAAATACAATGGCCTTAAAAATCCTTCTCCTCCATAAGGAACAGGATCGTTACTTAATTTAGAGAAAACATAACTAATTAAAAACACGCAAGACAAAACAAAAGCAGTAATCATTACATTGCGATGAAGTAGTTTTTCTCCTTTACGGATTAATACATAACCCATTAACAACAGTATTGCGGTAATCCCATTTAAAACTGCATGAAAAAAAGGATAGGTGCCTATATCTAAACCTAATAAATCGTACCTAGTAGGAAGATTGAGCAGGACTAACACTGCAAGTGGCACTGCAATAGATAAGGTGATAATAATTGGGACTACAATTTTATCTTTACCCTTTTGAATTACTTCTTTCATTTTATAAAAGCTTTTTTATATCAGATTTAAGCATGTTTAGATCTTTCGGGTCTAACCCATCGTAATAACCTTTTGGATTACCATATTCATCGAGACGAGAAACAATCTCACCTTGCTTATTAATTAGAGCAAAATATCCTGAATGTTCAAAATTACCTTTTACCTTAGGGTTGTAAGCTGCGTAAAGATTAAAACCTTGATTGGCTAATTCGAATATGGCGTCTCGTTCACCGGTTAACAAATGCCAATTAGGATGAGATATACCATGTTTCTTGGCATAGGCAGCTAAAATCTCTGGCGTATCGTATTCTGGATTAATACTAAAAGAGGCTATACCGAAATTGGGATTACCAAAAAATTCGTCTTGAATTTTTGTCATATTTTCATTCATTTCGGGGCAAATAGTAGGACAAGTTGTAAAAAAGAACTCTACCACGTAAACCTTACCCTTAAAGTCTTCATCAGAAATAAGTTTACCATCTTGATTGGTCAACTGGTAACTAGGCACCTTACCTATTACTGTCATAGCAACTTTATTACCGCTAAAGCGATCAACTATTTTAGGAACCGCCCAAATTCCGAAAATTAGAATAATAAAGGTTATACCAATGTATTTATAATTTTTCATCGTTATCTTTAATTGCATTTCCTTTAGTGGCCAATCTATATTCGGCTAAAATCACTTTAATGTCGTCGCTCATAATGTTGCTAAGCTCCGCCACAGAAGAGGTATCATATCCATAGTTTTCAACTAGACTTTTGTCTTCCTCATCCTTTCTTCCGCGTAAAGCTAACTCTTTATCAATAATAAAAACGTGTTCATTAGCACCACCTTCATTTAATTGTAGAGGTGTTTGCAAACTTTCAAAGATCCTTTGAATATCCCTCTGAGAACCAAAAGCAAATTTCCAATTCTTAACATCTATGGTGGCACCTAATTGATTTAGTAGATCTTGCGCCGCTTGTTCTTGCCCATTTTCAGCCAATACCACAAATTGAAAATCTTTAAACTGATAGTTTTTATCGTAAATTTTTTCATTGAGATTAAAGGCATGCCCTTCCATTTCCTTAACCCTATTTCCCATAAAAAAGAGAACACTAATATGGTCTTTCAAACGCACTTCTTCATTTTGAAAAGTATGAAAATTATCGATTTCAGAAATAGGTTTGGTTAAAGTGGGAAGAATGGCAAAATGATTGATTCCTGAAGAAAAAAATAAGTAAGCTACAATAGGCAATGCAAACAATAAGGTAAGCACAAAATATTTTTTCATAACAACAAAATTGCTTTTACAAAAATAAAAAAGACGGTTCAATAAAACCGCCTTTTTCTATGATTTAACTTATGTTTCTATTAGAAATTCCAGGTTACAAACCCGTTAGCAAAAACGTCGTGAATATAAACTCCTTCTGCAAGAAGTATAAAAACCAAATAACATACTAGGAAAACTATTGTCCATACTACCGAACGTCTCAAGCCTTTCTTTTCACCTTCCATATGCATAAAGGCCCAAGTAATTAAATAAGCTTTATACACCGTTAAAATAATAAATATCCAATTTAAAAGATGCATATACAAGATATCGGTCTGCACCAAGAATGCAGGTTTAAAAATACCCAATACCACCTCTACAATAGTTACTACCGAGAGTAACATAAATACATACCAAATTCGCTTTGTCGCTGATTGATTAGTATGTGCTGAATCGTGTGCCATTTTTAATTGTGTTTTTTATTAAACAAGGTAAAAGAAAGTAAATACAAATACCCAAACTAAGTCTACAAAGTGCCAATATAATCCCACTTTTTCTACCATTTCATAACTTCCTCTTCGCTCATAAGTACCTACTAAAACATTAAAGAATATTATAATATTTAAGATGATACCCATTGAAACGTGAAAACCGTGAAATCCTGTGATAAAGAAAAAGAAATCGGCGAACAATGGTGGCCCATATTCATTATGGGTAAGGTTTGCTCCTTCTACGGTTGTAACAGCATCATTCTTTAATTTTGCCAATGAAGCTTCTCTAGATAAAACAATTTTCTTACCGTTTTCATCTAATTGCTGAATACGAACCAATATATTTGGATTAGCTTCAAATCCCTTAGTAATTTCCTCTACAGTAAAACTAGCAGACGTCTGCTTATCAGCATCATACCACACACCATTGCTAGGCTGGTGTTCTATACGATCCTGAGGTAAGGTTTTAGCAAAATCTGCTAAAGCAACGCGCTCGTGTTCGGTATCTACGAATTGTAAAATTTGACCTCCTCGTGTTTCAACCGCACCGTAAGTACCGTTTATAAAATTTTTCCACTCCCAAGCTTGCGATCCTACAAAGACCAAACCACCAATAATGGTTAAAAACATGTAGAGTGTAACTTTCTTTTTGTTCATATGATGTCCTGCATCTACAGCTAACACCATGGTCACCGATGAAAATATTAGAATAAAAGTCATCAACGCCACATAGTACATGGGTGCGTCAACCCCGTGTAAGAACGGAAAGTGATTAAACACCTCATCGGCTATAGGCCAAGAGTCTATAAACTTAAATCTTGAAAAACCATAAGCTGCTAAAAACGCCGAAAACGTAAGCGCATCTGATGCAATAAAAAACCACATCATTAATTTTCCATAACTTGCTCCAAGTGGTTTATTTCCTCCACCCCAAGTTTTTCCTTCGGTGCCTGTTTGGGCAACAGTAGCTTCCATAAATAGAAATTAGTGTTAAATATTAAGCAAAAATAGTTAATTTTATTATCCTAAGAAATATAAAAAGAAAAACAGATAAATCCACAAGACATCTACAAAATGCCAAAAGGTCGCACCTAGCTCTAATCCAAGCATTTGACCAGATTTATAGCGCTGTTTAGAATTATTATAAATTAAGACCAATAAAATGATTAAACCCGCCACTATATGGGCGATATGAGATATAACAATTAAATAAATAAAAGATGAAGTTATGTTGCTCGCACTTCCTGTAAAATAATACCCCTCACCCAAAATTTCCATAAATCCTTGAAATTGCATCCAAACAAAAACACTACCCAAAACAAAGGTTGCTATAAGTAACCAACCAGCTTTTTTGGTTTCATTATTCTTTACGGCTTTTTTAGCAAAAAGTAAGCAAACACTACTTAGCAAAATAACAATTGTACTGTACAAAAAAGGCGCTGGTAATTGAAAATCTTCAATCCAATCGGGCCGATCTTTACTCACCACAAATGCACTGGTAAGTCCGGCAAACATCATACCCATGCTTATGATTGCGAACCACAACATCATTTTTTTTGACCGTGCTATTTTTTCTCTCTCGGTACCATCTGTTAAATCCATAAGCGAATATATTTATCTAAAACATAAATTATTTGTAGTAAGGTAATATAGCTAACACTAGCAAACATAAGCTGCTTAGCCGTTTTCTGGTCTCTATCACGGTATAATTTCACGGCATAATACATCATACCTGCGCCAAGTAAAAATATTAATACCCCTGCAATCGGACTCAGATATAAGTTGCCGGTAACCCCTAGTGTGGGTACTAGTGAAATTACCACCGTCCAAATTGTATAGAGTATAATTTGAATCGCAGTCCCTTTATCTCGTTTTCCCGTTGGCAGCATAAAGAATCCACCTTTCTCATAATCATCGTACAACCACCAGCCTAACGCCCAGAAATGCGGGAATTGCCAAAAAAACTGAATCATAAAAAGCGTTCCTGGCTCGATACTAAAATCATTTGTAGCGGCTACCCAGCCAAGCATAAATGGTATTGCTCCTGGAAAGGCACCTACAAATACAGAAAGTGGTGTTTTTGTTTTTAATGGGGTGTAAACACTTACATACAAAAAGATTGATATCGCACCGAACATAGACGTTACAGGGTTGATGATATACAAAACAGCCAACCCCAATAAAGTGAAACTAACAGCAATAAACAGCGCCATTTTCACACTCATTCTACCTGCTGGTAAAGGCCTGTTTTTGGTACGGCTCATTAATCCATCTAAATCACGCTCTAAAACTTGATTAAAAGCATTACTTGCACCCACCATCATATAACCTCCAATACCTAGCAATAAAACCGTAAAAAAATTAATTTTATCGGCTCCTAGAAAATAACCAGCAATAGAAGAAAAAACCACACTTACCGCCAAACGCATTTTGGTAATTTCTTTAAAATCGGTTAACCGATTTACCTGATAAGTATTTTCTATGGTCTTGCTCAATCTTCTAAAAATTGTAGCTGCAAAGATACTGCTTAAAAGCGGTAAAGACAAAGCTTGCTGCTATATTTTTAAAAGTCGTAGTACCAATTAAATAAGTCGGTTCTAAACCCAAAATTTAACCAGGTAGTAGTGCCTGTAGACGGCAGGAATGTATTTTCAATATCGGGTGTCAAGTTTCGATAAATAAAATTAGCATACACTTTTAAATTTGTAGCCGGATTAAGCAAATACCCCAACTCTGTCTCAGCATAAAAAAAGTCTGCGGTGTTCCCTTGTAGCATTTGGTTTCCTTTATCACTTATTCGCTGGTCTTCACTTCCGTAAATATTTCCGCCGTAAAACGGATCTAAATCTGCTTCCAACTCTAAACCGCGTCTTCCTAAAATAAATTTAGCATGGCCATACCAGCGTTTTTGCTTATAGCGAGTTATGAATAAAAACTCTCTGAAATTAGCACCCCATAAATGCGCCAAAGATTGATTGTTATGACCGTAATTTAAAACTACTGTATTATGAGAGTAAGTGTAAGGTCGAGCCTGATTATATTCTACCTGTAAATTTAAATTGCGTACGCCAACAAAGTCATATAATTTAAGGCCCAATTGATAGGCAATCTTGTTTTTGTAACTCTGCTGGCCTCCAAAAATATCTGAAGATGAAAACTCATCGATCATCATTTGGGTATAGGCGTTAATTTGATTTGAAAATTTGTATTTGGCATCAAGACCGATCAAGGCATTTCCTCCTCTAGAACCTGTTGAAAATTCTATGGCACGGTAAAAAATAACCGGATTCAAGTAGTTAAAATCAAAACCTCGATCGTTATCGTTTTCCCATAATACAGATTCAAACAATCCTATATTTAATCGCTTGCTTACATTGTAGCTTAAATGATGAGTGGCCATGTATTTTGTTCGAAAAGAGCCAGACTCCGTCACTGCAGGCCTTATGTCACGCAAACTCATCCAAATATTGGTATATTTAATTTTCCAAAAACTGGTGTTAATTTTGAAAAATGGGTACGGACTTGCATTATCGCTCAATAGCATAGAGCGATAACCGTCGCCAATAAAGTTTTTTCCATGTCCTAATCGTAAATTAAAATAATTATTTGGGGTGTAAGAAATATAACCTTCAGCGATAGGATAATCGTAGCTATCGGTTCTAAAATCTTTTGCAATTCCCCTTGCCGGTATTAGGGCAGGATTTCCGCCATCTGGACGAATACTATTAGCGTACTCATTAAAATAGTTGGCAAAGCGTCCTTGACTCTCATAAACCGCTGCATAAAAATTAAACTTAGAGCCAATCCCTCCTTGTATTACAGCGGCGCGAGTATTATTGTAAGTCGAATTAAAATCAGCGTCAAAATCTTTACCTATTTGAAGGTCTGCCGCAACATCTGCGGTAAACCAGTAATCTTCGGTTTGTAAACGCACCAGATGCTCATTAAAAAACTTTTTACCAAACCACGATTTTAGAGGTAATTTTAGTTTTTCATGTTCGGTTTTAAAATCATAGTAAGCATTAACGCGATTGTAAGTCATCGGCTTGACCGAAGTATGAGCATTACTTCCCAACTGATTTAACTCCTTATCGAACCGATTGTATATTTCGTGGGATAACGGAATAGTGATTTGGCTTTCATATTCTGGATTTGTATAGGGCACTTTAGCTTGGTTGACTAAATCGTATTCTTGAAGTTTAATTTCTTGACTTCCTTTGTTGATTGCCTTTTCTTGAACAGTTTTTTTTGGTGTTTCTAAAGGTAGTTTTATAGGATAGCGAAACTGCATATAGGTGGGTTTGCCGTTAAAAACCGCTGGTTTCAGTTTAGGGAATGAGTTAAAACTGCGGTACACTTCGTCTTTCAAGGCTTTATGAACGCTAGTCACATAAAGCACATTAAAACTTCCTGATTTATCAACCTCGAATAATACATCGATTTGGGTTTCTATATCCTTCAGATTGGCTGGTATATTAAAATTTTCATACACCAATTCGTTTAATCGCTCATAAAAGCAATTTTCTATTTCCTTTTCGGATTGAGTAGCACAAGAATCAAAAACGGGAAATTGCTCTATTCTTTGGGTCGTTTGTTGAGCCAAAGTTAGGTTAGCCAGTAAAAGCGTGAAGAAAAGCAAATTGAAATTAGCCATAGATTTAAAAATAGTTGAGTACACAAATGTAAAACTAAGTGGCTTATAGCGCAAAGCTTAGCGTCTAAAATTAAAACTTTAAAAACCATAAAAAAAGCCTTCAAATTCTTGAAGGCTTTTATATTGAATAAGATTAAGATTAATCTTGCACTTGAAAAATAATAGGAAGTGAGTACAAAACACCAACTGGTTTACCACGTTGTTTACCGGGCACCATATTAGGCAACATACCCACAACACGCTCGGCTTCTTTTTGCAACCTTGGGTGCGGAGCTCTAGCTTGAACACCTACAACCTTTCCGTTTCTGTCAATTTTAAATCTTACGTATACTCTATTTACACCAGACAAGCCAAGTTCTGAACCAAGATCTGTATTAAATTTACTATTTACAAAATTCTTGATTTTATCAGACATACACTTCTTACGATCGGCGTTAGTTTTATATTTTTCACAGCCAGGAAATAAAGGAACATCCTCAATAGCCGTAAAAGGAACATCCTCAATCACTTCTTCAGGAGCTTCTTCTACCTCTGCTACTTCAACTATTTCTGGCTCATCTGTAACCTCGGTAGACTCAATAATTTCTTCCTCGATTTCTACATCATCCTCAACTACTTCGATCACCTCTGGTGCTGGTGGCGGTGGCGGTGGCGGTGGCGGTGGGGTTTGTATCTCGGTAATGGGCACATCTTCTTCCTCTAGTTGGTCAAATTGCACTACTCCTTGGTCTATGGCTTCTTTGTCATAAGTTTTCCACTCAATGGCACGCCAAGTAATCAAAAGCATTAGAATAAGACCAATTTGGAAGAACAAAACACTTTTTCTCCCTAAATCTTTCTTTGGATTCTTTTTTGGTTTCATAACTTGAGTTTAACGAATTGCTAATGTAAATATTTTTTGATAAAAATCTAAAAGTTTAACTTCTTTTCTTGTTTCTCAGGCCTCATCAAATAAGTTGAAACCCAATATGCGACCATCACGCCGGCAGAATTGGCCAAAATATCCCAATAATCAAAAGTTCTGTAACTTGTAAGACTTTCTTGTAACACTTCAATAAAAATGCCAAAAATGATTACGAGTAAAGAAACTATTTTTTTAATTGAAATAAACCTAGTGTTTTTAACTGCTTTAAAGACGTACCAAATCCATAAAAAGCTTAAAACAAAATAGGCCGAAAAATGAAAAATCTTATCGGCCTGATTGATTTGAACTTTTGGTAAACCCTGCGTACTGGTTAAAGATAGGTAAACAATGCACAAGGTATTAACCAAAGCAAGAACGAGTAAAAGTTTAGCTGGCAATAAGTTCTTTATAAGCTTCTGCATCTAATAGGTCTTCTATTTCTTCTTGGTTGCTTATTTTAATTTTAATAATCCAGCCTTCGGTATACGGATCTGTATTTACGTTCTCTGGCTCGTCTTCTAGTCCTTCATTGAACTCAATGATTTCACCACTCAAAGGCAAAAACAAATCAGAAACGGTTTTAACGGCCTCTACACTACCAAAAACTTCATCTTTGGCTAATTCTTCGCCTTCTGTTTCTACCTCAACATAAACAATATCACCTAGCTCGCTTTGCGCGAAATCGGTTATACCCACAGTAGCAACATCACCGTCTATTTTAACCCACTCGTGGTCTTTAGTGTACTTTAATTCATTTGGAATGTTCATAATATTAACTGATTTAATTTATAGTTGTGTTTTTTTAATTTCCGAAATTGTATCGAAGGGTTATACCCGAACGTATAGTTGTGGTAGGAAAAGCAGTAGAGATAGCATACTGCGAAAAAGTATGATCATAGTAAAATATGGCCGTTAAGTTTTTTGACAAAGCATAATCTGCCATAAAATATACACTCCACAAATCCTGACCCGCCGTGGTTTGACTATTAGCAAAATCTAAATACCTTATGATAGATTCATTTCTTCTAAAAGAAATATCGGCTTTAAGGTTTAAATCACTTCTAATAATTCGGTTGTTACCTCCTACCTTTGTGGTAAAGCTTAAATCTTGAACCCGGTAACCTAAACCAAATATATATTCATTTCCTTGCACTTCGGTTAATAAGTTATTATCAAAACTCAAAGAAAGCTGTCTATCTCTTCTGATTTCAGTTGAAAGCTTAATGCTATTTTTCAACTCCATATCAACCTTAATTAAAGGTGAAAATTGCTCACTTAAATTAATGTTTGAAATTAAAAACGGATTTTTGAAATTTCCTGATTGGTCTAGATTGGTTACACTGTACGGATTGGTTCTATCATAATCTAAATTACTTTGAAATTGATTTATACTGTACAGCGAAGTATATCCATGCTGAAGCGTAAATCTTCTAAAAGTATCTTTAAACCATTTAATGCGCATAAGACCCGTGTACTTTAAAGTCCAGTTAGGCAAAGGTACATCTCTAAAGGCACCTAAACTAATATCTTGAGCATCTTTACCGGTATAAGCCGATAGAAAGGAAGGTAACAGCACCGCCTGACTAGTTCTTCCAAATCCTTTAGGAAACCCGGTTTCTTGGTTAATGTTGGCTGGATCTGACAAATCTATACCGGCTTTACGTGCCAAACGGTTAGCAACGGCAAGTCTATTCTCCCTAAACTGTTCAAATGCTTCTGATCGCTCTTTGGTACTTTCAGAAAAAGCCGAGCTAATCATAATAGTAGAGATATTAAAATTACCAAAGCTATTGGGAGCCAGCGATCTATATTGCAAATCGTCTTGATTTACTCGGTAATTTTCGGCATAATTTTCAGAATAAACCCTATTGGCGTTTAAGTCTAAGGTAAGGCCTGGCAACAAACCAATATTAGCTTGAACACCCAAATTGCGTGTTTCATTCTCTGTATATTGCTCATTAAATTCTTGATATGTGGTAAGCCAACCCCTTCTAGCTGCGCGCTCACGAATATCATTTTGACCTCCAAAAACAAAACCTGCACTGGGTTTTAAGGTGCCTAAAAACCCGATATCGTTAGTATAACCTGGTAAAAACATACCATTGGTTTCTTGATAATTAAAGGTAAGACGTTTTAAAGCAGTCACAACATCTATACCTGTATTTAAAACGCGGTCACCAAAGCTCAACTCCTCATCATCTGTATTTGCGGCATTTGTGCCTCCACTTCTTGAAAACCCGAGAGCGTTAGCCGGACGCGCATTCATGTTGATTGCAGACTTATTACTATTCCCGCCTTTTTTCTTTAAACCTATATAATCGTAAAGAGTCCCCATTTCTACCGTACCATTTATTTGGTGGGTGTTAGCATTTTGTATGGTATTTCCTAAATCAGGGATACCGGGTAAATCTCGTAAGATTTGAGATCCGCGTTGCCATTGAAAATTACCCGTATAAGAATAGGTTGCCCTTAAAAATTTAAGGAATGGAAACTTCTCAAAAGGCAACTCATAATTTACTTGTAAATTTTGGTTAAAGCTATTTGGATCTCCGATGGCAAAAAAGTCATCCCAAACCCCAACGCTATTGTCTTGCCTGTTTTCTTCATCTATATAATTACGCACTATTCGATTGGTATTTGCCGAGAGTACAAAATTTAAGGATTTAGTCAATTGATGATTGATAGCATATTGATAGTCGAATGTATAATTGCGCTGATATAACTTTGGCAAACCTAAAGAACCTGGTGGCAGATTGATTTCTCTAAATCGTTGTTCGTTATATTGCCTCAAAATGGTGCTTGAAGCGGATAAACTAGTAGGTAATAAATTAAAATTGAAATCTTTTAGCGGCTGATAGTAATCACTACTATCTAAAACGGCAATGTTTTTAAAAGGCTCTACTGCAACTTTTGGTGGTGCGTACTCATAAGTTGCACCTACGTTAACATTTTGGCTTAATGCTTCTGCTATTTCAAAATCACGATGATCCTCTTGATTATAGGTTCCTGAAAAGGTGAAATTTTCTACATCAATAGGAAGCGGTACTTTATCTTGATTCTGCCTTTCTTTTCGTAGACCAATAACACTAACGCTTTGACGCTTTGTATAATCCTCGGCTCGTTCTTGCAATTCGCGCTTGCGTTCGGGTGTAGCATTATCTAACAGCGTCTCTAATTCTAAATCTAAATATTCTGGATCAAATTGAGGAGTGATTAATTCCTCCCCACGGCTGTAGCTAAATGGTACTTTTACACCCCATTTTTTGGGCAGTAATTGTCCCATATTTAAGCTGGTTACAACATCATATTGTTTCACATCTTCTCTACTACGCTGGTTAGGCCCTTGTTCTATGCTACCAAAACCAACAGTGCTTCGCTTACCTGTAGCGCTTACACTGGCGAAGTCGGCTAGATTGGTATCCATATTTACGATTGCGGCCCAGCCACCTTCATTTTTCATATCAGAAAGACGTAACTCGTTAAACCAAACTTCACCACTAGCCTGTGTTGTTCCGGTATTTTTTAAACCTAGCATCAACATACGTATATCGCCAAAAGTTGGATTCCCCTTTATACCTACCTTCATCTCTCCAGAAGTATTCCCGGTGATAGGTTGCAGGTCTTTATTGAAATAATTTAGCTGTCCTGGGTTAAAATTAGGGTTTCCTATAACCAATGATTTTATTTGCTGCAATAAAGCTAGGGGGAGTTTTAAGTCATTTTCTATGGGCCACACATCTCTAGGTACAGTTGAATTTAGGTCGCTTACCGTAAGAGGAATCTCAACTTGATAAAAGTTATCGGTAAAATCTGTACCCATACGTATAAAAGCCGATAATTTTCCATCTAATAAAGTGGGTTCTGGGGCGGGTAACGACTCGGCATGCAAGAACATCTCTAAATTTTCAAATTGACGCATATCAATCTGAAAGTTCTTATAAACCGCCCGAGAATCATTGGGTTTTAAATTTTTAACTACCAGAGACATGGATTGCTCGTCTTCTCGCACGCGCTGATTGTTATCGATTAATTCTTCTCGTACAACTCCTGGTGGTGTTACATAATCTGAAGTTTGCTCCTTGCTTACAGCGGTTACTTCAAATGTAGTTCCGGTAGTAATTTCTGGATCGGTACCGTCGGGAACCACGGCTTGGTTGTAGCGTCTATAATCACCGCGTACCAAATCTAAACTTCCAAATCTTAAGGTTACCTCCTTTTCAAATCCGCTAAGGAACATTCGCATAAAACGAATAGAGCGCAAGTCTGCAATACCATTTACCGCAAATTGACTTTCGGTGCGTAAGGGTATCTTAAACTGTACCCAGCGCACTTCCATTTGTTTACCGTTTTGCAAAGTAGTGGTTAAGGTCTTTACATCGGTAATATAATCATAGTCAACCCCAGCAAAACTTGCGGTGTTATTCTCTACACTCATATTTCTAAAAACAGGAACCTTATACTCAAAGTAACTGTCTATAGTATTCATGGTGTTATCACGATTGATATCTTCTACAGAAGGTACTGTAGTTCTACCTCTATTGTTCTGCCCCACTTCTGTGGGACTATTACCTTGCAAACCGTTATATTTTTTGTAGCGCTCTAAAATATTTCCCGTAGCACTTAAATAAAATTCATAGTTATCGTTCGCAGGATCTTCTAGTCCAGCAAATTGCGGAAATTGCAGACTTTCTTCGGTATCGTCTAGACCGTCAAGACCAAGGTCTTGATTTACTCTTTGCTGACCTTCTGTATCAAAAGCATAAACCAAAGATTGGTTACTTGGCACTTTTCCAAACGCCGTTTCTAGGGTATTATCTGTTGATCCGTCTACTGGTAATCCGTTTTCGTATTGCTTTCTACCGTCTTTTAAAATATCTTCACTAATATTTCCCAGATTAAGGGTAATCAATCCTTCATTGATGCTGGCATTTTCTTGATAAATAAACGGATCCATCACCCAGAATTCGATAAACTCTACATTAGATCGTTCAAAATCTGTAGTCGTAATCTCACGCATTATTCCTCCAAAATTTTCTTTGGGATTAGGAAGTGTATTATCGGTCGCAGCCGGATTAAAGTTATACTGGCCACGCTCTTGCGGATTAAAGTTTAAATCTAAAGTATAAATAGCCTGAGTTTGCCCCTGAACAATATCGGTATCGGGAAAAATTTCATCTATAAATACGCGTCTGGTGGCATATGAAGAAAGATCATTATCGCTAATACCTGAAGGACGCTGATTTGTATAAAAAATAGGATCTATGGTGTACCAAGATAAGTGAGCACGTTTGTATGTAGAAGCCAAATCGTTATTGCTACGCTCTCCTCCAAAGCCTAGTGGTGCACTTGACAAGAACCACGATAAAGGACTCATTACTGAAATTGAAGTTTGAGAAGCCTCGAAATCATCTACATAACTGGTGGCGACTCCATTAAAATTATCGCCCTTAGGACTACCAGGATGCAAATAAGCAAATTCACCACGTACAGAAAAATTAGAAGGCACATCGGTGTCTATGTTTGGTAGTTTATTCACCAATCGCGTAAAGAAAGGAACCTCTGTAGAGTAGTTTAAATTAAAACCATACATCGAATTGTTTATAGGCTCATAACTGTAGTTTGCTTTCTGAGTTAGCGGTCGCTCATTCAGGTTTAAATAAGTGGCTCCAATAATAAAGTTCTTATTGAATTCGTGTTGTATATCTAAGCCGGTAAAACGCTTGGTTTGTTGTCCAAATAACGCATTATTTTCAGTTGAAACTTGAATCGGCGTATCTGAGGCCAATAAAGCTTCATCTAATATATTTACTCTACCTAATTGATAGTCTACCGTATAGTCTACTCCCTCTTGCAAAGTTCTTCCCCCTGCGGTAACCACCACAGAGCCTTGAGGCACGTTAAAAGCACCAATTGGGATCCCTCCTTGACCACTTGACTTATAACTACCCTTTAATTGAAATTTATTCTTATCGGCTTCTTCTTGCTCTGCCTGAATTTTTGTAGTGGTGTACAAACTCCTAAAAACATATTTCTTTTGATTGGCGTTATAACTTAGCGGATTTTCGTAATCTTCTGGACCTCCGTTTGGGGTATTATCAAGTTTATTGAAAAGATACTCACCAAATGGTTCTACACTAGTAAAAATAACCCGACCGTTTTGTGTATCAATGGTTAGACCATTTACAAAATCAAAAAATCCGTCACCGTCTTGAACAGGGTCGTTATTTAAGTTTAAATTATCTAGATTAAAAACACGCAATAAGGTTTTATCTTCTACATCGGGTGGTAAATTGGCATTCGCCACTCCTTTGATATAGTTTAAGGGTTGAGGATCTGTATAAAGTATATTAAATCTGAAATCTTCTTTTTCAATTTGAAAAGCATCCAAACTATAGATGTTCTTCATCATTAAATCCCAAACCGGTTCGTTCACATTCGTAATAGGACTTTTAAGCATTTTAACCACTAAATTTTGACTCACTGCCACTTGGTTTTGGTCGTTAGGATCTGTACCCGTGGTTTGCCCTTGGGTAGCTGGAACCCCATCATTTGCAAATTCACCCACTTGATAAACTTGACCGTTTACTGTAAATTGAAAAGCTACAGCCAACATCTCATCATTATTGATACGCTGATTTAAAGAGACATATCCCAATTGTGGATGTAAAGTATATTCAGATGGCTGTAATTGACGTGCATTTTCTAATTTGGCGTAGTCTGTCCCCTCACTTACTTGAGAAGAAACAGCACCAAAACCTTGATCTACACTCGCTACATCGCGAATAGCCTCGGTTAACAAACTCTGTTGTGGACCATTAATACCCAGCGGATTAAAGTCGTTATTACTATTGTTAGGAAATGCACTGGCAGGAGCATTGATAAAGTTTGAAAATGCCGGCGGATTGCTCGGATTGCCATTAGCATCTAATAAAACTCCAACTTTTCTAGGGTTAGACTCTCCCAAGTCTTGAATCGCAACAATATTTCTGGCATCGGTAAGTGCTTGGGTTGAGTTTGTTCGGTTGGTTACCCATAATTGCACTCGGGTAATTTGCACATTGCTATTTATAAAAGGATAATTCTCTAGCGCTTTATCGTAATGTTCTCTAAAATATTGCGCCAAGAAAAAATGCCTGTTTTCATCATAATCGAGTATGAATTTTTCAAATTTCTCTACCGCTCCACCGCCTTGTATTTCTGTAGTCTGTCGTTCTGAGTTTTGCTCAGAAAAAACTCCTGTTATTGTAGTTTTTCCAAATTGTAATTGAGTTTTTACTCCAAATAGACTTTGACTACCCTGCATTAGCGAGCTGGTGAGTGGCATACTCACATTACCCACCTCTATCTTTCTTACTATATCATCTTCTGTAGGAGTGTACTCTAATTTGATTTGGTTTTGGAAGTCAAAAGTAGATTGTGTATCATAATTAGCGTTGATCTCGAGGCGCTTACCTATTTTACCCAGCAAACTCAAGCTTATACGTTGATTAAAATCAAAGGTAAAACTACTTCGATTTCTAGGCGATAATGAGGGATTATCTTGTTTGGTGTATAGCACTCCTAAATCTACTTCAACCGAACCCTGTGGGATAATTTCAATTTCACTACCCCCAAAAATGCTTTCAAAAAAATCATTATTTACATAAAAGATGGGCAACAAGTTCTTTTGTGCCTCTTTGGCCTCATCACTTCTTCCAGTTAGGGCATCAGATTTTTGCTTGAAATATTCTTTCATTTGATTTTTTAAAATCAAATTTTCATATTGCTCACGTGTTAAAACCAATGGATAATTGACATTCACCTCTCCAGTTTTTTCAGTATAAATATACCGGTCTAAAATGGGGTCATAAGTATATTTTTGTTCAATACTATTAGGGTAACTTAAATCTATCTTACCCGTTTGATGTCCTGTCTTGGTGCTATCTTGCACAGCATCTTGTTGCGCCCAAAGCTTAGGGCTAAAAATCAAGCCTAAAACCAGAAAAGCAACAATCTTACTTTTATTACCTAGAGCAATTGTATTCAAGATATTTATAAGTTTTTTAGAGCTAGCTTTATAATTTGTTGAACGGTTGACTCTGGAGTTTCTTTTAAAATGCGCTGCACTACTTTTTCAGATTGCTTTGCACTATACCCAAGAGTTTCTAGTGCAGATAACGCTTCTTGCTTTGCACTATTGCCCTGAGGCATTGAAATTTGTGCATGTTCAAGGTGATCTCCTAGTTTATCTTTTAAATCGATAATTACCCTTTGCGCTGTTTTGGTTCCTATCCCTTTTACACTTTTAATCACATCAACATCTTCTTGGGTTATAGCTTCAACAACTTCTTGTGGAGATAAAGAAGAGAGCATGGTTCTTGCTGTACTTGCGCCTATACCCGACACTGATATGAGTTTTTTGAAAATCTCACGCTCTTGCACCTGCATAAACCCGAATAAAGTATGCGCATCTTCTCGAACTTGTAAATAGGTATAAATTTTCACGTTCTCGTCAAGCGGAAGTTGCTCGTAGGTATGTAAAGAAATATGTAAAAAATAACCAACACCCTGGCAGTCAATTACCACATGAGTAGGTGACTTTTCGGCTAATCTACCTTTTAAATAAGCAATCATAAACGTTAATAAAGCGTTAAAGCTCCAAATGTAGCAAATTAATTAGGATACAAAAAGTAAAAAGCAGGTTTAACACACCTGCTTTTTACCTGTATTTTAATGTGGTATTCCTGTGTGAGCTCGTTTTTCTTTTTCTTGTGCATCTACAACTGCAACGGCAGTCATGTTAACCATTTCTTCTACACTAGCTCCTAATTGCAGTACGTGTGCAGGTTTTTTTAATCCCATTAAAATAGGACCAATAGAATCGGTTTGATTCAATTCTTTTATCAATTTGTAATTAGAATTGGCCGCATCAAGGTTCGGAAAAATAAGCGTATTCACCTTTCTACCCGCTAATTTTGAAAACGGGAATTTACTTTCTAACATGCGTCGATTTAAAGCAAAATCTACTTGCAATTCGCCATCTACAATCAAATCTGGCATTTTGTCGTGTAAAATCTCTACTGCACGTTTTATTTTCTTTGCTTTATCATGTTTGGAGGACCCGAAATTTGCATAAGAAACCATGGCCATAATAGGTTCCATACCAAACATTTTCACGATTCGACTAGTCATATAAGCAATTTTAGCCAAATCTTCAGAATCGGGCTCTATATTAATTGAGGTATCACTAATAAACAACGGACCACGGGTAGTATTCATCAAATTGGTTGCTGCAATTCGAGTAACCCCTTTATCCATTCCTATCAAATCTAAAATTGGTTTCACTACGGTTGGATAGGCTCTTGAGTAACCAGACAATAAAGCGTCTGCATCTCCCTCATTTACCATCATACTGGCGTAATAATTTCGCTCACGCATCAATTTTTGCGCCTCATACAAGGTAATTCCATTTCGCTTTCTGGCATTCCAAAACACTTCGGCATACGCATTTACTTGATCTTTGCATTCATCAGACTTAGGATCTATAATCTCAACAGCATCTGTTTTTTCAAACTCCAATTCCTGCATCAACTCAAGAATCACATCTTTTCTTCCTAATAAAATGGGTTTACATAAGCCTTCATCGTGACCTATTTGAGCTGCTTTTAATACATCTAAATGATCTGCTTCGGCGTAAACAACACGTTTAGGATTTAATTTAGCTCTGTTTAAAAGCAAACGGGTAATTTTATTATCACCCCCCATACGCTCATAAAGCTCATCTTCATAGCGTTGCCAATCCTCTATGGGCTCTTTAGCAACGCCACTTTCCATGGCCGCCTTTGCAACAGCTGGGGGTATTTTGGTAAGTAATCTAGAGTCAAAGGGCTTAGGTATGATGTATTCTCTACCAAAGCCTAATTTGGTCTCTCCGTATGCAATATTGACTTGCTCTGGAACATTTTCTTTAGCTAGCTCTGCTAAGGCCCTAACAGCAGCCATTTTCATAGCTTCATTAATTTTTGTTGCCCTAACATCTAATGCTCCTCTGAAAATAAACGGAAAACCAAGTACGTTATTTACCTGGTTAGGGTGATCGCTGCGCCCAGTTGCCATAATCAAATCTTTTCTCGTACTTACCGCTAAATCGTAATCTATTTCTGGATTAGGATTGGCCATAGCAAAAACAATAGGATTCTTTGCCATGCTTAAGAGCATATCTGGTGTAACGATATCAGCGATAGACAAGCCTACAAAAACATCTGCATCTTGCATCGCCTCTTCAAGAGTATCAATTTTGCGGCTGGTGGCAAACTCGTCTTTTTCGGCACTTAAATTCTCTCGATCTTTACGGATTACCCCTTTGCTATCTAACATAACAATGTTATCTGCCTGGGCCCCAAAAGCTTTATAAAGCCTAGTACAAGAAACTGCAGCGGCTCCTGCCCCACTCACCACAATTTTTACATCTTCTATTTTCTTTTCTGCCAACTCAACTGCATTTAAAAGTGCGGCAGCCGATATAATAGCCGTACCGTGCTGATCATCATGCATTACGGGTATATCTAACTCCTCTTTTAAGCGTCGTTCAATTTCAAATGCTTCTGGTGCTTTTATATCCTCTAGGTTTATTCCACCAAAAGTCGGTGCAATATGCTTAACCGTTTGTATAAACTCATCTACATTTTTGGTATCAACTTCGATATCAAAAACATCTATATCTGCAAAAATCTTAAACAATAAGCCCTTCCCTTCCATTACGGGTTTAGAGGCCTCTGGCCCGATATCTCCTAAACCCAAAACGGCAGTACCATTTGATATAACTGCAACCAAATTACCTTTTGATGTATACTTGTAGCTGTTGTTTTTATCTTTTTCTATCTCTAAACAAGGAGCGGCAACTCCAGGAGAATAAGCCAATGCTAAATCACGCTGCGTCGCGTATTTTTTTGTTGGCACAACCTCTATTTTTCCAGGTTTGGGTTTGGCGTGATAAACTAAAGCTTCTCGTCTTTTTCTTTCGTTTTGTATACTCATTTGTATTTCGTTTAGCGAACCTACAAATGTAAACATAAGTTTTTTGATTTGCTAAGATTGGTTTTTTAAAAACGAGATATTACGCTGAAGACCCGCAAATTTAGTCCGTTTAACGGCCGATTTCTGAAAAATCTTACCAAAAGTTTCTTGTGTTATTTCTTCCCAATCAGATTTTGTAAATGCAAGCAAATCGGGGTGTGGATCAAAAAGTGGTTCATTATGGGGTTTTGAAAATCGGTTCCAAGGACAAACATCTTGACAAATGTCGCAACCAAACATCCAGTCATCAAATTTACCTTTTTCTGATTGTGGTATTTCCTCTTTTAGCTCAATGGTAAAATAAGATATACATTTACTACCATCTACGCGATAAGGTTCATGAATTGCTTCTGTTGGGCAAGCATCAATACAGGCCGTACAGCTACCACAGTGATCTGTTACGGGAGTATCGGGTTCTAATTCTAAGTCTAAAATTAATTCTGCAATAAAGAAGAATGAGCCTGTTTTTTTGGCCAATAAATTACTGTTTTTACCAATCCATCCCAATCCGCTTCTAGCAGCCCAAGCTTTATCTAAAACTGGTGCAGAATCAACAAAAACACGTCCCTCAACGGCTCCGATCTCATTTTTTATATATTCAAATAAGCTTTTTAATTTATCTTTAATCACGAAATGATAATCTCGACCATAGGCATATTTGCTAATTTTGTAGGTATCATCTCTCTGATTTACGGAAGGGTAATAATTATAAAGTAAAGATATTACACTTTTTGCCCCAGGAACAAGCAATCGAGGATCAAGCCGTTTATCAAAATGATTCTCCATATAGCCCATCTGTCCATTTTTACCCTCTTTTAGCCATTGCTCTAAACGAGGAGCTTCTTCTTCAAGAAAGTCTGCTTTGCTCACACCACAAGAAATGAACCCAAGCCGGTCTGCTTCGAGTTTAATAAGTTTTTTATAAGGAAGGGTAGTGCTCATGTTAAATCATTAAAATAACCCTGCTTGCGAATTAGGCCTAGAAATACCCAAATGCCTGTAAGCAGCCTCGGTTACCTCTCGCCCGCGCGGGGTTCTAACAATAAAACCTTGCTGGATTAAGAAAGGTTCATAGACTTCTTCAATAGTTTCTGCACTTTCGCTCACTGCCGTAGCCAAAGTGGTAATCCCCACAGGGCCACCTTTAAACTTGTGAATAATGGTGGTCAATATTTTATTATCCATTTCATCAAGTCCATTAGCATCGACATTGAGTGCTTTTAAACCATATTTGGCAATAGCTAAATCGATTTGACCTGTTCCTTTTATTTGTGCAAAATCTCTAACCCTTCTCAATAGGGCGTTGGCTATACGAGGTGTTCCTCTACTGCGGCTTGCAATTTCAATAGCCGCTTGAGTTTTAATGGGGACTCTCAATATACTAGCGCTTCTTTCTATAATAGTGGCTAAGAGCTCTGTATTATAATATTGTAATCTACTTGAAATACCAAACCTAGCCCGCATGGGTGCAGTTAATAAACCAGAACGAGTGGTTGCTCCAACAAGAGTAAACGGATTTAATTCTATTTGCACACTACGTGCATTAGGGCCACTTTCAATCATGATATCTATCTTAAAGTCTTCCATGGCAGAGTAGAGGTATTCTTCTATAACCGGACTCAGGCGATGTATTTCATCTATAAATAAAACATCTCGTGGCTCTAAATTGGTTAATAATCCAGCCAAATCACCAGGTTTGTCCAGTACGGGACCAGAGGTGATTTTGATACCCGCTCCGAGTTCATTGGCTAAGATATGAGCTAGCGTGGTTTTACCTAAACCTGGAGGCCCGTGAAACAGTGTATGATCTAAAGCTTCATCGCGTAGGTTGGCGGCTTGAACAAAAATGGCTAAATTTTCCAAGACCTTTTCTTGACCTGCAAAATCATTGAAAGATAAAGGCCTTAAGGCTTTCTCTATATCATGTTCGGCTGGAGAAAATCCCTCACCGGTTGGATCTAAATGCTCATTCATAAAAACAAAGATAAACAAAAAGCCTTTTCAAATCTTGAAAAGGCTTTTGTGATTTATTGATAGAAGTATTAATGACTTAATTCATCTTCATTGGGCTGAAGTGGAATGTTTTGTGGCACATAATCTTGCCCAGGAATTACATAGTCTGTTTCTTCCTTATTCATTTTACTATAGTCATACGACCAACGGTAAACACTTGGTATCTCACCGGGCCAGTTTCCATGAATATGCTCTACTGGCGTAGTCCATTCTAGTGTTGTTGCATTCCAAGGGTTCTGCGTAGCTTTTCTACCATAGAAAATAGAAGCTATAAAGTTATAAACAAATATCAGTTGCGCTAATGCGGTTAAAATAGCAAACAATGTGATTAGTACATTTACATCGGCTAAATCATCAAAGTAAGGAAACGCTGTATTGGTGTAGTACCTTCTAGGAAGTCCGGCTAGACCGATAAAGTGCATAGGGAAGAAAACTCCGTAGGCTCCAACGGCAGTAATCCAAAAATGCGCATACCCTAAGTTTTTGTTCATCATTCTCCCATACATTTTAGGAAACCAGTGATATACTCCGGCTAACAAACCGTACACTGCCGAAATACCCATTACCAAGTGGAAGTGTGCAATAACAAAATAAGTATCATGCACGTTGATATCTAGCGTACTATCTCCCAAAATAATTCCTGTTAATCCTCCGGTTATGAACGTAGAAACAAATCCAATTGAGAATAGCATCGCCGGATTAAGCTGTAGGTTACCCTTCCATAAGGTGGTGATCCAGTTAAAAGCTTTCACCGCAGAAGGAATCGCAATTAAAAGAGTTGTAAAAGTAAACACAGAACCTAAGAAAGGATTCATTCCTGATACGAACATATGGTGACCCCAAACGATTGTAGATAAAAAGGCAATGGCCAATATAGAAGCAATCATCGCCCGGTAACCAAATATAGGCTTTCTTGAATTTGTTGCCATGATTTCAGAAACCAGACCCATTGCTGGAAGAATAACAATGTATACTTCTGGGTGCCCTAGGAACCAAAATAAGTGCTCAAAAAGTACAGGTGAACCACCTTGGTGTGCTAAAACTTCTCCTTTAATATAAATGTCACTTAAGAAGAAGGATGTACCAAAACTCCTATCCATGATAAGCATTAGCGCGGCACTTAATAAAACAGGGAAAGAAACCACACCAATAATAGCCGTTACAAACAAAGCCCAAATTGTAAGCGGAAGACGTGTCATAGACATACCCTTTGTTCTTAAGTTAAGTACAGTAACGATATAATTCAATGAACCAATTAGCGATTGCGCAATAAAGATTGCCATAGATATTAACCAAAGCGTCATTCCTAAACCAGAACCAGGAATAGCCTCTGGTAAAGCACTCAATGGAGGATAGATAGTCCACCCAGCTGATGCTGGTCCCGATTCTACGAATAAAGAACTAATCATGATAACGCATGATATAAAAAACAACCAATATGAAACCATATTCATAAAACCAGAAGCCATATCACGCGCTCCAATTTGTAATGGAATCAATAGGTTACTAAAAGTACCACTCAACCCAGCAGTTAAAACAAAGAAAACCATTATTGTACCGTGAATGGTAACTAAGGCAAGGTAAGAATCTGGTGTCATTACTCCATCTGGCGCATATTTATCGCCAAGAAGAAGTTCAAAAATATAAAAAGATTGTTCTGGCCAAGCCAATTGGATTCTGAACAATATGGACATCAAAATCCCTATGAATCCCATAGCAAACCCAGTAATCAAAAACTGTTTAGCGATCATTTTATGATCTTGACTAAAAATATATTTAGTAATAAACGTTTCTTTATGGTGGTGACCGTGACCATCATCGTGGTGCTGATCTTGAGCGTTTAATGTTGCGTTTACTGACATATTTATAAGCTATTATATCTTTTCTAATGTATTATTATTTCTTCTCAATTGTAGAACCAAAAGTTGGTTGCTCTGCAAGCCAAGCTTGGTATTCATCCTCTTCTTCCACTACAATTTTCATCTGCATATTGTAATGAGAAACCCCACAAATTTTATTACATAATAAGTAATAATCGAACTCATAAGGATCTAATCCCATTTCTCCTTGAGCTTCTAACTCTTTTGTTCTTTGCTTTCTAATCTCATTAAGCTCCTTAACTTTATCTACCATATAATCGGTAGTACGCATTTGTTCTGTAGTTAGAGTTGGCGTAAATCCAAACTGAGTAATCATACCAGGAACCACATTCATTTGCGCTCTATGGAATGGGAAATAAGCCGAGTGCAATACATCTTGTGATCTAAATTTAAAGAGTACTTTCTTATTAACTGGCAAGTGCAATTCTGTGGTAATTTTATCATCCATTGCGTACGGATCACTTTCGTCTAACCCTAGCGTATTAACTCCTTCAATAAAGCGAACATTGGCTTTTCCTAGGGTATTATCTTCTCCAGAATAACGTGCTTTCCATCCAAATTGATAAGCATACACCTCAATCACCAAAGTATCCTCATCTTCATCGACAAACATTATATCAGACCAAGTGAATAATCCGTAAATTATAAGGCCCGCCAATACGATAACAGGAATAATTGTCCAGATAAATTCCAATTTATCATTATCCGCATAAAATAGTGCTTTTTGGCCTTTTTTACCTCTATATTTCCAACCAAAATAATGTAACAAGAATTGAGTAATCATTTGTACAAAAATGATAACACCCATACTTATAAACATTAGTCGGTCATAATCTACCCCGTGTTCTGAGGCAGCTTCGGGAAGATACAAGTCTGTATAATTCCAAAAATTATAAAACATAAAAACATACAAGAAAACCGTAAAGGCCATCAATAAATAGGCTTGGGTTTTATTGTCTTTATCTGAAGCAATACTAGGATCATCACTAGACACAGGCTTCGATAATTTTAGGATTTTTGACATTTGCCAAAAGGTCAATCCCAATAAGGCTAAAACAGATATGATTAAAAATACAGTCATTTTATCGTAGTCTTTAACTTTTTAAATTTTAATAATGAAAGTGTTCACTCTCTTTAATAAACGGATTTCTTTTTGCTAGTAAAGGTGCTTTTGTTAAAGCGTTAAATACAACGAAAGTAAATAAACCTCCAAAGAAAAGTACCGCACTTATTTCTGGCACACCAATAAACCAAGACTCCCCAACGGTTGCTGGCATTACCATAGTATAAATATCTAAATAATGACCCACTAAAATCATTACACCAGTCATAACAATAAACCAATTAATTCTTTTATACTCACTATTCATTAGTACCAACATAGGAAATAGGAAGTTAATAGCTACCATTCCGAAAAACACTAAGTTGTATTTTTCTATTCTAGTAACGTAATAAACCACCTCTTCCGGAATATTTGAGTACCAAATTAACATAAACTGAGAGAACCATAGGTAAGTCCAAAATATGCTGATACCAAACATAAACTTCCCTAAATCGTGAATATGACTATCGTTCACATAAGGAAGGTACCCTCTAGATTTTAGGTAAATAGTTACTAAAGCAATTACAGTAATCGCCGAAACAAATAAACTAGAGAACACATACCACCCGAACAAAGTACTAAACCAGTGCGGATCCAAACTCATAATCCAATCCCAAGACATCATCGATTCAGTTACAATAAAGAATACTAGGAAAGCTGCAGATAACTTAAAGTTTTTTCTGTAGTAGCTATTATCATTAGCTTCGTCTTGCTTTAATGAGTTTTTTCTTAAAAAGTATCTAAATACATTCCAGCCGATAATATAAATGGCAGCCCTAATCAAAAAGAATGGAACATTTAAGTAAGAAGATTTATTCTGGATAATTTCATCAGTGGCAACCACGTCAGGATCCATCCAAATGAATAAATGATTAAGGTGAACACCAGACAAAGCCAAAAGAATAAATACAATTATACTACCTGGCAACAAGTAGGCAGTGATAGCCTCCATGACCCTAAATAGTACTGGCGACCAACCAGCCTGTGCTGCATATTGAATCGCATAAAAGGCTAAAGCACCTAAAGCGATCATAAAGAAAAAGAAGGCTCCAACATAAAGTGCGGCCCAGGGTTTGTTTTGTAATTGATGAAGAACATGTTCGGCATGCTCATCATCATGTGATGCATCTCCATGAGCAACTGCATGCTCTCCTGCGGCCATTTCATGATTACCGTGATGCTCTTGAGCAGCTAAAATCTCTTTTACTTCTTCAATCGAGGTGGGTGCAGTTGCAAAGGCATAAACCAATCCTATTGCCCCTAAAATCATAAAGATTATAGCTGTAATTTTTAATTTACCAGATAGCGTATACATATTAATAGATAATAATGCGGTTATTCTTAATTATTTTCTTCTTTTGATAGGTTTTGATCTGCCGAATCCTGTGCTTTATTATTGGCGTTATCTCCAGCAATTCCAGCTTTTTCCCAATGGGCAATTTCGTCTGGAGTCATGAAATCTCTCTTAGGTTTACCTTCAAGTTCATTCTTAAGGTCCATAACGTAATGAACAATTTGCCAGCGTTCTTTCTCATCGGTTTGAGCGGCATACGACCCCATACTATTTAAACCATAATACACAACGTGATAAGTAGAACCCTCGGTTATAGCTCTTCCCATATCATCATAAGAAGGCACCCCTAAAATTTTCTCTCGGTTTACCAAAGTACCTTTTCCATCGCCTTTATCACCGTGACAGATTGCACAATATATCGTATATAAAGCTGCTCCTTCATTTACATTTTCTTCTGTGTAAGGTAGTGGGTTTTTAAGCTCGGCCTTCGCAGCATCAAAACCATCTAGATTATTCTCGTATTCATAAGGCATCCAACCTCTTGGAACAGTACCTTCTGCCGGTAATTTAGCTTCTTGCCCGTTCACAAAAATATCATATTCGCCGTAAGCTTCATATCCTACAGGTTCATACATATCTGGAAAGTATTGATAATTCCTGTCTTTATCACCAGCACAAGAAGCTGCAATTAAAGAAAGACCACAAATACTTGCTATTTTAAATAAACTTCTCATAAGGTTTATTTGTTTATTAAATTTACTTCTAATGCCCCAGTATTCTTAAAGAATTGAGCCATTTCTTCTATGTTATTATTTTCGACTAAAACCTCCATTAAAAACAAATCATCGGTTGTTCTTACGTCTGGATTTTCAGCTTTCTTAAAAGGCCATAATCTACTTCTTAAGTAAAAAGTAATTACCATTAAGTGAGCCGCAAAAAATACCGTAAGCTCAAACATAATAGGAATAAAGGCAGGAAGGTTCTCTAAAAAAGAGAAACTTGGTTTACCCCCTATGTTTTGTGGCCAGTCTTCAATCATAATAAAATTCATCATCAAGATGGCGACAGTCAAACCTACCAATCCATAAAGAAAAGAAGTAACTGCCAATCGCGTGTGGGGTAAGCCCATCGCTTTATCTAGTCCGTGAACAGGGAAAGGTGTAAATACCTCTTCGATATGATAATGCTTAGCACGAGTGTCCTTAACCGCTTGCATTAAGATATCATCATCTGTGTAAATTGCATGAATCTTTGTTGATGCCATCTTCAATTAAATATTTTTTAAGTTAGTTGCCTGTCCAGACCAATCTTTTCTCTCCGCTTGCCCATCATAATCGACAAGTAATTGATCTAAAAGTGCATAATCTTCATTTGTCATTTTGCTGATTTGGCCATAGGTAAAAATCCCTATTTGATGTAATTGATGCGCAATATTTGTCCCTATCCCATCAATCTTTGTCAAATCATCTTGTTGTTGGTTCGCCGAATCAAATCTTCCAATTCGATCTAAAAGCTGTTGTACAACTAGCTCTTTATTTTTAGCTATTGCTGATTTTGCCTCAGGCGAATCTATAACCACATTAACCTTTTGTTCTTTCGGCAATTCGTACAACTTCACTTCATCACCGTGTACTGCACGCATATTCTTATAACGATCTCCAGATGACTTCAAAATTGTTTTTACCTCCGCTTGTGCGATTACTGGGAAAGTTCTCGCATACAATAAAAACAGCACAAAAAAGAATCCGATGGTTCCTACAAAAATTCCAATATCTACAAAAGTTGGTGAGAACATTGTCCAAGAAGAAGGCAAGTAATCTCTGTGTAAAGAAGTAACAATAATTACAAATCGTTCAAACCACATTCCAATATTTACAACAATCGAAATAAAGAAGGAGAACATGATACTTCTTCGTAATTTAGGGAACCACATAAATTGAGGAGAAAATACGTTACAAGTCATCATCGCCCAATAAGCCCACCAGTAAGGCCCAGTTGCTCTATTCAAAAAGGCATACTGCTCAAATTCTACTCCAGAGTACCAAGCAATAACCAGCTCGGTAATATAAGCCACCCCTACAATTGAACCCGTAATCATAATTACGATATTCATCAATTCAATATGCTGTACAGTAATATAATCTTCTAATCCAGACACTTTTCTCATGATGATCAAAAGCGTGTTTACCATTGCAAATCCTGAGAAAATTGCCCCTGCAACGAAGTAAGGGGGAAATATGGTGGTGTGCCATCCTGGAATAACAGAGGTAGCAAAGTCAAACGATACAATAGTGTGTACAGAAAGTACTAATGGAGTTGCAAGACCAGCTAACACTAAAGAAACTTCTTCAAAACGCTGCCAGTCTTTGGCTCTACCCGACCAACCAAAAGCAAGTATAGAATAGATTCTTTTTTGAAAGGGTTTCACAGCACGATCACGTATCATAGCAAAATCTGGAAGTAAACCTGTCCACCAGAAAACTAGCGATACAGAAAGGTATGTTGAAATTGCAAATACATCCCACAGTAACGGAGAGTTAAAATTAACCCATAAAGACCCAAACTGGTTAGGAATAGGTAAAACCCAATAAGCCAACCAAGGTCTACCCATGTGAATAATTGGGAATAATCCTGCTTGCACTACAGAGAAGATAGTCATCGCCTCTGCAGAACGGTTAATAGCCATTCTCCATTTTTGTCTAAACAATAATAGAACGGCTGAAATTAAGGTTCCGGCGTGCCCGATTCCTACCCACCATACAAAGTTGGTAATATCCCAGGCCCAGCCTACGGTTTTATTTAGACCCCAAGTACCAATTCCGGTAGAAACGGTGTAAGTTATACAACCCAATCCCCAAATAAAGGCTACTAAGGCAATAGAAAAGACAATCCACCAAGATTTATTAGCCCTTCCTTCAACCGGCGCAACAACGTCTAAAGTTACATCGTGATAGGTCTTATTCCCGGTAACTAGCGGCTTTCTTATAGGTGCTTCGTAATGAGACATAGTATTTTTAAAATTAATTCTTTACTTAATTAAACTTCTGATGTGTTTCTAATTTTAGTCTGATAGAAAACATTCGGCTTGGTACCTAAGTACTCTAACAAATGATACATTCTATCGTCTTGCTTATTCTTATAAACTTCACTCTCTTCGTTATTAATATCTCCAAACTGAATAGCACCAGTACCACAAGCTTGAGAACAAGCCGTTTGGAATTCATCTTTTTTCACCTCACGACCTTCACGCTTAGCATCAAGAATCGTTTTCTGAGTCATCTGAATACACATTGAACATTTCTCCATAACCCCTCTAGAACGTACAGTCACATCAGGATTAATTACCATTCTACCCAAATCATTGTTCATATTATAGTCAAATGAATCGTTTTGGTTATATCTAAACCAGTTGAAACGACGCACCTTATAAGGACAGTTGTTTGCGCAATAACGCGTACCCACACATCTGTTATAAGCCATTTGGTTCTGACCTTGTCTACCGTGTGAAGTTGCCGCTACAGGACAAACTGTTTCACAAGGCGCATGGTTACAATGCTGACACATAACAGGCTGAAAAACCACTTGCGGATTACCCGAAGCTTCTTCTAGCTCACCGAATCCTGATAGCGAATCTCCTAAACCATCAAAGTTGTCTTTCTTTTCTAAGTCTTCAACAAAAGTTTCTTCAGAAGAATAATATCTATCAATACGCAACCAGTGCATATCTCTACTTTTTCTAACCTCTTCTTTACCTACAACTGGAACGTTGTTCTCGCTATGACAAGCAATCACACAGGCACCACATCCGGTACAAGCGTTTAAGTCTATAGAAAGGTTAAAATGGTGTCCTACACTTCTATCAAATTCTTGCCACAAATCAACTTCGGGAGAATTAACAGAAACCGGCTTATGATCTAAAGAAACATGCGGTATAGCGTTCCAATGCTCTTTATCTTTAGTATTAAAAATTTCTAAAGTGGTTTCTTTGATTATATCCCCACTACGCCCCATTAAGGTTTTATGCAATTGCACACAAGCAAATTCGTGCATGCCACTCGCCTTCTCAATACTAATGTTTTGAACGGTATTAAAATCTTTATATAATGGGAAAGCATTAACCCCCACTTGCATTTCACTCTGTATAGCTTCCTTTCTACCATAACCAAGTGCTAAACCTACAGTTCCAACTGCTTGACCAGGTTGAATAATTACCGGTACATTTTCTAAAACCACGCCATCCAAGCTTAAGTTTGCATAGCTACCGTTTAAACCACCATCAGCCACATGTTCATTTACAAACCCCAAGTTTTCAGCATCTGCTTTAGATACGGTTAAATAGTTATCCCAAGATACTCGCGTTAACGGATCTGGAAATTCTTGTAACCAAGGATTATTAGCCTGTCTTCCACTACCCATTCCGGTTTTTGTATACAAGTGAAGCTCTAAACCGTTGGTTTTTTCAGCCTTCGCTAGACGATTGGCCGCATTAGAAATACTTACATTAGCCACAAAGCCTTCACTTGCTTTTAAGTCAGCCCCAGCACTAGAAGTAAATACACCATCATGCAGTGCAGTAGCCCAATTCGTGCCACCTAAAATCCCTTTACAAGTCTCTTTTATATATTTATAATAATTCTCTTCTTTTCCTAATAAACTCAATAATACGTCTTGAAATTGCTTAGTGGCAAATAACGGACGTATGGTTGGTTGGGTTAAACCGAATTGAGTTTTAGTAAAACGTACATCACCCCAACTCTCTAAATAATGAGGTTCCGCCCCAACAAATCCACAAAGTTTTGCAGTTTCATCTAATCGCTCAGCGAAAGCCGCAGAAACATCTACATTAGCCAAAAGAGCAGCGAATTCATCTCCATTAGGCAATGTGAATACAGGATTAACTCCTGCCATAATCACTGCACCAACAGCACCCGCTTTAAGATCTTCTATAAGACCATTTACTTCTGCTACATTCCCCTGCTTGGTAAGCTTTGGATCATCTGTACTCATTACCTTACTCCCTAAGGCTTCATTTATCGCGATCACAAGCAACTGAGCATCAACATCCTGAAGACCAGACACTACAACTGCTCCAGACCCGGCTTTACGCAACTGTTCTTTAGCTTTTACTACTACATCATCTAATTTCGCTGGCAAGCCACTAGTTGATTTACCTGAAACATATCCGTAAAGCGCCGCTAAAATTTGTTTTTGCTCTGCCGCGGTAACCATTACACGCTTATCAGCATTAGCACCAGTCAAAGACATATTGGATTCAAAATGAACGTGTCTTGACATCTTGCCATCTTTCGGAATACGACCCTTAGCATACCCTGAATCGTAACCACCACCTTGCCAATCCCCTAAGAAATCCGCACCAACAGATACAATTACTTCGGCTTTTGCAAAATCGTAATTAGGCATGGCTCTGTAACCAAATTTTTGCTCAAAAGCGCTCAACACAGCATCTTCTGCTACGTCATCATATACCACATGACTCGCATTAGGGTAAGCAAGTTTAAACTCTTCTATCAAACGCTCTGTAGATGGACTAGCAAAACTCTGTGTCAAGAAAACAATTTTCTTCCCAGCAACAGCGTCTAAACGCTGCTTTAAATCAGATTCAAATGTTTCCCAAGAAACAGACTCACCACCTACCATTGGGCGCTGTAATCTATTAGTATCATACAAAGAAAGAACCGAAGCATGAACCCTGGCATTCGCACCCGGATTCAATTTATCTAAACTATTATTCTCAATCTTTATTGGTCTACCCTCACGAGTTTTAACCAACACACTAGAGAAATCAAATCCATTAGCTATTGTTGTCGCGTAATAATTCGCCACTCCAGGAACAATTCTTTCGGGCTGAACTACATAAGGAATAGACTTTACAACCGGACCTTCACAAGCTGCCAAAGATGCCGCTGCTGTACTAAAACCTACGAATTTCAAAAAATCTCTTCGAGAGGTTTTAGAACTCTCCAAAGACTCTTTATTACCCAAGAACTCATCTGTAGGGATTTCCTCTACAAATTCGTTTTGCTGAAGCGTCTCAACAATAGAACTATTATCTTTTAGCTCCTCAACACTTTTCCAGTATTTCTTGTTTGATGACATATATAAAATAGATATTAACTGCTTAATAAATTAGTAATGACATTTTCCACACTCCAGCGCCCCCATTTGAGCGGCTGTCAAGGTTTCAACACCATATTTTTTTGATAATTCTTCGTGAATCTTTTCGTAATACTCATTACCCTGCATATTCACTTTGGTATCTCTGTGACATTCTATACACCACCCCATAGTTAAAGGCGCGTGCTGCCTCATAATCTCCATTTCTTCAACAGGACCGTGACATTTTTGACACTCGATACCCGCCACAGTAACGTGCTGAGAGTGGTTAAAATAGGCTAAGTCTGGTAAGTTATGAATACGAACCCATTTTACCGGCTTCTCTTCTCCTGTGTAGGATTGCGTAGCCGGATCCCAACCTACAGCATCGTAAAGCTTAGCTATTTCACCATCATAAAATTCTTTAGAATACTCCTCAGTTGCCGTTTCCGGAGCAACCTCTGCAATTGACTTATGACAATTCATACAAACATTCAAAGAAGGAATACCCGACTGTTTACTCACACGAGCAGAAGAGTGACAATACTTACAATCTATACCATTGTCGCCCGCGTGGATTTTATGCGAATAATGAATAGGCTGCACAGGAGCGTAACCTTGGTCAACACCCACCTGCATGAAAAAACCATATACATAATACGAACCAACTAACAAAAGAACTACCGTAGTAACAATCACTAAAAACTGATTCTCTACAAACGCCTTCCATATCGGCTTTGAAATCTTTTCATCTTTTTCAATTACCACACCATTTGCCTCAGCAAAACGAGTTAGGGTCTTGTTCACCAAAAAGAGAACCACCAAAAGCAATAATAATACAAAAGCTAAAATTCCTAAAACAACCTGAGTAGATACACCTGCACCACCTCCTTGACCTGCCGCCGTAGACCCTTCGGCAGCAACAGCAACTTTAGGCTCAGGTTTTGGCTGCTCTACATAAGCCAAGATGTTATCGATATCAGAATTTGATAATTGAGGGAAAGCATTCATCGCCACCTTATTATACTCTTCATAAATAGCAACCGCTTGAGGGTCTCCCGCTTCAATCATTGCCGAACTATTCTTAATCCAAGAATACAACCACTCTTTTCCTCGTTTTTCAGTTACCCCGTGTAAAGCCGGACCAATAGCTCGCTTATAAGGCTTATGACAAGCTGCACATAGACTATTAAACAAATCTTTACCAGCACTCACATCGCCTTCTAGACCAGCCTCATCGACCGGTGTCGTGTTCTCTTCTACCGAAGGACTATCGGCAGCATCTTGTGCAAAAGAGGGGTTAGAAAAGAAAAATAATGCTGCTAGAGCGAGCAAAAGGAATCTTGAATTTGAATGGCGCATTTTCACCTTTTTCATATTACAGTTGAATTAACATCTTTAACTTGATATACCTTTCACAATAAGCCAGTTACCTCTAAACAAGCCTGAATACTGCGAAAATCAATAGCAAAAGTAACACTTATCACGCATTTTAAAAATGTTAGCTAAGTGTTAATACGTAATTTATATCAGTTCTAAATAATAAATTTCAATAAAAATAGTTAGAAAAGTATATTTTTGTTTAAAATTAGAATTATGATCGATAATGTAAAGGCGTATAAGCCCTTATTTTTAGGAGTTTTTATGATAACCGCGCTAGGCACAAATGCCCAGGAAAAAACACTTAAAATTGAAGCAGATCCACTGATACAGGAGCTAGTGATTTTAAAAAATAAAATGGTTGAAACCAAAGAAATAAATGATCGCTATATTATACAATTATCGGCTGATGCGACTTTAGGTGAAGCTGAAAAAACTCGAGCTAAGCTTCAAAAGGAATTTCCTGAAATGACTTCAACCATAGAATATCAAGCTCCCAATTATAAGGTTTGGGCAGGTAATTTTAGAAATAGAATAGAGGCAGATAGAGCTTTTAGAGATCTCAAAGAGACTTTTAAGAAAGCATTCGTTTTTAAACCGCGTTCATAGATCAAAAAAAAGCTTAATAAAAAAAAGGATTGCCTTTGCAATCCCTTTTTTTATTAAGAATTAAACAGTTAACTATTTAAGTTTCTTCTTCACTGCAACTTCTTGATATGCTTCTACAATATCACCTTCTTTGATGTCATTATAGTTCTTAATTTGCAATCCACAGTCATAACCTTTTGAAACTTCTTTTACATCATCTTTAAATCGTTTTAAAGAAGCTAAAAGTCCGTCATAAATCACAACACCATCACGAATCAAACGTACCTTACTGTTTCGGTAAATTTTACCATCGGTAACCATACAACCTGCAATAGTTCCAATTTTAGAAATTTTGAAGGTTTCTCTAATCTCTGCGGTACCAGTTACCTCTTCCTTCATCTCTGGAGACAACATTCCCTCCATTGCATCTTTAAGGTCGTTTATAGCATCATAAATAATAGAATAAGTTCTAATATCAATCTCTTCTTTTTCGGCCACTTGTTTAGCATTCCCAGCAGGCCTTACATTAAATCCAACAATAATAGCGTCGGATGCAGAAGCTAACAAGACATCACTTTCGGTAATAGCACCTACACCTTTATGAAGTATATTGATTTGAATCTCCTCGGTTGATAATTTTTGGAAGCTATCTGTTAAGGCTTCTACAGAACCATCCACATCCCCTTTAAGAATAATATTCAGCTCTTTAAAGTCACCCAGAGCAATACGTCTACCTATCTCATCAAGGGTAATATGCCTTTGCGTTCTCACGTCTTGCTCACGTTGCAATTGGGTACGTTTGCTAGCAATGTCTTTAGCTTCTCGCTCATCGCGCATCACGCTAAATTTATCACCCGCTTGCGGAGCTCCGTCAAGACCAAGTATAGATACGGGGGTTGAAGGCCCCGCCTCTTTAATTTTGTTTCCACGCTCGTCGTGCATAGCCTTGATTTTCCCACTTGTAGTACCCGCTAATACGTAATCACCTATTTTAAGTGTACCTCCTTGAACAAGCACGGTAGAAACATAACCTCTACCTTTATCTAGGTAAGCCTCAACAACAGTACCAGTAGCGAGCTTATTCGGGTTTGCTTGCAGCTCAAGTAACTCGGCCTCTAGCAATACTTTTTCGAGCAATTCTTTAACCCCAGTTCCTTTTTTGGCAGATATATCCTGAGATTGTATTTTACCTCCCCAATCTTCCACCAATAAGTTCATACTGGCTAATTTTTCTTTGATTTTTTCTACGTTAGCCGTAGGTAAGTCTACTTTGTTTATCGCAAATATAATAGGCACTCCCGCCGCTTGTGCGTGCGAAATAGCTTCCTTAGTTTGCGGCATCACGTCATCATCGGCTGCAATAACAACAATAGCAATATCGGTAACTTGCGCTCCACGGGCTCGCATAGCGGTAAAGGCCTCGTGACCCGGAGTATCTAAGAAAGCTATACGTTTGCCATTATCTAATTCTACCCCGTAGGCTCCAATATGCTGGGTTATACCACCACTTTCGCCTGCAATAACATTTTCTTTACGGATATAATCTAACAACGAAGTCTTTCCGTGATCAACGTGTCCCATTACAGTAACAATCGGTGATCTACTTTCTAAGTCTTCCGGTTTATCTTCTTCTACTTCAATAGCTTCTTCCAAATCAGCAGTAACAAACTCTACTTCGTAACCAAACTCCTCGGCTACAATGCTCAGTGTCTCTGCGTCTAATCGCTGATTCATCGTCACCATCATCCCTAATGACATACAAGCAGAAATCACTTTGGTTACGGGCACATCCATCATTGTTGCTACTTCAGAAACAGTAACAAACTCAGTTACTTTAAGCGTTTTGCTTTCTAACTCTTGTTGTTCTTGTTCTTGCTCTGTTTTTTGACGGTGCTGATCTCTTTTATCTTTACGGTATTTAGCTCCTCTACCTTTATTGGATTTACCCTGTAACTTTTCTAGGGTTTCACGAATTTGCTTTTGCACTTCTTCTTCGGTAGGTTCTTCCTTCACCACAGGCCTTCTTGCCTTATTGCCTTTTTTGAAGTTTCCTTTCTTCTTACCAGCCGCTCCCTTAGAAGGATCTTTAGCTATACGCTTACGCTTCTTCTTCGAACTAGCACTATTTTTATCGTCTTCCTTCTTTTTAGCCGGTTTTTTCTTAAATTGACTTAAATCAATTTTTTCGCCGGTAAAATTAGGTCCATCTAATTTCTTATAATTCGTTTGAATTCGCTCTTCAGGTCTAGGTTCATCTGTTTCACGCTCTTTTTTCGCCTTAGGCTGCTCTCCACCTTTTGCTTGCTTTTTAGGCGCTGAAGTTTCTTTTTTCTCTTCTGGCTTAACAGATTCCTTAGATTCTTTTTTACTATCAGCTTCTTTCTTATCAGCCGATTTATTCAAGTCGATTTTACCCACTTGCTTTGGCCCATCTAGACTAGCTTTAGCTCTAACAATACGCTCTTCTTCCTCCTGGCGTTTTCTTTCGCGTTCTTTCTTCTCCTCCAGTTTACGCAATTTCTCTTGTTGTTCACGCTCTCTAGCCAAACGGAGTTCTTCTTTTTCTTTTTGCTTTTCTTTACTTACTTCTTTAGAAGCCACTTTTTTACTCTTATCTGTTTGAAATTTTTCAAAAAGCACTTGGTAAACTTCCTCCGAAATTTTTGTTGTAGGACGTGCATCAATCTCATAACCCTTAGACTCCAAGAACTCCACAGCCCGGTCTAGTGATATATTAAATTCACGTAATACTTTGTTTAATCGCATATTTTTCGCTTCAGCCATAAATTGCCTCTAAATTAACCTCTTTATTCTTATTTTGTCTTAAAATTTTAAAAAAATCCTATTCAAACTCTTCTTTTAAAATTCGTATAACTTCTATTATTGTCTCCTCTTCAAGATCGGTGATTTTAACCAAATCATCTACATCTTTTTCAAGAACACTTTTTGCTGTATCTAAACCGATTCTTGACAATTCATCAATGATCCAAGATTCGATTTCATCTGAAAACTCACGTAACTCTACATCTTCTTCTTCGCCATCTCTATAGACATCAATCTCATATCCGGTTAGTTGTCCGGCAAGTCTAATATTGTGTCCTCCTCTACCAATGGCTTTAGAAACCTCCTCGGGTTTTAAAGTAACTTGCGCACGTTTATTTTCTTCATCCATTTTTATCGACATCACTTTAGCCGGACTTAAGGCTCGTGTAATCAATAATTGAATGTTATTGGTGTAATTAATCACATCAATATTTTCATTACCTAACTCTCGAACTATACCGTGTATTCTAGAACCTTTCATACCAACACAAGCTCCCACTGGGTCTATCCTGTCATCATAACTATCTACAGCTACTTTAGCTTTTTCTCCTGGTACGCGTACCACCTTTTTGATGGTAATCAAACCGTCAAAAACCTCTGGGATTTCTTGTTCAAACAACTTCTCTAAAAATTCAGGCGCTGTTCTAGACATAATGATGGTGGGTTTGTTACCTTTAAGTTCTACGCTTTCGATAACCCCTCTCACATTATCCCCTTTCCTAAAGAAATCTGAAGGTATTTGTCTATCCTTTGGCATCACCAACTCATTGCCTTCGTCATCTAACAAGATAGCTGCACGATGCCTAATATGATGTACTTCGGCAGTATAAATCTCACCTTCAAGATCTTTAAACTGCTTATAAATATTGGTATTATCATGTTCGTGAATCTTTGATATAAGGTTTTGTCTAAGTGCTAAGATCGCCCGCCTACCTAAATCGATTAGTTTCACCTCTTCAGAAACATCTTCACCCACCTCAAAATCTGGCTCAATTTTTCTAGCTTCTGTCAACGAAATCTCTTGATTGTCATCTTCAACCTCTCCATCGGCCACCACAATACGGTTTCTCCAAATCTCTAAATCGCCTTTATCTGGATTTATAATAATATCGAAATTATCATCTTGTCCAAATCGCTTTTTCAAGGCATTCCTAAAAACGTCTTCAAGAATCGCCATTAAAGTTACACGATCTATTAATTTATTATCTTTAAACTCTGAAAATGAGTTGATTAAATCGATATTCTCCATATCTAATTTAGGTTAAAATGTTATCATCACTTTTGCTTCTTTTATCTCTTCTAGTGGCAGCCATACCTCTTTATTTACCGTATGCTTGCCTTTTCCTACAGGTTTTGGCTCTCTAGCCTTCCAACTCAGCAGTATTTTATCTTCCTCTACTTGATCTAAATTACCCTCTAAAATACCCTCGGCTAAAGTAACTTTTAACTTTCTACCCAAATTCTTCTTGAATTGTCTTGGTAATTGTAAAGGCGCTGTCACTCCAGCAGAGGTTACCTCTAAAGAAAAATCCTCCTCCTCACGATCTAAGTTGTGTTCTATTTTTCGACTTACAGCAATACAATCATTCACACTCACCCCTTGGTCACCGTCAATCACTACTTGAATTTGATTGTCTGCCTGTATGCTTAAATCGATCAAAAAAAGCGAAGGGTTTTCAGCAAGGGCTTCTTCTAATAATCCCGCTACTATTTCTTGCTTCATAAAACGCTTTTCTAGTTATAAAAAGAGGGGACTTAAAGTGTCCCCTCCTATCTTTTTTTTGTTTACAATGCAAATGTAATAATATTTTCTCACATAATAAATTAGAAACCAACGAAATTATTTGTACTTTTAATTTTTATTAGCAAAAACAGACAACTAAAATAACACAAATGAAAAAAATTCTTGTCCCAACAGATTTTTCTGACCAAGCTGAAAACGCCTTAAAAGTGGCAGCACAACTAGCCAAAACCTATGATGCCGAGATATATTTACTACATATGCTTGAGCTTCCTGCTCAGTTGATCGACCCCACATTAGACGGCAACCCAAATAGTTTACCCGAGGCGATTTATTTTATGAAATTAGCGCGTAAACGATTTTCTGATGTTTTAAGTAGTGATTACCTTGACGGATTAACAGTTTATGAAACCGTACAATTTAATGAGGCTTTTGAAGGGATTATGACTTTCTCAAACGAGAATGATGTCGATTTAGTAGTGATGGGTTCACATGGGGCAAGCGGTTTTAAAGAAATTTTCATTGGCTCCAACACAGAAAAAGTAGTAAGAAACTCAGATATTCCTGTCTTGGTTGTGAAGAACGAATTGGAAGTGAGCAAGGTTAAATCTATGGTTTATGCCACCGATCTTATGCCAAAAAATAGAGATTCCTTCCTAGAAGCAGTAAATTTCGCTAAGAAAATGGATCTTGAAATGCACGTGGTTTACATCAATACCGCAAATAAATTTAAAACCGACGAATACATCAATAAGAAAAAAGCTGTTTTCTTTAAAGATGTAGATTTTGATAATTATTCTTTTGATTTATATGGAGCGGAATCTATTGAGAAAGGAATCTTAAAATTTGCGGCATTTAAAAAAGCCTCTCTAATAGGCGTGAGTACCCATGGTAGAAAAGGGATTGCACACTTCCTAAACGGAAGCATCAGTGAAGATCTTGTAAATCACGCTAAAATACCTGTAATTACTTTTAAAATTAAAGAACAAGATTAAAGCAACTCCTTTTTAAGGCCTTTTTGTAAACAACGCCAATAGTAGTTCCAAAAAGATTTTGTTTTATCTCTTTTCACACCCGTAACCTCAACAGGCTTACGGGTTTTATTTTTGGAATCTACCACAATATTAGCTAACCAGCTCATTATCTTTTTTTTCTGCCCATTCTCCTTTAACACTTCAAATTTAAGTTCATCATAAACCATAATCATTTCGCCTGAGGCTTTATTTTGGTCACCGCTAAAATTATAGTGCAAAGCATCAATGCTTCCGTTAGCCTGTACACCCAAAGCCGGAATAAAAAATTTATTTACTTGGTGATCTTGCACCTCCCAGGCGCTTCCTTTAAATTGAAAAGCATCGGTAGAATCAGCAACTCGGAATGAATACTCAAAATCTAACTTTGAAATTCCCGTAAAGTCTGCCTTAAGGTCAAGCGTAGTTTCTTTTTTGGAGTTGTATCGGGCTTGACCTCCTGTCAAATGACCAATAGCGGCGTTTACATTTTCAAATGACACCTCACCCACTTCATTTTCTCCTAACTTTTCTTGGTATTTTATAAATGTGTCATGAATAGCTACCGTATCTACTTTTAAGCTAAAAGGTAACTCGCGTAACATCTGACTGTAAAGCTTTTTTTGCCTCACATCATCTTTAATGGTTTTGTCTCTATAAATTTGCAAATCCCCTTTTTGAATGTCTACACCTGGTATATATAAAGAAAATATTTGATCAATGGAGTATTTTAATTCTTTACAAGCGACGCGATCAATTTTAAGATTTATCAAATCTTTTTCGTAAGGTATGTGATTTACATATTCTCGCTTCGAATATTTAGGTGTATAAATCAAATCATTTGCCTCCAATAGCGAATCGTCTAAAACAAGTTCTTTCAATTTCAAGTCTTGTAGGTTATTTACACTCAAGAACAGATCAAGAAGTTCAAAACGATAGCTATCATATTCAACAGGTATAGCTTTCTTCACTGTTTTATGGTTAAGCACAACATTATGAACAGATAAATTAATTTGCTCTACCTCCGCTTTCAGCCGATCGTGCTCAATCCACTTGAAATTACCTTTTCGCAAATGCACTTTTTCCACCGTAATGGCGTTTATTTTCATCTCCTTTTCCGCCTTTTTTTCTGGTATTGATTTATTACTCACCCATTTAATTTTAGGCTGTTCAATTTCAATCTCACTAATAGCCAATTGGTCTTTAAACACAAGTTGTAAGAGTTGCACTCCTTTTACTTCAATTTGATCTACCTCAAAAATAGACTCCCCTTTTGTTCTATGCCAAGATACTTTTTCTAATCGTCCAGCTCTTTTCCAGAGATTTACATCAAGTTTACTAAACACCAGCTCTCCACCTAAAAGCCCCTCACCTAAATATTGCTTTAGCCGATATTCGATATACCATTGCGTTCCAAAATAGCTTACTCCAAAAAGTATAATCCCAAGAATTATATATTTTACAATTTTATTAGTCACTCCTCTATAATTTACTTTACAAGATATAAAAGCACATTTATCCAATACGTTAAATTAAGATTAATTGGGAATATTTTAAATGTACAACAAGGCTTGACATATTATCTTTAAAGAAAAAAATGTTGCTACGAATAGCTTATATTTTCTTGATATTAGGCAGCCATTCTGGTTTTGCCTACTACACTTTGTATGCAACAAATAATTTATATATAAAATTTATTTTCTTTCTTTCAAGCGTCTTACTCATTTGCTTATTTATTTTAAAGGGAAATAAGTATATTTTTAGTGATGAGTTTGAGGATGACAATGAACCAACCCGATGCGAAATTGAAAATAAGGCTGAATTGCATCAGTTCAAAAGTCAAAAAACCGCAAATCCAAACCTAAAGGCTGAGTAATAAATAAAAAATTGATTTTCTTAATCCTAAATTTTTAATCCCCTTTTAAAAATTTACAGTATTTATCATTATATGCATATTGTAACCTAAGCGCTTTCAAAAACCCTCTAAATAAACTACTAATTCTCTTCGATCGAAGCATTCTGCCCTCTAAAATTTAATAGCTATAGATGAATTACGAGAGCTAAGCAGTGTAAGCTAGCCGTCGCACTTACCAAACTCCTAATTTCCCCTTAACAGTCTCTAGTCAAAAGTATAGTGAGTCCACACTGAGTCCACAGTGAGTCCACAGTCAGTCCACTATATTGTGGACTAAAGTAAACTCATAATAGATCCAAAATAGATTTAGAATTAAAACAATTTGGTTTAAACCTTGCTTTGACCTAGAGTTAGTACACTAAAAGACTATAGCATCTCTAAGCAAATAAGAATTAAATAAGAAATAAAATTTAAATACCATCTCGGACTTAAATTACAAGACTTTATGAACGATTTATCTTCTCGAAAAATTATTTGCTTAAAAAATCAAAAACCCAGAAAATGGGATTGATCCGTACAAATGCATCAGCAGAATCTTTTAATTCAAAAATTAAAGCATTTAGAGCTCAATTAAGAGGAGTAAGAAGAACTGAATTCTTTCTGTATAGACTTGAAAAATTATTTGCTTAAAACTAAAAAATCCCAACTCTAAATGAATTGGGATTTTTGTTGGCCTACTAGGGCTCGAACCTAGACTCTTCTGGACCAAAACCAGACGTGTTGCCAGTTACACCATAGGCCAATGCTTGATTGCGGTTGCAAATATAAAGGAAAGTTTCAATTGTCCAAAACAAAATTTAATTTTTTTTAAAAAAATTTTCTTCAAACAATATTTAGTACCTTCGCCAGTATTATTTTTGAATTTAGAGAAAATAAACCGATTAATTTTTAGTTGCATAGCCAAGCTTACAATATAAAACTCAATGAAAGAATTTAATTTTACTTTTTGGAACAAAGCCTTAGGTTGGATTAGCTTTTTTATAGCCCTCACCGTATACACTTTAACCCTAGAACCCACCGCTAGTTTTTGGGATGCAGGCGAATATATCGCTACCTCAGCCAAATTACAAGTTGGGCATCCGCCAGGAGCACCGCTTTTTCAAATGATGGGAGCTTTTTTCTCCACCTTTGCTCCTGATGCCGAAACGGTAGCCTTTACTGTAAATATGCTATCGGCTTTCTCTAGTGCTTTTGCTATTTTATTTATGTTTTGGTCGATAACGCTATTGGTTCAAAAAATCAGCGGACCAGCAGAACAATTAAAATCAGGTGAAAAAATAGCGGTTTTAGCCAGCGGATTAGTAGGTTCTTTAGCCTTTGCCTTTACCGATAGTTTTTGGTTTAGTGCCGTTGAAGCTGAAGTATATGCAATGGCCAGTTGCCTAATGGCGATTCTTTTTTACGTAGGCCTTTTATGGGAACGCGATATGTTTAAACCCAGAGGTAATCGTTGGTTGATTTTAATCGCTTTTATCATAGGACTTAGTTTTGGTGTTCATTTTATGGGCTTACTTACCATTCCCGCTATTGGCTTTTTATACTATTTTAAAAACGTAAAAAATATCACCGTTAAGAACTTTATCATTGCCAATCTAGTAGTGGTAGGTATTCTAATGTTTATATTCAAATTACTTTTACCTTACTCGCTGGCATTCTTTGGTGAAGCCGAGGTGTTTTTTGTCAATAGTCTAGGTTTACCTTTTAACTCGGGAACTATAATTGCAGCACTAGCTTTGGTGGCTTTCTTTTATTTTGGATTGAATTATACGCGAAAGCAAAATTATATTCACATCAACACGGTTTTACTTTGTATTTTATTCATTTTCATAGGATTTTCATCTTGGATCATGCTCCCTATCCGTGCCAACGCAGGAACAGTAATCAATGAAAATAGACCCGACAATGCTCGTGAACTACTCGCTTATTATAATCGAGAGCAATATCCTGAAACTAAGTTGTTTTACGGACCCCAGTTTACTGATATTTTTGGTAGTCTAGATGCCGATAATCCTTATATCGATGATAAACCCAAATATGAAGAAAACGAGACCACAGGAAAATATGAGATTGTAAACAACTGGAAAAATGCCAAACAAAATTCTAGTAAAGAGCATAAAACCTTTTTACCTCGTATGTGGAGTACAGAACATATGGCCAACTATATGGAGTATACCGGCCCCATTGAGTTTACCATAAGTCCAGAATACCAACAAGAAGAACAATTAATTCAAACGGTAAACCAATTTAAAAAAGAGTATGCGTTAGGCCGTTTAAACAACGAAGACTACATCAGTTTTTTAAAGCAATTTAGTCCCTACCTCGTAGTTCAAAAACCTTCAGATGTTTCAAACTTCAGGTATTTAATCGAGTTTCAAATAGGGTATATGTATTGGCGTTACTTTATGTGGAACTTTGTTGGGAAACAAGATGACATCCAGGGTCGATTAAACGATTTACACGGTAACTGGCTTAGCGGAATCGATTTTATAGACGAAATACGCTTAGGTACTCAAGCTAATTTGCCGAGTGATGTTGAGAATAATAAAGGTCGAAATACCTATTTTTTCCTTCCTTTGATTTTAGGCCTTATCGGATTGCTTTTTCACGCACAAAGAGAAGTGAAAGGCTTTTGGGTCTTATTGGTTTTCTTCTTGTTTACAGGAATTGCCCTAAAAATATACCTCAACGAGCGCCCCTTCGAACCTCGAGAAAGAGATTACGCCCTTGTAGGTTCTTTCTATGTATTTGCAATGTGGATTGGAATGGGGGTTTACGCCATTTATCATAAGCTACGAAATTATATTCCAAGTAAAATAGCTGCCAGCAGTATTGGCTTGGTATGTCTATTGGCAGTTCCCGGTGTTTTAATTTCGCAAAATTATGACGACCATGATCGTTCAGACCGATATACCGCTCAGGCCATGGCTAAAAAATACCTCGACTCTGTAGATGAAAACGCCATATTATTCACTATTGGTGACAACGATACTTTTGCTTTATGGTATGTGCAAGAGATCGAAAATTACCGAACCGATGTAAGGGTGATTAACACCAGTCTTTTTGCAACCGACTGGTATATTGATCAAATGCGGGTTAAGGCTTATGAAAGCGAACCCATACGCACTACCCTTGAGAATAAAAATTACCGCTACGGGACCAATGAGTATATTCGTTACTCCCAAGATCCAAGACTTTCAGACACGTTAATGATTAGCGACTGGCTAAAATATATCAAAAGTGACCATCCTAGTACCCAAGCTGAGCTAGCCAATGGTCAGGTAATAAATACTTTTCCCGCCAAAACGCTACGCTTACCCGTTAACAAAGAAAATGCCCTTAACAGCGGCTTGGTTAAACCCGAAGACGCAGATGAGATTGTGCCTTATATAGATATAGAAATCAACAGTCAGATTCTTTATAAAAACAGGTTGCTTATGCTCGATGTAGTGGCTAATACGCAGTGGAAGCGTCCGGTGTATTTTACAGGAGGGAGTTTTGGCGACGATGATTATTTATGGATGAAAGACTATCTGCAATTAGATGGGGTTTGCTATAAGCTTGTTCCTATTAGAACCCCAGTAGATCCTAAAGATCCGTTTTCGATGGGGAGAATAGATCACGAAAAAATGTACTCAATTGTAAGCAATTGGGAATGGGGCAACAGCGGTAGCGATAAAATATACCACGACCCAGAAACGCGTAAAAACGCAATCACTTACCGCAGTAATCTAGCACGTTTAACAGAGTCTTTGCTAGCTGCCGGAGAAGAGGAAAAAGCGCTTGAAATTATCAATTTAGCCATGGAAAAAATGCCGCTTGATAAATTTGGGTATTACTCATTGGTAGAACCCTTTATTGACGGTTATTATAAGGTAGGAGAAAAACAACTGGCTAGAGATTTATGGAATAGAACCGCAGAGAAATACCAAGAGTATTTGGCTTACTATAGTCAGCTTGATTTAGAACGCCAGTATATGCTAGGAGATGAGATTGTAAGTAACATTCAGCGTTACCGTAGTTTAATCGATTTATTGGTTATCAACCAAGACGAAGAAATATTCGAAGAGAAGGTTAAAGCATTCAACAAACACCTCACTTTGTTTAATCATTTTTATGGAGATGATGAATCTATGCTAGAAAACGAATCTCTAGAAGAGTCGAGTAGTCTGAAAGAAGATGATGTCCAACCTAATCTACCAGATGATAATTTATTGGTTAATCCTGACAGTTTACCCTTGTAGTTTAAAATGATTATTGATGCAGTTGCTCAACTTGGTAAATTGATTTTTCCCAAACGTCTATGGCATATGCCAAGCGAGGAAAAATCAATTTATCTTAGTTTTGATGATGGGCCAATCCCTGAGGTAACACCATGGGTCTTAGAGCAATTGGCAAATTATGAGGCTAAAGCAAGCTTTTTTTGCATAGGAGAAAATATAAAAAAGCACCCCGAGGTATTCAAAAAAATTATAACCCAAGGCCATCGCGTAGGCAACCACACCTACAACCATTTAAACGGATGGAAAACCAATAATGAAGTCTATATAGAAAACACCGAAAAGTGCGAGAATCTTATTAAATCTTCATCAGATCAAAAATTGCTTTTTAGACCACCCTATGGTAAACTTAAGGCAAAACAGGCAAAACGTATTGCACAAAGCCATCAAATTGTTATGTGGGATATTCTCACATTAGATTACAAACCAAATATTTGCTTACACAAGCGTTGGGATTACATCAAAAAAAATACAGGCCCGGGTAGCATTTTAGTATTTCACGACAGCTTGAAAGCCGAAAAAAACCTTAAAATATTACTCCCTAATACCTTAGAATATTTCTCCCAAGCAGGATATTGTTTTAAATCACTTCCTTAAATCCGAAAAGGAGAAAGTTGTTTTAATTTTAAGTTGTTTAAAAGTAAATACTCAAAAATACCCGATGATTTTCACGGCTATTTTTATACCAAGATCTTAAAAGAAACTGGTCTCGTGTTTTCTAGTAGCTGAAAGATTTTATTCTAGCGTTAAGCTAACCGAATAAATTCGAATTTGATTTCGAGCAGTTGTTCCATTAGTACTTATATATTGCGCATAGATTTGTATGTAGTCACCAGGATTTAAGGTTACCTTTCCTCCCAGCGGTACAGTTCGAACCCTTGTATCAGGATGGTCACCCACTTCAGAGTAAATTTCTGTACCAGATGGTATTTCTATATTGGCTCCAGCACTGTCAAAACGTCTAATATAGAAGGCGTGAATGGTTGCATCTCCATTATTAGTAGATGTAGACTGATACGATAAATTACCCGTTACTGTAAAGGTTCTAGGTTCCTTCCCTTCATAAACCAACACATTATTGGTACCGGTAACATTGGAAGTAGAGTTTGAAAAGCGAAAAAGCTGCCCAGCACTAATCTGTGCATCTATCGGTACCGCAGTACTGACGTTAAATGAAGGATTGCCAGTGGTAGAATTCCTTGTTATGTAGATGTTTCCCGAAGCATTATTATCTGATTCACGAGGTATCCCTACGCAATCGACATCCCAGTTTATATCAAAATTATAACCAGGATAAGTGTTAGAACCCGAGTAGGGCTTTACAAAATCTCCAGAACCACTAAAAACAACATCCTTAATCACACCCTTATCTAAAATTGGATTGCTACTTACATCAATTCCCGTTGAACTAGCACCGACGTAAGAAAAACCGCTTGATTTTTGAATAAAATTAAACGTTCCTGTAAAAGTTTCATAAGTACCGGTGTTATTAATTTGCCATCCTATGTTATTAAGAAGTAAGCTGTTTATGTCGGTATAAGTAATTCCATCGGCATTATCGATAAACTGAAAAACATTAAAAAACACTAAACCATAACCAGATACACTTCCGATTGAGTTAAAACCACTTACCAAAACACTCTGTCCTATCAAACGTTCACTTGATGAGGCTGCTGTTAGATTAAACAGGCTTCCCGTTCTACCATTAAACAAGGTTACACTCCTTAAACTTCCTGAGGCATCACCAACAAATAGACTACTGCTACCGGTATAGTTTAAAACATCTTCATTGGTATCTTGCCCAATTAAGTAAGCTCCATTTAAATCTATACTGGCGCTTAAGGTAACGGTTCCGTTTATTTCATAGAGCGTTTGGCTGTCTAGCGTAATCACACCGCCACTTGGTGCGGGTAAATCGCTTTCACTTTTAACCAACACGTGATTATCGCGTTTGCTTTCACTGCTCAATAAGGCCAACCAGTTACTGGTGGTCTCATCGCCAGCGTTGTAATAAAATTGGTTATTATCGGTATCAAATAGCAGCAAAGAATTGGCAATACCGCTGGTTAGAGTATCACGAGACGCTTGGGCTACCCTAGGTAATAAAACACCCGCAGCCTCACTTTGCACATCAAGAATAGAACTACTATGAGGATTGTCGGTGTTTATACCTACTTGAGCAAAACCACTTAACGTAATTAACAATAAAAGATATAAGGTTATCGATTTCATTTTATCTATTTTAAAATCGAATATAAACACTTAATCTATAATTTTTGTGCTTTAAACGTTAAAATTTAAACATTTGCAGAAGCTTTTTTCAATTTAAGTACGGTAATTTCGGGCCACATTCCTACCCGACCGGGGTAAGCCAGGTAGCCAAACCCTCGATTTACGTAGAGATAACGATTAAATTCTTTGTAGAGTCCAGCCCAATTTTCGTATCGGTATTTAACCGGACTCCATTTGAACCAACCGGGTATTTCAATACCAAATTGCATGCCATGTGTATGACCACTTAAGGTAAGTTGAAATTCTTTTTCGTGTGCTTTTATTTTCTCTTGCCAGTAACTCGGATCGTGGCTCAAAAGTATTTTAAATTCTTCTTTGCTTAATTCCGCTGCAGCGCGATCTAAATCGCCATGCTTCACAAAACCGCCTTTTCCCCAATTCTCTACACCCACAACAGCCAATTTAGCATCTCCTTTACGGATGTACGTATGCTCGTTTAATAATAGCTTCCATCCCATTTGTTTTTGAATAGATTTTAAGCGATTTAAGTTCTCTTTTTTCTCTTGAGGTGAATCCCAATGCACATAATCGCCATAATCATGATTCCCTAATACAGAAAAAACACCATCTTTAGCCTTAAGTTCACCAAATAACTCTTGGCAAGCTTCCATTTCATCGGCGGTATTGTTCACCAAATCGCCTGTAAAAAAGATAGCATCACTTTTTTGTTGGTTAATTAAATCTATTGCATATTTCACCTTCTTTAGATTATCAAAACTACCGCTATGCACATCGCTTATTTGGGTAATTTGGTAACCATCAAATGCCTCTGGTAAATCGGGAAAGTTAATCTCATAGGTGAGTACCTTATAATTATACTTTCCTTTAAACATTCCGTAAAGCAGAGAACCAAAAGGAATAGCTGCCAATCCTAAAGCCAGCGTACTTACAAACTTTCTTCGGCCAGGCAAATGAGCGACTTCTGGATGAACTATTTTATTTTTTAAAAAAATTAAGGTACGAATGATATCTTCCCCCATTAAAAAAGCAATCAAAACCATTTCGGCAGCCATAAAACTCAAGAGCAGACCAAAAGCAACACTACGTTTTCCAGTAAAAACGCTTCCTGTTGCCGGTTGTAACCAATAAAATAAAAAGTAGCCCAAAAAAATAAGACTTAAGCCTATAAATAAAGCCTGTACCCAAAAATTCTTGCTTAAGGTTTTAATAGCTTGGTAACTATAAAAATTAATTGCAGCATAAAAAAGTATAAAAATTATCCAGCGCATTTTTTGTATTTTGAGATTACAAAACTAACTTATATTGCTCTTTTTAAGGTTTAATTTGGAGATAATTAACTTCTGTACAAGAATAACACATCTAATAGTACGCACACAAGCGCGTCATATTACAGCTTCTTAATTTTATTTTCGATAAAAAATCGTGTAGCTTTACGCTTCTAAATACCAGAAATTATGGCCCAGCAAAAAAGACTGTTTTTATTAGATGCTTATGCGCTAATTTTTAGAGGATATTACGCCTTGATAAAAAACCCTAGAATAAACTCAAAGGGCCAAGACACATCGGCTATCATGGGATTTGTAAATTCGCTTTTCGATGTGATTAAGCGTGAAAAACCAGATCATCTTGCAGTTTGTTTTGATAAGGGAGGAAGTAAGGCCCGTACCGAAATGTTTGGAGAATATAAAGCCAATAGAGATGAAACGCCAGATGTCATCAGGCAATCTATTCCCATTATTCAAGATATTTTAAAGGCATTGCATATTCCGGTAATAGAATTAGAAGGACTTGAAGCCGATGATATTATAGGAACCTTAGCCAAACAGGCCGAAAAAAAAGATTACCAAGTTTTTATGGTTACCCCAGATAAAGATTTTGGTCAATTGGTAAGTGAAAACATTTTTATGTACCGACCGGCACGTATGGGAAATGCGATTGAAATTTGGGGCATTGAGGAGGTTAAAAAACGTTTTGGCGTTGAAAAGCCCGAGCAGGTTATCGATTACCTCGGGATGATGGGAGATGCATCAGACAATATTCCAGGTTTACCTGGCGTAGGCGATAAAACGGCTAAAAAGTTTATTAAGCAATTTGGTAGCATGGAAGGCCTATATGAAAACATTGACCAGCTTAAAGGTAAAATGAAAGAGAAAGTCCAAGCCAATGAAGAATTAGGTAAACTTTCTAAAAAACTAGCCACCATATTTACCGATTGCGATGTAGAATTTGATGAGCAAGATTTTGAACTCTCACCACCCGACACCGAAAAACTAATGGCTTTATTTCAAGAGTTAGAATTTAGGCGTTTAAGTGAGCAGTTCCTTAAAATGTATAACGAGCAAAGCAACAACAATGGCGGTCTAACCACTCCAGAAGCCAATAAAACAAGCCAAGAAAAACCTACTGCTGGTAGCGGTCAATTTTCGCTATTTGGTAATGCGGTAAATCAGGAAGATTTAGACACTTCAGATTTCACGGGTTATCGCAATCTAGAAAACACAGCGCATTATTATCAACTTATAGAAACCGGCAAACCTTTAGAACTTTTTATCAAGCAAATGCTAAAGCAACCTGCGGTTTGTTTTGATACAGAAACCACTTCACTCAACACTTTTGAAGCCGAATTGGTAGGCATAGCCTTTAGCTGGAACAAAAACAAAGGCTATTATCTTCCCTTTCCCGAAGATCGCCAAGAAGCCAATGCTTTACTTGACCAATTAGAAGTATTTTTTACCCACGAAAGCATTATAAAAGTGGGACAAAATCTCAAATACGACATTAAGGTATTGGCTCAATATGGCATGGAGCTTAAAGGTCCTATTTTTGATACCATGTTAGCGCATTATGTTATCAATCCAGACATGCGTCATAATATGGATGTTTTAGCAGAAACCTACCTTAATTACAGTCCGCAACCCATTGAAGAACTCATAGGTAAAGGAAGAAAGAAGATTTCTATGCGCGAGGTTCCGCTAGAGCAACAAAAAGAATATGCTGCAGAAGATGCCGACATCACCTTTCAACTCAAAGAGTATTTTGGTCAAGAATTAGAAGCCACCCAGACCAAAAAACTTTATGAAGAGATCGAGTTACCCTTGGTAAAGGTATTGGCAAGAATGGAATTAGAAGGCATTCGAGTGAATCAAGATTTTCTAGAGCAACTCTCCCAAGCCTTAGAAAAAGATATTCTGGCTCTAGAAAAAACAATATATCAAGAAGCAGGGGAATCTTTTAATATTGGCTCTCCCAAGCAATTGGGCGAAATTTTATTTGGTAAATTAAAGTTGGTAGAAAAACCCAAAAAGACCAAAACCGGTCAATATTCTACGGCAGAAGATGTTTTATCTTATCTGGCTAGCGAGCATCAAATTATCGCTGATGTTCTCGCTTGGCGCGGATTAATGAAACTAAAGAGCACTTACGTGGATGCTTTACCACAACAAATACAAGAGAAAACCGGTAGAATTCATACCGAATACATGCAAACTGTAGCAGCCACAGGCCGATTGAGCAGTAACAATCCTAATTTGCAAAATATTCCTATTCGCACCGAGCGCGGTCGTGAGGTTCGAAAAGCCTTTATCCCAAGAGATGAAAATCACGTTTTGGTAGCCGCCGATTACTCCCAAATTGAGTTGCGCATCATTGCTGCGCTGAGCCAAGAAGATACCATGATCGAAGCCTTTAAAAACGGTGAAGACATACACGCCTCTACTGCTGCAAAAGTTTTTGATGTACCCTTAGCCGATGTAACCCGCGAGCAAAGAAGCAACGCAAAAACCGTAAACTTTGGGATAATTTATGGCGTATCGGCTTTCGGCTTAAGCAATCAAACCGATATGAGCCGGAGTGAAGCTGGCGACTTGATTAAAACCTATTACAAAACTTACCCCAAATTACGCGATTATATTGATAAACAAATTGAGTTTGCGCGAGAAAACGGATATGTAGAAACCGTATTAGGTAGGCGCCGATATCTTAAAGACATCAATGCAAAAAACAATGTCGTGCGCAGTGCAGCAGAGCGCAATGCTGTAAATGCACCCATTCAAGGTAGCGCAGCAGACATCATTAAAGTTGCCATGATCAATATTCAAAACCAGTTAGAAGCTAAGAATTTAAAATCTAAAATGCTGCTTCAAGTTCATGATGAATTGATTTTTGATGTACCTAAGTCCGAGTTGAAAGAATTAAAGCAAATGGTACAATATGAAATGGAAAACGCTTTTAAATTAAGTGTCCCACTTGATGTAGAGGTTGGTGTAGGCAATAACTGGCTTGAAGCGCATTAATATATTTTCAAAAACCAAGTTAAGCCATCACCTTACTATTAATTTAAAAAGATAGCTTATGAAATTTTCAATCGATTTTAAAGAAGCGGTTTTAGCCTTGTCACAAAAAGAAAAAGACCAACTCTTATTGCGTCTGCTTAAAAAGGACAAAAACCTAATCAAGCAATTGCATTTTAGGTTAATTGATGATAAAAATGTAGATGAGCGCAGAGCTATCTTAGAGCAACATATTTTAAAAATCAGTAAAAAAATTGCACAAGAATCGGTTTCACTCAACCAACTAAAGGTATTCACCAGCCGACTCAGTTCAGAAATCAGCGATCACAGTCGCACTACCAAAGATCAATTTGGCGAAGTATATTTAAATCTTTTAATGCTCAACAACTTGTTGAAGTATGGCACCTCGTTATTTGAAAATAGTAACCTTTATGCTAGTCAAAAATTTTATATTTACATCATTAAACGCATCTTTAAATGCTTGGTTCAAATTAAAAAGATGCACCAAGACCTACACTTAGAATTTCAACCCCTGTTAGAAGAATTATCAGAAAATATAGTAAAAAATGAGTTGTTAACAAAAAAGTGTATCCACCACGGTTTAGACTTTAATTGGTTAAACGTTCATCATATCCCAGAAGATATTACTGGCATTCAAAAAGAATTAAAACAGGCCGGCTTTCTTTAAAAGTATGCCTTTTTTTTCCAAAAACACACAGCTTCTCATTTTTAATAACATATAGAGCAGTGAAACATTTGTCTTTAAAGCCTTGTTTACAAATCAAACAATTGAAATTGAGTCTCTTCACATAAAAATTAACAAGACAGGCTTGTTCAATAAATTAAAAATCGTACTTTTGCAACCCATTTCCCTCAATCGGGAATGGGAAAGGAATGTTTAATTTATAAATTTATTTAGTGTGAATACATTAAGTTACAAAACCGTATCGGCCAACAAAAGCACCGTGAATAAGGAGTGGGTTGTGTTAGATGCAGAAGGACAATCGTTAGGTCGTCTTTCTTCGATCGCGGCAAAGTTGATCAGAGGAAAGCACAAGCCTAATTTCACCCCGCATGTTGATTGTGGTGATAACGTAATCGTTATAAACGCAGAAAAAATCAACCTTACAGGGAAAAAATGGGAAGCTAAGGAGTATATCCGTTACACTGGATACCCAGGCGGACAAAGAAGCTTGAATGCAGCTGGCTTATTTGAAAAAGACCCTAGAAGAGTTATTGAAAAAGCTGTAAAAGGAATGTTACCTAAAAACAAGTTAGGTTCTGCCTTATTCAAAAACTTAAAGGTTTATGTAGGTTCTGAGCATGAGCACGAAGCACAAAAACCAAAGAATATTAACTTAAACGAACTGGTGTAAATGGAGACAATTCACAAAATAGGTCGTAGAAAAACTGCCGTAGCACGTGTATTCGTACAAGCAGGTAAAGGTGAAATTACAGTAAACAAGAAAAAGGTTAACGATTATTTCACAACAGGTACATTACAATACAAAGTAAACCAACCTTTAATGTTAACTGGTAACGAAGAAGCTTTCGACTTAAATGTTACCGTTAAAGGAGGTGGTATTACTGGTCAAGCAGAAGCTGTACGTTTAGCTATTGCAAGAGCTATGTGTGCAATCGACGAAGAAAACAGAACGGCTTTAAAACCAGAAGGCTTACTTACTAGAGACCCAAGAATGGTTGAGCGTAAGAAGTTTGGTCAGAAGAAAGCACGTAAGAAATTCCAATTCTCGAAACGTTAATCGATTTCTGGAACGAATTAAAAAATCAATTTTAAATTTAAAGTATTTGTTGTTATTTCGCTTAAAGCGGAAGTTAGTTTAGCATCTAAATAGGCAAGGCCATTACACAAGTAAGCCACTTGTTTATTGCTATCTCAACAGAACGTAAACTATTACAAAAATGGCAAACAAAGTAGAAGTTAAAGAATTACTTGATGCAGGTGTACACTTTGGTCACCTAACAAGAAGATGGAACCCCAACATGGCGCCTTACATTTATATGGAGCGCAACGGGATTCACATCATCAACTTATATAAAAGTGCAGCTAAAATGGAAGAGGCGGCAAACGCCCTTAGCAAAATCGCTGCCAGCGGTAGAAAAATTTTATTTGTAGCTACCAAAAAACAAGCAAAAGAAATTGTTGCAGAAGAAGCTGAAAGAGCAAATATGCCGTACATTACAGAGCGTTGGCCTGGAGGTATGCTTACCAACTTTGTTACGATTAGAAAAGCCGTAAAGAAAATGGCTTCTATCGATAGAATGAAAAAAGATGGTACTTTCAACTCACTTTCTAAAAAAGAACGTTTACAAGTAGACCGTTTACGTGCAAAATTAGAAAAGAACTTAGGTTCTATCTCTGATATGACACGCTTACCTGGAGCACTATTTGTAGTAGACATCACTCGTGAACATATCGCGATTAAAGAAGCTCAAAAATTAAACATTCCTATTTTTGCGATGGTTGATACCAACTCTGACCCACGTGAGGTAGATTACGTAATCCCATCAAACGATGACGCTTCTAAATCAATTAAGAAAGTAATCTCTTACGTTTCAGATGCTATAGTTGACGGTTTGCAAGAAAGAAAAGCAGACAAAGACGCTAAAAAAGAAGTTAAAGCGGCAAAAAAACAAGCCGAAACTAAAGAGGCAACTCAAGAAGACAAATAAAATAATCGTTTTATAATCTATGCTAAGTCGTTTAGTAATTTTATTGTAAAATAGAGTTGCAAACGACTTTGCTTTTTAAAATTAAAATCTGAAAAAAATGGCAAAAATAACTGCTGCAGAAGTAAATAAATTAAGAAAATCTACCGGTGCCGGTATGATGGATTGTAAAAAAGCTTTAGTAGAAGCCGAAGGTGACTTTGACAAGGCTATTGAAGTATTACGTAAAAAAGGGCAAAAAGTAGCGGCAAAAAGAGCAGACAGAGAGTCTTCTGAAGGAGCTGCTGTAGCCAAAGTAAACGCCGAAGAAAACAAAGGTGTAGCTATTGTTTTAGGTTGCGAAACTGACTTCGTAGGTAAAAATGAGAATTTCTTGCAATTAGCAAGTGAGTTGGGCGAATTGGCCTTAAACTATGAAACTAAAGAAGAGTTTTTAGCTGCAGACTTTAACGGGATGAGTGTAGCCGATAAACTTGTTGAGCAAACTGGAGTTATTGGTGAAAAATTAGATATTAATGCTTTTGAGGTAGTTAAAGCTCCTTTTGTAGCGTCTTACGTGCACATTAACAAAATTGCTGCTGTAGTTGGATTCTCTGCTAAAGTAGATAACGCAGAAACCTTAGGTAAAGATGTTGCCATGCAAATTGCCTCAATGGGCGCAACAGCATTGTCTTACAAAGATCTTGACCCTGCATTCGTAGCTTCTGAAACCGAAGCTAGAATTGCTGAAATTGAAAAAGGAAATATAGAGCTTGAGCGTTTAGGAAAAACCAAGAAAAACGTACCACAGTTTATCTCTATGTCACAAATTACTCCCGAAGTAATGACTAAAGCCGAAGAAGATGCGAAAGCAGAACTTAAAGCTGAAGGAAAACCAGAGAAAATTTGGGATAGAATCTTACCAGGTAAAATGGATCGTTTCCTATCTGATAACACTACTCTTGATAAAGAAATGTGCTTATTAGATCAAACTTTTATCAAAGATGATAAGAAAAACGTAGCCGAGTATGTAGCTTCTTACGGAGAGGTTAACATTACTGAATTTAAGCGTGTTTCCTTAGGATAATTTTAAGTAGAACTCCTATTTTATATAAGCCTACAACTCAAAAGTTGTGGGCTTTTTTTTGCACTTAAATAGACTGTTTTTAAGCTAAAAAAGTTAAACCCAAGATTACCACTCAATTAATGCTATTCTACTCTATCCCCAATAACAAAATTTAAAGCCAAGAACATTATTCCTACCCCAAAAAGGTCCAGCTAAATGAATGGTTTTTTTACATGCCGTTTTTCAAACTTTAGAATATGCGTATATTTGCGCAACTTTACGACACAACTTATGCAATACAAAAGAATTTTATTAAAACTATCTGGAGAAGCTTTGATGGGCAATCGCCAGTATGGGATTGACCCAGAAAGACTCGCCGAATACGCCGCAGAAATTAAATCGGTTACCGATAAAGGAGTACAAGTAGCCATCGTAATTGGTGGTGGTAATATCTTTAGAGGAGTTGCCGGAGCCAGCAAAGGTATGGATCGCGTTCAAGGCGACCACATGGGGATGTTAGCCACGGTTATCAACGGCTTAGCCCTACAAAGTGCTTGTGAAGATGCCGGAATTCCTACTCGCTTGCAATCAGCAGTAAAAATTAATGAAGTTGCCGAACCTTTTATCCGCCGAAAGGCTATGAGACATTTAGATAAAGGCCGTGTGGTAATTTTTGGCGGTGGTACAGGTAATCCTTATTTCACTACAGACTCTGCAGCTGTACTACGCGCCATAGAGATCAATGCCGATGTCATTTTAAAAGGTACAAGAGTAGATGGTATTTACACAGCAGATCCCGAAAAGAACACCGAAGCAACAAAATTTGATTTTATTACTTTTGATGATGTACTACGCAAAGGACTAAAAGTTATGGATACTACCGCTTTTACCTTGAGCCAAGAAAACCAATTGCCGATAATTGTATTTGATATGAACAAGCCCGGTAATTTATTAAAAGTAGTACACGGCGAAAACATTGGTACTAAAGTAAACCTGTAAAAAGACTTATCGTATATTTGACAACCAGTTTATAAATTGTAAAACCATGAACGAAGAGATAGAATTAATTATAGACAGCACCGAAGAGGCCATGCAAAATGCTATTAAGCATTTAGAAAAAGAATTGATTAAGATTAGAGCCGGTAAAGCTAGTCCTAATATGGTGAGTTCAGTTTTGGTAGAGTATTACGGAAGCAAAACACCGCTTAACCAGGTGGGAAATATCAACACCCCAGATGCACGTACCATTTCTATTCAGCCATTTGAAAAATCATTGATTCCCGAAATTGAAAAAGGGATTATGAATGCCAACCTAGGCTTTAACCCTATGAATAACGGAGAAAGTGTAATTATCAATGTTCCCCCTTTAACCGAAGAACGTCGTAGAGAACTAGCCAAGCAAGCAAAAGCTGTAGCCGAAGATGCCAAAGTGGGTGTACGTAATGATCGTAAAAACGCCAACAACGAATTGAAAAAATTAGATCTATCTGAAGACATGCTTAAAGGAGCTGAAGCCGATGTGCAAGAGCTTACCGATAAACACATCGCTCAAATAGATGCCATTCTAAAAGTAAAGGAAAAAGAAATTATGACGGTTTAATTCTTTTGCTAAAATCTTTTAAAAGCGACAATCTTGTCGCTTTTTTTGTTTACTTGCATCTTATATATTTATTTATGCATAGGTTTAAAATTCTTTATCTTTTGTTGTTGGTTGGGAGCTTTGCGCATGCCCAACACCTTCTTAGAGGTAAAATAGTATCGCAAGAAGATCAAACTCCTATACCCTATGCTAGAATTGAATGGGTGAACCAAAATCAAACCGAACTCTCCAATATTGACGGAAGTTTTAATCTCAATGTTAGCCAAAAGCAAGGATATTTAAAGGTGAGTTACTTGGGCTACATCAGTAAAAAGATAAAGATTAGTTCTAACCCCTATTATCTTATCCAACTTGAACCAGACCCAGAAAAACTCGAGGAAGTTTTTGTAACCTCAACCCAACAACTCGCTCAACGTATTATTAATAAAAGCATTCAGCAAAAAGCGTACAACGACCCCGATCTTAAATTTAAAAATTACAGCTACAATAACTACCTCAAATTAATTATCGATAACCAAAAAGCAGGTTTTCAAGTTGACTTAGACACCACAAATACCAGTGTTTCTACCATTTTAAATCAAGGCCGCGCTTATTTAACCGAAGAATTTAGCAATTTTGAATATACAAAAGACAAAGGCTTACAAGAGAAAATTTTAGGCACCAGAACAGCCGGTTTCAAACAACCCGTTTTCGAAATGCTCTCATTAAACATTCAATCACCTTCTTGGTATAAAGAAAAATATACAATTTTTGGAAATGACTATGCCGGCCCTCTTGCAAAAAATACTTTTAGAAACTATCGTTATAAAGTACTAGACACCACCCAAAGTACCCGCCCTGCGTACGTTATTTACTTTCAACCCAAACGCCAAAAAACCGTAGCCTCATTAGAAGGCTTGTTATACATCGACACTTTAAACTATGGACTCCAAAAAGCTGTAGGTCAACTAAAAGGAGAGTTAGAAATAGAGGCCACGCAAAATTTCACCTATCTTTCCGAGCAAGATATTTGGTTTCCTGTAAGAAATGAAATTCTTTTAAAACCAGGAACTGGAGGTAAAAAAGTATCCATTTTTGGCGGAAGCATTAGTTTAGGTAGTCTTACTTCAAACAAGTCTAATGAGAAACCACAATATTTACAAGCTATTAGCACTAACTCAAACTGGAAGTTTAATAGTGAAAAGCCACTATTAAACCAGAAAGCGGCCATTAGCTTAGCCGCCAAGGCAACTGAGCGAAGTACTGAGTTTTGGCAGCAAAATAGGAGCATCCCCTACTCCTCCAGAGATCAACGAACATTTAAAAGTGTGGAGCAGCTAATAGAGCAACAAGATATTGACCGAAAGATTAATCTACTTCAAAATTTCAACATCGGTTATTTGCCCATAGGTTTTTTTAATCTCGATTTACGCACACTTGTTAAATACAACGATTACGAAGGATTTAGGCTGGGCGCTGGGGGAGTAACTAATCAAAATTTTGCTAAACGCTTTAGAATTGATGGATACAGCGTTTATGGGTTTAAAGACCGAGCTTTTAAATATAAAATTGGTGCAGGCTATCAACTAAACCCCAATAAAAATACTTGGTTAAACCTGAGTTATATAAATGATATTGAAGAAATAGGAACTTTTAAATACCTCACAGATGCTCGCGTTTATTCACTATTTGAGCCTCGCCTGGTAAACATCAACTTTTACTACAAATACGAATCTTATCAAGCTAACCTGCAACACCAAATTGCCCCTTCGCTTTTAAGCGAATTTAAGGTAGCCAAAACCAATATCAATCAGACTGGTGGTTACCGCTACATCGACAATCAGCGCGCCAGAAAAGCCTATGATATTACCGCGTTTACAGCAAGTTTTAGGTACAGTCCTAAAAGTACATTTTTACAAGCGCCAAACAAAAATATAGAAGTCGAGGTGGGCTATCCGCAATTCAGTTTCCAGCTAGAGCGAGCTATAAAAGGAGTACTTAACGGTGATTACAACTATACCAAATTAGGACTTAAAATGCAATATACCATAGAACGCATTACTCAAGTAAACACCGAATTCATTGCCGAAGCCAACGCAGGTTTTGGAGATTTACCGCTTACCCATACTTTTCATGCTTTCCCAAACAGCCCCAATAAAGAAACCGTTATGAATCGGTTTTCTGTGGCGGGTAGACGAACCTTTGAAACCATGTATTTTAGTGAGTTTTTTAGCGACAAACAGGCTAGTTTACAAATAAAGCATAAATTACGCCCCTTTACTATATCACAGCGTATTCAACCTCAACTGGTATTTATCTCGCGCCACGCTATTGGTGATTTTGATGCAAAAGACAGGCATCTCGGGGTGCGTTTTAATACGCTAAACAAAGGTTATCACGAAGCCGGTATAGAATTGAACAATATACTTTTTGGTTTCGGATTAAACTTTGCCTATCGCTACGGTGCCTATCACCTGCCTCAATTAGAAGATAATATCAGTCTAAAATTCACCTTTTACTTCAAGCTTTAATTGCTAAAATCACTATATTATTAGGTATCATTTTATACCTTTGCAGCCTTAATTCATACTCATGTCTAAGCTGTTTAGTTTTGGTTTTTGGAATACCATAGCGCGTATTATCTTAAGAAATAGAATCCTTATTATTATAGGAATTGTGGCCATGACCACTTTTTTGGCAATGCAATGGAAAAATATGCGGTTTTCTTACACCGAGGCCAACCTGCTACCCGATCATCATCCAGTTAACCAAGAGTATCAAAAATTTGTAAATACATTTGGCGAAGAGGGCAATGTTTTACTCATCGCAACCAATGATTCGCTTTTATTTACGCCAGAAAAACTAAATGCTTGGAATCAACTTGCTAAAAAGTTAAGTACTTTTCAAGAGGTTGAACATACGCTAGGTTTACATAATTTAAAACAATTAAAAAAGTTTGAAAACCCAGCACGGTTTGAGTTAGTTCCTGTAATTGACAGCAGTACTGCTATCAATTCGGCTGCAGCCCAAAAACTCAAAACCCATTTATTTGAAAAATTGCCTTTTTATGAAGGCCTGGTTTACAGCAAAAAATCGAATACGGTACAAACCGCAGTTTACATAGATAAGGCCATTGTAAATAGCAAAGAAAGAAAAATCTTTATACTCGAAAAACTACAACCGGTCTTAGATGAATTTAAAGAAGAAAATGATATAAAAATTCACGTTTCGGGAATGCCTTACATCCGTACGCTTAACTCGCAAAATATCATCGATGAAATTCAATGGTTTGTAGGAGGAGCTTTATTGGTAACCTCACTTATTTTCTTTTTCTTTTTTAGATCGGTGCGCGCCACTTTAATCTCTATGCTTACGGTAATTATTGGAGTAATGTGGGCTTTTGGAGTTTTAGGTTTACTGCATTATGAAATAACCGTTTTAACCGCTATTATTCCGCCACTTATTATTGTAATTGGAATTCCTAATTGTATTTTCTTGATTAACAAATACCAGCAAGAAATAAAAAAGCATGGAAATCAAGCTAAATCATTGCAACGGGTTATAGCTAAGGTTGGAAATGCAACTTTGATGACCAACGTAACTACCGCCTCTGGTTTTGCTACTTTTATTATTACAGAAAGCACCTTGCTCAAAGAATTTGGTATTGTAGCTTCAATAAATATAGTGGCTATTTTTATTCTTAGCCTTTTGATTATACCTATAATTTACAGCTATTTGGCCTTACCCAAAGAACGGCATTTGAGGCATTTAGGAAAAACCTGGATAGAAGGCTTTGAAAATTGGATTGTGCGCATGGTAAAGCATAGACGCATCACTATTTATATAGTTTCTATTTGTGCTTTGGTAATAAGTATTATTGGCATTTACACCATTAGGGTTTCGGGTAGTTTACTCGAGGATATGCCAAAAGAGGCGGCCTTTTTTAAAGATATCGAATTCTTCGAAGAAGAATTTGATGGAATTATGCCACTCGAGCTCTTGATTGACACTAAAAGACCTCAAGGAGTCACCAAATTAAGCACGCTTAAACGCATGCGCGATCTACAAGATCTGCTTGCCGAATACCCAGAACTGTCTAAACCCGTATCGATGGTAGAACTGGTGAAATATAGCAAACAAGCCTATTACAACGGCAACCCAAAATACTACCAATTACCTACTTCACAAGAGAAAAATTTTATTTTCCCGTACTTAAAGGGTGTAAATACCGAAGGCAGCAATCAGCTAAATGCCTATATAGATTCTACGGGGCAATTTGCCCGAATGACGGTTTTTATGAAAGATATTGGCACCGAAGAAATGGAGGCTATTGAAGATCAAATATGGCCAAAAATCAACAAGCTTTTTCCCGAAGATCGCTATGAAATTACCATGACAGGTAAGGCTCTGGTTTTTCAAAAAGGAACCAATTATTTGGTTAAAAACCTTGTAATGTCATTGTCTTTAGCCATTTTGCTTATTGCTATTTTTATGGCTTGGATGTTTAGGTCATTCAAAATGATTATCATATCACTAATTCCCAATTTACTCCCTCTTCTTATTACCGCAGGTATGATGGGCTTTTTAGGCATTCCTATCAAACCATCTACTATTTTGGTGTTTAGTATTGCTTTTGGTATATCGGTAGATGATACCATTCACTTTTTGGCTAAATACAGGCAAGAACTCAAGGCTAGAAACTGGAAAATTAGCAAATCGGTCTACCCCGCTTTGCGCGAAACTACCGTAAGTATGTTTTATACCTCAATTGTGCTTTTCTTTGGTTTTTCTGTTTTTATGATTAGTAGTTTTGGAGGTACTAAAGCATTAGGCGGATTGGTTTCTGCGACCTTGCTATTTGCGATGCTTTCTAACCTACTTCTGCTCCCTTCTTTATTACTTTCTTTAGCAAGAAGCATTGCCAATAAAGAAGATTTTAAAGAACCAAACTTAGAAATTCTACCAGAAGAAATGGAGGAAAAGGAATAAAACCAATTATCCAGTTGGGTCTAATTATTATAATTTTTATATTTACCCCAATTCTTTTACATAAAAATTATGCTTAATTTAAAAATTAAACCCAATCTTTTAAAGATTAAAAAAAAAGGGGGGGGGG
>NZ_JBHULZ010000014.1:103643-126182 GCF_042684705.1 Mesonia sediminis
TCTCTTTACAGTTGGGCCTCAACTTTGTCAATTACTTTGCTAGCCCTAATGACAGGTTATTATACCGGTGGTTATGCTACCACCAAAACAAAAACAAGCACACCAAAAGCCATTTTTCTAGTTTTTCTTATCAGTGGCTTAATGGTGATGCTACAGCCTAGCTTAGGTAGAACCGTTATGCAAGAAACCATTAAGCTCCCATTTTTTACCGGCATTATACTTTCTCAACTTATCTTTTTATTTCCTCCCGTTTTTCTAATGGGTATGATGAGCCCAATGATCATTGAGCAAATCAACCAAACGGTACAGCGGGCAGGCAAATCTGCTGGTAACATCTACGCCATTTCTACTTTTGGCGGTATTTTATTCACGCTGCTTTTCGGGTTTCTAATTATTCCTAAATACGGTATTAGCTTACCGGTTATTCTATTAGGTGCTTTCGTAATATTATTTTCGGCTGTACTATTATTACGGCAAAAAATTTCTGTACCGATGGGCTTGGTTTTAGCATTGATAATTTTAGCCCAATTTAGGCAAGCTTATGTAAGCTATCAAGAATACTCTCCCATTCACGCTAAGGGAGAAAGTTTAGTAGAATATTCAGAAGGTTTGCTAGGCGAAATCAGTATCAGTAATCAAAATTTAAAAAGTCCAGACGGTCGTCCCTTTAAAGCTAGAATGCTCAAGGTAAATAACGTGATGCAAAATCAAGCCGTGTTAAACTACCCCAAAGCCAGTTTGGTTTATTATGTAAACTTTATTCGCAATTTGGTAGGACAATTGCCTAAGAAAGAATCAGCACTAATTGTAGGTCTAGGTGCAGGTAATATATACTCAGACATGCAATTGTACAATATAGATGTAGAAACCGTAGAGATTGATCAACGCATTTATGATTATGGGGTAAAGTATTTTAAAATGAAACCACACCCCGAAAAAAGTCATATTACCGATGGGCGCTACTTTATTAATACCGCACAAAAACAATACGATATCATTGTACTCGATGTTATTGTTGGCGAAAATGTAGCCAAGCAATTGGTAACCTTAGAAAGTTTCAAAAAAATGTATGAGCTATTACCCGATCAAGGCACCTTAATAATTGAACATGGCGGTATTCAAGATTTTTCTAAAAACAAGTTTGTACCTAGCCTGCATAAAACGCTTGGTCAAGCCGGATTTGAGGTTAGTATGTTCAATCCCGTTAAAGCACCCAATAATCGGTATGGCGATGTTTTGTTTGTTGCCACCAAAAATAAACCCATAGATAAAAACAATATATTTGTTGCTGAAGACATGCTACTCTCGGCGGGTCCCATTAGTCAATATGAAGTTTTTTTAAATGATTTTGATACTTCCGTCCCAGCGGAATTACTTACCGATGATAAAAATAAAACCGACATATTACTTAGAGATCACTACTTACATATCCGCGAAAAGCGAAATTAAGCTAAAGCCGAAGACTACCGGCCCTAAATAATTGATAAAGCTTCATAATAAAAATCGTTCAACTTTTAGAACATCAATAAGATTCTGCTCCCACTATTCACTGGGCGGTACAAACCACAAAGGCTGCTTTTAAAAAATTCGGGGTAATCGTAAACTTAATTTTTTAGCCTTAAACCGCTTTTTTGACTTAACAAGAATCGAATTAAGTTGAAAGCAACCAAAATTCCCGTCTTAGGGTTTTAAAAGCTATGTCGAAAAAATTATCTTTGCCCTACAAATGCAAACGACATGAAAAATACAAAAATTGTAGAAGTATTAAAAACCGATCCTGTACTGCAAGAGATAAGCGTGCAAGGATGGGTACGTGCCTTTAGAAGTAACCGCTTTATTGCTCTTAATGATGGTTCTACGATAAATAATATACAAGCCGTAGTTGACTTTGAAAATACACCACAAGAAATCTTAGATGAAATTAATATTGGCGCTGCCCTACATATTACTGGAACTTTAAAAGAAAGTGAAGGTAAAGGGCAAAAGGTAGAAATTGCTGCCAAAGAGATTACTATTCTAGGTAAAGCCAACTCTGATGATGTAAAAAAAACCATCCTTTCTCCTAAGCGTCATAGTCTAGAAAAACTTAGAGAGCAAGCTCACTTACGCGTACGTACCAATACCTTTGGTGCAATTATGCGCGTACGTGCCAAATTATCTTTTGCGGTGCACCAATACTTTAATGAAAACGGATTTTATTACGTAAACACGCCTATTATTACGGGTAGTGATGCCGAGGGTGCAGGCGAAATGTTTCGCGTTACTAACTTTGACCTAAACAACCCTGCCAAAGATGAAAATGGTAAAGTAAATTTTAAAGAAGATTTCTTTGGTAAAGAAACCAATCTTACCGTTAGCGGACAGTTAGAAGCCGAAACTTATGCAATGGGCCTTGGTCAAGTTTATACCTTTGGACCTACGTTTAGAGCAGAAAACTCAAACACCTCAAGACACTTAGCTGAATTTTGGATGATTGAGCCAGAGGTTGCCTTCTGTGATTTAGATGGCAATATGGATTTGGCCGAAGATTTTATTAAATATGTTTTAAACTATGTGCTTACTCATTGTGATGATGATCTCGCATTCTTAGAAAACCGCTTAATTCAAGAAGATAAGGCAAAGCCCGAAAAAGATAGAGCGCCCATGCCCTTACGAGAAAAATTAAAGTTTATCACAGAAAATAATTTCAAACGAGTAAGCTATACAGAGGCCATAGAAATTCTTAAAAATTCTAAACCGAATAAGAAAAAGAAGTTTGATTATTTAATTGAAGAGTGGGGTGCCGATTTGCAGAGTGAGCACGAGCGTTATTTGGTAGAAAAACACTTTAAGTGCCCAGTGATTTTATTTGATTATCCTGCGCAAATAAAAGCCTTTTATATGCGTTTAAATGAAGACGGCAAGACCGTTAGAGCAATGGATGTTCTTTTCCCTGGTATTGGCGAAATGGTAGGTGGTTCGCAACGTGAAGAACGTTTAGAGGTACTACAAGAAAAAATGAAAGAGTTTAATATAGACGAGGAAGAACTATGGTGGTACCTAGATACCCGCCGTTTTGGTTCTTGTGTTCACAGTGGTTTTGGACTGGGCTTTGAACGTTTGGTGCTTTTCGCAACCGGAATGAGTAATATTAGAGACGTAATTCCTTTTCCTAGAACACCCCAAAACGCAGAGTTTTAATAGCTCTTCATATGCCTAAGAATTAATTTTATTATTACGCTCAAGGCGGATCTAAACATAAAAAAACCCAGTTCTCACTGGGTTTTTTATTTATAGCTTTTTATTCTATTCTTTAAGCCTTCTTATTTCTTCTTTTTGACTCTTCACTTGCAGTCGTAAATAAAACACCTCCGCAATCAGATAAATCAACACAAAAAAGTTTTGCAAATCCATTGAAATTAAAGCTTTCCCCCACTCAAATCGCAACAATATAAAGCAAATAAAAAAGGCTCCTAATGCCACATAGCGCGTATATTTTAATAATTGCTTTAACATAAAAATTTTATTGGGGTTGCATCCAGGTTCTAAAATCTACTGCTTTTCCTATTATTTCACGTAATTGCGCAATAGGTACGCGCTGCTGCTCCATACTATCACGGTGTCTAATAGTCACTTGGTTGTCTTCTAAAGTATCGTGATCTACAGTAATACAAAAAGGAGTTCCAGCAGCATCCTGTCTTCTATACCTCCTACCTACGGCGTCTTTCTCGTCGTAAGTCACATTAAAGTCCCACTGTAAATCTTCTACTATTTTTTCGGCTATTTCGGGTAAACCGTCTTTCTTAACTAACGGCAAGATGGCCGCTTTATAAGGTGCCAATATAGCAGGTAATTTAAGGACGGTTCGCGTAGTGCCTCCTTCTAATTCTTCTTCCTGTAAAGCACTAGAGAAAACCGCTAAAAACATACGGTCGAGTCCTATAGAAGTCTCAATAACGTAAGGGGTGTAATTCTTATTCAATTCAGGATCAAAAAACTGTAATTTTTTACCAGAGTGCTGCTCGTGGGCTTTCAAATCAAAGTCGGTTCTAGAATGTATGCCCTCTAATTCTTTAAAACCAAATGGAAAATTAAACTCGATATCGGTAGCGGCATTGGCGTAATGAGCCATTTTTTCATGATCATGGAAACGATAATTATCATTGCCTAAGCCCAATGATCGATGCCAATTTTGTCTGGTTTCTTTCCAATACTCAAACCACTTGAGTTCTTCGCCTGGGCGAACAAAAAACTGCATTTCCATTTGTTCAAATTCGCGCTGGCGAAAAATAAACTGTCTCGCTACAATTTCATTTCTAAAGGCTTTACCTATTTGAGCAATCCCAAATGGAATTTTCATACGCCCCGTTTTTTGCACGTTGGCAAAATTTACAAATATACCTTGAGCGGTTTCAGGTCGTAGGTATAAATCGGTAGCTGAATCTGCCGAAGCACCTAGTTTAGTGCCAAACATCAAGTTGAATTGTTTAACATCGGTCCAGTTTTTTGAACCGGTTTCGGGACAAGCAATCCCTAATTCTTCAATTAAAGCTTTAACATCGGCGAGATCTTCTTCGGTAAGTGATTTAGCTAAACGCTCCAGCACTTCTTTTTGCTCTTTACGATAACGCAATACACGCGGATTGGTGCTTACAAACTCCTCCTCATTAAAAGCATCTCCAAAGCGTTTCTTAGCCTTGGCAATTTCCTTCTCTGCCTTTTGATTAAGTTTCTCTGCATAGTCTTCTACCAAAACATCGGCGCGGTAACGCTTTTTAGAGTCTTTGTTATCAATCAAAGGATCGTTAAAAGCATCTACGTGACCCGAGGCTTTCCAAGTGGTAGGATGCATAAGAATCGCGGCATCTAAGCCAACAATATTTTGATGCATTTGCACCATGCTTTTCCACCAATAATCTTTTATATTTTTTTTGAGTTCTGCTCCATTTTGACCGTAATCATAAACGGCGCTTAATCCATCATAGATTTCGCTAGATGAAAAAATATAGCCATACTCCTTAGCATGGGCTATTACTTGTTTAAATGTGTCTTGTTGTTTTGCCATAGCACAAAAATAGTAATATTATACCAATATTTTATCTTGTCTTTTTTAAGGTTTTTATTCTAGATTCAACTCTTGAGTGCCTACCTTACGGTCACCAAAAAATAAGTTGATTACATAGCGGCCCGCTATAAAATTTTCTTGTTCAAAATGCATACAAATATCAAGTTGCTTTTGCTCATAACTAAATTTATGCTTTAGAGAATAAACCAACTTTTGACTGCCCATTCTAAGGTTCCCTTTGCTCCCTAGAAGGTTGTTTTTAGGATTGATAATTTGAATATACATTTCATACTCCCCTGCCTGTGCCAACGTGTTAGCTTGAATCTGGGTGCAAATTTCTAAAACTCGTGTTTTTTTTGCTTTACGGATTGATTTACTCCCTGGCCTGACCGATGCCTTGGCATGCACTTTATTTTGCCCAAATTCAAGCTGTGAAGCATTATCTAATTGACTATTGAGCAACTGGTTCTCCCTTACTAAGGAATCGCTCTTTCTTTGCTCGCGCATTTGGGCTGCTTTTGCCAATTTAACATCGTCTTCTAAATTACGCTTCAAAGCCTGTAGACTATCAACTTGTCTTTGCAAGCCGTTGGTTTTTTGCTTGTATTTGATAGCTAGTAATTCAACTTTAGAAAGTTGTTGCAAATCAATTTGCTGCACATCTAAACTATCTAACAAACCCTTAATTCGGTCGGCGTCTTTTTGTACCTGATGCTTTAGCTCTTTATTCTCTTGAATTACTTGCGCATATTGCTTGCGTAAAGCATCTAATTCGGTGCGTAAACGTTCCTTTTCCTGTGCTATAATAGCCAAGTTTTTTTTGTTTTCTTGATAAAAATTTAGCGTAAAAAACACAGAGATTATCAAGATCCCGGCAAGCATTAGCATGAGTACCTTGAGTATGTTTTTATTATTCTGAATATTCATAAGCCTCTCTTTTCAAGAATTTTACGTAAATTAAACAAGCCTAATGAAAAGCAACTAATCTTGTTATTAAATTTTTTATTTCCAAAAACCTGCGCCTGTTGTGCTGAGCACCTACTCAATAGTGAACAAGTAATTTGTTTGGCTTGTCATTATTTGTTACCGATGGCCAATGCACAATTAACCAACGAAAATACAGTAAAAAAAGTATTTTCGGGAAGAATACCCTTAGAGAATGCCTGTAGCTTGTTTATTTTTGAGAAAAACTCGTTGGTGCAACATTTAATGCATGAATTAAAGTATAAAGGTCGGGTTGAAATTAGTTTTTATTTGGGAAAATGGTTGGGTGCTATTCTAAAAGAAGTAACTGCTTACCAAAATATAGATTATGTAATTCCCATACCGTTACATAAGCGCAAATTGGCAAAGCGAGGCTATAACCAAGTAGCCGGATTTGGACAAGAAATAGCAAAAGCACTTGGGACTAAATACACCCATCAAGTGCTCATAAAAAACAATCCCTCTAAAACACAAGTTTTTAAAGATAGATTTGCCCGTGCCCAGTTACAACACCATCTATTTGCTTTAAAGCGGACTGAGTTACTTAAAAACAAACATATTCTATTGGTAGATGATATTATTACTACCGGTGCAACCTTAGAAACCTGTGCTAAAAAACTATTGGATATACCCGGACTTAAAATTAGCATCGCCAGTATGGCTTTAACTATCTAACTTTAACACTTTATTCATTTTATCAAATAATAGACTCATCTCTTTCAACTTAATAATTTTTTAACACAAATAAAATCAGTAAAACAATTAAAGACACTTTCTTCGCATTTTTATTAAACAGTTTCAAAACCAACCCGCTAATTATCTCGTTTTTTATTTATAATTAATCTAGATAAAGTTATACATTTGCGCTTATTTAGAATAAATTTAAGTAACAAATGAGGTTTTTACTTGTACTTTTTATCACGGGACTCGGTCTTTTAGACTTGCAGGCGCAAGAGTTGACCAATTTAAGGAGCCTAACTGGACAGGTAGTCTTTAAAGATGGTAGCCCTGTGGTATCGGCACTCATTTATGTTCCTGCAAATGCAAAATCGGCGTATTCTGATGAGCAAGGTTATTTTAATATTTCGGGCTTAGCCGCACAAGAATATGAGGTCATTATTCAACCTTTTGGACAAAAAGAAATTCATCTCACTACCGATTTAAGCGAGCATTCAGACAATCTTTATATAGCACTACAACAAGAAACCAATTTTGCTTTAGAAGACGTTGTAATTAAAAGCAAATCTAAAATCCGCGAAAGCAAAGAAAAGGGCTACAATATAGAGGTGGTAAACACACAGGCCTATACGGTACAAAATGTAGTCGCCAGTGAGTTATTAGATCGATCGGCAGGGGTAAAAATAAGACAATCTGCAGGATTAGGCTCTCATATCGATTTTAATTTAAATGGTCTAACGGGAAACTCTGTTCGCATTTTTATAGATGGAATCCCATTACGCAATTACGGTAAAGCCTTTTCTTTAAACAACATACCGCCCAGTATGATCGAACGAATTGAAATTTACAAAGGGGTGCTACCAGGTCACCTTACCGAAGACGCTTTAGGTGGCGGCATAAATATAATTCTTAAGAAAGAAAAAAAGAACAAGCTTTCGGTTGCTTATGGTTACGGCTCATTTAATACCCACCAGGCCGACGTGAACGCTAATTTATTTGATAGTAAAACCGGACTTAATGCTCAAATAGGTGCTTTTTATGCTTACACCGATAATAATTATGAGGTTTACGGAGACAATGTTTATGTTATTAATCCGCAAACGGGTAAAGTAAAATATGTTAAGGCAGAGCGGTTTCACGATAGTTATGAGTCTAAGGGTATTCAAGCCAATTTAAGTTTACGCGATAAGTCTTTTGCAGATGAGTTGAGTCTAGGTTTGCTATTTTCTGATATGGATAATGACATACAAACCGGTGCAACCATGGATGTGGTTTATGGCAATAGAAGGTCTGAGCGCGACACTCGTATGTTTAACTTAAAATACGAAAAAGACAACTTAATCTTACCCAATCTAAGCGCAAAAACCTTTGTATCTTATTCGCAAACCAATCGTAAAGTTATTGACACTATCCCTTATATGTATAATTGGTTGGGCGAGATTGTTCGAGATCAAGATGGCAACCCCATTAATTGGAGAAATTCAGGAGGAGAGGCAGGCCCCGCTACGTTAGCCAATAATAACGAGAAGAACTTTGCCAATAGAACCGGATTAGGATATTCTTTTTCTGATACTCAGAAACTAAATGCTAACTTTTTTTATAACCAATTTACTCGGGATATAGACGACCCAAAATTACCTGAGGCCGAAAATGAACTGCTTGACACGCGCTTTTTAAGTAAAACCATTCTCAGTTTCTCTTATGAAGCCAAATGGTTACAAGAGAAGCTCAGCTCAACCTTATTTTTTAAGAACTACCACCAAAAAGTAAAGCTTACAGACTACACCAAAAGACAAGACAAGCTTACCGCTACTGCGTATGATAAAAAAATAAGTTTTAACGGCTATGGTGCAGCATTCTCCTATGCTTTGACCGATGAAATTTTGATTACCAGCTCGGTAGAAAAAGCCATACGCATGCCAGGGATATTTGAGCTCTTAGGTAATACTTCAGAAAATATTTTACCTACTTACAACTTAAGACCAGAAAACAGCACCAATGTAAATCTAGGCGCAAGTTTAGGCAACTTTAGCTTCAATAAACATCAGCTTAAAGCGGATATAAATTTTTTCTTAAGAGATATTAGCGATATGATTGTACGTGGAATTGCAAGCAATATCACCGATCAATACGGATTTGAAAATCTAGGTAAGGTACGCAGTACAGGGGTAGACCTCGAAATGAATTATAACTATGACAAGCGCTTTACCCTTACCGCCAACCTATCTAATTTTAATGCCCGTTATAACTTAAAGTTCGATGAGTATGGCTCAGAATACATTTATTATGGCGACCGCTTGCGTAATGCTCCATTTCTAACGGGTAATTTATATGCCAATTATGAGTTTAAAAATTTATTTAAGCAAAACCACGGGCTCAATTTACACTACAATTTTGGCTATACGCATCGGTTTTTTAGAAACTGGGAAAGCCTAGCCAGTAAAGGTAAAGCTTATATACCCACACAAGCCGTGCACAGTGCAGGGGTGAATTACCGTTTTCCCGGAAACAAGGTTGTACTTGGCTTTGATGCCAAGAACATTACCAACGAGCATTTATTCGACAATTGGGCACTGCAAAAACCAGGTAGAGCCTTCTATTTTAAAATAACCTATAACGCAATATAAACCTAAATACTATGATTTTTAAAAACACCTTTTTAAGTAAAAGTAAAATTAATTTGCTTGCCGCGATTGGCCTTTCATTAAGCTTGTTTAGCTGTGATACTGATGATGATAACGGCAGCAAAACCACTCCGCCTGTTGGGAACCAGTCCTATTACAATGTGGTATTTGGAGTAAGTTCTGAGGGTAACTCGGGAACCTACGCACAGGCACTTGAAAATATCTCTGAGGGTAACATCAGTTTTAACGGTAAAGGTTTTGAAGTACCTTCGGTAAGAACAGCTAGAATCTACGGATCTCCTTCGGGTGAATTTTTATATAATCTTAGCTATGGTGGCGGCATGATTTATAAATACCAAGTAAATGGCGGATCGAATTATACCCAATTAGCCGAAACTAATGTACAGGTAGCAATGGGTACCGCCTACCCGCGTTGGACAGTGGTAAGCAAAGACAATGCTTTAGTGCATACGATTAACACCGAAAACCAATACGATGAGAACGAGAACTACACTTACACTAAGTCTGAGGCCGTATTACAGAATATTGGTTTAGAGAATATGAGTTTAGAAGAAAAAAGCGTATTGGAAATACCAAGTTTTGAGGAGAACTACCATATCTGGAGAATAGATAACCCGACTATCAAAAACGGAAAGGCTTACTATGGGGTGGCAATGCGCCAGTTTGATCCTGCTACGGGTGAAAACGTAAACCCAGAAACCTATAAAGCAACTACTATGGTGGTAGATTATCCTGAATTGACCAATTTACAATTTTTACGGTCTGAAAATGCTCAAGGTTCTACTTATGGATACAGAACTCCTGTCTATCACGGTGACGAGCAAGGTGATATTTATCATTTAACCAGCAACCCTGCTAAGCTTTTAAAAATAAGTAACGAAGACTACGACAACAGCTACTCATTTGATTTAGCTAATGCTTTAGGAATGGCCGAAGTGGGTGCAAACGGTTGGTTCTATGTAGGTAACGGAATCGGTTACGTTCCTTTTTACGATGCTAGCAAAGGTCGAGGAAAAGAAGAAGCCGCTTGGGGAGTAGCACGTATTGATATTTATAACCAAACAGCTACCAAATTAAACCTTCCTAATAACCTGTGGATGTGGTACTACCAATCGGGTGTGGTAGGTAGAGATGGTAAATTCTATATGGCTATTACCCCACTAGGGCAAAAGGGTAACATCTATAAATTTGATCCTAACAGTACATCGCCAGATGCTTTTGAAGTTGGTGCACAGCTAGAAAACGGAGCAGATTCATTTTACTTGGGGGTTTATTAAAAAAATACCCAAAACTAAAACCAAAAACCTGCTCTAAAAATGGAGCAGGTTTTTATAAAAGTCCGACTTTTACAATTATTAAAACTAGACATAATACATTATGAAACATTTACTTCAAATAAGCCTGATACTTTTGCTGAGTTTATCGGCAAATGCACAAGATAATATCTTTTGGTCTGCCGATTTCTGGAAACAAAATCCCGATATCGCCACCATTGAAGCAAAAATAAAAGAAGGTAATAGTCCAACTGCTTTAAACTCTCGCGGTTTTGATGCCGTAAGCTACGCCATTCTTAATAAAGTTTCTAATGCTAGTATTAAATATCTTTTAGAGCTACCAGGAAACGAAGTAAATAAGCTTACCCACGACAAACGCACCTATATTTTTTGGGCGGCCAATAGAGGTAATGTGGCCCTGCTCGATTATTTATTTAAAAAGGGAGCAAACCCAAAAGTTTTTGACAACCGGCTGTATAGCCCAATTATGTTTGCGGCACGGGCTGGACTTGAAAACACAGCGGTTTATGATATCTTAATTAAAAATGGAGTTGATCCAGCCTATGCAAATCCCAAAGGAATAAACGCTCTTTTAGTGTTGGCAGGGACCGCAAAAGACTGGTCAATTTTAGACTACTTCATCAAAAAAGGATTGCCGATAGATCACACCGACAAAACTGGAAAAAATGCTGTTGATTATGCGGCGGTAACCGGTAATAAAAAAATAATGACCGAACTAATCCGTAAAGGAGTAGCTTATAAAGACATTAATAAAGATAATACCAATTTGTTTCATCAAGCAGCAAGCAGTAGTCGCGCAGGCGATAATAAACTTGAATTTTTTAAATACTTGAATGGTCTAGAGCTTGATCCGCTTCAAAAAGATCAGGAAAACAAAAACATACTCCATTATTTGGCAAAAAATAATTCACACCCAGAAAACCTCGATTACTTCTTCTCTAGAAAAGTTGATATAGACGCTATAGATAATCATGGGAATTCCGTTTTACTATATGCTGCCTCGCACAATAATTTACCAGTGGTTAATTTTGTGTTAGACCAAAGTCAAAGCATTAACCACACCAATAAAGCAGGTGAAAGTGCATTGAGTTTAGCGGTACAAAACAATAGCTCAGAGATAGTAGCGATATTATTAGAAAACGGAGCGCATACCAATATCGTTAGTCAAGACCAAAGAACCCTACTGGGTCATTTGATTGCAGGATACTCAGCGCGATCAAAAGAAGATTTTTATAAAAAATGGGAATTGCTTAAAGCCAAAAATCTTAACTTTAAAGCGAAACAAGGTAACGGGAATACCCTATTGCATTTAGCTGCCGAAAAAGAAGACCTCAACTTGATCGACGCATTGTTGCAAGAGGGGGTTGATATCAACGCCCAAAATGACGAGGGAGTAACCTTACTTCATAAAATAAGCTTAACGGCAAAAGACAGCAAAATGTTGAAAGAATTAGTGAAACGCGGTGCCGACCCAAGCATTAAAACGCTTTTTGAAGAAACCGCCTATGACATGGCACGTGAAAACGAGTTACTAAAGAATGAAAACATCCAATTTTTAAAATCATAAATCAAGTTATGCGAATCAAATCTGCAATACTTAGTATATTTCTATTAGCCTTAATGGCTTTTAACACCAACACTAGCTCCTCATATAAGTGCCTTATTCAGTTAAAGAATTATGAAGGAGAAGGCGCTTATGTAGTAGTATCGGTGGTAAACCAAGCCAACGAATACCAAAAAACCTTACAAGTTTTAGGCGATGACTCAGAGTGGTACAAAGACCTTCCTCAATGGTATGCACATTGGCAAAAAAAGACCGAAAGCATAGACGCTATAACGGGAGCCACCATTAGCGGTGGGGAGCGTGCCATAAAAATACTTGAAATACCCACACACACCATAGATGCAGGTTACAAGCTAAGATTTGAAACCGCTGTAGAAGATCAAGATTATTTTGCAACAGACTTGGAGTTTGAGCTCACCCAAGAAAACCTCAAACAAAAACAAGAAGGTAAAGGCTACATACGGTACGTACGCCTACTCGAACAAAAATAAAGCAACAAAAGTTAGACGAGCGCTTGTATGAGTATATCCCCTTGGAGATTGATTCACTTGGCCTTAGCCTGGGTAAGTTTTCTGTTTCTGGCATTGGCCAGTTTAACCGGAATTATACTCGGGCTAGCCCCAATAGATCAAAAGCTGCAACAACACAACCGCTTCTCCCTAGAAGATATTAGCCTAGCTAGCACGCTTGAAAAGCTCAGCCAATCTCAGGAAGAAGTACTTTGGTTAGAGGTAGACAACAACGGTGGTGTATTGGCATCGGTGGTGAATGCCAAGGGTGAAAACCAAGAGGTTTATATCAATCCGCTCACCGGGGAGATTTTAGCGGTTAAAGAGCCCGAAAAACCTATCTATTTATGGGCAAAAACCTTACACCGCTCTTTATTTTTAAAATCTACGGGGCGTTTTCTTATCGGCTTAACTGCTTTTGTGTTGTTTTTTATCGCTTTAAGCGGAATTTTTCTCGTTAGTAAACGCCAAGGCGGTTTTAAAAAGTGGTTTAAACCCATTATAAAAGACAAATTTTATCCGTTATGGCATGCGCTTTTAGGACGTTGGTTATTGCTACCCATTTTAATTATCGCTCTAAGCGGGAGCTATCTTAGCTTGCTTCAATTTAACCTCATAACCCCAAACGATGCCAAGCATCAATTAGATGAGCACGAATGGCAAGAAAGCGAACCGCAAAAAGTAAGTAGATTTAAAATCTTTAATGAGACCATGTTAGGCGATTTGAAACGCGTAGAATTTCCTTTCTCGCCTTTCCCCGAAGATTATTTCAGTTTACAAACACGCACACAACACTTTATAGTCAATCAGTTTAACGGGGAAATCATCAGTGCGCACACCTACCCTATAAGCCACGTTTTAGCTCATTATAGTATGATATTGCATACCGGTCAAGGCAGCTGGCTGTGGTCTATCATACTTGTTTTGGCTAGTATAGGAATTTTGTTTTTTATTTATTCTGGCTTTAAAATTATGTGGTCCAGGCAATCGGGAAAAATTAAGAATCATTATGCGCTTAAAGACTGTACTCATCTTATTCTAGTAGGGTCTGAAGGCGGAACTACTTTTAATTTTGCAAGAGCGCTTTACGCGGAATTGATTCGGTTAGGAAAACGCGTTTACTTGGCAGAGATGAACCAAGTGCAACTAAAGCCTAAACTTGAGCACCTAATTATTATGACCGCCACCTACGGAAATGGTGAAGCACCTAGCAACGCTCAAAAATTTCTAAAACACTTACAAAAACAGCACACATCAAATGAAATTGGTTTTACTGTTTTGGGTTTTGGTTCGAGAAGCTACCCACATTTTTGTGCATTTGCTAAAGAAGTGCAATCCGCTTTAAGCGAAACAAATTACTTTAAGGAAGAAATGCCTTACACTAGCATAAACAACCAATCTACCGAAGCTTTTAAAACTTGGATGATGGATTGGTGCGATAGGTTAAATATTCCTGCCAGAATACCCAAAAACATCGTCAAACCAAGAAAAATAAAGCAACAACAATTAGTTTGCACGCAAAACATAAAAAAAGGACAAGGATTAGATGCTAGCTTTTTACTTTGTTTAAAGCCCAAAGGGAGGTTAAAGTTTAAATCGGGAGATTTGTTATCGATAGTTCCACCAGAAGATCAACGCGAACGATTGTATTCTATTGGTAAATCTAAAGACAATGAAATGTTAATTGCGGTAAAACGTCATGAATTTGGTGTAGTCTCCAACTGGCTGTATCAATTAAATATAAACAACGAGCTAAGCGCTGGTTTGGTGAAAAACAAAAACTTTCATTTACCCAAACGCGCAAAACAAGTTATTATGCTAGCCACGGGTACTGGTGTAGGCCCTTTTTTAGGTATGCTCCAGCATCCCAAACAACAAGTATGCTTATATTGGGGTGGCCGCAATCAAGAACAATTTTCTCCCTACCGAGAGCATCTAGAACGTGCCCAACAAGAAGGTAACTTATCTACTTTAAAATTGGCTTTTTCGCGCGAAACTAATCAGGAGAAAAGCTATGTTCAAGACCTGTTGATAAAAGATGCCTCATTTATTGCCGACGCACTTAAAAACAAAGCTGTTTTTATGATTTGTGGTTCAGTAGTCATGCAAGAGGCGGTTTTAGCATGTCTCAACAAAATTGCGCTCACGCACAACCAAAAAGCACTTTGCTATTATGAGAGCAGAAAACAGCTTAAAATGGATTGTTATTGATCGTACCTTAGTCTGCCAACTTATTTAATTGTGTTAGGTTAATTTATTCCGCTTAAGCACATAAAGCTCTTCTCTTCTATCTTTTAGGTTTTTTACGCTTCCAAAATTATGCAAATCGCGTAAGGCATCAAGATCTACATCGGCTATCAAAATCATTTCGGTATTGGGTGTGGTTTCGGCCTTTACCCCGTCGTACGGAAATTTAAAGTCTGAAGGGGTAAAAACAGCAGATTGTGCATATTGAATATCCATATTATGCACCTTTGGTAAATTACCCACACTGCCAGCAATGGCCACATAGCATTCGTTTTCTACCGCACGGGCTTGGGCGCAAAGTTTTACGCGTGAGTATCCGTTTTGGGTATCGGTTAAAAAAGGAACAAATAAAATTTGCATCCCCTCTAGAGCTAGAATCCGCGAAAGCTCAGGAAATTCAACATCGTAACAGATTAATATTCCTATTTTACCACAGTCTGTATCAAAAACCTGAAATTCTTCTCCGCCTTGCAACCCCCAAATTTGGGCCTCATCTGGAGTTACATGAATTTTTTTAAACTGCTCTACGAGGCCGTCTCTTTTACACAAATAACCCACATTGTATAGCTTGTCTTCTATAATTTCTGGCATACTACCGGTAATAATATTAATATTATGACTTACGGCTAGCTGCATCATTTTTTCTTTTATAGGCTGTGTATAGCCCGCTAATTCACGAATAGCTTCGGCTTCTGATAAATGATTGTATTTTGCCATTAAAGGCGCATTAAAAAACTCGGGGAACAACGCAAAATCTGATCGGTAGCCCGAAAGAGATTCTACAAAATACTCAACTTGATGCAGCAGTTCTTCTAAATTGTTATATGAGCGCATTTGCCACTGTACTAAGCCTAAACGCACCTCTGTTTTGGTAGACATAGGCGTACTGCTGTCTTTAGTGTAGTAAATATTATCCCATTGTAGCCATACCGCATACTCTTTTGACTGCTGGTCTCCCTCTAAATAATTAGAGAGAATTCTTACAGGTCTAAAGTCATTGGCCAATTGAAAGTTAAGCACAGGGTCTTCAATCTCGCAATTGCGTACTTTTTCTAAATAGGCTTTAGGCGTTAGTTCTTGGGCGTATTTGTGATAATTGGGCAATCTACCACCAAAGACAATCGCTTTTAAATTGAGTTGTTCGCATAGCTCTTTGCGGTAATCATAAAGTCGCCTTCCTAAACGCAAACCACGAAATTCTCTTTTTATGATGATATCAATTCCGTAAAGCATATCGCCATTTAGCGTATGATTTTTAAACTTGGCATCACCCACCACATCTTCATAGGTATGTTTCTCGTCTAGCTTTTTAGAATCGACAACAATAGAGAAGGCACAACCGGCTAGATTCCCGTTAACCATTACCACGACTTGCCCTTTAGGGAAAGTTTTAAGCAATTCTCTTAACTCTTCTTTTTTCCAATACGCATCGGGTGCATCGCCATAAATTTCGATAAAAACTTCTTTTAAGTCTTCAAAATCGTTTAAAGACAGGTAGCGCAATTCTATATGAGGAGCTTGGTTATTCATTAATATACAGTTTTAGACAAATGTTATTTTGCGAAAGGCGATAAGGGAAAAAGTAGCTATAAGTTTAAAGCGCTTCATATTGAAAGAAAAAAGTATATCTCATTTAAAAACAAGCAATTGAAAATAATTTTCAATTGCTTGTTGGTTAATTATCGTCTATAGGCTTCACAGCAATTTTTTTGCTTAGAAGTAGCGATTACATGCCTAATAAGTAGGCGAAAATTAAGGGAGCTACGATGGTAGCATCGCTCTCGATGATATATTTCGGGGTATTGATATCGAGTTTACCCCAAGTAATTTTCTCATTAGGCACAGCACCAGAGTATGAGCCATAGCTAGTGGTAGAATCTGAAATCTGGCAAAAATAGCTCCAAAATGGAGTGTCGGTTCGTTCTAAATCTTGGTAAAGCATGGGTACCACGCAAATAGGAAAATCACCAGCAATACCACCTCCTATTTGAAAAAAGCCAATACCATTAGACACCTCTGGTTTTGTGTTTTCTGTATACCAATCGGCTAGGAAAGTCATATATTCGATTCCAGATTTTACGGTAGCAGCTTTTAATTCACCTTTAACTACGTAGCTAGCAAAGATATTTCCCATAGTACTATCTTCCCAACCGGGAACCACTATAGGTAAATTTTTCTCTGCTGCCGCATACATCCAAGAATCTTTAACATCAATTTCATAGTGTTCTTCTAAAACACCAGAGAGTAAAAGCTTATACATATACTCGTGCGGAAAGTAGCGCTCGCCTTTGGCCTCTGCATCCTTCCAAATTTTTACAATATGCTCTTGAATACGCCTAAAAGCTTCTTCTTCGGGAATACAAGTATCGGTAACTCTATTGAGTCCTTTTTCTAGTAAATCCCATTCATCTTGGGGGGTTAAATCGCGATAATTAGGCACTCGTTTGTAGTGTGAATGCGCCACTAAATTCATGATATCTTCTTCTAAATTGGCGCCTGTACAAGAAATGATATGCACCTTCTCTTGGCGAATCATCTCGGCAAAAATTTTACCCAGTTCTGCGGTACTCATTGCCCCAGCTAAGGAAACCAACATCTTTGATCCCTGCTTGAGTTGCTTTTCATAACCTTTGGCGGCATCAACTAAACTAGCAGCATTAAAGTGCAAAAAATATTTTTCTATAAATTGTGAAATAGGTTTATTCATAGCGGTAGATTTTACATTAAGAAATCTATGAAAAGTAACTGCTTTACAGATCTCTATTTAGTTTATTTTAATATTCATCGGCTTCCCTCAGTTTGGAAGCATTAAATTTATAACTCAGCATTTTATAATATAATTTTGCCGCTAAAAAGTCTGAAGCTTTATGATTTTCATTGGGGCAAAGTTCTACGATGTCAAAACCGACTACATTTTTTGTTTTAAAAATCATCTTTAAAAAATCTAAGGTTTCATACCATAGTAATCCACCGGGCTCTGGGGTTCCTGTTGCGGGTAATATAGAAGGGTCAAAGGCATCTAAATCTATGGTGATAAAAACATTAGGGGTCATTTGTCCTATAGCGTCATCCATCCAGTCTTCGTATAAATCGTGAGCAAAATAAACCCGAGTTTCGTCCATAAACTCTTTTTCAGAAGCATCCATCGATCGTATTCCTACCTGAATAAGGTTGGTGTTTTTACTTGCCTCGTGCAACGCACAAGCGTGATTACAACTTGAACCTTCATAACTTTTACGCAAATCGGCGTGGGCGTCGATTTGAACTACACTTAGCTCTTCAAAGCTTTCGCTGAATGCACGAATACTACCAATAGACACCGAATGTTCCCCTCCAAAAAGCGTAACAAATTTATCTTGTTTCAAATAGTTTTTTACCGTTTTATAAACGCTCTCGACCATTTTTTCTGGCGAAGAATTTTCTGAAACAGCAGGAGCTAAATAAATACCTTGTTTATATACCTCACTTTGGGTTTCTATATCATATAGCTCCATATTCTCAGAAGCCTCCAAAAATGCAGCTGGACCTTTATCTGCACCTTTTTGCCAGGTACTGGTTCCATCATAAGGCACAGGTATTAATACCACTTTGGCATCATCTATACGTGCATATTTGTCGGGAATTCCCGCATAGTTTCTTTTAGTGTTCATAACCTAAAATTTTAAGTAAGTCTTCACTTTTTTGTTGTTCTTTAAAGAGTTGTGTTGAAAGACTGCCGTCTTCATTTTTTTGTATTAGCAGGTGTTTGGGCGCAGGAATTAAACAATGTTGTAAACCACCAAAACCACCAATGGTTTCTTGATAAGCGCCGGTGTTAAAAAATCCGATATACAAAGGTTTTTCCTTATCATAGCGCGGCAAATAAATGGCGTTCATATGCTGTTCTGAGTTGTAGTAATCATCAGAATCACAAGTTAAACCACCTAAAAGCACCCGTTCATAGCGATCGCTCCAACGGTTGATGGGCAGCATGATAAAACGTTTATTAATGGCCCAAGAATCGGGTAAGGTGGTAATGAATGATGAGTTAATCATATTCCACTTTTCACGATCGTTTTGTTGTTTTTGATATAAAATCTCATAAATGGCGCCTCCACTTTCTCCAACAGTAAAACTGCCAAACTCGGTAAAAATATGCGGCGGAGCTACACCTTCTTCTTCACAGAATAATTTAATTTGATTAATCACCTCATCGGCCATATAGGCATAATCATAATCAAACCCAAGCGAGTTTTTAATAGGAAATCCGCCTCCAATATTTAAGCTATCTAGCGTGGGACATATTTTTTTTAAGCGCGTATACACACGCAAACATTTTTGAAGCTCGTTCCAGTAATAAGCGTTGTCACGGATACCTGTATTGATGAAAAAATGAAGCATTTTAAGCTCGATTTGGTCATTATGCTTGATTTGATCTTCGTAAAACGGAACAATATTTTTATAACCAATACCCAAGCGTGAAGTATAAAACTCAAATTTAGGTTCTTCTTCTGAAGCGATACGGATACCGATTTTAAAATCTTTATGCGTTTGATTGGTTAACAATGCTATCTCCTCATAATTATCGATTACTGGGATACAATTTTCATGCCCTTCATTAATCAGTTGAGCGATGTTTTTTATGTATTGATCGCGTTTAAAACCATTGCAAATCACATAGGTTTGCTCGTTGATTTTGCCTTCTTTTTTCAAGTTTTGCACTATATCGATATCAAAAGCCGAGGAAGTCTCAATATGGATATCGTTGCGCAAAGCTTCGTGCAAAACGTGCTTAAAGTGCGAACTTTTGGTACAATAACAGTAATTATAACTCGCTGGGTAAGCGTGTTTCTCTATTGCCCCATTGAACCAGCTTTTAGCTCGTTGAATGTTATCTGAAATCTTAGGAAGATAGGTGAATTTTAAAGGAGCTCCGTACTCCTTGATTAAACCCATCAGATCTATTCCGTGAAAACGGAGTTGATCATTTTGCAATTGAAATTCATCTTGAGGAAAATCAAAAGTTTGTTCGATTAAATCGATGTATTTTGTGTTCATTGAATGTGTAAAGGGTAAATCGTCAATATTTTAGTTATTTAAATATATAAATACTATTGCAGAAATAAAAAAATAGTACGCTTAACGAATTTTATCTTGTAAGAAATTAGAGCCTTATAACAGACGCGTTTATAAGTACAAATGGAATACTTTTTTATAAATAAAAAAATAGTTTAAATGTTAAATTTTAAATAATTTTACACACTCCAAAATTCCTACATAACAGGCTCATAAATTACTGTTTTCCAGAAAAATAAACTATTGCTTTATATCAAAATCTTATTTCAATTTTTGAACATCTATAAACTTACTCATTTAAATAACGCAAATATTACATCACCGCTAAGGCATAAAAATTTAGCGCCAACAACTATTTTAAAGCGACAAAACAAATAAAATGGTATGGCCTGAATTAGAGGTATCCAATTTAAACAAAAAATTACTCCTATTTAATAAGTACAATCCAGTAGCTTATCGTGGGCGCTGGCTTACTTTAGCCAAAACTATTTCTATTCTAATAGGTTCGTTTATAGGTTCACTTTGCAATTTGTACGTTTTTTTCATGGTAAACTATACCCTTATAAAACGCTGAAACCCCCTGTAAATACAAGGGGTTTCGTCTTTTGTACTCAAGGCGGGAATCGAACCCGCACTTCCGAAGAAACTGGATTTTGAATAAAAATCCTAGTTCGATTAAAAGGATAAACCGCTAGCTGTTAGTTATTTGTTTTTATTAATATTGTTAGAATATATCATAAAAATGGCTCGCTTTATGGCTCTATATATTATAGTATTATTTTCTCTTTTCTAATTTTAACTTTAACGATATTTTTATTTGACAGTTTCAATATAAATAGCCGGAACAGATTCTAACTTTTTATATTTCTCTATGTAATTTATAGGTAACCATTTTTTATTTATTTCATAATATGAATTTTCAAAATAAGCAGGTGGATTTTCTAACTTTCTATTATAAACTACTCCATACTCGAGAGACCCCTGCAGATTTATAAAACCTATATATAAATATTTATAATTTTTCAGGATAATGTTTTCATTATCTAAATCAACTTTTAACCAATCGTTCTTAATACTTTTAGTATTAACAATCAATTTATTTGGAAGTAAATTTATTATGCTGTCATTGGGGTTTTTTGAGTTAGATTGAAATATGAGAAATTGAATATTTTTATTTTGACTCCGATGTTTATTTCCGTAAAAACCAGTAAAACCTTTTTTGATATATAGGTTAATATTTTTCACCTTTGCATTTACATATTCTTCAGCATTTAATTGAATTAATTTTCCAGAGACTGTACCACCACCAAAACCATTTATTTTTCTTTTTTCCTTCCTAATCCCTAGTATTTCATAATTCAGTTTCTTCTTAATGATTACTTCTTCCAAATGCAAACTTTTATCTAAAATTATTGAATCTTTTTCTAATTCTGAAAGTTCTAATTTTTGCGAATAGAAACCATCATAATGAATAAATAAAGAGTCTAAATTTTTCTTTTGACTTTTATGAATTATTAATTTATTAGAATTGTTGTTGTAAAGAACTTCTGTAGAATCTTTATAATAAAGGAAAAGCTGAAACTCATTTATAGCATCATTCCCATCAAATAAATTAATTTCTTTTACTTGTGCTAAAGTAATTATTGGTAGAAAAAAACAAAGAATTTGTAAAAAAAAATTTTGCATAATATGTATTAGTGAGGCTCATTTTGATGAACCTCACTATTTAACTTTAATAATATTTATTAACCATTAAACCAATCTTCAATTTCTTCATCAGAACAAGGTATTTGAGCGTCTCTTGGTTCACTTTTAAAGACTAAAAATTTCTTTACAACTTTTACGTCTTTTACTAAATGTGTATGTCCATTATATTCTTCAGCATGGCAAGGCCCTTCTTCAACAATTACTGAGCAAACCAAGCATTCAGTTTGGTTTCCTGGGGCAGGTTCAAATGGATTATCTACAGCAATTATAAGATTTTTCAAGTCGGTGTTTGTAAAACCAGACATAATCAACTGTTTTTCTATTTCATAAGATTCTTCAAGATTGTAATCTTGATTCAATTGAGCATTATAAACGAATTCTGATAAATTATTAATGGCATCTAATTGTTCTTCATTTAAATTTGAGTTTTCAGAAAAAATCTCATATTTAGTTTGCCAAACTATAGCCTTATCTTCATTAGATAAAGCGTCGTAGCTTTCTTGAGGGTTATCTGAATTCAAAACATCGTAGTAGATGCTGCTTGTAGAAAAAGTTGTTTTTTCAAACACTTCATTTTCTGTATTAATGGATTCTTCATCTTTCGAGCAACTAAAAATTGCTAATGAACAAACTAAGGCAAGAGTGATTTTTAAATAATTTATTTTCATGATTTTAATTTATTGGTGGGGTAAGTTAAACAAATAACATGTTTTGACCCCTATAAAACAAGAGTATTCTTTTAAATTTCGTTAGTTAAATTATGCGGTTAATTTTTTCATTAAAATTAGATGTTTTTTAGCGTTCCATTTTT
>NZ_JBHULZ010000015.1:0-4005 GCF_042684705.1 Mesonia sediminis
TACGGGATTAAAGTTAATGATTTTCGGTTAAGCACTGACGTTAGCAATTCCGAGTGGATTCGGACGTAGTCGAATCCGCCGTAATTGCGGTTATACATTGTTGTGGTTAGTTTTTTATTCATTTAGTATTTCAGTCAGTTTTGGAAATTCCGTTTCCATTCTTTTGTTGTCCATTTTTCCATCGTAGTCATTATCTCCGTATTCAAGTCCTACTGCTATTAGTCCATCAAACCCATTTCGTTCCGATTTTGGTATTTCTCTTAAAATATCTGCAAAATTTGTTTCTCCTATTCGGTAAATTATTTGAGTCAAAACATATCCCAAATCATAAGAGCTTGCTGCTCCGCCATTCGGGAAGTTTTTTAATTCGACAATAGCTTTTTTTTCTTTTTTCAGAGCTTTGTAAATCAGATTTTCCATTTTCCGATTTTCAGTCAAAGATTGATGAACAAACAAAGTGTCCCCAATTATAATTCCGTCCACTTTTTCTTTTTTACAGCTGACTAAAATTATTGTTAGAAAGAGTAGTAATATTTTCTTCACAAAGTTTGTTTTAAATTAACCACAACGGTCTCGTATAACCGTCAGTTACGGGATTAAAGTTAATAATTTTCGGTTAAGCACAGACGTAAGCAATTCCGAGTGGATTCGGACGTAGTCGAATCCGCCGTAATTGCGGTTATACATTGTTGTGGTTAGTTTTTTATTCATTCAGTATTTCATTCAGTTTTGGAAATTCCGTTTCCATTCTTTTATTGTCCATTTTTCCATCGTAATCATTGTCTCCGTATTCAAGTCCAACTGCTATTAGTCCCTCAAATTCATTTCGTTCCGATTTTGGTATTTCTCTCAAAATATTAGCGAAGTCTTTTTCACCAATTCGGTAAATTATTTGGGTCAAGACATAACCTAAATCATAACTGCCTGCTGCTCCGCCATTCGGGAAGTTTTTTATTTCGATAATAGCGCTTTTTTCTTTTTTCAAAGCTTGGTAAATCAGATTTTCCATTTTCCGATTTTCAATCAAAGATTGATGAACAAACAAAGTATCTCCAATAATAATTCCGTCAACTTTTTCCTTTTTACAGCTGACTAAAAATATTGTTAGTAATAGTAGTATTATTTTCCTCACAAAGTTTGTCTTCAAATTAACCACAACGGAAAGTATATGAAAAGTAAAACACGGATAAATAAGAACGAACCTAAAAATAAAAAATATTATGTTACACAATTATGAACGTGGATATGCTGTAATGAACGAAGATTTAACAGCTTATTCTTTTGAAAGTCCTGATATTAATACTTGCAAAAGATATTGTAGAAAAGGCGATGTAGTGATTGAAAAAATACCCTATGTATGTGGTAAGAGTTTTAGTATCACTTGGCGACAACACTATAGAAAGCCTTTTTATTTTAAACCTAAATACCGAGAAGCTAATATTTTTTATTTGCATTTAAGGTGGAACAATGAATATTCACACAAAAACGGTGAAATAAGGCACAGAGGTTAGTGTTTTATTTTTTATATACATAGTTCTCGCATTTGTTACAACTTAGCGTTGGCAAATTGCGCAGCAAGGTTAACCGCAAAGGTGCTATCTTAATCGAGCGCTGGCGTTGTAATATTTGCTAGAACGGTTTTGTATAAGATTAGTTGCGTGGTTTAAGCAACTAATTTAGCAAATACAAACCGAATAGAAAATCCGCGAGGATTTTCGTAAGTAGGCTTGTAGTAGCAATTAATTTTATACGTTGTTGGCAACTGGTTTTTTTTCATAAATTAATCTTTTTCCACAAGATTCGATTGAGCCAATTCCTCTTTGGAAACATTCTGACAGTAATTCAAGGTCATTTGTGTATTCCATTGCTTTTTCGAGTAATTCTTTTTCTTTATCTGACCAACTTTCGTAGGCTCTAAAGTGCCTTACTCTTGCATTAACAATGTATTCCGATAAGTCCTCTGTTTTTAAAATTCCGATTTCGCTTATTTTGCTTTTTAATTGTTCAGTCGCTTTTTCTGTCAGATTGTTAAATTTATCTTTTTGGAAAAAGTCAATATCTTTCCAAGGTTGCGGTTTTCTTTCTTTTTTTACTTTTCCGTGAAGTGAATAACCGTTTTCAATTAAATAATGCTTAAAAAATTTATGTAAATCTTGTTTGGTGTAGTAACCAAAATATTTTCCATACAGTTCATTTGAGTTCAAAATCGGGAATTCAAATTCTTTAGATTTTAAGAAGAAATGTGTTAAACGACTATAAGTTGGATTATATTCAACGCTTTGAAATAGCTTAATCGTTTTGTCAATCTCTTCTGTACTTATGTTTAATTCTGTTTTTTGAGGTTGGTTTTCAGTTGAGCCATTAATTCTTTCCAATTCGGAAATTGCTTTTTCCAATGCTCGTATTACATCTCTTTCATTTAAGACACTATCATTTTCAATCAATTCGCCTGTTTGAGGTGAACATCCTGAAGCCAATGCTTCCAAAATTTCTATTGTTTTTTCAATTTTCATAATGTTGCTCTAAACTTGTTGCCAACGTGTTTGGCTATGGTTTCGTTGCGTGAAAATCCGCGAGGATTTTCCGCCGTAAACCGAAGATAGCAAATTTGCGAGGACTTTCCGAGAGGAAAGTCAGAAGCAATGAACTATAGCCGTTGTTGTACACAGTACTTTTTAAATCCATTTTTTTATTAGTTCATTCAGTCCGAGTAAAACTCCGTCATAATAATTTCCCTTTTTAAATTCAGGTATCATATTTTGGTCAATTACATTTTTACAAAACTCGTCCGAAAGATAAAGTTCTTTTGTTTTGTCAGTGGTTGAAATTCTAACTGCTTTTAAGGTTTTACTCAAAACAACTGTCAGTCCGTTTCCGTCATTATTTTTTCCTACTTTCCAATTGTCTGAAAGTCTGATAGCATATTGGTCAAATTCCATATTTTTTGGAACTGAATCTAAAGTTATAACCGCAATTTCTCGGTAAGAAGTGTTTTGATAGTAAGTCAGAAATTTAGTTAGTTGAGTTTTTTGTTCTTCTGTGAAAATGTTCTCAAAGTCATTTACAAAACCGATTTGTTTTGGAAATTCCGATGTAATTATTTCCGTTTTTGGGTGTTCAATTTTGGTTTCCACTTTTGCAGTTTTGCAAGAGAAGAAGGTCAGAATGAAAATTACAAATATGTTTCGGAATGTCATTTTTCGTATTGTGTACAACGTTTTGGGCTATGGTTTCGTTGCGTGAAAATCCGCGAGGATTTTCCGCCGTGAACCGAAGATAGCAAATTTGCGAGGACTTTCCGCAAGGGAAGTCAGAAGCAATGAACTATAGCCGGTGTTGGCACTAGTATTTTTTTTCAATTTCTATGATTTCGTTTATATAGTTAAAAGTCGATTTTTTATTAATTATGAATTGTTTATATCCAGATAATAAAATAACAGGAACATCAATATCTGATGTGTCTATTATATTACAAGTTTTAGGTATTGTTATCTTTTTATTAGCGTCAATTTCAGTTGTCAAATTATTGATTTTAACTAACTCATTTGAGTGCAATTCAGATTTTAAGGGAGAAGATAAATATTCATATCCTTCCATTTCTCCTGCGTACTTAATTATATTTTTTTCTATGTCAAGTTGTAATAAATGTATTCCGCCGTCATCGTGTGAATTTCCTAAAACAAAACCACCATTTTCTCCATTAAAAACAATTTTTAAATCATTTAGCTTATGAATTTCCTCAATCGAAAAAATCAGTTCAGTTTTTGGAATGGTAGAGTCAAAATTCCATTCCCATTTTCCAATTCCAAGTTTGGTGCAAAGTTGATAAAATTTTTCCCCAGTTTTCATAAATCATTCATTAAGGGTGGTAAAACGCAAGGTCGGAGTTTATATTAGTGCCAACGGTTTTGTATATGGCTCGTAGCGTGTAAATTAGCGATTTTTTTTCGGTTTAAGAGCAAGCCAAATTTTAAATTTACTACTTATTTTATTTTTTGGAAAGTT
>NZ_JBHULZ010000016.1:0-3337 GCF_042684705.1 Mesonia sediminis
TCATTTTCAAAAAATATTGATTCATCGATAAATTTCATAAAAATCAGAAAAATAGAATTTTTAAGAGCATTAATTGGTAGTTTTGAGACAGACTGCCGTTGCCAGCAATACGAAAAAAATTGCGTAAATCATATTTTGTACATATATTTGTACTTTATTAAATACAATATTATGCAAATAACAACTGTATCTGATTTTAGAAAAGATATTAAAACATACTTAGACAGGGTTGTAAAGAACTTTGAGACTTTAATTATAAATCGTGGAAAAGACTCTGGAATTGTTGTTATGTCATTGCAAGAATACAATTCGCTAATGGCTACAAATCACGAATTAACTTCTCGAAAAAATGAATTACGATTGGATTCCGCAATTGAAAAACTAAAAAGCGGAATGACTATGAATAAAGACCTAATCGAAGATTAAGATGAAATACATATTCGTTGACGAATCTTGGGAAGATTATTTATACTGGCAAAAAACCGACAAGAAAAAGCTAAAGAAAATAAATGAACTTCTGAAAGACATTTCTCGAAACCCTTTTGATGGAATTGGAAAACCTGAACCTCTAAAACACAAATACGCTGGATTTTGGTCAAGACGAATTGATAGTGAGCATCGATTGATTTATAAATATAGAGAAGGAGAAATTTTAATTGCGAAATGCAGGTTTCATTACGACTGAAAAAAGTACTGCTGGCAACAACGTATATAGCTCATAGCTAACAAGTTGCTTAAATAACGTTAAGGCATATTTGGAAAGTCGCCAAATTTTTAAATTTGACGATTTCCAATAAAAAAGATAAATAGTAAAATTTAAAAATCTGGCTTGTGCTTAATCCGAAAATAATTTTATAATTTACACGCTACGAGCCATATACAATACCGTTGGCAGCAATATGAAAATTTCAGAACAATAAAGTCTATTAGATTTTAATGACACAAATAAAACTTTACAAAAGAAATTTAAAAGGATTAAAAATTATTGGAATGTCACTACCATTTGTTGTAGGTGGAGTATTAATGATAATACAAGAACCGACCGAATCAACAAATTATATAATGGCTTGGATCTGCACGTGTTTTTTTGGAATGGCTATACCAATTGGAATTTTCCATACATTTGATAAAAGACCACAAATTATAATAAGTGAGAATGGAATTTGGGATAGGACTTCAAATCAGGACGAAATAAAATGGGAACAAATTTTAGATACTTATCCTCTTGACCTTTTCGACCAAAAATTTATATCTATTGTAGCTGATGAAACATTTAAATTTAAAAAAAAGCCACTCAAGTGGGTCGAGAAAATCAATAATGAAATTGGTGTTCAAAATTTAAATTTAAATTTGAGCCAAATAAATATTGATGCAGTTAAATTAAATGAACTATTACAAAAATTAATTAATTCTGATAAAAAAGAGCGTACATTAATAATCCAAAAATTTAAACTCAAAAAAAATAATTTTTCATTTTTAAAAATACCTCTTTACATTTTAATTTCATTATTATTATTTTTATTATCTAAAACAGGAATAATTGCTTTTATGGCTATTTTATTAATTACTGGAATATCTGCTACAATTGCACGTGGATATTGGGGAGTAATCGAAAATTCCATCATAAGAAAATATGCAGGTATAATCACCTGGTTGGGTTTGATTAATATCATACTGCTAAATTTATATAATTACTTTTTTACTAATTAATATAAATTTAATTTTATCGAAAAAAACCTAAAAATACTGCTGCCAACACCGTATATAATAAATAGCTGCGTCTTTTATAAACCGGAAGTTTTGGTATATTTGGGAAGTCGCCAAATCTTTTGATTTGGCATTTGAACAAAAAAATAAAAGCAAAATACAAAAGATCTGGCTTATTTTATGGCGGAAAAATAATCGTTAATTTGCACGCTACTTATTATATACAAACACGTTGGGTAACATTTAAAAAATAATGAAATACATCTTTTACTTTTTAGTAATTCTTTCTTACACAGTTTCTTTTGCGCAATCTAAAAATTATGAAACGGGTTGGCACCTATACAATTTAAAACATCGGGTAGAGGAGTTGAGAACCGTTTACTTATATCAAGATGATGCTCCAAAAGATAAAGCTAAGTTTTATAAAAATAGAGCGGCCTTTGACGGCGCGATTGAAGGTGGTGGTGGGCTTTATAAATTTGATAAGTTAGCTCTTAATATAAGTTACATGCCTATAAGAATAAATAGTGATTATTTTTCAGCTTACACATTAGATTCTATTAATGAAAAAATAATTGACAGTACTGCATTGACTAAAACTATTATTTATAAACATTATCCTGAAGATATTGAATATAAAAATAATTTAAACTATAAAATTCCCTATAATATTCCTTATCAAATATATCATCCTTATTTCTTAAAGCTAAATCAATATTCTTATTACGCTATCTATCTGACGAAAAAAGAATATCATCACTCGATGCCAGAATCGTATAGTGATTACCGCTATACATTTACAAAAGATGATAAAATAGAGTGCTATAAAGAGTTCTTACCTTCGGTAAAGGACACGGTACATAAAAAAAACGAAAAACCGGTTAGACGTGTGGTCTATAGCTATAATGATAAAGGGCAGGTTGCCACTACCCAACATTTTTTTTGGGAAGATATAGATACTTGGGGCGTTTTTAGAGTCCTTATAGACAGTAGGTTTTATGTAAGTTCAAGTGACCAAGTTAAACATACCTACCTGTATGATGGGCAGGATCGTATCATCACCATGACTTTATTGGTGAATAATCAAAAATTTTGGGAAGAAAACTATACCTATCGTGAAGACGGGGATGGGCTCGCTAAAAAAGAAGTATATATATGGCCGAAAGCTCCTATACAACGAAATTTTGTTAGTCCTTATACCGTATTCATCTATAATGAATATGGAGATGTGGTAGAAGCCAAAGATATGGATGTAGGTAAAAAAGTTACCGATGTACGTACCTATACTTATGAGTATGATAAATATGGTAACTGGACGATGTATTGGATGTATGCCAATGAAGAAGAAGTACCTTATGTAAAAGGAGAAAGATTAATAAAGTATTTTAATGATTAATAAAAACGTTACCCAACAATATATAACAACAATTGCGGCTTTGTGTCCTGCGGACACAACCGCACAAGCTTAAAAGTCGGGAATTTTAGCTATCTTAGTTTTTAACCAACCCGCAACTGATTGTTATACAAGACCGTTGGCAAAAATACCTCGGAATGAAAAGCAAAGCGGAAAAATAATGAATCTGACTGCTTGAAAAGATGAAGTAAAAAACAAAAATTAGTTCTTAAAAGA
>NZ_JBHULZ010000017.1:0-2379 GCF_042684705.1 Mesonia sediminis
GTCTTCTCCTTGTTGATATTCCATTTTTAAAGATAAAAAAAATTAAAAATATATCCTTAAAAAAAGACTGCAATGATGGCATGGTTTTGAGACAGTCTGACGGTTTTGTATATGATACGTTGCGTGGTTTAGCACGTAATTTAGCAAATAAAAATCGAATAGAAAATCCGCGAGGATTTTCGTAAGTATGCTAGTACTAGCAATGAATTATATACGTTGTTGTAGCACGTTATTTATATTCATATTTATTTCGCCAAATTTCTTCTCCTTTCAAAAAGTCAAGAAGAATTTCAGTCATTTGTTCAACTGTTTCTAATGGTTTTGCCAATAAAAGATGGTCATCGTCTGTCACAAACCCAGAAGCTAATCCGTCATCTCCTAAATTCCCACTCACGTGCAAAGCTTTATATCCATTTTCATTTTCGTCTTCCAATTGCACAATATGGAAATCATTCCAATTTGTTGATTTCATTGTGCTTATAATTATTTCCGCTGTTGCCTTTTCAGATATGGTTTTTGTGTTCCCTCCGTAATTATAAGAAACAGTAAGTTTTAAATCTCGCTTTTCTTGTCGGATTTCATCACTACGCAATTCAGTTCTATTTTCAGTGATTCCAAGTTTGTTTGAATTCCGTTTTGAATTCCAACTGCTCAAAGCCACTATTCCGATTATTAATATAATTCCGATTATTATGTAGGTACTCATTCTTTTCACGTTATTTTAATCGGCTTTTTATTTCGTTTAATAATTTATTCTGTTCGAGATTTTTTTCAAATTCCGCTTCTTGGTCGAACACATTGTCCTTTCCAAAAAAGAGTTGACTTTCGTGATAGTAAAACAATGCCCAATTCAGACTTCCGTCAAATATTGTCAAATCAGTTGCAAAAAACATTCCTTTCCAATATTTAATAACCATTTTCCAAGTCAGCATAATTGCTTGTCCAGAATTGTCAGAATCAACAAATACATATTTGTCAAATGGAATTCCAAGATTGTATAACCATTTTTTAATTTCAGAATCACAGTTTTCGGAAATCCAGAACTTATTTTCAGTTTTGAAATAGCCTTTCGTAAATGGACTCCAATTAGTTCCAGTTGAGTAACCCAACAATTTAGAGGAACTCAAATATTCGTTTACGATTTCAGTTCCTTTTTTATTCAGAAAATGAATTTGGTCTTTATGTTCTTTAGAAATTTTTTCGGCTTCTTTAGGCGACCAAAGAAAAGACCAACTTTTTGGAAAGTCAGTTTTATATTCCGCTAAATTTTCTTCTAAAACGTTCATTTTTTAATGTGCTACAACGGTTAGGCTATGAGTAGTTGCGTGGGTTAGCACTTAACTTTCCAAGTACGCACCAAACTGAAAATCCGCGAGGATTTTCAGAAGTAGGCGAGAAAAAGCAATTACTTATAGCCATTGTTGTGGTTAGTGTTTTTTATTTATTTACTCAATTTTAAAATTCTAAAAGCACCTTGAATTACCAAAACAAAAACTATTGTTCCGATAATCAAATCAGGTTTGCTTGAACTCAACCAGTTTACCAAAAGTCCAGCTGTTATTACTCCTAAATTTATAATCACATCGTTTGAAGTGAAAATCATACTTGCTTTCATATGTGCCTCTTCCTTACTTTTTGATTTTTGTAAAATGTAAAGACAAATTCCGTTTGCAATAAGTGCGAAAATTGAAACTATAATCATTGTCGAAAAGTTGGGTAATTTCTCGTCTCCGAAAAATCTCCTTAAAACTTCTACAAATCCAATAATTGCAAGTGTTATTTGAAAATATCCAGCAAGTTTGGCAATCCGTTTTTTCTTTATTACTGTTCCGCCAACCGCAAACAAGCTAATTCCGTAAACGAAACTGTCCGCAAGCATATCTAAACTGTCGGCAACCAATCCCATTGATTTTGAGATTATTCCTGTTGTCATTTCAATTATGAAAAACGCAAAATTTATGGCAAGTACAGACCAAAGTAGTTTTTTTTGGTTTGCATTTTCATTAAATTCTGTTTGGTCGGTTTGTTCAGTCGAGATTTTCTTTCCGCCTAAATTCAGTTCGATAACTGATTTTTCAATTTTGTCAGTTTCTCCGCTGTGAAAAACGGTCAGTTTTCGGTTGGGAATGTCAAAGTCCAAATTCGCAATACTTGAAATTCCGTCCAATTTCATTCGGATTAGATTTTCCTCTGAAGGACAGTCCATTTTAGTAATCTCAAATATTGTTTTATTCATTTAGTTTCTCGGTTTTTCGACATTAACCACAACGGTCTCGGCTCGTATGTTTACGACACCTTAGTTATTAGGAATTAAAAATAGTAAATTTCTGACTAACAATACAAGTAAAATAGAAGGGATAGAGAGGTCTCGGCTAGATA
>NZ_JBHULZ010000018.1:0-897 GCF_042684705.1 Mesonia sediminis
ACCGTTGTGCAAAATTTGAAAAAAATCTAATTTGTATAAAAATTTTAATAACATACATAGATTTATATTATTAATTTATTTATTAATGATTACATCTTGTAAGGATACCGATAACTCAAATAATATTAAAATTATAAGTGAATCACCTTATATATATTACATTTTTGATGAAAATGGAATGCATTGTTTTGATGAAAGGTTTCAACAAAATGATACTATAAGTAAAATATCAAATTCAGGTAGAGAATATTACTTTAATAATGAAATTGAAAAAGCTGAAAATCAAATTAATGAAGGGTTGAAAATTGACTCTCTAGATCCGATTTTAAATAATGATTTGGCTAATATTTATAAAGAAAATAAAAAGTTTGAAAAATCAATCATTCATTATAATAAAGCAATCAAAATTTCTGACTCAATCTATTTTCCACCATTAATAAATCTAGCTGACTTATACGCAACGCTAGGAGAACAATCTAAATCAGAAAAAATTTATTTTTATATTATTAATAATAATGAATCTAAAATTTACCAAGGCATTGCATTTTATGGGTTAGCTAATATGTACTATAAATATGGATATATAGATAAAGCAAAATCGAACCTTAAAACTGCTAAAAAACTCGTACAAAAGGATAAAAATATTTTGAAGAAATTAACTGAATTAAAAGTGAAAATAAATCAATATTAATGAAAAAAACTTTGCACAACACCGTATATAGCTCATAGCTTAGCAGTTACTCAATTCAAAGTTTAGTTTTTTTTGGTAAGTCGCCAAATTTTTAAATTTAACAACTTTCCAAAAAATAAAATAAGTAGTAAATTTAAAATTTGGCTTGCTCTTAAACCGAAAAAAAATCGCTAATTTACACGCTACGAGCCATATACAAAACCGTT
>NZ_JBHULZ010000019.1:0-5076 GCF_042684705.1 Mesonia sediminis
AATCATTTTCAAAAAATATTGACTCCTCGATAAATTTCATAAAAATCAGAAAAATATTATTTTTAAGAGCATTAATTGGTAGTTTTGAGACTGACTGCCGTTGGCAAACATATGAAAAAACCGAAACACAATCCAATTGACTTACTTGTTGAAAGATTGTCGGAGAATTTTGCCAAAGTAAAAGACTTTGATAAACTACAAGAATCGGAAGAAGGAAAAAGGCTCTTTGACTTGATAATTAAGTCAACATCTGAAATGGAAAATTTTCAAGCACTTTTCCTAAATTATTATATTCCTTCAGCGAATAAATCAATTGTGGACAGTTGGAATCAAGTTTCAAATTCCAAATACAAACATTTGCTGAATATTTCAAAAGACGAATTAAAGGAGAATCTTTACGAAACTATTCGACTTGGTTACGTTGGACTTTTTCACAAATATGAGTCATATCTAAAATCGTTGGTCGATGCGACAAACTTTCTTTTAAAAGAACTTAATGAAGAAAACAACTTATTGAGTATCGAAGATTATTGCAAGAAAGAATTTAAAATAAACATTTTCAAATCGCACGACCATTTCGATATAACAAAAAGAATAAATTATATATCTAATGCTGTGAAACATAACGACGGATTTCATCGTGAAGAAATTCATCCAGATTTTTTAAATCCAGATATAAATAAAAGAATTGTAGTTGATAAAGAAACCTTTAAATCTGATATTGACAGACTAAAATCTCATTGCCAATTATTAATGTCTCAAATAATTACAATCGGGTTTAAACAATATTTTGAACTTGATTATGAAACTATTAAAATGAGTTTAAAACCTGAATTGAAGGAAAGTGTTGAAACAAAACGAAAATTAGAGGTAATAATTAAAAACTTTGATTTTGTTTTATCGGACTTTAAAAAATAAAATACGTTTGCCAACAACGTGTATAGCTCATTGCGGCTGAATTCCTAATCGGAATTCATTGCAATTTGCTATCTTTCGGTTACGGCGGAAAATCATAGCTGATTTTCCGCAACGAGCCATACACAAAACCGTTAGCAATAATTATGAAGAAAAATTTCGCTTTCATTTTAGTCTTTTCTTTTTCGAGTATTTTATTCGGACAAAAAATAACATACAATGATTTAAATTCAACATCTGAAAATTTCAAAGAAAACTTACTAAATAGTGGAAACTATTTTACAGGAGAAAATACAGAATTGCCATACTTTCAAGGGAAAGAAGACAGTAAATATATAAAGTTTTACAAGTCTACTGGAGAGATTGCAACAATCGATTTTAAAACTGATAATGAATATTTATCGATTATTTATGAAATCCAGAATAATGCAAACTTTCGATTTAAATTCTGTACGGATTATGATGAAAACATAGTTTATAATTATGAAACTTTATCTGGAAATAAAATCAGGTTTGATTATGGAGAATTGCGTATTTCCGTTGAATATCCTTCTAAATTAAATAATTTTCTTGATAACAATTCCGACTTTGGTTCAGTCTTTATTTGTGAAAGTGATAACTCTTATGCCTATCATACAAATTTAAAATGTGATGGACTTGCTAATTGTGAGGCGAAAATTTCAAAAACAAACATTCGGTCTGCGAAAAAAAGCAATTATAAAATTTGCAAAATATGTACCGATGACAGCTATTCAAAAGGTCGAATCTCTGAAACTTATAAAAACCTTTATCCAAGCAATGAGGACAATATGCAAACTAAAAGTGAGCCACAGTTAAAAGAAGAAGAGGAAAAAAACTTCTATGACGTAATGGGTTATCCTAAAGTTGCATTTAACAAAAATATCCGGGCTTATACCGTTTCTATCAGAAACAAGAAAAACGGTATCGAAGGAAAAGATAAAATGATAGAGCCAAATATTAACAATCCTCATTACATAACAATAAAATCAACAAAGGATAAAGGAGGTCGATTAATAATAAAAAATCAAAATTATGAGGATATAATAATTGACTTTACGAAAGTTTATCAAGGAGAATATAAAGACGGAGGAACACCATATCTTTTTGTGACTGAAAATGAAAATTATAGCATCTATTACGTCGATAACAACAATTTTAATGATTTTCTTTTTATAAGCTTGAACCAAGATAAAGATAATGGAATTTCTATTGACTATACTATTTCAGACCTATAATTAATTAGTTATCAACAGAATATCGTGAATAATAACTATTGCTAACACCGTATATAAGCTATGGCTTGGTCAGTCCTCACTTGGAAAATCCTGCGGATTTTCCAAAGCCAGTTTTTATATGGAGAGGTTCGTGCTAAAACACGCCACAGCTCATATACAAACACGTTGTGCGTCATTTACGGTGAACGTTAAATAAACGAAGAACATCATTCACTCATTGGAGTTTTTATGAAAAACGGAATTGAAATATTTTTGAGAATAAAACGAATAAAATGAGAATATTTCTACTTCTATTAATCCTGACTTTGACTTTCGGTTGCGCAACTCGGAATATAAAATATGACCGAAATAAAATTTTAGAAAAATATTCAGCCGACTATAAATTGTTTGTCGATAACGAAAAAATGAATTTAGAAACTCTCTTTCTTAACAAAGACAATATTGAAAATGTTCAAATTAATAAACGAACTCAAGAATTGAAAATCACTCAACTCAAACCGACCGAATTGTTTGCGATTAAAAACTTCAGATTGGACAGCTTATTTCCAGATAGAAAAATAGAAGCTAAAAGAAAAATTGATTTAATAATTATTGACGGAATTCCAATGACTGACAGTTTGAAAGAAAAAACTAAAATTGACTTGAACGCAATAAATTCAATCTCAATAATAACACAAGAAAAAATGAACAATTCAACTTTTGGCAGAAGATACGATGGTGATTTATTATTAATAACGACAAAATAAAAAAACGAACGCACAACACCGGCTATAGTTCATTGCTTCTGACTTTCCTCGCGGAAAGTCCTCGCAAATTTGCTATCTTCGGTTTACGGCGGAAAATCCTCGCGGATTTTCACGCAACGAAACCATAGCCAAACACGTTAGCCACAAGTTAAAACGAACGACAACCAATGAATAATAAAGCATTTTTTAAAGTTGACACCAAATTAGCTGAACTTTTAGGAGAAACTTACAGGTCAACCGAATACGCATTAAAAGAATTGGTAGATAATGCATATGATGCAGATTCTGAAAGACTTGAAATAACCTTTCCAAAAGAGCTAACACCTAATCCTGAAATTATCATATCCGATAATGGTTCAGGAATGAAAGAAAATGAAGTTAGAACTGAGTACTTAAACGTAGCAAATAGCCGAATTGTAAGAAAAGGAAATTTATCTATAAAGAAAAAAAGGAAAGTTAAAGGTCGTAAAGGAATTGGGAAATTTTCAGGATTAATGGTCGCTTCTAAAATGAAACTAGAAACCATTTCAAACGGTGTAAAAACTTCATTAATAATAGACAGAGATGAATTAGCCAAAGAAGGATTTGACCTTGAGAAAATACCTTTAGATATTTCAACAGAAAAAGTAGATGAGAAAATTTCAGGCACAAAAATAACTTTGTCTGGATTAAATCAGAATTTTGATTTCCCAAATCCAGAAAGAATGAAACAAATTCTTGTTTGGGATTATGGGAGAGAGAATGATTTTGAGGTATCAATTAATGGTGAAAAAATTGGCGTTTTAGATTTACAAGGCAAATCATATACAGAAGAATTAATTATTGATGGAAAGAAAGCTACTTTAAACTATACAATAACACCAAAACCAATAAAATCAAGTGGTATAGTTACAAAAGTTGGAAATAAGTTAGTCGGGAAACCAAAAAACTTTTTAGCTGATGATGATATTATTCCTAAAAAACTTCAAAATAGGATTTACGGAGAGATAATCTGTGATGACTTAGAAGATGATGTTACAGCTGATTGGGGAGCAATAATTGAAAACAGTAAATTAAACAAAGTAATTTCAGAAAGAACGACTGAAAAACTAAAAAAGTCAGTTGATGATGTTTTCAAAACTGATATGAAAATGGCTCGTGCCAGATATCAAAGAAAAATCAACAAAGAACTTGAAAAATTACCCGAATATAAAAAACCATTTGCTCGTAAAGCTTTACACAAAACTTTAGAAAAATTTTACGGAGAAAGTGAATCCAAGATTAATACTGTTATTTCTGTAATGGTTGCAGCAATGGAAAAAGACCACTATTGGGATATAATTTCAAACATTCAAAAAACAGGTAATTCTGACATTGAAAAATTTGCAAGTGCATTAAATGACTTTGGTCTTTTAGAAATGAGTATTGTTACAAGTCAAGCATTAAATCGATTAAGATATCTAGATGAATTACTTATTTTAATAGAAGATAATAAAACCCTGGAGAAAGATATTCACAAGGCATTAGAACTTAACACTTGGATTTTAGGAGATGATTATAATGTTTTAATATCAGACACAAGTCTTGAAACCGCAATAAATAAAGTCTTAGACAAAAAATACAGTGGGGAAAAGGCTCAAAATAGACCTGATTTACTTCTTGGAAGAACTCTAAACAGGGAATTAGTTTTAATTGAGTTTAAAAGGCCAAATTTCACATTAAATAGAGATACAGAACGTCAAGCTTTAGAATATAGAGATGAATTAAACACATATTTTCATAACCAACATATAAAAATTATTTTGTTAGGTGGTCGTGTAAAACAAAATATTAGCTCACATAATGAGAGAGATGATGTTCATTTTAGAACATTTTTGGATATTATAAGTGTGGCTCGAAATAAATTGGAATGGTTAATTGATGAACTGAAAAGAAAATAACCAGTGGCTAACAACGTATATAATCCATTGCTAGTGAGAGCCTACTTACGAAAATCCTCGCGGATTTTCTATTCGGTTTTTATTTGCTAAATTACGTGCTAAACCACGCAACGTATCATATACAAAACCGTCAGAATGTCTCAAAACCATGCCATCATTGCAGTCTTTTTTTAAGGATATATTTTTAATTTTTTTTATCTTTAAAAATGGAATATCAACAAGGAGAAGACCGGGAGCAAT
>NZ_JBHULZ010000021.1:0-1319 GCF_042684705.1 Mesonia sediminis
TGTTTTGACCCCTATAAAACAAGAGTATTCTTTTAAATTTCGTTAGTTAAATTATGCGGTTAATTTTTTCATTAAAATTAGATGTTTTTTAGCGTTCCATTTTTCCATCGGTGTTATTCTTCCCAATAGTCCGTGTAGCCTTTCGTTATTGTAAAACAGCACGTAATCCTTAAGTATTTTCTCTATTTCTCCAAAGGTCCTATATTCAAATCGGTTGAACACTTCTTTCTTTAAAATTCCGTGATAAGCTTCTATATGAGCATTTTCTTCTGGTGTTGCAATGTGGGTAAACTCTTGGCCCACGCCTATCAGGGCTAAATATTCTCGGACGTTCTTTGCGATAAACTGACTTCCATTATCGCTTCTTATGACAACATCATCGGGATGCTGATATTTCATAAATAATTCTGATAGTAAGTTTATTACTTGGGCCTGTTTAATTGAAAAGGCAAAGAGATATATTAATATTCTTCGGGTGTGAACGTCTATTACAGATAGCAGGTATGCATTTTTACCTGCGTGGGGAATCCAAACCATCTTTATATCCATCTCTAGACATTCAAAAGGTCTTTGAGTGTCTACTTTTCTAAACTTAACAAACTTACGTCCAGAACCACTCCTATCTATCCGGTCTTCTAGTTTTAATAGGTTTGCCTCTTTCATTATTCTATAAAGCTTTTTATGGTTTATGATATAGCCATCTCGCTTTAAATAAGAGGTCATTAATCGATATCCACAATCTATAAATGGATGGCTCAAAATTGACTTTACAGACTCAATAACAGTGTCTTGGGTAACTAGACCTTTTTTATGGTGGTAAGTAAATTCACTTGGCTTATTTCCCTTCTTACCATGGGTGGATTTTCTGTAATAGCTGCTAGGAACCATTCCTACCATATTGATAAGCTTGGTTTTACTGATCTTATGCTTGTTATACATCCTATTTACTAAATCTTTTTTGGATCTGATGTCCCAAACTTTTTTTTTAAAAGCTCACGTTGAATCTCCAATTCAACTTCCTTGTCACACAGAAGCTTACGAAGAACCTTATTCTCCTCTTCAGCTTGTTTGAGTTCCTTGCTTCTATCGTCATAAGTTACTTTTAAACCCGCTTCTCCGTGATTCTCATACTTGCGTTTCCAATTGTAAAATGTGCCAGTACTAAGACTGTATTTACGGCAGGCAGAAACAACTCCTATTTCTTCTGCACAAGATAGGATCTCAAGCTTTTCTTTTAAACTCCACTTCTTATATTTCATATTTCAAAGGTATTAATTGAAATTTAAAATATCACTCCGAACTATTAAGGGGCTAAAGTA
>NZ_JBHULZ010000022.1:0-1233 GCF_042684705.1 Mesonia sediminis
TCCCACCACGGCATTAGCTCAAAATTATACCAACACCAGCGCTAACAATCAAAGCATTTATGTTCGTATAGAAGATATAATCACCGGCTGCGTGACAACAGATGCTCTTGATTTAGAAGTAACACAAACAAGTGCTCCCCCACCCCAAGGGGAGGCATTGCAGAGTTTTTGTGGTGCTGCTCTTCGTGCACAGATCAATGAGCCTCCTGCCAATTTAACCGATTTGGTAGTAGTGGGCGATAATCTACAATGGTATAGCGATGCGGGTGGTACCACGCCTATTCCTAACACCACCCTGCTAGTAGATGGACAAACCTATTATGTGAGCCAGACCACTACCGGTACTCAAGGCTGTGAAAGCAGTTTATTGGCGGTACAAGCCGTAGAGAAGTATTGTAATTGTGTGCCCAACGGGGGTTTTGAACGCGATGCTACCACCTCGACGGCCTCGGGTTATAGTTTTGCGTATTATGATTTTCCAGTAAACCCACCTGGCATGCAACAATGCCAAACCGATTTAAACAGTATTCCTTTACAAACTAAAAATAACTTGGATCCTGTAAATAGTAGCGTTAATTTCTCTAATTTTGATTGCTATGCCTATATACTAACCCCAGGGCCCGATAGTTTTATGTCTGGTTCTTCTACAACTCAAATCAGAGTAGAACCCAATACCCCTTATAATCAACGGGCTATCGGTTTAAACGATCGTGCTGCATTAGGAAGTATGAGTATGATGTCAAAAGAAATCATTGCCGGGCAGAGCTTTTCGTTTGATTATGCCTTATCCATGGAGGATGATATTAGTTCCAGTCCATCTTCCATTGTACTTCCTTTTTTTAAGGTACAAATATGGGATCAAAACAATAACTTGGTCAGTGAGCAGTGCATTGCTTTTGAGCGCAACTCTTGCCGGTTTATAGAAGCCCCTGGAAGTTTAGATTTTTATCATACGCTTTGGACCTGTATGGAGTTGGATACCAGCAGCATTGCCGGGCAACCGGCATCTGTAGTTTTTTCGATGTCAGATGTTCAACAACCAGGAAGTTTTCACGGCTACGCCTACATAGACAACCTGGGCAATGCCAGCTGTAGCAATGATGTTTTTGGGAAGGTTTCTATAGACGAGCCTACGGGTACTGCAGGCAGCAGTGCTTGTAGTTTGCTTGCACCGGTAAATCAAGACCCCTGTTTGGCGCCGGTGGCTGTACAAAGCGGTCCTTTTCCTATAAG
>NZ_JBHULZ010000023.1:0-450391 GCF_042684705.1 Mesonia sediminis
ATTTAGAGCTAAAACGAGAGTTTTGTGTATTTTTATAAAAGTATAAGTTTAACCGAAAAACTTGCGCATTTTAGCTCGCCACTTTCGTTATGCGCGAGACGTTGTACACCATTAGAAAAAACAAAATTGAGCAAAGAAAAAGAAGAAAATAAAGAATTATCGAATTCATTAATTGAAACAATTTCAAGTTCTGATTTGACTAATATTGGAAAAGATATTCTTGAAATCGGAGTTGATAGAATACTAGCAGATGGTCTTTTAAAGGAAATTCCAGTTATAAATGTTGCTACTGGATTTTGGAAAACTGGAATTGCAATACGCGATTATAGATTTATTACAAAACTTCTTCATTTTTTAAATGAATCGTCCAGGCTAACTCTAAAGCAAAGAGAAGAAATTATAAATAAGCTTGAAGACGACAAATATCAATCAGAAGCTGGAGAAAAATTAATTTCTATAATTGACAATTTAGAAACAAAATCTAAAGCTAAATTAATAGGAAAAGCAATATGTCTTTTTGGAAATGAGATAATATCACGTGATGAATTTTGGAGAATTTCATTCATTATAGAAAAACTTCCAACATCTGATATTAATGCGCTGAAAAATTGGAAAGAAACCGATTTAAACAAAGTTGAACATACTAGAAAACATCTTTATATGTCTGTTGGTTTAGGATGGTTTGTGCTTAATATGTCATCTACTGGATTTGTATGGACAGAAAGACTTTGCGAAATTATATCTGAACATTTAATCTAAAAATAACGGTGTACAATAACTAAGCGTTCCCCAATGAAAAATCGGGGCAAGCTGTGTGGCCGGTACAGCTTGTCCCGACTTCTTTTTTCGGGAGCCTGACATGAACGCCGTGTTGACAAACCTGGCTGTTTGTCGGTTGGTACTATGGGGATTAATCTATTGCTGTGCTGCTCTTTTAGAGATGATTAGCCACATTTCTTTTCTTAGCGGTAGACTTAGGATACCCAAAAAGCTTATAAATTGCACCTCTTTGCGTATTGAATGGTTTATGGCTATCCCCGCTAGTGCGCGGTTGCATCGCGTTCACCTTGCCTTTTAAACTGAGTCAACTCGACTGGTTAAAACTGACTCTAACACATTCACTCCTCAATAACTTAGTTACACTTTATCCAATAAAAAAATGATATTAAAAGTGTATATTTGGGTTGATATAACGAGTTACCTACAAGATTGAAAAGACTCACTCGACATATAATTGGAATTTTAGCATTTGTGGCTTTTCAGATTTCATTTGGACAAGAAAGAATTATTACTGGAAAAGTAATAGGACAAGATTTGAGCGAATTTCCTGGAGTTGTAATTATGACTTCGGACTTAAAAGCAATAGACACAACTGACTTTAATGGAAATTTTGAATTTAAATATTCAACGGACATTCATAAAATAAAACTGATTTTCCCAATGACGCAGGAAGAGGAAATCGAGATAACGGAAAATTGTAATCGGATAGAAATAATATTGCTTGAGGAATGGATTTATGACTATGTTTCTCTAAAAAGAGCCGAGAGAAAAAAAGAACGTGACAGGAAACGGACTTTACCTAAACTCTATGGAGAAGCATATGAAAAGGGAATATTTAAAGATAAAAAATCCTGTAGGTAACAACGGCTATAATTCAGCGTGGCTTATGCTCTATTTTAAAAAATATGTAAATTTAACCAAGTTGATTTCTTACGCGGAATGTCCTGCGGACGATTCCACGCCGAAACCATAGCCAAACACGTTGGGCTTCATTTAAAAAAAAACGTTCCCAATCAAAATTTCAGGTTAAAATCATTATTTTTGATTATAAATAAATATGAGATGAATATTCAAGCGGAAAAAATAGAATTGGTAAAAATGCTTTTGGACACCGAAAACCCTAAAATCATTGAATCAATTAAAAAAATCTTCAAAAAAGCAAAAACTGCTGACTTTTGGGACGATTTATCTGTTGAACAACGTAAAGAAATTGAAACAGCTTCTCGTGAAATAGAAAACGGAGAAATAACGGATTACGAATCTTTTATACAAAAACACAGATAAATTGAACAGAAAAGTTGTTATTTCAAAAACAGCAGAAAGGAAATTAGAAGAACTTTTCGAGTATTTAATAGAAAAATGGTCTGTTAAAGTAAAAAAAGATTTTGTTGAAAAATTAGACTCATCAATTGAGATAATTAAAAACCAGCCTGAAATATTTCCCGAATCTAAAAAAGGAAAAAGTTTAAGAAAATGCGTAATCACAAAACAAACGACTATATATTATCGCTATAATGCTAAACGAATAAATATTGTTACGTTATTTGACACAAGACAAAATCCGAATAAACTGGATAAAGAAATATAAAAAACAAAAGCCCAACAATGGCTATAAGTAATTGCTTGTTCTCGCCTACTTCTGAATCCCGAAGCTTCGGGACTCGCGGATTTTTAGTTTGGTGTGTACTTGCAAAGTTAACCGCTAAATCCCGCACTACTCATACACAAACCGTTACCATACAGTTTACACCTTATATTAACCTTTCGAAGGATCAAATTCTAAAGGGGTACAAGTATAGCCTTAAGGAGGGCCAATAATAGAAATTGGCTTTTTTCGTGAATAGATAAAGGCAGCTGTAGCAATACAGGTTCATTTTTTATCTCCTTATTTTTTCTTTAATTATATTGCTCATAAGATTTCACAGCGCTTTCGGGTTGATAGTTTAACTACGCTCGTTTTACATGAAAGGCATATCCTAGAATTAACAACTATTCCAAACAAAACTTTCTTTGAAAACTAGGTTGTAGGGGTATGGCAAATCTTTTAACGAGTAGTAATAACATTGACCATAAAATCTGCTTTTCCAAACTATAAGGGGTTAAATATGCAGTTTAAATTACTTGCTTATCGATCTATCAAAACAGCAACACATTGCTCCAATTTTTAATTGCAGTAAAAAAATCTGGTCTAGGCCATTATTTTTTATTGATGCTGATAATATTACTGAAATTTTGACCAGTGCTGGAAAGATTAAATTGAAATTACTTTTTGTTTAAAAGAAATGTTTTTAGCGCATTATATCAATATTATGCAATATGGGTGTGGTTGGCTAAACGCTAAAATAGTGATAGGTGAACCTCCTTTTTTTGGTTACAGATTGGTTTGGTTTTACTAGTGAAAAACCTATAAATAAGCGCATTAATATTTCTTTAACACATAAAATGTGGAAATTTCTGTTAATAAGTATTTTCAATATTTTTTTTTATTACTATAAATTGCTTTAATTTTAAAGTGTTAAATAATTTTTGTTTAAACAAAGATGTTAAAGCAACGCCTATGACATAGTGTTAAAAATGTACCCTGAGATTTTTTCTGGTTTTTTTTACAGCATCCAGAACCAGGCTACCAGGTAGCTGACCTCTAATAAAACGTATTGAAAATGCTGTACAATAATTTAAATTTAATAAAAAAATGATTAATTTGAAGACCGTGGGTAAGAAAAACCCACAAGATGTAACTGCACCACAGCAGTTTTATGCACAAGCGGTAAAAACAGGTTTAACCGACCTTAATCGTTTGGCTTATTTAATTTCGAACCAATCTACCGTTCGTGAACCGGATTGTTTAGCGGTATTAAGTGCCTTGGTACATAATATGACCGATGAACTTTCACAAGGACGTGTAGTGCAACTGGGTAGTTTAGGAAACTTTCAAGTAGGGGTAAGCTCAGAACCGAGTGCCACTCCCGAGGAGGTAAACATTAGTAATGTCAAGCAAATACGCTTAAATTACAGACCCGGTAAACGTGTGCGTAAAGCACTCGAGACAATGGACTTTAAATTGATCGGCGGCTAGAAACTTGCGATTTATTTAAGTTGATTAAATAAAGGTTTCGTTTGAAAAAACGAGGCCTTTTTTTTTGTGCGTCGGATAAATGTTAACCTCGCCAACTTCCTTTCTTATAAATTTCTTCCCTTTTTCCTTTCACAAACCCAGCAGTTTGTAATCATAAGCACCGCAGTTTATCATGATAAACCCAGCAGCTTGTGGTTGTAAGCACAGCAGTTTGTAAAATAAGCCGCTGAGCTTTTTAAAGATGCTTTAAAAACCGACCCAAAAAGACACAAAAAAAGCTCAAAAAGTACTGGCGGCTAGAAACTTGCGATCTTTTTTGAGCTTGTTAAATAAAGGTTTTTAACGTAGCACATAAGTAATACTTATGTATAACAAATATAGACAACTTAAGCGAATTTCGCAGCTAATATCAAATAAAATTTTATATAAAATAGAATAAATTGCAAAGGGCTTGCAGATTTAAAGTAATTATTTTCGATTAAAAGTCTTATAAGTTGATGGTATAAGCCTTTTCTACCTGTTTTGCTTGATGCAGCCTCAACCTTAAAAACCCTAGCTTTATAGTGATCCAAAGCAATATTTATTTTGCGATAGGAGGGGAGCATCATATTTATTTACTTCGTTTAATACTCTAATGTAAAAAGTTTTCGACCGCTCCAACTGCAGTAATTCAAGCAAGTTAGGGTGCTATTTTAGTTCAAGAGCAATTTATTAGTTTTCTACATCTTACTCTAAACACAACAAGCAGCCGTACTACTGCTTGTTGTGTAAATATTTATATTAATTTATTAAGAATTTTGTTTGATAAATTGCGCATCAATAACCAGCTTCACTTGGTCTGATACTACCATATTTCCTGCTTCGGTAAGGGCACTCCAGGTCAAATTAAAATCTTTGCGGTTTATTTTACCCCTAATCTCAAAACCTGCCTTGGTTTGACCGTAGGGGTCAACCGCCACACCGTTAAAATCTACGGCTAATTGAACTTCCTTGGTCACGTCTCTAATGCTTAGATCGCCTATTAAAGTTTGACCGTCAAAAGATTTAGAAGTAAAGGTAAGTTCGGGGTATTGCTCGGCATTAAAGAAGTCATCCGATTTTAAATGTGTGTCCCGATCTTCATTCTTGGTATTAATCGAAGCCGTTTTAGCCGAAAATTGAAAATCGGCTTGTTTAAAGTCATCGTTTTCGGTGGTCACTTGTGCTTCAAAATCGTCAAAATTTCCTTTCACCGTTGAAATCATCATGTGCTTTACCTTAAAAGCTACTTCTGCGTGTGCAGGATCGATTTTCCAAATTGTTTTTTCCTTCATCATGTTTTGTTTTTTAGGATTTATAAATTGTTTAAATTTTTATAAGTAATGCGCCTTCGCCTTAAAGCATAGGAAGGCTGAGTCAACTAATGCAGTTGACTTTTAAAAGCGCTAAACCAGCTAATGCTTATACTTTTATTTTTTGATATTATGCGAAGACCTAGTCCTTGTTATTATGCCAATTGCATGGGGACTTCCATTAAAAGTACACGTGCTTCGCTTAAGGCTTTAACCCGTAGGCTGTCGGTTTCCCAAATACCCATTCCGTCTCGAGGGTTCAATTGCTGTCCCTCTACTTCAAGATTACCCTCTAATACAAAAACATACACGCCGTTTTCTTTTTGTTTAAGTTGGTACTCCTTTTCAACTCCCTGACTAAAATCGCCTAAATGAAACCAAGCATCTTGATGAATCCAAACGCCTTGGTCTTCTTTATTTGGGGAAAGAATTTGATAAAATTCATCTTTGACCGCTATATCTTTAACCGAAATTTGATCGTAGCGCGGTTTTACATTTTGTTGTCTAGGAAATAACCAAATTTGAAGAAAATGAACTTCTTGGTCTTGGTTTTTGTTTTTTTCTGAATGTGTGATGCCCGTACCAGCGCTCAACACCTGCACATCTCCCTCTTTGATTACCGCAACATTGCCCATACTGTCTTGGTGCTCTAAATCACCCTTTAAGGGGATAGATATAATCTCCATATTATCATGCGGATGCGTACCAAAACCCATACCTCCCGCTACTTGATCATCGTTTAAAACGCGTAGTACACCAAAGTGCATCCTTTCGGGATTAAAATAGTGGGCAAAACTAAAACTGTGTCTTGATTTTAGCCAACCGTGATTGGCTTGGCCTCTAGACGCTGATGGGTGAATAATATACTGCATGGCTTTTCTTTTTTTGTAGTGATGTTATTCTTTTTTAGTAATTTAATCCGCTTTAAGCGAAAAAAAACTCCTCTTAAAATACATGTTGGTAGCCGATTAAAACCACTACTGTTGTTTTGTGCTACAAAGATGATAAGATTTTACCGCTTGTACCATATGAAAACTGGGGCGAAGCTTATTAAAATCCGACATCTGGCATTTTGCCTGCTTTGGGTTGTGGTTATAACTACCAACTAGTACCAAAAAAAAAAAGAGTGCCGGTAACAATGCAATGCTTTGTTGCTAAGAAAATTGATAGCCTTTTGCCCATAGTAATAGCTAAAAGCAAGCCATTTAAGGATTACAGTTTTCTATCTGGGTAGGGTACAAATTCTGTTTCGCCCTCAATTTTTGGGAAATCTTGTGCTTTCCACTTTTTTATAGCTTCTTCAATACGGGCTTTACTGCTTGAAACAAAATTCCAATCGATAAAACGTTCTTCCTCGAAAGCTTCACCACCAAATAGGTAAACCACAGAATCGGCTTCCATAGTGAACGAGCAGAGCTTCGTATCTTTAGCGATGAGTAATTGCTTTTCTCCAAAATGTTGGTTTTCAGTTTTAATGCCGCCTTGTAGTATATATAAACCCACTTCTCCGTAAAGCTGTTCGCCTAGTGTAACTTCTTGGGCATTAGAGCATTTAAGTTCTAACATATAGAGTTTACTATGCACGGGTACTGGTGATTGCTTGCCAAAAGCTTCGCCTGCGATTAATTTGTAATGGATGTTTTTGTCTTGCCAAGTAGGCAACTCTTCTTTATTGATATGCGTAAAACTAGGTTCAATTAACTCCTTTTCTTTGGGTAAAGCCACCCAAATTTGCAAACCATGCAATTCTTGATTAGTCTTGCGTAGGTAATCTGGTGTACGCTCAGAATGTACCACCCCTTTACCGGCGGTCATCCAATTTACAGCACCTGGTTTAATTTCTACGGCGTTACCAATAGAATCACGATGCATAATGCTGCCCTCAAATAAATAGGTTAGGGTAGAGAGCCCTATATGCGGATGCGGTAAGACATCAAAATGCTCGCGTTTACTCAGTTGCACCGGTCCCATATGATCAATAAAAATAAATGGACCCAGCATACGCTTTTGTCGGAAAGGCAATAGTCTACCGACTAAAAAATTACCGATATTGGCAGCGCGTTCGGGTATGATTAAGTTGATATTTGACATAGTCTATTGTTTTATAGGTGAAACTTCAGTGTTTGAGAAGTCTTTTTCTAAAGGCGCTTGGCGAAACTTTAGTGTAGTTTTTAAAAAAGGCACTAAAATTACCGGGCTGATTGAAACCTAAATGGTAAGCAATTTCTTTATTTGTTAAATCGCTAAAATAAAGCAGGCGTTTGGCCTCGGTAATCAATCGGGTGGTGAGGTAATCTTTAGCCGTTTTACCCATTTTTACCTTTAATGTACGGTTTAAATGATCTGGGGTAATGTGAAGCGCTTCGGCATAAAACGCTGTGGTGTGTTGGCTTTTATAATTTTGCTCAACACTGTTTTTAAACGCCCTAATGAGGTTTTCTCCTATTTGTTCAGCATCAGTAGCTGCTCTATCTAACGTACAGCTATTGTTGCAGGCAATCAAGAGCAGTTTGAGCAGCGCCCCAATGGCCATAAATTTATAGGGGGTGTTTTGATGAAAGCTATCAAAAATCTGCTCGGCATAGTCGGTTATTTTTTCAAATTCTTGCTTTGTTGTTTTTAAGGGAGGGGTATCGCCGTAGTTTTGAAAAAGATTTAATCGCTCAATAAAGCTAAGCGGAATGGCATTCTCTACTAAAAACTGGTGCGAAAACACCATTGAATAGCCGGTGGAGGCTTTTTCCTCGATAACCTGATGTACCTGGCCTGGGGCAATAAAATAGATTTGTTGTTTGCCCAGAGTATAGGTGTTAAAATCTATTTTGTGTTGGCCCTTTGCGTTTTTAAACAAGAGTACGGTAAAAAAATTATGCCGATGGGGCTTGTCGATTTTACCTTGGCGTTTGGCATAAATGGCTTGCATTTTAGAAATACCAAAACTCAGTTCTTCAGACTGAGCATTCACATTTTGGTAAGTTTTTACTTTTTCTGCCATTGAGGAAGGCTTTTAGGATAATTTAAAAGTTACTGTAGGGGGCAATAGTTAGTCACTAATAGAAATTATGAGTGCTTAGTGAACAAACTTTAGCCTAAGGTATTAAAAATAAATGAAATTGAATAGCAACCCCTAGTCGACCTCGCTGGCGCGAATGTCTCGCTCGTGACTCCCGCTCTCGCAGGCTTGTAGCCTGTGGCTTTCTATCCATTAGCAGGTTCATAAAAAAATTACTATTTTTAAAATATGAGTCGTAATTACAAGTTTCGTGATTCAGTAGGTTTTTATTTTGTGAACTTTAGTTTTATCCTTGAATGAAGAATTGAATATTTGGGCCATTGATGGAAATGGGGTGAGGAGAACACGATGCAATTGCGCGCTAGTAGGTGTTTTTAATTACCGTGATTGATTTATTTTAAGCGGTATACAAGATTTCTAAGAACGCCACGCTAATTGAAAACATGCCTTAAAGAACAAACTCGAAAGACAAAAAGTGTAGTAAACAAGACAATCAAAAAAAACTTGCTTTTAATGCAACCAAACTAATAGTCGTATTAACGCCAAAGCAAAACAAATATAGAAAACACCATAAATCAAGCGTTCTTTTTTACGTTGGCGTTTAGCTTTAAATTGAATTTGTGCTTTAATCTGTTTTAGTTTGTCGGGGGCTATTTTTTTAAAAAATGGTTTTTCTTGTCCACCTGCAGTAGAATGGATCGATTGCCTGTTGTTCTCTTTGAATTTATTGCGATTACTAGGACGAAGTTTACGGTTTTGTTTCATCCTACTTATCATATCCATAATGTGGCCTGATCCGTAGCTCATGTATTTAAGATTGATATTTTACATTTCAGCCGATGAATATACGTTAATTTTTGTTAAAAACAAGATTTTTACTTAGTTGTGAAAGCTTTTGATATTATAATAGGGTAGCGGCAAAGCTTTTTAGAATAACTATACCAACTTTCGTTGCCGCCAAGGTCTCTAAGAATATTTAGGTTATGGCGCTAATACAATTTCCCATTCGGCTAATAAGCCTGCAACGCCATCTAATGAGAATTTAGCTTTTTTTAGGGTATTTAAATTAGGGTTTATTTGATAGTGTTGAGCTGTTCTAAAATCAGCTTGACTTAATTGACTGCGCTCAAATCGAGCCTGACTCAAATCGCAGTGTGCAAAAACAGCTTGAGTCAGGTCGGCTTCAGTAAAATCAACAGCCGATAAGTTGCAGTGGTCAAAAATAGTTTGCTTGAGCTTGCTTTGATAAAACGAACTATGGTCAAGTTGACAATGAGCAAAACTAACCGATAAGCCAAAAGGTTCACAGGTATTAAATTGAAGTCCGAGCATTTTACAATGCTTGAAAAATGCTTCACGAAACAAGGTCTTGTTTAGTCTCGCCATACTAAAGTTACAGTGTTCAAAATGGCAGTCTATAAATTGCATTTTAGAAAGGTCTTTTTCAAAAAAATCGCAATGTTCAAAACGGCACTGCTCATATTCGCCTGGCGCTAAACAACCGATTCGTGTAAACTCCTGGTCGTAATAATAGTCGGTTTTCATAGAATAATTTAAAAGTTATTTTGAGATCACTAGCTTAAATATTGTTTGCTTAGCTACCCAATAAAAGATCTAATCCCATGCTTATTGCTACAAATAACAATAGGCTGGTAAATGTTCCTAAGCTATAACCTAAAATTGCTTTTATATAGACACGTTTTCTATTGTCTAGATAAAACTGTTTGACCGCCCACATTAGGTAAATCCAACTTAGCGGCAAACCAATTTGAAGAAAGGGAAGGCCAACAAGGTTATCTACTAAGCCTAAGACAAAATAAAACAACATAAATAGCCCTAGAATATAGCAAAGAAACACAAAGATCTCAAAGTAATTATAATTAATGCGTCTAAAAAATAAACGATAAAATGCAGCAATGAATAAAGCCATCCATACATTTAAGTAGCCGTAATTGTCGGTAAACCAACTTAAGAGTTCAAAAGCTAGAGGTCGACTTTTTTTAGTTTCTTCGCTAAAGCTAATGGTCAATATCTCATAATCAAAGAGCCGCTGTCCTAAGGTATACACCAAAGAGCAGACAATTAAAAACAAAATGGGTTTGATAAACCTTTTACGCTCTCCCCATAGATATCGTTTTGTGGTTTTGCCTGGTCTTAATGCTAATTCTTTAATGGTATAAAAGATACCAAATTCTAAATAAAGTATGCTTTTTAATTCTTGCACTACATAACCCGCGTCGATACGCTTGGGTTTTAAGTGGGCGCCGCAAGAAGAACAAAATTGGGCCGCTTTATCTGGTTTACAGTGCTTACAATTAGGCAAATTAACTTGAATTGTTATTAGCGCTTGGTATTGCGCAATTTGTGATAAAGTAAATGTAATTATTTTTTAAATTAAATAGTTTACTAATCTTTACAATTTTTAATTGAGTTGGTTTTTCGCTTCCGCGGAAGCGAAAAAGAATTTAAATTAAATCAAGCTTGAAATTATAGCCTTAAAAGTCCAAAAAGTTTTCCTAAACCGCACTAAACAAAGCCTACTTGTAGAACCCGTTTTACTTCTTGCATACTGTCTTCGTGGTCTAAGAGCACCACCAGTATATCATGCGCTTCAATAATTGTAGAACCTCCCGGTCTTACAAAATTATCTTTCCTTTTTATCATACTAATAAAGGCCGAATCGGGAAAATGCAAATCTACGATTCGCTTTCCTACAGCATAATCTTGGGCGTTTATCTGTACCTCCTCCATTACCGATTTGGGCAGGTTTAAAATATACCGATCGTTGGGAGCCAGTGGTTTGTCTTTTTCGGGTAAGCCTACATTTAACCATTTTGCTACAATAGAAAGCGTAGTTCCTTGTAATAAGACCGATGAAACCGAAACAAAAAATACAATGCTAAAAATCATCGGTGCTTTATCAATACCCGCTAGTAGAGGATAGGTGGCAAACACAATGGGTACGGCACCACGCAAACCTACCCAAGAAATATAAAAACGCCTACGAAGTTTCATTTTAAAAAATATCAAGCTTAAAAATACGCCAACTGGGCGTGCTATAAAGATTAAAAATAATGAAACCACCAGTCCAATACCAAGATACGGAATGATGTGCGATGGAAAAACCAGTAAACCTAGGGTTAGGAAAAGAACTATTTGCATCAACCAAGCTAGTCCATCAAACATCTGCAGTATGGTTTTTTTATGGATAAGCTCATGATTGCCTAGATATACCGCACAAATATAAATGGCTAAAAAACCGTTTCCGCCCAGAAAGTCGGTTGCCGAAAAGGTGATAAACATAAGTGCAATGACCAAAACCGGGTAAAGCCCTTCAAAATCAAGTCTGATGTTGTTAATAGCTAACTTACTTAAATATCCAAAAGCTATTCCTAATACGCCGCCCAGTATCATTTGCTGTAAAAAGAGCGGTAGGATACTCCAAAAGCTTTGATCTTGATTTACTACTAAAGATAAAAAAGCGATGGTTAATACATAGGCCATAGGGTCGTTACTACCGCTTTCTAATTCGAGTGTGGGTCGTAAGTTGGTTTTAAGCGCTAAGCTTTTTGACCTTAGAATAGAAAAAACCGCAGCAGCATCGGTAGAAGATACAATAGCGCCCAGCAATAAACTTTCATATAGGGTAAAATCGGTAATCGAATAAACAAATAAACCCAATGAAACTGCCGTAAGCAACACCCCTAAGGTAGAGAGAGCAATACCTTCTTTAAGAATGGGCTTTACCGACTGCCATTTGGTATCTAAACCTCCCGAGAAAAGGATAAAGTTAAGCGAAACAATACCAATAAATTGAGCAATTTTAGGGTTGTCAAAGTAAATGCCACCAATACCATCTGATCCTGCTAGCATTCCGATACTCAAAAAGAGCAACAAAGTGGGAACCCCAAATTTATAAGAAGTTTTACCCACCAGAATACTAATGAGTAGTAAAATAGAACCGATTAAGACAATGTTTTCAATGGTAATACTCATTCCGTAGTTTTAGTAGCTTAGCTTAAAGGCTAGCCAATGTCAGCCTATAAAGTTAAATATTTGTCTGTGTTTTTGGTATAGAAATGATTGAATTTTATACTGTTTAAAATATAGGTATAAAAAAAACTGCTTGTTGGTCAAGCAGTTTTTTTATTTTAAAAATTGTGGTTGGTTTTATTCTAGAGAAGCTCCAACTGCAATATCGCAACGGTGACCTGGTTGCCCGTGTGGCGGATTCACCTTTAGATTACTGGTATTGGTTGCAGCTTCAACAGGGTTTCCGTTCACTGGGGTAACGGTGTTCTGAATCTGATTTGGTTTTGAATTAAGTGGCGCACCTACTTTAAGGTCGCATCGGTGGCCCGGTTGCCCATGCGGTGGGTTGGGGTCGTCTCCACTAGGGATGTCCTGCGCATTAGTGGTTTGATTATTGGCAGCCGCCTCTGTATTACTGGTTTCTGTAGTGGGTTCAGCTGTTGCCGTTTCCTTTTCTTTTTTCGCTTGGTCTTCACAAGAGAAACTGATTAGTCCGCCTGCTAAAGCCAAAGCCATAACAAAAGTTTTTGTTGTTTTAATTGAAATCATAGTTGTTTTATTTTTTTCGAATATACAAATAATTCTTTTTTTCTTGGCCTTATTTTAATTTACTCGGCGGGCAAGGCAAAAAAAACAATTATTTCAGCAAAGCTTCGGTTGCTTTTTGTCAATTTTATATCTTTACGCAGCACAATAAATTTAGTAAATATAACCACTATGAGTAAGCGGTACCACGTAAAAGTAAATGAGCAGTGGGATTTTGATTTTAGCGAAGAAGAAATCCGTCAATTCGATTTACAAAACCTTCCTAACCATTCGTTTCACGGTCTAGAGGAGAATAAATCTTTTAAAGCGGCGATTACCCAGCATAATTTTATCGATAAAGTCTATAATGTAAGCATCAACGCCAATCCGTATACGGTAGCCATACAAACCGATTTAGATCGTTTAATTTCAGAAATGGGATTAGAGTTGAATGCAGGTGCTATGGTGAATGAAATCAAAGCTCCGATGCCCGGACTTATTATCGAAGTAAATGTAAAGCCAGGCGATGAGGTTAAAGAGGGCGATTACCTTATGGTACTCGAGGCGATGAAAATGGAAAATGCGCTTACTGCACCACGCGATGCCAAAATAAAGCACATTGCGATTAATACAGGAGAGACCGTAGAAAAAAATCAATTGCTTATCGAAATGGAGTAATGGCCCGAGTGGTTTATTATAATAGTACAAAATCATTATGAAGAAAATATTAGTTGCCAACCGAGGAGAAATCGCTTTACGGATTATGAAGACCGCCCAGAAAATGGGTATAAAAACGGTAGCCGTTTATTCTGAAGCAGACCGCAATGCACCGCACGTAAAATTTGCTGATGAAGCCATTTGTCTAGGGCCAGCACCCTCAAACCAATCGTATCTTAAAGGAGAGGTAATTATTGCCGAAGCTAAAAAACTGAAAGTAGATGGTATTCATCCTGGATATGGATTTTTAAGTGAGAATGCTCAATTTGCACAAGCCGTAGAAGAAAACGGTATTACTTGGATTGGTCCGGGTTCAAAAGCCATAGAGGTGATGGGAAGTAAACTTGCCGCTAAAGAAACGGTTAAAGCGTATGACATACCTATGGTTCCCGGAATAGATGAAGCCATTACCGATATTGACAAAGCAAAAGCAATTGCCAAAGAAATTGGCTTTCCTATTTTAATTAAAGCTTCTGCCGGTGGTGGAGGTAAGGGAATGCGTGTTGTAGAGCAGGAAGCCGATGTTGAAGAACAAATGAACCGCGCAATTAGCGAAGCCGAATCGGCTTTTGGAGACGGTGCTGTTTTCATTGAAAAGTACGTTGCTTCACCACGGCATATCGAAATTCAAATTTTAGCCGATAGCCACGGCAATGTCGTGCATTTATTTGAACGCGAATGCAGCGTTCAACGAAGGCACCAAAAAGTGGTAGAAGAAGCACCATCGGTAGTCCTTGATGAAACCTTGCGCCAACAAATGGGTGAAGCGGCCGTTAAAGTAGCCAAGTCTTGTGACTACGTTGGAGCAGGAACAGTTGAGTTTTTATTTGATGAACAGCGTAATTTCTATTTCTTAGAAATGAATACGCGTTTGCAGGTGGAGCATCCCGTAACCGAATGGATTACAGGTATAGATTTGGTTGAAGAGCAAATAAATATTGCTCGCGGAAAAGCTTTGCGATTTAAGCAAGAAGATTTACAGATCAATGGGCACGCTATGGAATTACGTGTATATGCAGAAAATCCGTTAGACGATTTTTTACCAAGCGTAGGAACGCTATCTACTTATCAAGTGCCGCATGGTGAAGGCATTCGAGTAGACAATGGTTTTGAAGAAGGTATGGAGGTACCTATTTATTATGACCCGATGTTGTCTAAGTTGATTACTTACGGAAAAACCCGAGAAGAAGCTATTCAAAAGATGATTGAGGCTATTGATAGGTATAGGGTTATAGGGGTAGAGACTACTTTAAGCTTTGGTAAATTTGTAATGGAGCACGAGGCCTTCCGTCAAGGGAATTTTGACACTCATTTTGTGAAACAATACTATTCGGCTAGCTTATTAGAAGAAGCCAACAAAAAAGAAGCGCGATTGGCAGCCTTGGTGGCTCTTCGCCAATATTTAACCGATCAAAAACAGCTTAGATTACCGCGCATAAAATAAAGACTTGAGAGAATTATGAGTAAGAATATAAAGATACTGGAAGAAAAGATAAAACAAGCCCATTTGGGGGGTGGCGAAAAACGAATCGCTAAACAACACGAAAAAAAGAAGCTTACCGCTAGAGAACGTATAGACTATTTACTTGACGAAGGTTCTTTTGAGGAAATAGGAATTTTGGTTACTCACAGAACCACCGAATTTGGTATGGATAAGCAAAAATTTTATGGCGATGGGGTGGTAACTGGCTATGGTACCATCGAGGGGCGTTTGGTTTATGTGTTTGCACAAGATTTTACCGTTTTTGGTGGCTCTTTGTCTGAAACCCATGCCGAAAAGATTTGTAAGGTGATGGATTTGGCGGTGAAGGTTGGTGCCCCAATGATCGGACTTAATGATTCTGGTGGAGCGCGAATTCAAGAAGGAGTGAAATCGCTAGGCGGTTATGCCGATATTTTTCATCGCAATGTTAAATCATCGGGTGTGATTCCTCAGATATCAGCAATAATGGGACCCTGTGCTGGGGGAGCGGTTTATTCACCTGCTATGACCGACTTCACTCTTATGGTGCAAGATACCAGTTATATGTTTGTTACGGGTCCAAATGTGGTTAAAACGGTTACCAATGAAGAGGTGACCTCAGAAGAATTGGGTGGTGCCAGTACACACGCTACCAAATCGGGGGTAACGCATAGAACGGCGGTAAACGATATTGAATGCCTTGAAGATGTGAAAAAATTAATCAGCTATTTGCCTCAAAACAATCAGCAAAAAGCAGCAGATTTACCCTATAGCTTAGGCGATGAATTGCGTGAAGGTTTAGCCGATATTGTACCCGAAAGTTCAAATAAACCTTACGATATGCACGCGGTAATCGATGGAATTATAGATCAAGATTCTTTCTTTGAAATCCATAAAGATTATGCCGATAATATTATTGTAGGATTTGCCCGTCTAGGCGGAAAAAGTATTGGTATAGTTGCCAATCAACCTATGAGCTTAGCCGGAGTGCTAGATGTAGATGCCTCTAAAAAGGCAGCTCGTTTCACCCGTTTTTGCGATGCTTTTAATATTCCTCTATTAGTACTAGTAGATGTACCTGGATTTTTACCCGGTACCGATCAAGAATGGAACGGGATTATTTTAAACGGAGCCAAATTATTATACGCCTTAAGCGAAGCGACGGTTCCTAAGGTTACCGTGATTACACGTAAAGCCTATGGCGGAGCTTATGATGTAATGAACTCTAAACACATTGGTGCCGATTTAAATTTTGCTTGGCCAGGCGCAGAGATTGCCGTTATGGGAGCAAAAGGAGCCAGTGAAATTATTTTTAGAAAAGAAATTATGGAGGCCGAAGATCAAGAAGCAAAATTGGCCGAAAAAGAAGCCGAATATGCCGAACTTTTTGCCACTCCTTTTGAAGCCGCAAAACGAGGCTTTATCGATGAGGTGATTTTGCCTAAGGATACGCGTAGAAAGCTAATCAAAGGTTTTAGCATGTTGGAGAACAAAGAAGTTTTAAGACCAAAACGCAAGCACGGAAACATTCCGCTTTAAGCGAAATAAAAAAAAGGTAGGGATTTTGGCCTGTTAATTGTTTAATAGTTAAGTAAGGCATAAACAATCCTAAGAAAAATAAAAATTTTTCGTCGAGTTGATTTTTTTTGCTTAAAATTGAAAAAATTTAATAATCTAAATTAAGAATAGAAATGAGAAGATTTAAAAATGTATTTTTTGCTATGGTAATGCTGTTGAGTGCTAATGCTTTTGCTCAAGAAGCTCAAGTTAGCGATGCCGATTTGGCAAAATTTGCAGAGGCTTATAAAGCAGTGCAGGTTGAAAATAGAGAACTACAGCAAGAAATGGTAGCCTATATGAAGAAAGAAGGTATGGAGGTACAACGTTTTCAAGCTATCCAGCAAGCATCTGTAAACCCGAACCAAGAGGTAGAAGCAACTCCTGCCGAGATGAAGAGCTACAAAAAAGTGGTGGCTAAGGTGCAAGAAATGCAGCCACAATTGCAAAAAGATATGATGAGCATCATTCAAGACAAAGGACTTAGTATCGAGCGTTACCAACAGATTGGAGCTGCTTTGCAACAAAATCCAGAATTGCAACAAAAATTGCAAAACTTAATGATGAAGCAAGAATAAATTTGATTTGCTTTACAATATAAAAGCTGCCGTTGAGGCAGCTTTTTTTATGCTTTTATACTTTAAAATATCTTTTTATGAATTGAAATGTGAAACAAGTTGCTCACGGCAATTTAAATAATTCTAAGCTTGTGGCTATTGAGCATTTGGCATTGGATTGTATATCCCAAAATAGCTAAACTTGACGATTGGTTTACCCAGAAATTTATAAAGAAATAATCAGTTTAGGCAAACCAAAGCTATTAAATCAAATACCCCCAATTGGTATTTGCCGAATTGGGGGTATTATTTATTTAAAAAATTTTATTCGTCCCGTATAAAATCTGAAACAAGGTAGCTTAGTGCTTTACCAACTTGTCCGTTCTCATCAGGTATGGCTTCGCAGATGTGCAAGTAATGGGTTTTTTGCTTTTTGGCTAAATTCACAAAACTACGCAACTCACGCATATCAAAACCTGTAGGGGTTGCTGCACTACTAGCAAAATTGGCTACCGCATCACAATCTATTTCTAGACCAAATTGATTGCGTACAAAATCGGCTGTTTTCTTGAATTTCACTAATTTATCTAGAGCGGTAAGATGCATAATCTCTTCGTAACATACATAGTTTTGTTGTTTGTTGGCCTTAATAGCTTCAAAAATATAGTCTGGTGTATAGTTTTGATGCAAACCAAAGATAGCATAACGATCAAGGTAACCTTCTTTGCTAGCAAAACTAAACCCATTTCCGCTATGACGGTAATCGGTATTTCTTAAATCGGTATGGGCATCTATATTTAGGACATTAATAGGTTGATCTAATCCCAGTGCCACACCGCGGATGATACCGTAAGCGTTGTTATGACCGCCACCAATTACTATTGGTGTTTTATTGGCCTCAATAATCTTTTGCACCACTTGAGTAACCGTGGTATCATTAAAGCTAACAATTTCGCCCAACTCTTTAGGATCATTGGTTTTTTCGGCATCTTGCATACTGCCCTTGGTTAAAATTTCACCTAGAATTAGGCAATTTTTAGTGGTGTTATAAGGATTAACTTGGATGTTTAAAAAAGCCTTTAAAAACGCTTCCCAAGCGGCTGCGGTCCCCGCTTTTCCGTAATTGGCACGTACTCCAATATCTTCTGGAATACCGATAATGATAAATTCTTCGGGACGGTTGGCTAAATCATCAAAATGATTGACAAAGGCCAGTTTTTCTCCCATTTTAACTTCTCCAACTCTGGTTTTCGTAAGTTCTTGAGCACGAGTGGGTGTAAAAAAAGTAAAGTTTTTCATATTAAAGGCGTTTTCCGTTTATATAAACTTGCTCAATATGGTTTTGACCAAAAGAGTAAGGTAAAAATCCGTACGAGGGTATCTTTTCGGTAATCAAGAGATTAGCCTGCTTACCCGGTGTAATACTGCCGTGGGTGTCTAACAAGTCTAAAGCGTATGCCGCGTTGAGGGTGGCGGCATTAATAGCTTCTTCAGGTGTCATTTTCATCTTAATACACGCTAACGATAAGCAAAAATTCATATTGCCATTGGGCGTGGTACCAGGATTGTAGTCGGTTGCAATGGCCAATGGCAGGCCAGCGTCTATAATTTTTCTTGCTGGGGTGTAGGGAATATCTATAAAGAAAGAACACGAAGGCAAAGCAACTGGCATGGTTTGCGTGTGCTGTAAGGCCTTTAAATCGGTATCGGTTAAAACTTCTAAATGATCAACACTCCTGGCGTTGTGTTTTACACTGGCTGCTATACCGCCAATAGCATAAAATTGGTTCACGTGAATTTTGGCGGGTAAGCCATATTGCTGTGCGGCTTCTATGATACGTTCGGTTTCGGCTACGCTAAAATAATTCTTCTCACAGAAAACATCCACATAATCGGCAATTCCCTGTTCGGCTACCGCTGGTAACATTTCATTTATCAGATGATCTACATAAGCCTTTTGGTTGTTTTTATATTCTGGTGGAACCGCGTGGGCACCCAGAAAGGTAGCTTTTATAGGTAAATCATATTGTTGGCGTAGTTTTTTTATAACGCTTAGCATTTTTAATTCCGCTTCAAGCGTTAAGCCATACCCCGATTTGATCTCGATAGCCCCTGTACCCATTTGCATAACTTGTTCTAAACGATTAGCGGCTTGAATGTAAAGTTCGTCTTCTGGGGTTGTTTGTAGATTTTTGGCGCTGTTAACAATGCCACCGCCTTTAGCTGCGATTTCTTCGTAAGTTAGGCCTTTAATACGGTCGATAAACTCTTGTTCGCGATTGCCAGCATAGACCAAGTGCGTATGTGAGTCTACCCAAGCGGGTAGCACAAATTGACCAGATAAGTTAATTTGCTCGTCCCAAGTTTTATCGGGTAAATTGGGCATGCTGCCATAGTCGAGTATCTTATCGTTTTCAATTAATAACCAAGCATTTTCTAGTACTGGTAATTGGCTCATGGCTTCTCCGGCTAACCAAGTAGATGTCTCTTCTCTTACTTGTACCAAACCTTTGATATGCGTAAATAGTGTTTTCATAGGGTAAATATAATCAACCTTGCCTACATGTAAAATAAAACAACTTAAAATTGGACTATTTGCGGTTTCCAACAGGTTTGTTGTTGGCTACTCAATCGGCTTTAAGCCTAGTGAAATCAACATAAATAAGTAAAAACTATTATTTTTAATAAATGTTATAGAATACTCTTATAGTGTAATAAAAAAGAACAAGCATGAAACTTGTTTTTTGCCTTTATTATTCTATATTTTTGTGAGTGTAAAACAAGTATAACTTTAAAATTTTTAAATATGTCATTAGTAGGAAAACAATTCCCAAACTTAGAGGTAAACGCAATGAATGAAATGGGCGAAACCTTTAAAATCAATGTTTTAGAAGAGGCTAAGAAAAATAATAAGAAAGTATTATTATTCTGGTACCCAAAAGATTTCACTTATGTATGCCCAACTGAGTTGCATGCTTTTCAAGAAGCTTTAGCTGATTTTGAAGCTAAAAATACAATGGTAATTGGTGCATCTTGTGATACAGCAGAAGTTCATTTTGCTTGGTTAAACACCCCAAAAGATAATGGTGGAATTGAAGGAGTAACGTATCCAATTTTAGCTGATTCAAATCGTAACTTAAGTTCACGTTTAGGTATTTTAGATATCGAAAACGAGCACTACGATGAGGAAACTGGTGCATATACTGTAGAAGGAGATAATGTGACTTATCGTGCAACTTACCTTATTGATGAAGAAGGAAAAATCTTTCACGAAGGAGTAAACGATATGCCATTAGGAAGAAACGTGTCTGAATTCTTACGTATGATTGATGCTTATACCCACGTACAGAAAAATGGTGAGGTTTGCCCTGCAAACTGGGAAGAAGGTAAAGATGCTATGCAAGCGAATAGCAAGGGAGTAGCTTCTTATTTGTCTTCAAACTAAGAAAAGGAAGAAAATTACACTGCATTTTGTAGGCGAAAAGGTTTGCAATTTGATTTAAAACAAGCTTGAAAGCCTACAAAATGCAAAATTACTAATTAAAGAAAAATTGCTATGAAAGAGTTAGATCAAGATAATTTACAAGAGATTGTGAACAGCAACAATCGCGTTGTGGTACAATATATGGCTGGCTGGTGCGGTAACTGCCGTTTGATGAAGCCAAAGTTTAAAAAACTAGCTCAAGAACACGAAGATACTACGTTTATTTTGGTAAATGCAGAGAAGTTTCCTGAGTCTAGAAAGTTAGCAAAAGTGGACAATTTACCCACATTTGCAACCTTTAAAGATGGGGAGTTTGTAAATCAAGTACAGACCAATAAATTAGAACCTTTAAAAGCTTTAGTAGATGAAGTTACCAGTAATTAGACATTTCCAGAAAAATCATTCTGAAGAGGCACTCGAACACACGATTGAGGTATTGGAGTCTTTTTCGGAGCATCGTTCGGCAACAGAAACCGATTTAGATGTAATAGGTGAATTGATTACCAATCTTTGTGGCGCCATTGAGGTTAAACAAATGATTGCAGATGGCCAATCTGAGCGCGATGCAGCCAATGCATTTGCTAAAAAAGTATTGGGTTCAATCGATCAGTAGTTATCCCAAATTTTAGGTTAAACCAGCAGACTTGATGTTTGCTGGTTTTTTTATTTTAAAATCTAATGCAGTAATGCGAATTGAAGTGTTTATTTAGAGAGCCTTACATTCACGCTAAACACAAGATACGGCAAATAGCAAGTCCAAGCAATTAAAGTCAGTACCACCCAAGCGATATTTTCAAAAGTTGAGAAAAGCTTTTAGTTGTCAAATTTGTAGTGATTATTGAACTTGCATAAAAAAATTTTAAGAGGTATGCGTTTTTAGTCTTCGCGTTTGCTTTTAAGTTTCTTTTCCTTTTTTAGTCTACGTTTCCTTGCTCGTTCGTTTTCTGTTTTAAATACAACTGGTAGTGCCAGTTTTTTCCCGATTTTCTCTTCTTCAACGTAGGTAGTTTTATCTGCTGTAAATTCTTTAAAAAGCTTAATTACTTCTTTTTCAATCCTGCGGTGTTCGCTACGCGCATTTATATCATAAAATTTTCCTTTTTCATTAATTTTGAAAAAAACAAAAACTCTTATTTCCTCATTTGGCTTATAGTTTAATTTATGGGCAATTCGATTAATTTCATCTTTGTTAGTCTTATTAAAAATTTCTGAGAAATCTCTTGCCAAGTTGGCCTGGCCAAAGCTTATACTAGTTAGTGCTAAGAATAGTAATAAAATTGATTTTTTCATAGTAAAGGGGATAATAGTTTTTGGGTTATTTAATGAAATTTTATGGCTTTAATTTGAATTGTACATAATTGCCCGTGAAGATGAAACAATTAATTAGAATAAGCTTAAACACTATAAAATTTCTTGTTTAAAAAATAAATAATCTTCTAAATCCTAAGAAAATTTAGCCCTATATTTTTACGAACAAAAAACTATTTCAATCTATCTTTTTTCTGTGCTGAATTTATTTTTTTTCTTAAGGTTGGTCTAAAGAGTAATCCCATAAAAAAACCGAAAAATAAAAGCCCAAAAATAAACTTCCATAAATCAAAGTCCTGGTGCCCCAAATAATCGAATAAAGCCATACCAAGAGCATAAAAAAAGCCACTATAAACCCCGTGTTTAATAGTCTCTTTATTTAGTTTGCTCATTTTCATAAGTGATAAAGTTTTTATATTTATTTCATTTAAATCAAGAAGTTACAGAAAAATACACATCCAGTCTAAGCTGACATAATACATTTGTTATGGTTTGTGCCAAGCTGTCAATTGAATTGTCTTTTGCATAGGATTTTGTTTCGCCTAGCCTTTTATTCTATTTTTCTTGTACGTAATCGGAGCGCGTTACCGATTACAGAAACCGAACTAAAGCTCATTGCTAATGCAGCGATCATAGGGGAGAGCAATATCCCGAAAAATGGAAATAAAACACCAGCAGCTATGGGTACCCCCAAGGTGTTATAAACAAGCGCAAAAAATAAATTTTGCTTAATGTTTTTCATTACGGCATGGCTCAAGTTTTTTGCTTTTACAATTCCGTGTAAATCGCCTTTAACCAATGTTATCATGGCGCTTTCTATGGCGACATCGGTACCGGTTCCCATGGCAATTCCTACATCGCTTTTGGCCAAGGCTGGAGCATCGTTAATACCATCGCCTGCCATGGCTACCACTTTGCCGCTTTCCTGTAATTCTTCAACTTTATGGAGTTTATCTTCGGGTAACATACCGGCTTTAAAATCGGCTAAATTTACTTCCTTTGCGACAGCCTGAGCGGTGTTGTGATTATCGCCTGTAAGCATGATAACAGCAATGCCTTTTTCTTGTAGGGTTTTAATTGCTTTGGCACTGGTTTTCTTAATCTTATCGCCGATAACTACATAACCTACTACAGTATTTGCTATGGCTAAAAACGAAACCGTTTTACCTTGCTTTTGATAAATTTCGGCTTCTTCTTGCATATGAGCCGTGATGCTTGCTTTAGCATAATTCATCATTTTAGGATTACCCAGGGCCACTTTTTTATCCGTTATGATAGCTTCAACCCCTTTTCCAGTTAAGGCGCTGAAATCTTTAGATTTTAATAGTTTAGTATTTTGCTCTTTTGCGTAGTTAACCGTGGCTTCCGCCAAGGGATGTTCACTATTGGTATTTAAAGCAAGAATGTATTGTAAGATCTCTTTTTCACTAAACGCATCGGTAAAAGAGCCTATTTTTTCTACGGTAGGTTTTCCTTCGGTTATAGTACCCGTTTTGTCGACAATCAAAGTATCTACTTGATCCATTTTTTCAAGGGCTTCGGCATTTTTAATTAACACCCCATTTTGGGCACCTTTACCCACACCAACCATTACAGACATTGGAGTGGCCAAACCTAAAGCGCATGGACAAGCGATAATGAGCACCGCAATCGCATTGACCAGTGCATAAACATAAGCTGGTGCTGGCCCCCATATGGACCAAACTATAAATGTAATTACCGATATAATGACTACAATAGGGACAAAGTACCCCGAAACTTTATCGGCTAAATTTTGGATAGGCGCGCGACTTCGGCTGGCGTCATTTACCATCTGAATAATTTGCGAAAGTAAGGTGTCGCTTCCTACTTTCTCAGCTCTCATTAGAAAAGACTGGTTCCCATTTATAGTACCGCTGCTTACCTTATCTCCTTGAGTTTTACTCACCGGAATAGGTTCGCCCGTAATCATCGATTCATCAACAGCGGTTTCTCCTTCGGTAATGATGCCATCGACAGGAATTTTATCGCCTGGTTTTACCTTTAGAGTATCATTTATTTGTATTTCTTCGATACTGACTTCAACTTCTTCTTCATTTACAATTTTAATCGCTTTATTGGGCGCTAATTTGAGTAATTCTTTTACTGCGGAATTGGTTTTGCTGTGCGCACGCGCTTCTAGTAACTGACCTAGTAGTACCAGCGTTAGTATTACGGTTGCAGCTTCAAAATAAACGTGTACTGCGCCAGATTCAGACAAAAATTGTTCGGGGAATACGGCTGGAAATAACATTCCTATTAGGCTAAATACCCAAGCCACCCCTGCACCAATTCCGATAAGGGTAAACATATTGAGGTTCCAGGTTTTTATACTTTTATACGCCCGTTCAAAAAACATCCAAGCGGCATAAAATACAACAGGAATAGATAATACGAACTGTACCCAATTCCAATATCGCTGTTCCATAATGTCATACAATGGATTATTATGGATCATTTCGCTCATAGCAATGATAAAGATAGGCAGCGTGAATATCATCGCTAACCAAAATTTCTTTAGTAAGCTTTTATAGGTTTTTTCTTCTGAAGATAAATCTGCTTGTTTGGGGACTAAATCCATTCCGCAGATGGGACACGAGCCTGCCTCATCCTCAATTATTTCTGGATGCATGGGGCAGGTCCATTGTTCTGATGACGCCGTAAACAGGTTTTGTTCTTCGACTAAATCCATTCCGCAAACAGGGCAATCGCCAGGTTTATCATAGGTTTTATCACCTTCGCAATGCATAGGGCAATAAAAGATACCCGTGCCTTTACCTTTAGCGGTTTTTTTCTTTTTATCTTCTTTATTTTTAGGCTGTTCGTTAGGATGATGAATACTATAATTACCCGCAGCTTTTTCTAAGGCTGCTTGAAATTTTTCTATAGGAATATTTTCTTCGGTTTCAATTGTAGCCGATGCCTCATCTAAATTTACCGTTGCTTTAGAAACACCTTTTACTTTAGCAAGGGTTTCTTCAACGTGAGTACGACAACCGTTACAGCTCATTCCGTGTATGTGATAGGTATGTTCCATTATTCTTATGATAAAAAAAACGGTTATGATAAATCGTTTTTATTGTATTTATTCAGTGTGTATTATCGAATTTAGTATGGGTTGTTTTTATTGTTATATCCTTTAAATCGTTCAAAGGCCAAAAGAATCTCGTGGTACCGTAAACCACAAATCAAATATACCCAATAATCGGTTTACAAAGGTGAGAAGTGTAGGTATTTACGAGTTTTCTTCTTGGTTTATTTTACTAATTTTATTTAAACCGAAGGGGGTATAAAAGTCTTCTTCCCTAGAAAAGGGAACTTATTACTGCTTTTACTGATCAAAAAAAATTGTCTATAGGGTATATTATTTGCTATAACCGCTCCTAATGCACTCTGACCATGTTATGTCCGTTAAATTTAAAGTGTAAGTTCTTGTAATAAAATTTTACCAAAAGATTTTTTAAGGCTTATTGAAAATAGTGTTCATAGTTTTCAAAAGACTTTTGGAGCTTAAAAATTATCGCTTCTGCTTCTTCATTATTTTCGGCTTTTGACAGCTTTTCAATAAGTTCGATATGGGGGTGGAGCCATTTATGCAATTCGTCATGACTTTCTCCTTTCATGGTACAACTTTTAATCAAGCGGTTGTTTTGTGTTTTTAAATTCTCGGCTAAATTTTTGTAGTCTTTATTCTTTGCAGCCATAAAATCGGTCAGTAATTCATTTCCTTTTTTAATGTGGGGTTTCATTTCGGCATTTACTTGCCATTTTTCACCATTATTAAGGTTGATATCGCATTGTTGTGGGTCAGATTTACAAGCAGCAGCGATGAATAATAAACTCATGATTACAGAGAATAGCTTTATTAAATTTTTCATATTTCGATATTTATTAGGTGATTTTTATGTTTAGTTACTTTCCTTAGCGGATTAGATTTAGGTTTCATTTTATTTTTGCTTTCTAGCTATTAGTGACCTTTGAAGCGAATTAGGGAAAGTACGAAATTTCATCTAATTTTGAATCCTTTAGATCTTATTGAAAAATCAATTGGCCAGCTGAGGGTATTAATTTTCTGATATTACTAATTTCTCTAATGGCGTTTTTAATTTTTCATAGGCTTTTGGCAGTTGAAGAAATGGTTCTATACTAAAGGCGATGGTATCCTTAGCTTTAAAAACCCAATAATTCCCTACTAATTTTCCATCATCGGTTTTTAGATTGTGTTGCGGAATGTTATTAATTGAAAATTCATTTTTTTTTTTTGTTATACCAAATTCCCAATGCTTTAAGGTTAATTTCCTCTGGATAATGAAGTATGAAGTGTGGTTGAATTGTATTGTTATTCGTGAAAAGCTCAAAGTTTTTGATTGGAAATTCATTTAACTCTTCTGACCAGGCTTCTTCATCTCTTTTCAGATCAAGAATTTTATTCCATTGCTCTACTACCAATGTACTATTTGTTTTTGATTGAAGAATACTAAACAATTTTTCTTGAACAACTTCAATTTTTTTATTCTCTGGATAGATTGTGATGTCGGCCTTCTCAGCAGCTATTCTACCATTTTCAATACCAAAGAAAGAAGCTAAGGCAAAGAGTATTATTTTTATTTGTTCCATTTTGAGGAAGTTTTGATCTTTTTAGGGCATATAACATCCCCACTCAAATATACTGGTTTGTGGTTGTATTTTATCCGATAAAACCAGAATTATTGTTTACTGACATAAATCTTACGTTGATTACTGAGAAAAATCATTTTTAAACGAAAAATTCACCTAGATCTATTTTATTTAATTCCGCGAAAGCGATAATTTAAGTATGTGTGATAAAGCATTTTCTAATGCATAATTATTAGTGTCGGCTATTTTATTTTTCTTCCTTTTATTCCACTTGCACAACCGAAAAAATATTCTACATATTCAACTTCAAATTCATGACCGTTAAAAATTCGAAATGTATTTTTTGAGTTTCCAAACTCTTCTGTATAAACTCCTAACATTTTATAAGTCTCTGGACTTCCAAGAAATACTTTTCCTAAAATAGGAATAATATTTTTCAAGTAAAACATATAAAAGGGTTTTATTATTTTACTTTTTGGAACAGAAACGTCGATTAAGGAAAACTTTCCGTTTGGTTTTAAAATTCGATAAATTTCGCTTGATAATTTTCCAAGTTGATCATCATTAAATGTCTTTAACCCAAAACCTGAAATTACATAATCAGCAGATTCGTTCGGAATTGAATTGTCAAAAACATTTTCTTTAAGTATCTCAATTTTAAATTTTTTGAATTTCGATTTATTTTTCTCCGCACGATTTATCATCTCAGAAGAGAAGTCCATTGCAATTAGTTTTGAGTTTTTGTCTGAATCTTTTAAAATGTGTTTCCAACATTCTCCCATGCCAGTCATTAAATCGACAACTATTTTTCCTTTTTCGATTTCAATTTGCTTGACACACTGTCTTCTCCATCTTTCACTAAATCCAAATGAGGTTATGTAATTCATTTTTGCATACGAACTACTCATTTTATCAAATAGCTTTTCAACAAATTTAGGCTCGTAGATTTCTTTCATTCCTAGTGTTGGTCATAATTACTGGCAACTCATTATCCCCACTCAAATATAATGGTTTCTAGTAGTATTTTATCCACTATAAGTAGAATTATTGGTTATTGACATAAATCTTACGTTGGTTACTGAGAAAAACCATTTTTTAAAAGAAAAATTCAACTAGATCTGTTTTATTTAATTCCGCGAAAGTGATGAATATAAATGTGATTTTACCTAACTCCTCTTTTTTATGATTTTCACCATTCGATTGATTATTATTTCAGACAAATTATACTCATAACCTTCAAAATTGGTTGTATTGATAAATTGAACCACCACCGTATCAATATCTTCATGGTATTCTGCCAAGCTTTGGTAGCCTACTGTTAAACCGCCATGTTCATATTTATAGGGATAGATTTCTTGTTCTCCTTTTTGAAATACGGAACCATCATTCAAGGCTCTAATAAATATTCCCACATCTTCTGCTGTTGCTATCATTCCATTGTCTCTGAATTTGAAATCTTTTTCAATTCCCACGTAATACCCACTCATTAAATCATTTATATCTACTTCGTCAATTGTAAAGTAGGTGTTTTTAAGGTTTAAGGGTATTAAAATTTTTTCTTTTATATATTCGTGGTGATTGTATGCTAAAACCTTATCCATTATCTGCCGTAACAATATATAATTGGTATTTGAATATTCATAATCTTTACCTGGTTTAAAACTGGCCGGCAAGTCTAAAGCAAATTTTAGGGGAGTTTTGTAATTTTTTTCTTCGTTTTCCCAAAACGATGGATTGTCTGTATAGTTCGGAATTCCAGAGCGATGTTGAATCATCATTTTTAAGGTGATTTCATCGGCATTTTCTATTCGGTATCGTAGTTGGGGAAGGTAATCGGTTAAAGTGCGGTCAAAAGACAAGCGCTTTTCTTTTACCAATTTTGTGGCTGCTACAGCGGTATATAATTTGCTGATACTGGCAATTTTGAATAATGATTGTGGCTCGGCGGGTATTTGCTTTTCTCTTTCTTTCCATCCTCCTGTATAGAATTGAGGATCTTTTCCTGCTTGATCTACGTAAACAATCATTCCGTCAAAACCATATCCTAATGCTTCATCTACTTGTTCTTGAAGGCTATCTGGTAATGGTGAAATCCAAGCCTTTACCAAAACCCAGGGCACAAAAAATAAAGAAATAAAGGTTCCAATCAGTAACACTGATTTCACAATCTGCTTTATTTTTTTAGGTTTAGTCATTTTGTTTTTTAAGGTAAATTCGTCATATTGGTCATTCTATCCTTAAAAATAATTTTCAGCCTCATTAAAGATAGTGAAGATTTTAAGTTTTGAGCAATTTGTTCAAATGTTTCTATTGCTTCGGTTACTTTAAAAATCTTATCCTGAACTTTTATTGGTTGTTTAGTCAGAAAATCTTGAAAATAGTTTTTATAAGCTATTACCTTTCTAATTTTCTCTATCACTATAAATGTAACTTAAAGGTTACGATTTTCAAAATTGGCTCTGGAGTTTTGTTGGCTGAAAACGGATTTTGTGATTTGCATCACAACTCCATATCTCCATTTAAATAAACTTCTTTATTGTGATTTTCTCCACACGACAATTTAATTTGAATCGTTTAGTTATTTTCTTAAAACAAGGCCTAGTGATTAGGTAGTTTTTCTTAGCAATTTTTAGCAATGCGAAACGTTGCCTGGTCGGCTATTTTAATGGTAATTTTCTTTCCTGTACAACTCAAAATCTTTGCTTAGTTCTTTTATTCATAAAAGTAGTTGAACCAGCGTTATTTAAAACAAGGCACGGGGAATGAAAAGTCCGTTTGATTTCCAGACGTGTATATACAACAACCAAATTAAAATCTACTCGATATTATATCGGTTTTAACCGAATTGAACAAATATTTTATAGCTGTTGTTTTTCGTATTGAGAATTGAATTTTTATGAGGCCTGACCAAAATATTGGTAGAGTACATGTCTTGATATAGGTTTAGTTGCTTAAAATTCACGTAAGAAAATTCCCCAGCAATAAGGAGGGTAAAAGCATAGCTGCTTCGTAACTCCTTCGATACTTCTTCGTTGACCCCTCGAAATATAAGGGTTTATCGAAGTTTTATCGAAGGAGTATCGAGCTAACTTCGAGGGAGCTATGAAGTATCTTAGGATTTTAACTTATCTTGCCAAGTAGTAAGAATACTTGTTTTAGACGTAGAAAGTAACAGGAGGTATGAAGTACGTTAATAGTGTTTATAAGGGATGCGCTAATTCTCTATAATTAATTCAGCTGCTTATTTAGGCTACATTGGTCGATTTAAATAGGTTTGTAAATTTGGCTGATAGAAATTAGGATGATCAAATAAAAGCTATTCTCAAAGCTATAAAAATTTGTAGATTATGAGGTGATTGAATTTAATATTCACCTCCGACAAAAGTATATCGGGTTTTTTATATCTATAAATTTAGCTATTATAGTAATTGCTATTTAAACTTTGGTGCGGATAAGTTGGTTAGAAAATATGCGAAAATCAAATTTATTCTGGTCTTTCTGGTAGGTAGGTAAGCTTTACTTTTATATTTTCTTTATAAGTAATTAGAATAGAGCATAGCACCGAAACTTTTTCATTGTGATGCTTAGCAGGTTGCATAACGGGTAGTTTTCTTAGTACCGACAAAACTTCGGCCTGTACCGTAATTTCGGCATTTCTTACCTTTAAACCTGTACTATTTCCCGTTTCGTCTATAATAAAAAAGGCGGCCAGTTGTTTAGGTTGTGATAGATTAAGGTCCTTAATTATTTGTGTATTAAATTCTTTTTCAATGTAGGTAGTTATTTTCTCATAAAAACAGGCGGTAATGTCTTCTTTTTTTTGATTCTCACAACCAGGAAAGACAGGTGGCGTTTGCACATTCTTTAGTAGTATGCTATTTTCAGAGGTATAACGAGCTAAGCCATCATTACGAGCAATTATTTGGCAGAGACTTTTAAGAGCCTGTTCTTCTGTTTTCGTGATATCACCTTGCGCCATTATTTGTTCTTGTACGGCCTCAATCTTAGTCAATAATTCACTTTGTTGTCCATTTGCCGATTCTACATTTTCTTTGCACGAAAAGTTGAGGAGTGTTACCAATAAAGTTGGTATTAAAATTAAAAACCGATTGGTTTTGTTTACTTTTTTCAATTGATAGAATTTATTAAACGATAGAAGTTGATGGTTTAAAATCTCTGTTGTGCTAAAATTATTAAAAATAATGAAAAATTAGCGTATATTGATCCGCAAAATTTAAGGAAATGTTAGTTCTAAGAAAAGTGGTTGCTGATATAGCGAAGTTAAAGGTGCAGGCTTATTTAGTATTGGTTCTCGGCCTTTTATATGGATGTACTAAAGATGATGAAAGCAATGCTTCTCAGAATCAAATCGATTATTTTGAGGTGTCTCAAAACGGTAGTTCATTAGACTTTTATTATGGCATTCGTGGCGAATTTGACTATTTCGAAATCGCTTTCGCGGAAGCGGGTTATGACGTGAAAGCCGAGTATGCCGATTTTTTTACTACCTCTAATCAGGAACGGGTTGAAAAACCAATTAGAGATTTGATTTTTGCTAGCGATGTAGTATATCATTTCTGGATTCGCGGTGTTCAAGAAAACGGTAAAAAAACCGATTGGTTTGGTCCAAAAACGATAAATATTTCTTCTTTTTGTGAGAATCCTTATGCATTAGAATTTAATGGATACATAGCGTGGAATTACTATGATAATGAAAATGATGCTTCATTTTACGAGGTAGAGTATGGTGCACAAGGCTTTGAAGTGGGGCAAGGCCAAAAGCTAAGTTCCAATAGCGAAACGATTTTTGATTTAAGTTTAGAAAAAAACAAAGTGTATGATGCTTATGTGCGGGCCTATTGTAATATTGATCTAGGACATAGTGCCTGGGTGGGTCCTGTTTCCTATTTTGCAGAACAGAATCAAAATGTATGTTTAGAACCTTACAACCTGTCTTATTTTACCGAATATAATTTCTTTGGAGATCCTGTTGGGGCTAGTATAAGTTGGAAAGACGATGGTAACAACAAAACCTACGAGTTTAATTTGGTGGGAAAACATAAATCTCCTGAATCATCGGCCATTGAGTCACGATCAGATTATGGAACACAAATTACATACACCCAAATTTCACCCAATGTTAATTACGATTTTTATGTGCGCACTGTATGTTTAGACGGATCTAAAACAGCTTGGGTGGGCCCGTTGAATGTCAAGATTCAATAGTAACATAATACTAAGACTTTTATATGGTTGCTAATTTTAGAAAAATTCAGGTTATAATAGCAAGCTTACTTGTTTTGAGTTCAATTATCAGTTGTTCCTGCTTATCATTTCAGAAAAAAGAAAATATTGAAGAATCGACTGATTCGAAGATCAAGGTTTTAAACCTTGGTACCTTTCATTTTGGATACACCCCAGATGCAAATAAAACAAGCTTTGATGAACATAGCGAAAGTGCCAAACGGGAGGTGCGGGCTTTAGCTAAAATAATAGCCGAATTTAAGCCTAGTATTATTTGTGTAGAAACTTTGCCGGAAAAAGACTCCGTTTTAAATGCCGCCTACCAAGCTTTTTTAAGAAACCCTAAAGATTTAAATCTTCAATTCGGTGAAAGCAGCATGCTAGGATTTGAAGTAGGACGCTTAGCAGGGGTCGATAAAATCTATGGTATAGATAACCATATGGGCTATAATTATAGTGTGGGTGATTTTATTGAGAGGAGCCCCGATTATACCAATTCAATAGATCCCAAAACGTATTTGCAACTAACCCAAGAGCCCTTTAAAGATTACCCGGAGTTGGCCAAACGAGAAGAAGGCTATGATCAGCTTTCTTTGCTGGGTAAATTACAATTGATAAATGAACCTTTACATTTAGATTACTCCATAAATACCAATGCAGATAAATTACTTTATGTAGGTATAGGTGATGGTTTTGAAGGACCCGACAATGCCGCGCGTTTTTATCACAGAAATATGAAAATTTTTGCCAACCTAAACCGGATTCCTATGCAACCTGATGATCGAGTTTTCATTCTAATGGGTACAGCTCATACTGCTTTTCTTCGTGAATTTTTTCGGAGAAGTCCTAAATTTAAAATGTGTAATACTCTAGATTACCTAGAACCTTAAGTTGTGTCGATTTTTTTCGTTAGACAATAACTTATTTTTTTATCCTTTATTCCTATTCCTTTGCTCCGCATCTATAAAGTAATTTCATTTATAGCGAATTTGAAATTTTGATTTTATGGCTATACATTAATTATTTTTTTGATAAATCAACATATATTTATAGAAATAAGATTAGCCATAAGTAATCTATATAAGAACGAAAACAGTAACATTTTATTAAGACTAAACAGGGTTGTTGTGTTTACTTCTATATCTACTTTTGTTTTTAGATTTAAACAAATATATTAAATAGTGTAAACCGATGAGGAGAAAAACTTATTATTAGGATTGACCCTTCTTGGTTTGAGCTTAATTGCTTGCCAAGAAGCTAAAAAGGAAAAGGGAAATAAACCTGAACAAATGCTTAAAGATACAGTAATCAAAGATAATAGGGAGACGATAAGTCTAAAGTCGCAATAAGAAATGAGGAAGGCCGCTTTTAATGAAAAAGCCGATAATCAAGTAAAATTGGCTCATCAAGAAGGACTTGACGATGTAAAAAATAGTGGAGTATTATCTACAGCAAAACAAGTAGGTGATTTAGCTCCAGATTTTAGCTTAAAAAATGACCTGGGCGAAACTGTGAAACTTTCTGATTATTACAAGGATGGTAAAGTTATACTAACTTGGTTTAGAGGAGGATGGTGTCCTTATTGTAATTTAACCTTGAGCGCTTTGCAAGAAGAGTTACCTAATTTTGAAAAGCAAGGAGCTAGTCTCATAGCCCTATCTCCAGAATTACCAGACGAATCCTTAAGCACATCCGAAAAACATGAATTAGAATTCGAAGTTTTAAGTGACCTAGGGAATGAGGTAGCAGAATCATATGGTATTGTTTTCAAGTTAACTGAAGAGGTATCTAATTTATATAATCAGTCTTTTGCCTTAAATGAACATAATGGGGATGATTCGAATGAACTGCCATTGGCAGCTACCTATATCATAAACGAAGAAGGTAAAATAATTTATGCTTTTATAGACGCTGATTATCGTAAGCGTGCTGAGCCGAGTGAAATTACAGAGTTTTTAAAGCAAAACAAATAAGTTATAATTCCTGGGTTTTCCTAAGCATTCTACTTAAAAGAAAATGAGTGCAGTACACGATTGCCGATTTTAATCCCTATTTTATATAAAATGCTTGATTTATAAAAACGAGTATGAATGATTTGGGTAACCCAGTATTAAGGCAAATAAGATTTTTGTTAAAATTTGTTTTTAAATTGTAAGGGGCTAGTTCCAGATTTTTGTTTAAAGAATCTCGAAAAGTAAGAATAATCGGAAAATCCCAAGGTATAGGCGATTTCGCTTAAGCTCAATTCTGCGTGAACGATTAGGCGCTTCGCTTCTAATACAATTCTTTCTGCAATCAAATCACTTGTGGTTTTGCCTAGGTTTTTCTGTACAATACGGTTCAAATTTTTTGTTGTAGTATGTAATTGTGCTGCATAAAATCTAGGTAATTTCTCTTGCTTAAAATGAGTTTCTATTAAACGCTCCAAATCAGTTAATAATTTGGTATTGGGTTTTGCTTTCAATAAGCTAGGTTCAATATCTTTAAGGTAAAGTCGAGACAATAGAATATAGATGCTATTGAGTGAATTAAGTATTTGGAGCTCCTTAAAGAGTTGGTTGGAATGAAATTCTTGCTTTAATTCAATGAGTTCTGAGTTTATTTTTTCAGTCTCTTTTTGATTTAATTTAAGAAAAGGCGGATTTAGGTTAGATTGATAAAAAGGGAAGAGGTTGAAATTATGTTGTATGTAATTCAGTTTAAAGAATGCTTTTGAATGGAAAAAAATAATTCCCTCCGGTGGGTCATCAAACTTCCAATTGTGGGTCTGTCCAGGTTTTAGCAAAAAAAAACTACCCGGTTGAATTGTATAGGCGTTGAAGTCAATTTCGTGTATTCCTTTTCCTTGTGTAAACAATACCCCTAAATAGAACGAGTGACTATGGGTTTTATGCACAAGATTACGTTTTGTAAATAGGTGATCAGAAAGCCGACTTATATAAAAGGTCTGGGCTTGAGTTTGTTCGAATTGTTCAAGATGTAAAATGGGTATTTTCATAACATGTCCGAAAAGTACAAAAAATAGTGAAAATCCTTAACAAGAAGTGCATTAAATTCCTGTAGTTTTGGATTTCAAAAATGACTATGAAATCACTACTCAATGCGTTTTATTGCAAGTGTCCGAATTGCTACAAAAGTAAAATGTTTATAAATGGAGGAAACCCTTTTCGATTTAAGATTCCGAAGATGCACGAAAAATGTCCAAATTGTCAATATAAATTTGAACGTGAGACTGGTTTCTTTTTTGGAGCTATGTTTGTAAGCTATTCTTTAGCAGCTGCACAAATGATAACTTGCTTAGTTGTATTTTGGCACTTTATTGACCTATCTCCTTTACACGTGTTTCTTGTGATCGTTGGGGTAGCCTTTTTGTTAAGCACTTTTAATTTTCGATTATCCCGTTCAATTTGGACTTATTTGTTCTATCGTGATAATTCGAAAAGTTAGAAATTCTAAATTCGGACCCATTTATTTAAAATAAAATTGGTCTATTATAATCTCTAGTTAGCGTTTTAGCTACAAGCGTTTTATCAAAAAAAGATAGCTATAAGCCGATCGAAAGATCGGCTTATAGCTTTGAAGGCTAATATATCTTGATGAATCAGGTTAAACCTTTTTAATAGTTACTCTATTGTGTATAATTATAAAACAAATTTTGAGGGTAAAGGCTTAAACTCTATATTTACCTAAACGGATTTTTATACACATGAAAAAATTTATACGCGGTAGACTTAAAGGTGGCTTGTATGCTATTAAAGGAGCCTATTTGCTTTTGCGGTATGAACATAGCATACAAGCACAATTCTTTATTGGCGTTTGCGTTTGTTTACTGGGGTGGTTTGTCGGCATTTCCAGAACAGAATGGATGATGCAACTTCTTGCCATAGGTTTGGTGATGGGATTAGAAGGAGCTAATTCGGCCATTGAAGAAATAGCCGATTTTATACATCCAGACTTTCATGAAAATATAGGAAAGATAAAAGATTTAGCCGCAGGAGCGGTTTTCATAGGCGCTTGCGTTGCTGTGGTTATTGGCCTTTTAATTTACTGGCCCTACATAAATTTCTAAATTTAAAATGCAGGCGTCTGTGGTTTAATTAATCATATTTGTACTTTTGTCTGCGAATCAATTAATGTGAATGGCTAAGAAAAAAACATCTAAAAAATCGGTAAAGACCAAAAAACGTGTAGTTAAGAAAATAAATTGGGTGCCAAGCAAAAAACAACAGGTACTAGCGGGGCTATTTTTATTTTTCCTAGGACTAGGTTTGCTTTTGGCTTTTACCTCTTATTTGTTTCACTGGAAAGCCGATCAAGATACCATTACTGCACTCGCCGATAGGAGTGTGCAGGCAAATAATGTGATGAATAAATTTGGGGCGGGAATCAGTCATTTCTTTATGTTTAAAGGATTTGGTATCGCGGCCTATCAAATTGCTTTTTTGTTGAGCGTTACAGGATTTTATTGGTTCTTTAGAAAGCCTGCGGCAAAATTAAAATCTTACTGGTTTTGGGGCTTACTTTTGATGTTATGGTTGTGTACGGTTTTAGGTTTCTTTGCACCCGAACAAGCCATATTAAGCGGTATTGTAGGTTATGAACTCAACGATTATCTGCGAGATTATTTAGGCTTTGCAGGTACCATACTTGTGTTGAGTTTTCTTTTTTTAGCCTATTTGATCATCCGTTATAATTTAACACCAGACGTCTTGGGGCAATATTTTAAAACGACTCGAGCTCAGGTGAAAGCCGATTTTGATGAGGCTAAAGATGTAGAACAAGCTGAAATAGACGCCTTTCTTGAACAAGAAAAAGCAAAAGCTGAAGCCGAAGCTCAAGCTGCAGAAGATAATAATCTAGATAAAAATGGCGAAGAAAAGGAGAAAACCCTTGGTTCTTCGATAACTTTTGAAAATACTCAACCGGAGAAGGTTTCAGCTAAAGCGGATGACAAGGCTGAACCCGCTAAAATTATCATTGGTAATCAAACCGATGATGTGGCGATGGAAGTAGAGCAAGCAGCAGAAGAAGAGGTAGATGAGGGCAATTTGAGCAACAAATTGGTCAAAGATTTTGGCGAGTTTGACCCAACTCTAGAATTGAAAAATTTTAAGTTTCCTACCCTTGAATTGTTGGTAGACCACAGCTCGGGTAAAGGCGGAATTACCATAAACCAAGAGGAGCTAGAGAATAACAAAAACAATATTGTTAATACCCTTAAAAACTATAAAATTGAAATTGCGCAAATCAAAGCTACAGTAGGGCCTACCGTGACTTTATATGAAATTGTTCCCGAAGCAGGCGTGCGTATTTCTAAAATTAAAAACCTAGAAGATGATATCGCTTTATCTTTATCGGCTCTAGGAATTCGTATTATAGCACCCATACCAGGGAAGGGGACGATCGGTATAGAGGTGCCTAATAAAAATCCGAGTATTGTAAGTATGCGTTCGGTAATCGGCTCGACTAAATTTCAAAATGCCGAGATGCAATTGCCTATTGCTTTAGGAAAAAATATCTCAAACGAGACTTTTGTTGCCGATTTGGCAAAAATGCCTCACCTTCTAATGGCCGGGGCAACAGGTCAGGGGAAATCGGTTGGATTAAACGCTATACTTACTTCATTGCTTTATCAAAAACACCCGGCCGAAGTGAAATTTGTTTTGGTAGATCCAAAAAAGGTTGAGCTTACTTTATTTAACAAAATTGAGCGCCACTATTTGGCAAAATTACCTAATGCCGAAGAGGCTATTATTACCGATAATACCAAAGTAATTCATACGCTTAACTCGCTATGTATTGAAATGGATAGTCGCTATGAACTGTTAAAAGACGCTATGGTGCGCAACATTAAAGAATACAACGAGAAATTTAAAGCAAGAAAATTAAATCCGGAAAACGGTCATAAATTTTTGCCTTATATCGTTTTGGTGGTCGATGAATTTGCCGATTTAATTATGACCGCGGGTAAAGAGGTTGAAATTCCCATTGCGCGACTGGCTCAATTGGCGCGGGCAATAGGAATACACCTGATAATAGCCACCCAAAGACCATCGGTTAACGTAATAACGGGTATGATTAAAGCAAACTTCCCCGCACGTATTGCTTTTAGAGTGACCAGTAAGATAGATTCGCGTACCATACTAGATACAGGAGGTGCCGATCAATTGATAGGGAAAGGAGATATGCTCTATACCCAAGGTAATAATTTGATTCGTTTGCAATGTGCCTTTGTAGATACACCCGAGGTTGAAAAAATAACCGATTTTATAGGCGCGCAAAAAGCTTATCCCGATGCGCACATTTTGCCAGAATATGAAGGAGAAGAAAATGGCACAGGTCTTGATATAGATGTGAGCGAGCGCGACAGTCTGTTTAATCAAGCTGCCGAAGTATTGGTTACCGCACAGCAAGGGTCTGCCTCTTTATTGCAACGTAAGTTAAAGATAGGGTACAATCGTGCCGGTAGAATTATTGACCAAATGGAGGCTGCGGGTATTGTGGGTCCTTTTGAAGGTAGTAAAGCCAGACAAGTTTTGATAACCGACTTAAACGCATTGGAAGAATTTTTAAATGAAGCATAAAAAAGTTAACAGCATGAAAAAATTAATGGTTTTTAGTCTAGCATTGCTAGCTATATTTAGTGTTAACGCTCAAAATTCAGCGAAAGCAGAGCAATTACTAAATGAAGTGTCGGCCAAAGTGAAATCTTATGATAATATGGTAATACACTTTGACTATATTTTAGAAAACACCAATGAAAATATTAAACAAGAAACCCGTGGTGAGGTAAGTTTAAAAAATGAACTTTATCGGTTAAATTTAATGGGGATTACTCGCCTTTTTGATGGTAAAAAATTATATACTATTGTGCCAGAGGATGAGGAAATTACTATTTCAAATTATAATCCTAACCAAGATGAAGGTATTACCCCATCAAAAATGTTAAGTTTTTATGAAGAGGGTTATACCTACAAATGGGATATTACGCAAAATATTAAGGGTAGAACAATACAATTTATTAAGTTAACGCCAATTGACAGTCAAGCCGAAGTAAAAGAGATTCTATTGGGTATTGATAAACAAACCAAACACATCTATAAATTAATTCAAATTCAAGATAACGGCACTAAAGTAACCATTAAAGTAAATCAATTTAATACTAACGAGCCCTTGTCACAGTCTTTGTTTATCTTTGACAAAACTAAGTATAACGGGTACTATATCAACCAGTTGTAAAACAAGCTAAAGCCTTTTTTCTTGAAAATTCTAGATCGGTATATTTTTACCAGTTTTGTACAAACCTTTTTTGCGGTTTTTGTAGTCTTGATGTTTATTTTTGTGCTACAAGGTATTTGGCTACATATATCAGAACTGGCGGGTAAAGACCTAGACTATTTTGTAATTGGCAGGTTTTTGTTTTACATTATGCCTAAAGTAATACCGCTGGTCTTGCCGTTAACTATTTTGGTTACTTCTATAATGACCTTTGGTAGTTTTGCCGAGAATTATGAGTTTGCTGCTATGAAATCATCGGGCATTTCGCTGCAAAGGGCAATGCGTAGTTTGATTTATTTTATTGGTTTACTGAGTATTATTGCTTTTTTCTTTGCAAACAATGTAATTCCTTGGGCCGAATTTAAGTCGATTAACCTGCGAAAAAATATATCTAAGCTTAAGCCCGCAATGGCTATTGTTGAGGGGGCTTTTAATGATATTGGAGATGTCAATATTAAGGTTACCGAAAAATCTGGCGATAACGATCAATATTTACGAGATGTAATAATCCACAAAAAAAATCAAAAAAACAGGGGTAACTTTACCGTAATAAAAGCCAAAAGAGGAGAACTAGCCAGTAGTGAAGATTCAGACTTTTTGTCGCTGATATTGTTTGAAGGTAACTATTATGATGAAATTCAACCTAACGACTTTAAAGAGCGGCAACGCAAACCCTTTGTAAAAAGTTATTTTGATACTTATACCATTAATATCGATTTATCAAATTTTAACGATGTTGATTTAAACGAAGAGAAATACAATTACAGCTACAAGATGCTAGACAGTCAGGAACTTCGAGTGGCTTTAGATTCGCTTTCGGCGGATTATAATCAAGAGAAAATAAATTTTAATACCAACATCATAAACCGAAGTGGTGTACAGGCATATAGCGATAATTTTGGGGTAAGAAAAACAACCGCCAGTACTTTAAAAAATACCAAAGGTCTAGAAGTAAAGCAAACCGATACCTTGTCTTATCAAATTGATAGTTTAGAAGATCTATATGCGAGTTATAATCCCACCGAAACTCAACAAATTTTAAATATCGCAATAGGTACTGCACGTGGTTCATTGTCTAGTATTAAAGGGAAGAAAAATATTCTAAGACGCAAGTCAACCCGCATCAATAAAACCGAAATCCAATTGCATAGTAAATTTGCCTTGGCCGTTTCGTGTTTTATTTTGTTTTTTGTAGGTGCACCATTAGGAGCCATTATCCGTAAAGGTGGACTTGGGTTACCTATGGTAGTGGCAATTTTATTGTTTTTAACTTATCATTTTATTGGTATTTTTGCTACCAATAGTGCCGAGAACGGAGCTATTAGTCCGTTTTTAGCCAGTTGGTTATCTACATTTATAATGATGCCTTTGAGCATTTATTTGACTTATCGAGCGACTACAGACCAAGGATTTATAAATACAGATGCTATTGTTTTACCAATTAAGCGCCTATCGGCAAAGTTAGGTCTTACGCGTAAACCAAAGAAATAGTAAATTTGAAAAAAAAGCTATGACTAAAGAAAATAAAAAGAAAATTCAACTCGATACCATTCCCGAAGCTATTGAAGCTATTAAGCAGGGTAAAATGGTTATTGTAGTAGATGATGAAGACCGTGAAAACGAAGGCGATTTTATCGCTGCTGCCGAAGCCGTAACCCCAGAGATGATAAATTTTATGGCAAAACACGGTCGCGGACTTATTTGTGCGCCGCTAACAGAAGATCGCTGTGATGAGCTTAATCTTGAAATGATGGTGAGTAATAATACCGTATTGCACCATACCCAATTTACCGTATCTGTAGATTTGATAGGGCATGGTTGTACTACTGGTATTTCTGTTCACGATAGAGCAAAAACCATTAAAGCCTTAGTCGATGAAAAAACCCAACCTCATGAGTTAGGAAGGCCCGGCCATATTTTTCCTTTAAAAGCAAAAAATGGGGGAGTATTAAGAAGAACGGGACATACAGAAGCTGCGGTTGATTTGGCACGTCTAGCCGGATTTAAATCGGCTGGAATCTTGGTAGAAATTTTAAACGAAGATGGTACCATGGCTCGCTTACCTCAATTGGTAGAGGTGGCGAAAAAATTTGATTTAAAACTTATCTCTATCGAAGATTTGGTAGCATACCGTATGCGTCATGATTCGCTTATTGAGAAAAAAGAAGATTTTACTATCAATACTCGCTTTGGAACGTACCGCCTAAGGGCATATAAACAAACCACTAACGATCAAGTTCATTTAGCGTTAACCAAAGGAGACTGGCAAGAAGACGAACCGGTATTAGTACGAGTAAATTCGACCCTAGTGAATAATGATATATTAGGCACACTTACCAATAACGCCGATGAGAAACTTGATGATATGTTTAAAGCAATAGAAAAAGCACAATCGGGAGTAATTGTATTCATCAATCAAGAGCAGTCTACGCTGAATTTGTTGCATCGTTTAGAAGAACTCAAAGAACAGCAGCAGCGAGGTATTATGAAAGCACCTAAACTAGAAATGGATCATAAAGATTTTGGTATTGGAGCGCAAATTCTACACGATTTAGGTATACATAAAATCAAATTACTCTCAAATACCGAGCAAACCAAAAGAGTTGGAATTATTGGTTATGGTTTAGAAATAACCGAATATGTAAACTATTAGTCGATTTTATTCAAATAACAAAAAAAGCTTGTCGAACAAGACAAGCTTTTTTTAAATGATTGCTATAACTTACAGCTCGATAATTGTTTCTTCGAGTGGTTTTCTCACTTTGGCCATCTGAGAAAAAGCATCATCATCGGCGCGGTAACCAATGGGTAAAAGCAATTTGGGTTTTAAATCATAGTCTTTTAACGAAAGTACTTCGCTTAGTATTTCTGGATTAAAACCTTCCATTGGGCACGAATCAATTGACTCAATGGCACACACCGTAAGTAAATTACCTAGCGCTAAATATACCTGGTTAGTAGCCCAACGCTCTATCTTTTCTGTAGTTGATTTCTTAAAATCGTCTACTAAAAAGTCTTGAAATGGTTTTAAGACGGCATCAGGAGTTTGTCGTATGCTTTTTACCAAATCAAAATAATTGCGTACAAATTGCTCATCTATGGTTCCAGGTATACCTAAAATCAAAATATGCGACGCCGTATTTACTTGTTTTTGATTAAAACACGCCGGCATCATTTTTTCTTGCAAATCCTTATTTTTTACAATGAGCATCTTTACTGGTTGCAAACCATAGGAGGTTGCCGTTAGGTTAAAAGCATTCTTAAGTAAGTTTATTTTATCGTCTTTCACCTGCTTTTCGGTATCAAATTTCTTAGTTGCATACCGCCAATTCAAGCTTGATAATACGTTCATAAGTTCTAATTTTCAAATAAGGCTAAATTACAAAGATAAAGGCAATCAAGAAACCTTTGGTGATTTATAAAATCTATAGGGCTATTAAAACATTAATTAAACTAAAAATCTAGATTAAGTCTGTTTATTCAGCGTTTTTAGTTGAAAAGTGGCTTACCTTTGTAAAAATTATAAATATGCGCAATTTAATATTTGGTATTTCTCTATTACTTTTTTCTCCTTGGGTTAACGCTCAATTGGTAATTAATGAGCTAGATTGTGATACCCCCAGTATAGATGACCAGGAGTTTGTAGAGTTAAAGTCGAATACGCCTAATTTTGATTTAACCGGTTTTGTTTTGGTCTTCTTTAATGGGTCTACCTCTGGAGGAAATACAAGTTATCTCACGCTAGATTTAAGCGGCTATACGACCGATGTAAATGGCATTTTATTAATAGGAAGCAGTACAGTGTCACCCGTTCCTCAGTACATTATTGCACCCAATCTAATACAGAATGGAGCAGACGCAGTGGCTATTTACCAAGCCGCTCCCACCGATTTTCCCGACGGGACTCTAGCTACAACTACCAATTTGATAGACGCTTTGGTGTATGGCACAAGCGACCCAACGGCCACCAGTTTGCTTAATCTGTTGGGCGAAACTACGCAAATAGATGAAAATACAAATGGCAATAAAGACAACGAATCCATTCAGTTAAACAATCAAGGTGGTTATGATGTTAAAACACCTACACCGAGACAACTGAATGATGGCAGTGGCATTCTACTCAACGGAATACAAATGAGTTTTAATAAAACTGAATTTCAAGAAGGAGAAAGCATTCAAATACAATTTACTACAGAACAAAATGTTGCGCAAACTACTAGTTTTAGTATACAATTAGATCAAGGGGGATTTTCAAGTGCCGATTTCACAGGGAATATCCAGCTTAACATACCGGCAGGGAGCAATACCACCAGCACAACTTTACAGATAATAGATGACAATTTAGATGAAGGCGATGAAATTGCTCGTGTACGCTTTGTAAATTTACCTCCTGAGTTGTTGGCATTAAATAATTTTATCGATTTGCGTATTATCGATAATGATTTCAGCATATCTCCTTGGGGAACTCCTTTAAATCCGACTTATAATACGGTAAGTAGTACCGCTCCTTCGGGATATTATTCAAGTATCGATCAACTGGCAGGAAATTCACTAAGAGACGCTTTGCAGGCGATTGTTGCCGACCCTAACCTGGTACGAGCGCATACCTATAGCGATGTGATTGATATTTTAAAACAAGCCGATGAAAATCCTGAAAATAACAATCAAATTTGGCAAGTGTATACCGAGAGTGTAAAACAAAAAATAGATTTTCAGACGAGCTCTATCAATACGGGTACCTGGAATAGAGAACATACTTTTCCTCGCTCAAGAGGCGGATTTTTTAGCATAGAAGAAGATGAAACAGCCGATGGTATATCGGTGTATTGGGCAACCAACGCCGATTCTTTACGTCACGCCAACTCTGATGCACACGGACTGCGAGCAGTAGATGGCCCTGAAAACTCTGCACGTGGGAATAAACATTACGGGCAGTATACTGGACCCGCCAATAACCAAGGGAGTTTTAAAGGTGATGTGGCTAGAAGTGTTTTCTTTTTGGCGTTGCGCTACAATGGTTTATCTATTGTTTCTGGCTACAGCCAAATTACGGGTGAATTAGGTGATTTAGACATCTTATTGAATTGGCATAGAAACGATCCGCCCGATGATTTTGAGATGAATCGAAATAATATCATCTATACTTGGCAAAAAAACAGAAATCCGTTTATAGATCATCCCGATTTAATTGAGTACATATGGGGTAATAAGCAGGGGCAAACTTGGAACAACCCGTTATCAAATACCAAAGTCTCTAATTCGGTTTTACAGATTTATCCTAACCCAGCACACAAAACACTTTTTATAAAAGGTTTAAAACAGCGCAGCGAATTTACACTATACTCCAGCTTAGGTAGGCTTGTTCAACAAGGAAATACTCAAGGAGAAATAAAACTTGATTTACCAAGTGGCATATATTTCCTGCAACTAGAAAGTATTGATAAAAGCTTAAGATTTAAAATTGTAGTGCAATAAATTATCTACTTAACGCGAAGCAAATTCCGCTTCAAGCGAAGAAGTGATTTCTTGCACCTCACCGGCATTCATCTGCTCTAATTTGGTACTTCCTACCCGTACTCTTACGAGGCGCAAAGTGGGAAAACCAACGGCAGCCGTCATTTTTTTTACCTGTCTAAACTTTCCTTCATTAATACAAATTGACACCCAGCTTGTTGGGCCGTGGCGTTCATCTCTTATTTTTTTTGCACGAGGTGGAAAATTTGGTGTCTGCTCCAATTTACATGCTTTACAAGGTAAGGTATCGTACGGCTTTCCCTGAATACTAATACGCACGCCGTTTTTAAGTTGCTCTAGTGCCGTGGGGGTAATGAGGCCATCAACCTGAACATAGTATTCTTTCTCTACGTTTTTAGACAAAACAGCAAAACTCATTTTACCATCGGTTGTTAATAAGAGTAAGCCTTCAGAATCTAAATCTAAACGACCAATCGCCATGGTATTTTCTGGGAAATCAAAGAGTTCTCCTAGCATCTTTTTCTTTTTAGCTTTAGGCTGATTGGTGATAAACTGACTTAAATAACCGTAGGGTTTATATAACTTAAAATGTCGATGCATTATTTAAAAGCTTTATTGAGTATACTCATTACCCCACGAATAAAGGTGGCGCTTGTTAGCACTTTTAATACTGCTTTTGTAGTAGCCGATTCACCGATTTTTCGAGTTTGTTTTTTAGCCACTTCTTTGCGTTGCTCTTGTGCTTTTTCAAGTTGTTCTTGTTGGCTTGCTTTTTCTATCTTTTTATTTAAAATCTCATATGCACTTTCTCGATTAATTGACTGGTTGTATTTGGTCACCAGGCTAGAGCTTTTTACCAAGTGTTCAATTTCATTATCTTGTAATACATCCATTCGGCTCATAGGGGCACGTAACATAGTAGCCGCTAGGGGAGTGGGTTTACCCTTTTCATCGAGTGCACTAATAAAAGCTTCACCTATTCCCAATTGTGTAAGGGTCTCTTCGGTTTTGTAAAAAGAAGAAATAGGGTAATTCTCTGCCGTTAATTTAATGGCTTTACGATCACGTGCCGTAAAGGCACGCAAAGCATGTTGAACCTTAAGCCCTAGTTGACTTAAAATTTCTTTGGGTACATCGGTTGGGTTTTGGGTTACAAAAAACACACCTACTCCTTTAGAACGGATGAGTTTAATGATGCTCTCAATTTGCCCCATTAAGGCATCGCTAGCTTCTTTAAAAACCAGATGCGCCTCATCGATAAAAATGGCCAATTTAGGTTTGTCTGCATCACCTTGTTCGGGAAAAGTAGAATATACTTCGGCTAAAAGACTTAGCATGAAAGTTGAAAACAATGCCGGTTTATCTTGTATGTCGGTAAGTCGTATTATGTTGATATAAGCTTCTCCTTTACTGTTAAAGCGCATTAAGTCATTTACATCAAAAGAAGGTTCGCCAAAGAAAAGATCAGCTCCCTGTTGCTCTAGGGCAACAATTTTTCTAAGCATGGCACCTGTTGATGCTTTAGAAACACTACCATAAATTTCTTCAAATTCGGTTTTTCCTTCTTCGGTAATAAAGCGAAGCATTTTTTTAAGGTCTTCTAAATCCAGCAATGGCATTTTATGGTCATCACAATATTTAAAAATAATAGCCAAAATACCCGTTTGGGTATCGCTAAGGTTTAAAATGCGAGACAATAAAACCGGTCCGAATTCGCTAACCGTCGCACGTAACTTAACACCCTTTTCACCCGATAGTGATAATAATTCTACAGGAGAGGATTTTGGGGTAAAAGGGTAGTCGATTTGTTCGTGACGTCCTTTTAATTTATCGGCTATAGACGAAGCTTGTGCCAAACCACTAAGGTCACCTTTTAAGTCCATTAGCAAAACCGGAATCCCTTTTTGACTCATGTTTTCAGCCAAAATTTGTAAGGTTTTTGTTTTTCCAGTACCCGTGGCACCGGCAATTAATCCATGTCTGTTAAGGGTTTTAAGAGGTATTTTAACCACAGCATCGGCTATGGGTTTTTCATTTAGCATACCGGCACCTAAAAAAATTGAATCTCCTTTGCAGTTATATCCTCCTTGTATTTCTTGTATAAAGTTAGCTTCGTTGTTCATTGTAGTAGTGAATTGTAGAGCGAGTATACTAAATTTTAAGATAATTTTGATAAGATATCATTAAAAAATAAGCAAAAAAAAGCACTGATTTGAGTATTATTGTAGTTATAACTAAAAAATAAAAAAGATGAAAAAATTATTTTTACTTGTAACCGCTATTTTGCTTAGTTTTCAAGGTCATGCCCAGTTACAAACCCCTCAGCCAAGTCCAAAGAGCAGTATAAAGCAAAATGTAGGTTTAACCGAATTTAATATTGAGTACTCTAGACCCTCCATGCGCGATAGAGAGGTATTTGGAAATTTAGTGCCTTACGGTAAGATGTGGCGAGCTGGAGCTAATCAAAATACGGTCATTAGCTTTAACACCATGGTCAACTTTAACGGTACCGAATTAAAACCGGGTAGTTACGCTATCTATGTAACTCCACATAAAAAATATTGGGAAATCTATCTGTACAACGATACCAGTAATTGGGGGTTACCACAAAATTGGGATGAGAGCAAGGTGGTGGCAAGCTTAAAAGCCGAAACACACAAAACAGCCAACACACAAGAAACTTTTACAATTTACTTTAGCGACTTGCACAATGATGGAGGAAACTTGGTGATGCATTGGGAAAACACAATGGTAAAATTACCTGTGCAACTTCCTACCCAAGAATTAACCATGAAAAACATAGAGAAGACCTTAAACGGACCTACGGCTAATGATTATTATGCAGCTGCGAATTACTATTACGAGTCGGGTAATGATATCAAACAAGCTCTTACTTGGATTGGTAAATCTGTAGAAATGCAAAAAGGAAAAGCTCCTTTTTGGGTTTTACGCAAGAAATCTTTAATTGAAGCCAAAGCGGGCCTTAAAGAGCAAGCTATCGAATCAGCCAAAGCTTCTTTAGCGGGTGCTAGAAAAGCAGGTAATGCCGATTATATAAAGATGAATACCGATTCTTTAAAAGAATGGGGAGCTATGTAAGGATAAGCCTTCCTAAAATAATAAAAACAAACTAAGTTAAAGAACTTAGTTTGTTTTTTGTTTTATGGTGGTTTGTAAAAGAATGGCCAATCCTACTACTAGCGCCGCTCCAAATAGGTTGAGCCATAGGTAGGGCATCCAATCGAAGTACCAACCAATCAACACTATAATTTGGGTTACGATGGCAGCAATGAAGGTTGCTTTACTCTGCACATATTTCACGAAGAAAGCCAATAGAAATATTCCCAATACGTTTCCATAAAAAATAGATCCGATAATATTGACCAATTGAATTAAGTTATCAAACAAATCGGCTGTGCAAGCTACACTTATAGCAAAAATCCCCCAAAAAAATGTAAATAATTTTGAGGCTAGGAGGTAATGCTTATCGCTTTTCTCTGTTTTTATGTTGCGTTTGTATAAGTCGATTACCGTGGTAGAGGCCAAAGCATTTAGCTCAGATGCCGTAGAAGACATGGCAGCCGATAAAATAACGGCCAGTAGCAGGCCAATTAAGCCTTTGGGGAGGTTATGAAGAATAAAATGTATGAAAACATAATCTTTATCGTTGGTTTGTAATTTTTCGTCACTAGCTTTTATTAAAGCATTAGCACGTTGGCGTATGTCTTTTTCCTCGCTAAGCAATTCATTAAAAACCAATTTATTCTGACCAAAATGCTTTTCATCCTGCGAAAGGGCAAGGGCTACTTGGGCTTTTTCTTGTTCTATAGCTTTTAGCTCTGCTTTTAACTGATTATATTGTGGACCTTGACTTGATTGCAATACCGCTTCTTCGGCAGCTGGATTAAAATTTAAAGGGGTAGGGTTGAATTGATAGAACACAAAAACAAAAACACCTACCAACAAAATGAAAAACTGCATAGGTACTTTTAAAAACCCATTAAAAATAAGTCCCATTTGACTCTGTTTTACAGAATTAGCCGTTAGGTAGCGTTGTACTTGGCTTTGATCTGTCCCAAAATAGGATAGTGCCAAGAAGGTTCCACCAATAAGGCCCGACCATAAGGTGTAACGATTTTCAAAATCAAAAGAAAAGTCGAGCACCTCAAGTTTCCCAGCAGCTCCAGCAATATCTAGGGCTTGTGTAAACCCGATGGGGTTCGGTAAGTAATCTATCAGTAAAAAGAAAGCAGTGAACATACCAATAAAAATCACTCCCATTTGTTGTTTTTGGGTTACCGAAACCGCTTTGGTTCCACCAGAAACTGTATATATAATTACCAAAATACCAATAATGATGTTAAGGGTATATAAATCCCAACCCATTACAGCAGACAATACGATAGATGGTGCATAAATGGTGATACCTGCAGCCAGACTGCGCTGAATTAAAAACAGCCCCGCTGTGAGGCTACGTGTTTTTAAATCGAATCTACTTTCTAAAAATTCATACGCGGTATACACCTTTAAACGATGGTAAAGTGGAACAAAAATCATACTTATAATTACCATGGCAAGGGGTAAACCCAAATAAAACTGCACAAAACCCATCCCGCTGTGAAAAGCTTGACCAGGAGTAGACAAAAAGGTAATGGCACTAGCTTGTGTTGCCATAACCGAAAGGCCTACCGTCCACCAGCGAGCTTGATTTCCTCCCTTTAGATAATCATTTACATTTTTACTGCCTCTGGTTTTAAAATAACCAAAAAGTACGATAAAAGCTAAGGTACCTACCAGTACGGTTATATCTAATGGATGCATACTAACTTAAAGATTTCATAAAAACATAAAATAAAATTACGTATAGCAAATTGGCAAGCAGCAATAGACTATATTTTTGTTTCCAAACATATTTAGGTTTAGTTTTCTTCATTTTCTAAGGCAATTAAATTAGCTAATAATCTGTAGGCACCGGGCACTCCAGCAGGCAGTTCTCTAAATAAACTCAAACCGGTATAAATATAATAGCCCTTACCATAAGGTGCTACCAATAAAGCACCCTGTGTTTGCGACTCGTTGGGGTCTCCCATACTAAGAATTGGCGTAAAACGATCAGACCAAGTATTGGGGAAGTATAATCCGCGTTCTTGTACCCAGTTGTCAAAATCACTTTTTTCTAAGACATTGGGGGTATTTAAAACCGGATGGTTTTTATCGATAAAAGTTACTTTGGCATTTTCATCGGTTACTCGATCTCTACTTAATTGCAGCGGATAAGGTGCTAATTCCTCGGTCACTAATCCGCGGCTAGTGTTGTATTGCACAATTAAGTTACCACCGTTTTTTACATAATCAAATAACCAATAATTTTTAAATTTTAATTCGGGTAAAACATTAAATGCTCTAATCCCCAATAAAATAGCATCATATTGCTCAAGTTTTTGCGCGCTTGTAAGCTGATCTAAATGCAACAGATCAACCTTATAATTCATCACTTTTAAAGCTTCGGGTACGGCATCGCCAGCACCAACAATATAGGCTATTTTTTCAGCTTTTGTTTTTAAATCTAAACGATTAAGTTTCAATTCGGCTGGTTCTAATAAGACTTGTTTAGGAATATGCGGATAATCGATAAACGAAACCGTGTAGGGGTAATTTTTATTTTGGTGCTTAAATGATATCTTTAATTGCGCTTGCGCGGAATGCTTTGGCGGAAATATGCGTAGTTTCACGGTTTTGATTTCACCCTTTTCTTTAAAATGAAGAATTTTATTTTCGCTGGTATATTTCCAGTTCTCTGGTAAATCAAGAGTAAGTTCGCCAGCTATATCTTTGCGAAAAGCCTTCAATTCAACTTGTATGTCCTTAGGTGTATTTTCGGCAAAAATAAGCTGTTTATTAGGTAAGCCTATACTAATAGGCGGCACAATATAAAAAGATTCAAAAACTTCGCCTGCAATTGGATCATTGTATTTATAAAGTACAGGAACTTTGTATTGAATTGTCTCCTGTTTAATTTTAAATTGATAAGTCACTTCAAAAGCTGCATTTGATTCGGGTAAACCGATTAAAGAGTCATTCGGAACTTTATACAATCCAAGGGATGGCTTTTTATTTAGCCAATAAGGGTTACTATAGGCCGTTTTTGCGGGTATTATGGCGCTTACCGTAGTATGGAAGGGTTGATTGGTGCTTAGTTGATGATTTAAGGTTTGATTTACCCCCAAACCTTTAATCCAAAACTTTTCAAGGGTAAGAGGAGAACCGCTTCGTTGTGTAACCTCTAGTCGTAAATTAAGTTTGTCTTGTGGTGTAGCCAACGCCTTTTGGGTTACATTCTCTAAATATAGCCCTGCACAAGCGGCAATGATATTATCTAAAGCTTTTAATTTTATATCTTTCCAATGTTTGTTTTTTACCGTTTTAATTTTTTTTCTCAGGTCTATTAAGGCTTCAATACTATTTTCGGGGGCGGTGAAATCATAATTTCGAATGATTTTATTGAGTTGGTTTTGAACCGACTTTCCGTTTTCTAAACTTAACCAATGTGTATTTATACCTTCGAAAATATCATTTGATTGTAAGGGCTTACCATAAACCAGTTCGAGGTATTCGGGTTGCTGACCCCGAATAGGTGTGTTTCCAAATCCTTGAGATTTGTGCTGACTTCGGCTTTGTGATGCAATCTCTGTATTAGATTTCCCTGTGATGGGTGAATATAATCCTTTATCAAGTTTAATCATATTCGATTTGTCAGCTGCATCAAATTTTTCTTGACTTCCATAAAACCACCAGGAGGTATTAAAAAATACACGTTTTACCTGCCAAGTTGGAAAATTAAAACTAGATTTTAATTTATAGTGTGGGTCTGCAGCTTTTTCTACGGCTTCTAAACTCAAAATTGCCGAGGCCGTATGGTGACCGTGGGTGGTGCCTGATGTTCGGTGATCAAAACGATTGATAATAATATCGGGTTTAAACCTTCTAATAGCTAACACCACATCGTGTAAAATTTCGGGTTTATTCCAAAAAGAAAAAGTTTCTTCGGGTGTTTTTGAATAACCAAAATCATTTGCCCTTGAGAAAAACTGCTGTCCGCCATCAATGGAACGCGCAGCAATTAATTCTTGGGTACGAATTAAGCCTAATTTTTCTCGGAGTTCAGGACCAATCAAGTTTTGCCCACCGTCACCTCGAGTGAGGGAGAGGTATGCCGTTTGCATTTTTCTATGATTAGCAAAATAACTTATTAAAGCGGTATTTTCATCATCGGGATGCGCTGCGATGTATAAAACACTGCCTAATACGTTAAGTTGTTGTATTTTTTGATATATTTCGGCAGAATTTAAAGCAGATTGGTATTGTGCAAAGCTTTTACTTAGCAATAGTAAAAAGATATATAAACAAAGGCTGCTTTGTTTCATAGCGTTTTTTTGCTCGAATATACTATTTTTTCGCTTTTATTACAGAAGCCTATGGAGTTAAACAACCAAATAGTTTTACGGCCTCGATTTAAAGAGACGGTAAAATTACCGCTGGAGGAGGTGGTTAAACGATTTGTTGATCAAAAAACTAAGCAATCTCGGTATAAAATCGTGTATTTTGACGAGCACATTTTTATTAAATTACCTAGAAAAGAACAGCATTTTTGGTCACCACAACTGCATTTAGAACTCAATAAAGACGAAGAAAAAACCTCAATTCACGGTTTTTTTGGTCCTAATCCTTCGGTATGGACACTTTTTATGTTTACTCATCTTATACTGGCTACCGCTTTTTTGGGTTTAATAGTATGGACTTACACCCAATACAATCTAGGTAACTCTTATTTTTGGCAGGTTTTTTTAATGATACTCATCGTATTCTTTTGGGTGGTTTTATATTTTGGTGGGCGTTTAGGGCGAATGAAGGGAAGACCCGATATGGAAGCTATGTTTCAATTTTACCAAAAAACCTTGGGTGTTGCCGCTTAATCCACAAAATCGGAATTGTTTTTATCGAGTAAGGCGTCTTTCTGGATGAGCGAAACCGGTTTTTGTAAAATCAAGTTATTTGGATACGTAATCAATTCGCCGTTCTCGAGTCTTAGGTAAAGATGAAAAGCTTTTATATCTTCAATAATTGCGGGTTCAGCAATAAAATCTTTATCATGAATTTTGATGCGATCACCAATACGGTAAGGGAACGAGAAAAACATAATTATACCCGAAGTGATATTGCTTAAAATAGACCAAATGGCAAAAAGCGCAATACCGATAACTGCAAAAATAGACGAGAACAACAACGAAATCTCTTGGATCTTAACACCCCAAGCAACCATCAATAAGAAGATGGCTAAAAAAACAATAAACACATTGATATAGCGAATAATAAGTCTAAAACGAGCCTGATGGATCGCCTCTTTTTGATAAATTTTATGCGTAGCCTTGTTGAATAAGTACTTTAATATTCCTAAAAAGATAAGAATACCAAGGGTTATAAAAAGCTCTCTTTGGTAGGTGTTAAAATAGTTGTGCATGCCGTTAATTATTTAATCAAAGGTATTGCATTCTGTTCAAGTACAAAATAGAATTAATACTTCGCTAACAATTAAAATTGCAACAAGTTTTTATAAAGTAAATGTATAGGTAAACCTAAAACAGTATAATAAGAGCCTTCTATACCTGTAATACCTATTTGTCCTATCCATTCTTGAATACCGTATGCTCCCGCTTTGTCAAAAGGTTTAAAAGTATTCACGTAAAATTCAATTTCTACGGACGTAAGCGATTTAAAATTTACCTGCGTCATGGCAGAAAAACAGCATGATTTTTGGTTTGATTTAAGAAAAACAGAAGAAATAACTTGATGTTTACGACCCGAAAGTAATTCTAACATTTTGATAGCCTCTTCTTTATCTTTGGGTTTTCCTAATATTAACTGATCGATGGCTACTACAGTATCTCCAGTAATTAGGATCTCTGAATCTTTTAAATGGTCAAAAGCATTTGCTTTTAATTTTGCTAAGTATTCTGCAGCCTCTTTTGGTGGGAGATGATCTGGAAATAGCTCTTCTACGGGTTTTAATTCAATCCGGTAAGGTAGACCTAAATCGGTTAAAAGCGCTTGTCGGCGTGGTGATCCCGAGGCCAATATTATTTGCCTATCTTTTAGTTTTTGTTGTAAACTTAAATTAGCCATTAGCTGCTGTGTATAAATCCGTAAAGTAACAAAGATAAAACGCCCAAGCTCATAGTTATTTTGAGCAGTAAACTAAGTTGTCTAAAATCCTTTTTTGAGTTGGCAGAAGGAACCTTTACTACAAAAAGTAAAAGCGGCAAGACCAGACCAATAAGGCTGTAGGTTAAAACAAGTGTATTTTCATAAAAATAAGTTAGCACATAATATACCAAACCAACTACTGCTAGACATCCCAATGCAAACAATATTATATTGGTTCGTTGTTTGCCCAATACCAAAGGTAAAGTTTTAAACTTCATTTTATGATCACCTGCTATGTCTTCTTGGTCTTTTACGATTTCTCTGATTAAATTAACAACAAACGCAAAGACTGCGTAATCTGTTAATATAGAGAAGAAAAATTTTTGTAAACTTTGGTTTTGAGGAGTTATAGCCGGCATTAAATCAAAAATAGCTGGTAAAATAAAGACCAGCGCTACCAGGGCGCTTATTAAGATATTGCCAATTAACAAATACGATTTTAACGTAGTGGCATATAAGTAAAGCAAGCCCGAACTACCAATAAATAGCATGGTAAATATGGGCTTGCCAATAAGATTAGCTAAATAAAATCCTAGCAGGATCCCGAGAACATTAAAAAGCAGAAACCAATTGAATGCAGTCTTCTCAGAGATTAAACGCCCCACGATTACGCGTTTGGGTTTATTTACTTTATCGGCAACAACATCTTGTATATCATTAATTATATTACCGGCCGCAGCTATAAATACGCTCGAAGCGATTAATAAGCTATACCCAAACCAATTTAGCGTAATAGCTACAGGGTATGCTTCTATAGAAAATAAGCTGAACTTAATGATAAATAAACACGAGGCAATTAGCAATAAATTGGGCCAACGAATGAGGTTGAAAAAAGCTTTAATTGGCATGTTAGTCAATTTTAATCCATTTGTTTTGTACTTTCATTACCTGTTCAATTAAGTCGCGTACGCATCCTTGGCCGCCATTTTTATGAGAAATATATTTTGCAATGGATTTTACCTCGGGTACTGCATCTTGTGGGCAAGTTGGTAAGCCTACGCGTTGCATAGGAGATACATCGGGTATGTCGTCGCCCATATAAGCCATTTGATTTAAGTTCAGTTTATATTCTTTTGCTAATTGTTCTAACACCTCTACTTTATTCTCAATTCCTAGATAAACTTGTTTTATGCCCAAACCATTTAGCCTTTTCTTAACTGCCTCATTTTTACCACCAGAAATTATACAAACTTGATAACCGGCATCTATTGCTCTCTTTAATGCATAACCGTCTTTTATATTCATGCTCCTTAGCAATTCACCGTCGTGAGCAATATGTACAGTACCATTGGTAAGTACGCCATCTACGTCTAAAATAAAGGCTTGAATATGATTTAAAATTTCTTTGTAGTTCATAATTTATGCGTGTTTTGAATGGCCCGTGAAAGCAGGCTATAAATTTCTTTTTCTTCTGGTGTGCTTAAAAGTTTTAAGTGTCTTTGCATGGTTTGAGTATCTTGTCTAAGAGCAGGTCCGGTTTGTGCTTCTATAGCAGGCGTAGTTTTAATCTTTGTCGCTGTTTCTTGAATTAATGGATGCAATATTTCGAAATCTAAATTATTCGCCTGGCAAATTTTTTGAGCCATAGCATACATTTGATTCGTGAAATTATTGGCAAAAACAGCCGCTAGATGCAAATATTTACGTTGCTCTGTTGTTACGCTATAAACCTGGGTGCTTATTTTTTTTGCCAGATTTTCAATGGTATCAAAAGTTTGACGGTTATCAGCTTCTATACATAGTGGTACTTGATTAAAGTCGATTTCTTTTTGACTAAAACTTTGCAGCGGATAGAATACAGCATTATTTTGCCCGTGCTTTTGCAACCCTAAGCTACCCGATGTATGTGCGATGGTAGGAAAAATAGAGGCAATACTAGAAATAAGTGGAGCAATGGCATCGTCTTTTACCGCTATTAAGGCTAAATCGGCACTTTTTAAATCGCTAATTTCAGAAGTGGTAGGAGCAATAGATTCAAAAGCCTTTAGTTTTGTTTTTGTTCGGTTGTAAATCTGCGTGATTTTTACGCTATTTGTGTGCGATAAAACCCTAACAAGTTGACTCCCAACTCTTCCCGTTCCTATGATGCAAATTTCAAGCATGGGGCTAAAATATTAAAAGTTTCTTGCATTAAAAAATTAAAATAATGCCTACAATAAGTTATGAAAAAAGCAGTAAAAATAACTTTAAAGGTGGTAAATTTGCAGTGTTTATAAAAAAATGACTGCTATGCAAAATAAACTGGCCAAAATTCTTTTTTCTACACGTACAATGGCCTTCCTCTTTATCGCATTTTCTGTAGCCATGGCTGTAGGTACTTTTGTTGAAAATTCATATTCTACTGCTACAGCTCGAGCTTGGATTTACAACGCTTGGTGGTTTGAAGCTATGATGCTGATTTTTGCCTTGAATTTTATCGGTAATATTAAGCGTTATCGCTTGCTACGAAAAGAAAAATTAAATACGCTACTGCTACACCTCTCTTTTATTTTGATAATAATTGGAGCCGGGGTAACAAGGTATATTGGTTATGAAGGTGTAATGCCCATTCGTGAAGGCGAGACAAGTAATATAATGTTATCTGAAAAAACCTATCTTTCTGTCTTAGTAGATGGTGAGGTGGAAGGAGAACATCTTAGACGAACCGTTAATTTACCTTTGACTTTAGCCCCGAAGGTAGATAATAAGCAAACATTGAGTACCGATTTTAAAGGTCAGCATATTGAGTTTGCAGTGACAGATTTCATTCACGGTGCCGAAGAAGGGCTCATTGAGGATGAAAATGGTAAGAATTACTTAAAAATAGTTGAAGCTGGAGGTGGCGATCGACACGATCATTATTTAGAAGAGGGCGAAATTACCTCAATTCATAATGTACTTTTTACGTTGAATAAGCCTACCGACGGAGCCATTAACATCATTATCAATGATCAACAACAAAGCATCTCAACTCCTTTTGAGGGGACTTATATGCGTATGGCCGACCAGAAGCAAGGAAAAGTTGTAGTAGATTCTGTACAGCCGCTTATGATGCGTTCATTATACCAGATGGCGGGAATGCAGTTTGTATTTCCAGATCCCATGGTAAAAGGAAAGTATGATGTTAAAGCCTCAGAAAAAAGAGTAGATAACCAACAAGATGGTGTGGTTTTAAATGTAAGTACCCAAGGTGAAACCAAAGAGATTAAGTTATTAGGGGGTAAGGGTTACCTGAACGATTATAAAAAACTAGAAATTGGTGATTTAGAGGTTTATTTGCGTTACGGAAGCAAAGAATATCAGTTGCCTTTTTCGCTTAAGCTGAATGATTTTATTGCTGAAAAACATCCGGGTACTGAGGATAATCCAACTCCTAGTTATGCTTCTTTTAAAAGTAAGGTAGAAGTGATAGGTGAGGACGAAAGATTTGATTATGATATTTATATGAACCATGTGCTCGACTATGAAGGGTATCGCTTTTTCCAAGCTTCATTTAATCCAGATGAAAAAGGTACCATCTTGTCAGTGAACCATGATTGGTGGGGAACTTGGATTACCTATATCGGTTACTTCCTGCTTTATTTAGCCATGATGATTTTATTGTTTGAACCAGGATCTCGTTTTGGAGAGTTAACTAAAAGATTAGAGAAGTTAAAAGCCAAAAAGGCTAAAATAACCATAATCGCTTTGCTATTTGGTTTAACCTCATGGGCACAAGAAAATCATACGCACCACGAGGCAGATTTAGATAGTATAGCACAAGCAGCTGCTGAGGCTACACCGCCCAACGAAGAGCATAGCCATATGGATATGTTAGAAGCTATGATGCCTAAAAAGCGAATTGACTCTATCTTAAAAGCTACACAAGTTTCTAAAGAGCACGCAGATAAATTCGGGCATTTAGTAATTCAGGATGCGGGTGGTAGGATGAAACCTGTAAACACTTTTTCTTCAGAATTGCTTAGGAAACTCAGTAAAAGCAACAATTATGAAGGTCTAAATCCAGATCAAGTGTTTTTCTCCATGACCGAGAACCCAGCTTTATGGTATAATGTTCCTCTAATAGCCATAAAAGCCAAAAACGATAGCTTGCATCACGTAATAGGAATAGAAGAAGGCGCCTCTCATGTACGTTTAGCACAATTTTTTGATGCAAGAGGTAACTATAAATTAGCTCCTTTTTTAGAAGAAGCCTATCGCGCTAGCGTTAAAAACCAATTTCAAAAAGATTACATCGCTGCCGATGAAAAAGTAAACTTATTATATAGTGCCTTAGAAGGTAGAATATTACGTATTTTTCCGATACCCAATGCAGAAAATAATAAATGGGTTTCTTACCCAGAGGCTATTAAAGGTGAAGGCATGTTTACTGGGGTAGATAGCTTGTATGTTACCAATATATTGCCCCTTTATATGCAAACCATTCAAGTGGCTAAGAAAACCAAAGATTACTCCAAAGCTAATGAAGTTTTAGAGAGTTTAGTAGGGTTTCAGAAAAAATACGGATCAGAGGTATTACCCTCTGAAAATAAAATTAAAGCCGAGGTGCTTTATAATAAATATGATGTTTTTAGGAACTTGTTCTGGATGTATATGATTGCAGGTATGGCGATGTTCCTATTTGTGGTAATTGCAATTTTCAAAAAGCATAAGGCTTTACCAGTACTCATAACCGTATCAAAAGTTGTAATTGTTTTATTGTTTTTGCTTCATACCGCTGGCTTAATAGCTCGTTGGTACGTTTCGGGCCATGCTCCGTGGTCTGATGCTTATGAGAGTATAATTTATGTAGCTTGGGCAACCATGTTTTTTGGCTTGGCTTGGGGCCGAAAGAGCGATTTAACTACCGCTTCAACGACTTTTGTTACTGCAATGATTTTAATGGTCGCCCATTTAAACTGGTTAGATCCAAGTATAGCTAATTTGCAACCAGTTTTAGATTCATATTGGTTGATGATTCACGTGGCAGTAATTGTTGCTAGTTACGGTCCATTTACCTTGGGAATGATTTTAGGTTTGGTAGCACTCTTGCTTATGATTTTTACCAACGATAAGAACCGCAAGAAATTAGGTATTAATATAGAAGAAATAACGATTATTAATGAGTTAGCATTAACCGTAGGATTAGTATTATTGACCATAGGTAACTTTTTAGGTGGTCAATGGGCCAATGAAAGCTGGGGAAGATATTGGGGTTGGGACCCTAAAGAGACTTGGGCTTTGATAAGTATTATGGTTTACGCCTTTGTAATACATATGCGCTTGGTTCCTGGTTTGCGCGGTAGATTTATATTTAACTGGGTGGCTATACTCGCGTTCGGTTCTATTTTAATGACTTATTTTGGTGTTAATTTTTATCTTACAGGATTACATTCTTATGCTTCCGGAGATCAAATCATTAGTTATCAATTTATAATTGGTACTTTCGTGGCTTGGCTCATTTTGGGTCATTTTGCTTATCGAAAATATAAGAAGTTCTATAAAAAATAATATCAAAAGGTGAGTTGGGTTTATTTAATTTTAGGTGGTTTGTTTGAGGTTGGTTTTGCTTCGTCTTTAGGCAAGGCTCAACAAAGCACTGGCAATGAAGCCGTATATTGGTATGGTAGTTTTATTATTTGCTTGTGTTTAAGCATGCTATTATTAATAAAAGCAACACAAGAATTACCAATTGGTACTGCCTATGCGGTTTGGACAGGCATAGGGGCTGTCGGAACCGTGCTCGTAGGAATTTTTTACTTTAAAGAGCCTATAGATTTTTGGCGTATCTTTTTTATTAGTACGCTAGTGCTTTCCATTGTTGGACTTAAATATGTCTCAAATACTTAAATTTAATAAAAAAACCGCTGAAAATCTCAGCGGTTTTTTTTATTAGTTTAGCTAATAAATGTTTTTTCAAAAAGTGAAAAAGTCCTGCTCACTATTGGATTATATTTCCCCTACCATATCTTCCGGTTTTACCCAAGCGTCAAACTCTTCGGCTGTGGTATATCCTAAATTAATGGCTTCTTCTTTAAGTGTTGTGCCATTTTTGTGGGCGGTATTGGCAATTTCTGCAGCTTTATAGTAACCAATTTTTGTATTAAGGGCTGTTACCAGCATTAAGCTATTTTGTAATAGCTCATCTATTCTTGCTTGGTTTGGCGTGATGCCACTAATGCAATGTTCTTCAAAAGATACACAAGCATCTCCCAATAATTGAGCGCTTTGCAACAAGTTCGCTGCCATTACTGGTTTAAAGACATTAAGCTCAAATTGACCTTGCATACCGCCAACACTCATTGCCACATCGTTACCAATTACTTGAGAACATACCATTGTTAACGCCTCACATTGGGTAGGGTTTACTTTGCCTGGCATGATTGAAGAACCTGGCTCATTTGCTGGAATATTGATCTCGCCAATTCCACTTCGAGGTCCCGAAGCTAACATTCTAATATCGTTGCCAATTTTGTTTAATGAAACGGCCAATTGTCTTAATGCACCGTGTGTTTCTACGAATGCATCGTGGGCTGCTAAGGCTTCAAATTTATTTTCAGCCGAAGTAAACGGTAATTCGGTAAAATCGGCGATGTATTGAGCCACCTTTTCAGCATAGTTTTTAGGCGTATTTAATCCGGTACCAACCGCAGTACCACCTAAAGCTAATTCACCTAAATGTGGCAGGCTATTATTCAATGCTTTTAAACCATGGTCCAGTTGAGAAACGTAACCGCTAAATTCTTGCCCTAATGTTAGGGGTGTAGCATCCATAAAATGCGTTCTACCAATCTTTACAACTTTTTTAAACTCTTCTGCTTTTGCATTTAAAGTGTCGCGTAGTTGTTTGATGCCCGGTAGGGTTACCTCTATAATTTTTTTATAAGCCGCAATATGCATCCCTGTGGGGAAGGTGTCATTCGAAGATTGAGATTTGTTAACATCATCGTTTGGCTGCAGTGTTTTCTCCCCTTCACCTATAGTTTTACCGGCCAATTGATGTGCTCTATTAGCAATTACCTCGTTTACATTCATGTTGCTTTGCGTTCCCGATCCGGTTTGCCAAATAACTAAAGGGAATTGATTGTCGTGTTTTCCTGCTAAAATTTCATCACATACTTGAGCTATTAAATCTCTTTTTTCTTCTGATAAAACACCAGCTTCTGCGTTGGTGTAGGCAGCGGCTTTTTTTAGATAAGCAAAACCATATATAATTTCTAATGGCATTGATGCAGGTGCGCCAATTTTAAAATTATTTCTTGAGCGCTCTGTTTGTGCTCCCCAAAGTTTATCTGCGGGTACTTGCACTTCGCCCATCGTGTCTTTTTCGATTCTGTATTTCATTTGGAAGTATTTTGAATTTTGCAGCACAAATTTAATCAATTCAGACTTGATTTACCCTTATTTTTTAAATAAAGCCTTAAAGCTTGACAAACAGACAAAGTTTTGTAGAATGCTTGAACTTTTATAAATGAACCTGCTTTGCTCAATATAATTAGACTCATTTTGTGGATAATCAAACCTACTATATTTGGGTTGATGCCAAAATTAGCAGGTCTATTTATTTTTTAACTTTTTGTTGGAAATAATTTGTAATTATATGTATCTTTGAAAAAATTCTTGAAATTTAGAAATTATGATGTTCGAATTCGACCAGTGGTTAGGTTTTTTAGCGTTTGCGGTTATTGGTTTAATCGGTTTTTGGTTAATGCTATTTTTATTAACTTTTGTAGTGCCTTATTGGATAGGAGGTTCTCTTCTAGAGCGTTTTAAAGAGAAAAAAGAAGCAAGAAAAAACAGAGAAATGATTGAGGAGTAAATCGCTCTAAAAATCTTTATTTTATATCAATGAGCTTGTCTTTTTAAGAGACAAGCTTTTTTTATGGTAGGTGGTGAATAACCAATGTAAATAATAAACCCCTTAGTTTTGCTAAGGGGTTTTGTGTTTTTCAGAAAATTGGAAGCTTAAAATCCGCCTTCCTCGTCCATATCCATTCCACCTTGGTTACGTTGACCGTTTCTGCGACCGTTTTTAGGCTGATTGAATCGGTAAATTAAACCTAAGGTGATTTGTCTTTCTCTCCATTGAAATTCGGAATCAGACGTGAAATAATTTGTATCTAAACTATTTTCTTGAGTATTGGTAAAAGATCTTCTTTTTCGACTATTGAGTAAATCGCTAACATTTAAAGAAAGTGTAGCTTTGTCTTTAATGATTTCTTTACTAAAGGCCATATTTAAACTAAAGATACCATCGGTGTCGATAATTGCTGTTTCTCTAGGCCCAAAATAAAATCCTGTAGTTTGCCATTCTATATTTGCAGGTAAGGTAACTTTAGAGCTAAAACGCGCAAACCAGCTGGTATTTTTGGCATCATAATTTACACCATTAAAATCTCCTTTTGTATCAGATGCAAATAGATTAAAACTTCCGTTTACTCGCAACCATCTTTCTGGATTGTATATTACACCTAACTCTCCACCAAAACGTTGTTCGGTTGATAGGTTAATAGGTAGCGTTCGAATAATTTTTACTCCGTCTTGAGTAGTTTCGCCTGTTTCTTCCTGAATTCTGTTGAATGCTCCAGTTTCGCGTTGGTAATATACAGAGGAAGTTAATGTAAGTTTATCCCATTGCTTAAGGTAACCTAAATCAAAGGCATCTGAAAAAGCTGGATCTAAATCTGGATTACCTTGAAAAATATTGGTTCTACTAGAACGAGAAGGGAAGGGGTTGATAAACCAACCGCGCGGTCTGTTAATCCTACGGTTATAACCTAAAGATATGTTTTCATTTTCCCCTAATTCATAAATAAGATTAATGGTGGGGAATAACTCTAAATAATCTTTTTCAAAATTGGTATCTACGTTTATTCCTAACGCTTCTTCTAAGGCTTGTTCGTCGCCAAACTCAGAAAAAACTTCTCCTTTTAATAAGGTATGCTCCAAACGCAAGCCTAGCAGGAATGAAAAGTCACCAAATTTATTTCCGTATTGTGTGTAAATGGCGTTTACATTCTCGGTATATTTGAATAAGTTGGTTAATCCTTTGTCAATTTCGTATTGATTGGTATCAAAGTTATAACGCTCTAAATTATAATCTGTATCGGTGTTTTCAAAAGTTCCTCGGTAACCCGCTTCAAATTGCGCTTCCCCCATAGGAAGAACATAGTCTACTTGAGCTAAGAATTGATTTTGTTTTTCGTTTTCAAAGATTCTCTCTTGGTCTAGAATATCTTCATTGGGTTCTAAGATATTTTCTATAATACTTGTAGGTTTATCTTCATTGTCAAAAGAATATTGAAAATCGGCGGTTAATTTATGGCCCTTATCATCAAATTTATTCTGATAATTTAATGAGAATTGGTAACTAGCATCTTCTTCCTTTTCAATTTCTTTTCGTTCGGTTCTATTCACTAAATTGTTTTCGAAAAATCGTGAAGTTTTATTGGTGCTAATGTCTTTGTCGTCGCCCCAACGCATAAAAGCGCTACCAGTTATAGATGAACTTTCGGTAAGAAAATATTCCATACCAATATTGGTATTGATCCCTTTTCTTCTACGGTCATATTCTCTGTCTTCTAAGGTATTATCTACGCTTACATCATCACCAAAATAACGGTTGTTAAAGTTGGCGTTTCCTGGTGATTCTCTATAGTAAACCCCTGTGGTGTTAAATACATTAAACTTATCGGTTCTTAGGTTTACGTTGGCCGATAAGTTACTGTTTGTTGGATAGCCTACGTTTGCTGTGATTGATCCATTAAAACCTAGGGTTTTTTCTTTCTTCAAAATAATATTTAAAATACCGGCACTTCCTTCGGCATCGTAGCGGGCAGAGGGGCTTGTAATTACCTCAACACGCTCAATCGCATCTGCAGGTAGTTGCTGAAAAACATCGGTATTTCCAAAACCTGCCATAGCCGATGGCTTCCCATTAATTAAAATTCGAACGTTTTCATTTCCGCGTAAGCTTATACCGCCTTCAACATCTACAGATACAGAAGGAACGTTATTTAAAGCATCACTAACTGTGGCGCCCTGCGTCGTTAAATCTTTACCAATATTATATATTTTTTTATCTAACCGAATATCTACTTGGGTAGTTTCGGCGCGAACCACTACCTCATCGAGCGAGTCTGATTTAAGACCTAAACTTACCGTTCCCATTTTTGTATCTTTATTAATTGTACGGTTGTTGTACTTTTTAGGTTCAAAAGAAATATACTCAACCACTATATCATAAGTACCTTCTTTAACCTCAAACTTAAAATTACCATCATAATCGGTTACACCACCTTGGGGGGGTAGGTTCCCTTTTGTATCTTTAAGAGTAATAGTAGCATATTCTAGTGGTATCCCGGCATCCTTATCGACTACCTTTCCTGAAATCTGATAATTTTTTTGTGCATAACCTAAGCTACAAGCTATTATAGCAAATAAGGTTAGTAATTTTTTTTGAAGTTTCATGAAGTTACAATTAGCTGTTTATTGTTTTGTTTATGTGTGTAAGACCTTTTAAGCATTGAAAGGTTTAATTATACTTTCATAAAAAAATCATAAAGCCACTCGAAGTGGCTTTATGATTTTGCAAATGAACTATTTAAGTAATTTACTTTTTATTTTTTTCTAATATCATTGATACATATTGGTTGTACTGAGCATCGGTTAGAATATTACGCATTTCGAGTACTTCATTTTGTTTTAAAGCCAATATGGCTTTTTTCTTTTCTTCTAGACTAATTGAACTCTTAATAATTTCTTGTTCTCTAACTCCAAAATTTTTAAGTTTTAAAGTTATGAGGCTTTCTTGTTTCCCGGTTAGCGCCAATTTGTTTTTCAAGATTTGTACTTCCTTTTCAACTTGTTGCTCAATTTGTGGTGTTACTTCACTTGCCAATACTTGCTGCGCTTGCATATTAAATGCCAAAAACCCGATTAATAATAAGCTAATAATACTTTTCATAATTTAAATTTTTATGGTAATTTAATAAAATACAGGCGCTTAGCTCGTTAAAACTCCGTTAATTCCATTGGTCAAAGTTTATTCATTTGTCCCTGGGTTCTTATTTTATCGTCATTTTCAACTTCTTGCTGTTGGCGGAGTTTTTGGCGTTGATCTTCTTGATAGCGCATGAAAAAATTAAATTGATATCGAGTGAGAATATTGGCAAATTCGCCAGTGAGGGTTGCGTCAATTCTATCATACATGGCTTTTTTTCGTGCGGGACTCCAAGTAGTTTTTTCAATTTTTTGCTTCTGTACTTCGTGTACCATTAAAGCATTGCGAACCATTAGGCGTTCATCGGGACCTAAAGCTAAAAGCTTAGCAATTTTTTTAGATTCAGCATCGGCTTTTTTTTTAATTTTAGGAGTAGCCTCCATTAATAAAAGGTGATGCTGGGCTTGTAAGCCAAGACTTAATAAACCGAAAAATAGAAAAAATGCATACTTTTTCATCATAAACATTTTAAATATTAAACGCTTAAAGCTAACAAGTTTTGTCCATAAAATTTACTAAAACAATTATAAAAATTCTTTTATTTTTTCTGGTGGTCTGGCAATTATCGCTTTGTCTTTTTGCATAACAATTGGTCGTTGAATTAGTTTCGGGTTATCATGCATTGCTTTGATAATTTGATCTTTACTTAATTCTTTACCTTTAAATTCTTCTTTCCATATTTTTTCGTTCGTTCGTACTAGGTCGATAGGATCACAACCTAGGGCTTTCAAAAGATCTTTAATTTCTTCTTCGCGAAGAGGTTGATTTAGGTATTTTACAATTTGAAAATCTTGACCAGACTCTTGCAAAATGGCCAAGCCTTCTCGAGATTTACTGCATCTTGGGTTATGGTAAATTTTAATCATTTTATTTTTTTTATAAATTAATAAGACTGGTATAGGGAAATATAATAAGAATTTTGCTTTATTACAATTCCTCTTTTTGCCCCATAAGCATAAGATATGCTTTTAGAAAGGCATCTAGGTCACCGTTCATCACCGCATCAACATTTCCGGTTTCCTCTCCCGTTCGCACATCTTTCACCAGTTTGTAAGGGTGCATTACATAATTACGAATCTGCGAACCCCATTCAATTTTTTTCTTGCTAGCCTCAATATCTTCTCTTTGCTCTAACTGTTTTTGTAGCTCAAGCTCATACAATTGTGATTTCAGCATTTGCATTGCTCTTTCACGGTTATCGTGTTGCGATCGTGTTTCTGAGCAACTTATCTGTATTCCCGTGGGGTGATGAACCAGCTGCACCTTGGTTTCTACCTTATTAACATTTTGTCCGCCTGCTCCACTAGAGCGCGCTGTTGTAATTTCAATATCGGCGGGATTAATAGTAATTTCAATAGAATCATCGACCAACGGGTAAACGTAAACCGATGCAAAAGAAGTATGTCTTTTCGCATTACTATCAAAAGGAGAAATACGAACTAAACGATGTACACCATTCTCACCCTTGAGCCAGCCAAAGGCGAAGTCGCCTTCAATTTCTAGAGTAACGGTTTTAATTCCGGCTACATCGCCATCTTGAAGGTTGAGTTCTTTAATTTTGTATCCGTGCTTTTCTGCCCACATAATATACATCCGCATAAGCATTGATGCCCAGTCGCAACTCTCTGTTCCGCCCGCTCCTGCTGTTATTTGTAATACAGCGGTGAGATCATCTCCCTCATCAGAAAGCATATTTTTAAACTCAAGAGTTTCAATTTTATCAAGACACAATTCATATTTTTTAATCAACTCATCTTGATTTGCTTCTCCTTCTTTATAAAACTCAAATAAAATTTCTAACTCTTCGGTTAATTCTTTAATTTCTTCGAAATCTTGCACCCATTTTTTTTCTTGATTTAAAGCCCGAACCACCTTTTGTGCTTCTTGAGGCTTATCCCAAAAATCTGGTGCAAAGGTTTTTTCTTCTTGGTTGCTTATTTCAATTCTTTTGGCATCTAAGTCAAAGATATTGGTTTAAGGCAGTTACACGTGTATTGAGTTCTTTTATGTTGTCTTGGGTAATTTGCATGACTTTACGGATTTATTTTTTTTTCAAATTTAAAATTTACCAAGCTTTTTAAAAATGTTTTCACCACAATTCTTACTTTTAACTAAAAATAGCGATGCGAATAGATTTAAAAAGCGATACAGTTACTCGACCAACGCCGAATATGTTAGAACACATGCTTAATGCTCGGGTGGGAGACGATGTATATAAAGAAGATTACAGCGTAAATGAGTTAGAAGAAAAAGTGGCGGCACTTTTTGGTAAAGATTCTGCTCTATTTTTTCCTAGTGGCACTATGGCCAATCAAGCCGCAATAAAATTACATACCCAACCTGGTGAACAGCTTATTTGTGATAAATGGGCCCATGTTTTTAATTATGAAGGAGGAGGGGTTGCTTTTAATAGTGGAGTTTCGTGTAAATTAATAGATGGCAATCGCGGAATGATCACTGCCAAGCAAGTAGAAGAAAGCATAAATCCACCCGATTTTTATCACAGTCCACTTAGCACTTTGGTCTGTCTTGAAAACACTACCAATAAAGGGGGAGGTGCCTGCTATGATCTAGATGAAATAAAAAAAATTAGAAAAGTTTGCGATCAACATCAATTAGGTTTACACTTAGATGGCGCTCGCTTGTTTAATGCCTTGATAGCCACTGGTCAACAGCCAAACGAGTACGGGAAGTTGTTCGACACCATTTCAATTTGTCTGTCAAAAGGATTAGGTGCGCCTATGGGTTCGGTTTTGGTTGGCGATGAAAAGTGGATGAAAAATGCTATTCGAGTACGTAAAGTTCTAGGTGGAGGTATGCGCCAGGTAGGTTATATGGCGGCTGCAGGAACTTATGCTTTAGACTATCACGTAGCTCGACTTGCAGAAGACCATAGGCGCGCAAAAGAATTGGGTGCTTTGCTGTCAAAAGCTAACTATGTAGCTAAAGTTGAACCGGTAGAAACCAATATTGTTATCTTTTACCTAAAAAACTCGATGCCTGAACAAACTTTTTTGCAAGCTATGAGAGAAAAAGAAATTGGGCTTAGTGCTATGGGCCAGGGTAAACTCCGTTTGGTAACGCATCTGGATTATACACAAGAGATGCACGAGTTTGTCCTGCAAGAACTCGAAAGTTTGAACACAAGGGTTTAATACTAAAAAGAGGCGTTAAGCGCCTCTTTTTTTGTTTTCTAGTTTATTATTTGAACATATCCATTCCTGGAATATTAGGCATACCTTGTTTGGCTACTGAAGCAATCTCGGCCTCGTGCATATCGTTTGCTTTTTGAATTGCCTTGTTAAGCGTAAGAATAAGATAATCTTCTAATTGCTCCTTGTCTTCAAGTAATTCATCAGCAATTTCGATTTGTTTAATTTCTCTAGCTGCAGAGATGGTTATCTTTAACAAATCATCTGTAGTAGACTCTTGTAAACTAACATTTTTAAGACGCTCCTTGGTCTCTTCAACTTTTTTCTGCGTTTCCTGCAGTTTATTCATCATATCTCCAAACATAACTTACTTTTTTTATGTGGTGCAAATTAATAAATTTAACCTAATAATATGATTAAGAATTTAATAAAATACGTGGGATAGTTTAAATTTGCGGCGTTTAAAAAATAGCATATGATCTCTACGAAAATAAATCCGCCACGAGCGAAACAGATAGCTAAAACACTAAGTATTCACGGGCACGAACGTGTTGATAATTATTTTTGGATGAATGAACGTGATCATCCAGATGTGTTAGCTTATCTTGAAGCTGAAAATGAGTACTATAAAACGCAAACTGAGCATACTTCAGCGTTTCAAGAAAAGTTATTTCAGGAAATGAAATCGCGTATTAAAGAGGATGATGCTTCTGTGCCGTATAAAAAAAATGGATATTGGTATTATGTTCGCTTTGAGAAGGGAGGTGATTACCCTATTTATTGTCGTAAGCTAGGCGAGTTAGATGCAGATGAAGAAGTGCTGTTTAATTGCAATGAAATGGCAAAAGGGAATAGTTATTTTCATTTAACTGGCATAAATGTTAGTCCGAATAACAATTTGGTGGCTTATGGAGTAGATACCGTAAGCCGACGTAAATACACCTTGTACGTTAAAGACTTAGTTTCTGGTGAGGTGTATCCTAGCCATATAGAATCTACCACAGGAGGATCAATTTGGGCCAACGACAACAAAACCCTTTACTATACCCGAAAAGATGAGCAAACTTTACGCTCAAACCAGATTTTTAAGCATAAATTGGGTACATCGCCAAATAACGATGCTTTGGTTTATCAAGAAGACGATGAAACTTTTAACACCTATATTTATAAAACAAAATCACAAGCCTATCTGATTATTGGGAGTAGCAGTACTTTAAGCGATGAGTATCGTATTTTAAATGCCGATACCCCTAATGATTCATTTAAACTATTCGCACCAAGAAAACGGGGTGTAGAATATGGTTTGGCTCATTTTGGAGATCATTTTTATTTGTTAACCAATAAAGATGAGGCGTACAATTTTAAATTAATGCGTACACCCATTACACAAACAGGTTACGATTATTGGGAAGAAGTTATTGCTCATCGTGAAGAAGTTTTGCTTGAAGATGTAGATATTTTTAAAGATTACTTAGTGGTGACAGAGCGTTTTCAAGGATTAAACAAATTGAGAGTGATGCGATGGGACGAGCAGGAAGATTTTTATGTGCCCTTAAAAGGAGAAACCTACACAGCAAATACTGGAGCAAATCCTGACTTTGACACCCCTGTACTTCGTTATAGTTATTCGAGTTTGACCTCACCAGCGGCTGTTTTTGATTTTAATATGCAAGCAAAAACAACTACTTTAATGAAAGAGCAAGCTGTGTTAGATAAAAGTTTTAATAAAGATAATTATATAGAAGAACGTATTTGGGCCACTGCCGATGACGAGACTAAAATTCCGATATCTTTAGTTTATAAAAAAGGATTAAAAAGGGATGGCAGTGCACCATTACTTCAATATGCTTACGGAAGTTATGGACATACCACAGACCCTTATTTTTCTAGTAATCGTTTAAGCTTATTAGATCGTGGTTTTGTATATGCTATCGCCCATGTTAGAGGCGGGGAGTATATGGGGCGTAATTGGTACGAAAATGGTAAGCTGCTTCATAAAATGAACACCTTTACCGATTTTATTTCGGTTTCAAAACACTTAATCGCCAATCGATACACTTCAGAAAAACACCTTTATGCTTACGGCGGATCGGCAGGAGGTATGTTAATGGGTGGGGTGGCCAATATGGCTCCAAAATTGTATCACGGTATTATTGCAGCGGTACCCTTTGTAGATGTGTTAACCTCAATGCTCGATGATAGTATACCATTAACAACTGGCGAGTATGATGAGTGGGGAAATCCTAATAAAAAGGAGTATTATGATTATATGAAAAACTATTCGCCCTATGATAATGTGAAAGAACAGGACTATCCGCATATGTTGATCACTACGGGTTACCATGATTCTCAGGTGCAATATTGGGAACCCGCTAAATGGGTTGCTAAGTTAAGAACCCATAAACGTAATGCGACCAAATTATTTTTAAACACCAATATGGATACAGGGCACGGCGGTGCTTCAGGTCGATTTGAAAGTCTAAAAGAGCTAGCCGAAGACTATGCATTTTTATTAGACTTGGAAGGAATTAACCAATAATTAAAAAAAAACATGTAAATTTGCCTTGTTTTGCGAATTCCTTAATTTTTTGGAATCAAAACACGAAAGGAAAGTTAATAAGAACTTCACATTTTATGAAAGAAGACTTAAAGGTTTATAATGACGCTTTACAGCTAGTAGGAAATACACCACTCATTAAATTAAACCGAATAACTAAAGATTTAACTGGAGATTTTTATGCCAAAGTAGAAGCATTTAATCCCGGTCACTCAACAAAAGACAGAATAGCCCTTTATATTATCGAAGAAGCTGAGCGCAAAGGGATATTAAAACCAGGAGATACTATTATTGAAACCACATCGGGTAATACAGGATTTAGTATTGCAATGGTTTCGGTGATCAAAGGTTACGAGTGCATTTTAGCGGTTAGTTCAAAATCATCTGCAGATAAAATAGATATGCTTAAAAGCTTAGGAGCTAAAGTATATGTTTGTCCGGCACATGTGAGCGCCGATGATCCAAGATCGTATTATGAGGTGGCAAAAAGGTTGCACCAAGAAATTAAAGGTTCTGTTTATATCAATCAATATTTTAATGAATTAAATATTGACGCGCATTACAACACCACTGGTCCTGAAATATGGAAACAAACTGAAGGAGAAATAACTCATTTGGTGGCGTGTAGTGGGACAGGAGGAACCATTTCTGGAACCGCAAGATTTTTAAAAGAGCAAAATCCCGATATTCAAATTATAGGTATAGATGCCTACGGATCGGTATTAAAAAAGTACCACGAAACGCGTGAGTTTGATGAAAATGAAATTTATCCGTACCGTATTGAAGGTTTAGGTAAAAATTTGATTCCAACCGCAACAGATTTTGATGTTATAGATCGTTTCGTCAAAGTTTCTGATGAAGAGAGCGCACATACAGCCAGAATGATTTCTAAAACCGAGGGTCTTTTTGTTGGGTATACTAGTGGTGCCGCTTTTCAAGGGGTGAAGCAGTTGGCCGAGGAAGAAATTTTTGATGCTAATAGCAAAGTAGTTATTATCTTTCCCGATCACGGTTCTCGTTATATGAGCAAAATCTACAGTGACGATTGGATGCAAGAACAAGGTTTCTCAGATTCTGAAAATCTAGTTGATGCTGAAAAAATTCAGTACATTAAGTAATTTAAAAGCATCCGATAAGGATGCTTTTAAATTTATTCCATATGTTAAATTCACGAATTGCTTGTTAAATAATCAAATTGATATTTATTTGATTATTTTTGCATTCTGTTTTATAAAAATTATTCTATGAAAGATTTATTTGATAAAATATATAAAGACAAAGGGCCATTAGGAAAATGGGCAGACCAAGCTGAAGGTTATTTTGTATTCCCTAAACTAGAAGGAGAAATAGGTAACCGAATGAAATTTCAGGGTAAAGAAGTAATTACTTGGAGTGTGAATGACTATTTAGGGTTGGCAAACCACCCTGAAGTTAGAAAGGTAGATGCCGAGGCAGCTAAACAGTATGGCTCAGCTTATCCTATGGGAGCAAGAATGATGAGTGGTCATACCGATTTGCATGAACAACTTCAAAATGAGTTAGCCGAATTTGTTAATAAAGAAGCGGCTTATTTATTGAATTTTGGTTATCAAGGTATGGTGAGTACTATTGATGCTTTGGTGGGGAAAGATGATGTAATTGTTTATGATGTAGATGCGCACGCATGTATTATTGATGGGGTACGCTTACATATGGGTAAACGATTTACCTACAAACACAATGATGTAGCAAGTATTGAGAAAAACCTACAAAGAGCCGAAAAAATTGCACAGCAAACTGGAGGTGGAATTTTACTGATTTCTGAAGGTGTATTCGGTATGCGTGGAGAACAAGGGAAATTAAAAGAAATTGTTGCCCTAAAAGAAAAGTACAACTTTAGGTTATTTGTAGATGATGCGCATGGTTTCGGTACCTTAGGTAAGACTGGTGCTGGTGCTGGTGAAGAGCAAGGAGTACAAGATCAAATTGACGTTTACTTTGCTACTTTCGCAAAATCTATGGCAAGTACAGGAGCATTTATAGCGGGTGATCAAGAAGTTATTGATTATTTAAAGTATAATTTAAGATCGCAAATGTTTGCAAAGTCTTTGCAAATGCAATTGGTTGTAGGGGCGCTTAAGCGTTTAGATATGCTGCGTAGCATGCCTGAATTGAAAGAGAAACTTTGGGAAAATGTAAATGCTTTACAAAACGGACTTAAAGAAAGAGGTTTTGATATTGGTACAACACAAAGTTGTGTAACCCCAGTTTATTTAAAAGGAAGTATACCAGAAGCAATGGCCTTGGTTAAAGATTTACGCGAAAATCACGGTGTATTCTGTAGTATTGTAGTATACCCTGTAATTCCAAAAGGTTTAATACTACTTAGAATGATACCTACAGCTTCACATACTATGAAAGATATTGAAGAAACTTTAGAAGCCTTTTCATCTATTCGTGAGCGTTTAGAAAATGGTACTTATAAAAGATTATCTGCAGGAGTTGCTGCTGCAATGGGTGATTAATATAAACAGAATTTCATTAAGAAAAAAAATCCGCTTTAAGCGGATTTTTTTATGCTGTAATTAATCTAGTTCGCTTTCGGGATCAACTAGCTCACTGTTTTTCACCTTTTTATTTTTCTTTTGCTTAGGTTGCTTCTTTTCCATTATTATTTCATCCTCGTGCTTGTTATCCAAACGATAGGAGAGACCTAAGCCTACTTGCCAACGAGAGGGCGTGTCTTTAAAGTTCGTTAATCCGTAAAGATCTAATTGTAAATCCTTAGAAAACAAATAGGCACCACCCAATCGTACTAAATCATCTGCGTAGAAATCGTTTTTTATAGCCTGGTACTCAGCAAATACAGAGAACTGAGCGTTAAGGGTATGCGTCATTGTGAAAATTCCTGAATAATAAGGATCATCGCTAGTAAATCTATCCGCAATAAAATTCATAACAAATACCCATTTTCCCCAATTGTTTTGCGTAACTAAAGCGGCGGTAGGAGTAAGTTTACCAACACCAGGCGCTAAATAAGGATTGTTATCGCCTAGTAATATATTAGCCCCTGCATAAATTGAAACCGCAGGAATTAAATCACGCCATTGAAAGCTATTGTTAGCTTTCCAGCTGTAAATATTAGGTTTTTCAAAAGCTCGTTTTTTATAAGGGTCATAGACCAAATACTTTATCGCCAAGGTGTTCGATTGAAAGTTGCTATAACTGTTTTCTATATTCTGGCCACCTTGAATATATTCTTCGGTTGTGCTTAAGTACCTCCCTTTTAAATTGAGCTCAAGTTGCTCCATTATAATTCCAAAACGGAATTCGTAATCTACACCCCATTGGGTTGCATCAATCTGAGTTAAATCGTGTTGGTTTTGCTCATATAGTCCGCCCATTTCAAACTGTATGACTTTGTGGCCAACAGAAAATGCTCCTTGGGAGGCTCCCGGGCGGTTTGAGTTTATAGTTTCTGTATACTGAGCAAATCCGTGAAAACACATCAAGCTCAAGCTAATCGTTAAAAATAATTGCTTCATAGTACTTTGTTAAACACCCAAAGGTATATATTTTTGGTAATTTTTAATTAAATAAATAGGCTTTAATAGAACAATCCCTAATTTTGTATCAAAAAAAATGGCTTACGCATCATTTATGGGCTTATTGAAGACTATATTAATTATTTTATTGGTTTATTTTGGACTTAAAATAATTTTTAAGTGGCTTAAACCGTTTTTACTGAAGTATATACTGAACAAAGTAAATCAGAAAATGCAAGATCAGTTTAAACAGCAAGCAGATTTTAATCGACCACAACAAGCAAAAAAGGAAAATTTAGAAAAGTCTGAAAAGAAAGTAGGAGAGTATATCGATTACGAAGAAATTGATTAGCTTGTCAGCTCCAAAATACTAGTTTATGAATTTAGCATTGAAGCGGTTTTTACCCCATTTAAGTGCCTTGGCTCTGTTTATAATATTGGCCTTGGCCTATTTTAACCCAGTTTTACAAGGTAAGGTTATTCAGCAAAGTGATATTGTGCAATATATTGGGATGGCTAAGCAGCAGAAAGATCACATCAAATCTTTTGATGAAGAGCCTTACTGGACAGATTCTGCATTTGGCGGTATGCCAACCTACCAACTCGGAGCTAATTATCCTTATAATTATGTAAAGCAAGTAGACCGTCTCATTCGATTTTTACCTCGACCTGCCGATTATCTATTTTTATACTTTATAGGGCTGTATATTTTATTATTGGCGTTAAAAATAGATTATAAATTGGCTATTTTGGGTGCTCTTGCTTTTGGTTTTAGTACTTATATGATTATTATTTTGGGTGTAGGGCATAACGCCAAGGCACACGCTATTGCTTATATGCCTTGGGTGCTTGCCGGGATTATACTGGTCTTTAGAGAAAAGTATTTTTGGGGTAGTTTACTTTTGTTTGCCGGTATGGCCCTGGAAATTAACGCCAATCACTTTCAAATGACTTATTATTTGTTAGTGCTAACCTTGGTTTTGGGAGTGGCTTACCTCATCGATTTTTATAAAAAAAATAAACTTAAAGTTTTCTTTAGTCGGGTAGGAATAATGATTGTACCCGTTTTACTGGCAATAGGAGCTAATGCCACTAATTTGCTAGCCACTAAAGAGTATACAGATTTTAGTACGCGAGGCCCTTCGGTATTAACTTTAAATCCTGATGGTAGTGAAAAAGAAAATTCAGGCTTAGATTACGATTATATTACTGAATATAGTTACGGAATTCTAGAAAGTTTTAATTTGTTTATTCCCCGTTTTATGGGCGGTGCTAGTGCCGAAAAGCTCAGCACTGATTCGGCTACTTACAATAGTTTACTACAGATGGGTGCTTCACCTGTTCAAGCAAAAGAGTTTGTAAAACGAGCACCAACCTATTGGGGAGATCAAACTTATATCGGGGCACCAGCCTATATTGGTGCTAGCGTACTTTTTCTATTCGTATTGGCCCTATATTTAGTGAAAGGTAGATTAAAATGGTGGCTGTTAGGAGGTAGTATTTTAGCATTACTGCTTTCTTGGGGTGATAACTTGGCTTTGCTTACAAAATTTTTTGTAAATTATATTCCCTTGTACAATAAATTTCGTGCGGTTTCCAGTATTCAAGTAATACTTGAGTTGTGTATTCCCGTATTGGGAATTATGGGACTTTCGGTTTTATTTAAACAAAAATACCATCGAACAGAAATGCTTGAAGCTCTTAAAAAGTCAACTTTTATTACAGCAGGTATAGCCTTAGTATTTTTACTGCTTAAAGGTTTGTTTTTTGATTTTTCTGGTGCTCAAGATCGGATTTTTATAGAACAGTTTGGACCAGATTTTGTTCGATCCTTAAAGGAAGATCGCAAGAGTATTTTTACTGAGGACAGCTTAAGAAGCCTAATTTTAGTTTTGGCCGTTGCCGGAACATTATGGTTGTTCCTGAAGCAAAAATTGCAAAAAAATACTAGTATTTTGATACTCGGGGTAATAATTGTATTTGATTTAGTTGCTGTAGATAGACGATACGTGAATAACGATGCTTTTGTAGCAAAGCGATTTATGGAGCAACCATTCCAACCTACCGCTGCTAATCAACAAGTTTTGCAGGATGAAACACACTACCGTGTCTTAGATCTTTCTAATAGTCCATTCAACTCCTCGGCAGCTTCTTATTTTCATCATTCTATTGGTGGATACCACGCAGCCAAGCCTCAAAGAATGCAAGATTTATTTGAATATCACATTAGTAAAGGAAATCAGGAGGTATTGAATATGCTGAACACCAAATATATTTTAATGAATAATCAAGGAGAAGATTTAGCACAGCTAAATGCGGATGCAAACGGTAATGCTTGGTTCATTAATGAAGTGGTAGTGGCTCAAGATGCCGATGTTGTGATAAGTATGCTCGACACGCTGAATACTAAAAATACAGCTGTGGTTCACAAGGAGTTTGCAGCACAATTGAAGCAAAAATCGTTTCAGCCCTCGGTTCAAGATACAATTTATTTAAAGAGCTATAAAGCCAATGAGTTGATTTATGGGTATAAAACCAATAATGATCAATTGGCGGTATTTTCTGAAATATACTATCCGCACGGGTGGAACGCTTATTTAGACGGAGAGTTAATTCCGCATTTTAGAGTAAACTATACCTTGAGAGCAGCAGAACTTCCTGCAGGTGAACATGAACTTATCTTCAAATTTGAACCACAAGTTATTCAGAAGGGTAGTACTTATACTTTAATTAGTGGTGTGCTTGTTCTACTTCTGCTTTTAGGCGGAATCTATTTTAAATGGATGAAGAAAAAAGGTACTTCAATTGACTAAGGTTCTCATTGTATTATATTATTGGCCACCAGCTGGAGGTCCTGGCGTTCAACGTTGGTTGAAGTTTGTAAAATACCTGCCAGATTTTGGGTATGAACCTATTGTTTTTGCACCAGAAAACCCTTTTTATCCCTTGCAAGATGCTGAGTTACTAAAAGAGGTTCCAAACCAAGTTAAGGTGGTTAAATATCCTATTAGAGAACCATACACCTTGGCTAAAATATTCAATAAGCGCAAAACCCAAACTATTAGTAGTGGTATTATTTCAGAAAAGGATAAACAGGGTTTCATGGAAAAACTGTTGCTATTCATCCGAGGGAATCTTTTTATTCCAGATGCACGAGTAGGTTGGGTTAAACCAGCAACTAAATATCTCGAATCTTATCTAAAGAAAAATAACATTACAAAAGTTATTACTACCGGGCCACCGCATAGTTTACATTTAATAGGCTTGGCTTTGAAACGTAAATTGGGAATCGCTTGGTATGCTGATTTTAGAGATCCTTGGACACATATAGGTTATCATAAGGACTTATTTTTATTACCCGCATCTCAAAAAAGACACCAAAGGTTAGAAACAACTGTATTGCAGCAGGCAGATGCTATCATTACTACAAGTTTTGGAACTGCAAAAGAATTTAAAAAGAAAACGAAGCGACCCATACGTGTAATCACTAACGGATATGATGGGAACATAAAAAAAGATGTATTTCGTAAAAAAGACAAGTTTATTTTGGCCCACGTAGGCTCCTTATTAACTAATCGTAATCCTAAAAATCTTTGGGTAGCTTTAGCTGAATTGAGGCAGGAAAATAAAAACTTTTTAGAATATTTTGAACTTCAGCTCAGCGGTAAAGTGAGTGAGGAGGTAATCAATTCAATTCAAAAGGAGGGTTTAAGTGATTGTTTAAATAATAAGGGTTATGTGTCTGCAGAAAAAGCATTTAGCTTTATGTGTGAAGCAAGTTTATTAAGTTTGATTGAAATTAACTCTGCGCAACATGCTAGTATTGTTCCAGGCAAACTATTTGCTTATTTAAAAGCTCAAAGACCTATCTTGGCAATAGGACCCAAAAACTGGGATGTTAATAAAATATTTGAACAAGTAGGGTATAAGCCCGCCTTTGAATACACAGAGAAGGCTAAAATCAAAGCCTATATCCGCGATCAATTCAATAATTTTTTACAAGGTAAAACTGATTTTAATTCTACCGACGAAATAAAAGCTTTTCATCGCCGAAATCTTACACAAAATTTAGCTTTTTTTTTAAATGACCAAGTGTGATGGGAGTGGTTTTTAAACAATCTTTGCAGAACACTCTTGTAACATATTTTGGCTTTGGTGTTGGGGCTTTTAATGTATTAATTTTATATCCTCAAATTCTAAGTCCTCAATACTACGGTTTGGTTACTTTTTTGTTATCGGCTGGCACTTTGTTATGGCCTTTTCTGGGAATCGGTTTAAACAATTCTATAATTCGATTCTATTCTTCCTATAAAAAACAGGATGAACAAAACCAATTGTTAAGTATGGGATTGTTTTATCCCTTAGCAGCAGCCCTGATATTAGGAGGTCTAACTGCTATTTTTAAGAATCAATTTTTACTTTTAATTACCGAGGACTGGATAAAACCTTATTTCTGGTTAATTTTTCTAATTGCTTTTGCTGTCGCTTATTTTGAGTTGTTTTTTGCTTGGAGCAAGCTTAAATTAAAAAGCGTTTTTGGTAATTTTATGAAGGAGGTTTTTCATCGTGTTTTAATCAGTGTTTTATTGTATATGGTATATATAGAACTACTCAATGTCAACCAGTTTTTATATGCATTAACGACTGTATATTTGCTACGCACCCTATTAATTAAGTTTTACGCTTTTCACCTGCTACCTCCAAAAATTGATTTGCGTTTACCTAAAAATTATAAGAAAATTTTCACCTATTCGGCTTTGATGCTTTTAGCTGGTTTTGTAGCTACTGCTTTATTAGATTTAGATAAGGTAATGATAGAACATTTTATGCCTATTGAGCAAGTTTCTATTTATGGAATTGGTGTTTATATGGCCTCTGTGATTGCCGTGCCTTCTCGAGCGATGCATCAAATTACCTTACCACTTACAGCAAAGTATTTAAATGAAAATCAAAATGGAAAATTAAAAAGCTTATATGCTAAAAGCAGTATAAATTTATTGGTTATAAGTGGCTTTATTTTTTTATTGATTTTGGTGAACGCAAGCGAGATATATCGTTTACTGCCACCGGTTTATACCTTAGCATTCGAGATTTTATGTATGCTAAGTAGTATTAAATTATTGAATAACCTTCTAGGCATTTCTAATAGCATTATTTTAAATTCTCGGTTTTATAAATTGCTTTTAATCACAGGACTCTTTGTAATTCTTTTAGCTATTGGTCTCAATATTTATCTTATTCCGCGCTTTGGTTTAATCGGTGCGGCGGTTGCATCACTCATAGTTTTTTTGATGTACGATTTAGCAAAAATTTTTATGGTTTATAAATTTCACAGGCTTCATCCCTTAAGCAGGAAGACATTTTATGTTATTGTGTTTATCTTTATACTATTATTTTGTTCAAGATTTTTTGCGTTACCCTTTAATCCTTTTATAAATCTTATTATTCAATCTATAAGTTTGGCTATAGTTTATTTTATAGGAATTTTATTTTTAAAGCCATCAGAAGAACTGAGCTTATTTCTTAAAGAGATTATATATAAATTAAAACATTTTCAAAATAAAAAAAGCTCCTAAATAGAGCTTTTTTTTAGCGATTACTTCTAGTGCTAGCACCTAAAGGTCTTTTTTGATGGTAGCTTCTTTTCCGTACGGTATTGGGTTTATTATCTATTTCTTCCCTGAAATTTTTACTTGGTGCCTTACGACGATTCAAATGCCTTCTATTAGTTTGGGCATCACGCCTAAGGTCTTTTTGTTTTTCTGCTCTGTAATTGTACCGGTTGGTAGTTCTTCCTTTATTTCCCTTTATCCTCGGTTTTCTGTATTTAGGATGCTTAGCTCTACGATCACTAATTGGTAGTCTATAATCAGGATGATGAGCATACTTTGGCCTTCTAAAGTTTCGATGCCAAGGTCTATAAGTATAGCCTTTGTTATACCTATTTATAAATCCGTTAAGGTAATAACGATTAAAATGCCTATTATAACGAATGTGCATATTGCCAATTCGTTTTAAATAACCGAAACGATTATATTTTAAATTTATCTGTCCAATTTGGGTTACTCGACCATAGAAATCGTAGAAAATAGGTGTGTTTCTAATTTGAATTATACTTCCGTACCGGTTAACCCGAATATGCGGCGTGTAGTTATAGCCCCCGTTATAGGTTATATTAATGTGCTGATTAAAATAGCTGTATTTTCTTCTATTAGGTAAGTAATTAAAATCAAATTGCCCATCTTGAAATACCGCAAATTCGATATTGTTTTCGATAAAAATAATTGGACCCTGATTGTGATAGAATTTAGGATGAATTTTGTCTGTAGCAAAAGCCAAGCCTATGGGTAATAAAAATGCAATTGTAAATTTAATAAGTGTTTTCATGGCTTGTAATTTTATGATTCATTAACAGAAATCCAATTAACGTGCCAAAATTTTAACAATAGGGTGCATAAGATAAAAAAACAAGTGCAGATTTCACTTGAAATTGCACTTGTTTCCTATAACCAACTAAATAAAATATTATGAAAATATAATTTATAATACACAATTTCTATGCCATTACTAGTTTGTCTTTTAAATACTTAGTGGTAAATCCTTTTTTGTTTTTAATTATTTCTTCAGGTGTACCTGCTGCCAATAAGTAGCCTCCTTTTTTTCCCCCTTCTGGGCCTAGATCAATAATATAATCTGCACATTTAATGAGATCTATATTATGCTCTATAACCACTATGCTGTGTCCCTTTTCAATCAATGCTTGAAAAGATTTGAGTAATTTTTTAATATCATGAAAATGTAATCCTGTGGTAGGTTCATCAAATATAAATAGCACTTTATCTTTACTCGTAGCTTTACCCAAAAATGAGGCTAGTTTTATTCGTTGTGCTTCTCCACCTGATAAAGTGGATGAACTTTGTCCTAGACGGACATACCCCAAGCCTACATCTTGTAAAGGTTTTAATTTTTTAGCGATTTTGTTCTGTTTTTTTGAAGTGAAAAAATCAATCGCATCATCAATGGTCATATTGAGTATATCGTCAATATTTTGTTGCTCGAATTTAATTTCTAAAATTTCTCTTTTAAACCGTTTTCCTTTACAAGTTTCACATTCTAATTGAACATCTGCCATGAATTGCATTTCAATGGTAACTTCGCCTTCTCCCTTACAGGTTTCGCATCGACCTCCGTCAACATTAAAACTGAAATGTTTGGTTTTAAGATTTCTTGCTTTAGCTAAAGGAAGATCTGCAAATAGACTTCTAATGGCGTCATAGGCTTTTACATAGGTTACAGGATTTGAACGAGAAGAACGACCAATAGGATTTTGGTCAATAAATTCTACATTTTTAATGTTTTCAAATTTCCCAGAAACCTCAGTTAATTGTCCAATTTTCGCTCCATATCCTCCGGTTTCTTTTAAAATAGCTGGGTATAGTAAATTTTTAACCAAGGTGCTTTTTCCGCTGCCTGATACTCCGGTAACGCAGGTGAAAACCCCTAATGGAAAGCGCACATCTATATTTTTTAGGTTATTATGCCTACATCCTTTTAAATCGATATAATTTTTATAGCTACGCCGGTTTCCTGGAATTTCAATTTGTAGTCTTTGACTTAAATATTTACCTGTTAGCGAATCACTTTTGAGAATGCTTTTAAAATTACCGGTTGCCACCACTTGTCCGCCATGGGTTCCAGCCTCTGGACCAATATCGATAATTTCGTCGGCAGCCTTCATAATATCTTCATCGTGTTCGACAACAATTACGGTGTTACCCAGATCGCGTAGCTTTTGTAACACACCAATTAAACGCTCGGTGTCTTTGGCGTGTAAACCAATAGAGGGTTCATCTAATATATACATAGATCCTACTAGGCTGCTTCCTAATGAGGTGGCTAAATTGATTCGCTGCGATTCACCCCCAGAAAGACTATTTGATTTTCGATTTAAGGTTAAATAACTCAACCCGACATCACATAAAAAATTTAATCGGTTTTGAATCTCTTTTAGAAGGCGCTTGGCAATTTTCTTATCGTTAATACTAAGGTTTAAATTTTCAAAAAATTCGCGTAATTCGTTTAAAGGAAGTTCAACCAATTCCGAAATAGGAGTGTGGCTAACCTTTACATAATTAGCCTCTGGTCTTAAACGCAATCCATTGCAGGTTTTGCATTTTGTTTTTCCGCGATAGCGAGACAATAAAACCCTGTTTTGAATTTTATAAGCTTTCGCTTCTAAATGGGCAAAAAAATCATTTAGGCCCTCAAAGTATTTATTACCCTCCCAAATCAACTTTTTATGCTTATCTGACAGTTCAAAATATGGTTTGTGAATAGGGAAATCAAACTTGCTTGCGTTATTTACCAGTTGGTCTCTATACCAGCTTAAACTATCTCCACGCCACGGGAAAATTGCATTGTCATAAATAGATAAGGAGGTGTTGGGTATAACTAAATCTTCATCTATACCTATTACATCACCGTAACCTTCACAAGTAGGGCAGGCACCGAATGGATTATTGAAACTAAATAGGTGTATATTCGGCTCTAGAAAGGTTTTTCCATCTAACTCAAATCGATTGCTAAATTGTCTACGCTTGTTCGATTTGACATGCTCTACAAATAGTTCTCCTTTTCCTTCATAAAATGCTGTTTGAATCGAATCTGCTAGTCGATTGTAAAAATCTTCATTATCCTTTTTTACCACACGGTCTACAACCAATTCAACTCTGGTCTTTGAATTTAGATTCTCAACTTCATCTATTCGCAATACGTCTTGATCTATTTTCACTCGGCTAAAACCTTGTTGCAGAAGAATTTTTAATTTCTCTTGAATGCTTCTACCTTCTTCGACAAAAACCGGACTTAAAAGCAGCAATTTTTCGCGTTCTTGTAAACTTTTTATGTATTTAACTACATCAGCCACCGAATCTTTTTTAACTTCATTTCCAGAGATAGGAGAGTAGGTTTTGCCTATTCTAGCATAAAGCAGTTTGAGGTAATCGTAAATTTCTGTAGATGTACCTACGGTAGAACGAGGGTTGGTAGCATTTACCTTTTGTTCTATTGCAATGGCGGGTGCTATCCCCTTTATGTCATCTACTTTGGGTTTATCTAAGCGGCCTAAAAATTGCCTCGCGTAAGAAGATAAGCTCTCTACATATCTTCTTTGACCTTCGGCATAAAGGGTGTCAAAAGCCAAACTTGATTTACCAGAGCCAGAAAGACCGGTGATAACCACCAGTTTGTTTCTAGGAATTACAACATCTATATTTTTTAGATTATGTAGTTTGGCTCCTTTAATGATGATATTTTTCTTTGGGTCTATTTCTTGGTTTGATTTTCTCATGCAGTATTTGAATAAAGGGTCAAAGTTAATTAAACCTAAACGAGAAAAAAAGCAAGCACTCCATTCAAAAAGTGTTAAAAAGATTAACTTTTATGGGTGGGATTAAAATTCTTTTATATATTTACACAAGTAAAAACCAATAATATCTGCCTATAGCATACTGTTACTTACAACTAAAATAACTTAATAATCAAAATAAGCTTTCTTCTGATGGCTTATAACTAAAGTAACACGTATGAAAAGGAATAATACTACCAGTGATGCTGTTTTGGTAAAGGAGTATATTAATGGCGATGAGACGGCTTTGTCTCATTTAATTGAAAGGCATCAAGTTAGAATTTACAATTTTATTTTCTCTAAAGTTTTTGATCGTGATTTAACCGAGGATATTTTTCAAGATACCTTTATTAAGGTAATTCGCACCCTAAAACGAGGTAAATACAATGAAGAAGGGAAGTTCTTACCCTGGGTTATGCGTATTGCTCACAACTTAGTTATAGATCATTTTAGGAAAAACAAACGAATGCCTAAGTTTGAAGGAACGGGAGATTTTGATATTTTTGACGTTTTAAAAGATTCAAGTTTAGATGTTGAGAATGCACTAATCAAAGATCAAATAGAAAGAGATGTTACTGATTTGATAGCTGAATTACCTGAGGATCAAAAAGAGGTTTTACTTATGCGAATTTACAAGGATATGAGTTTTAAAGAAATTGCTTTAAAAACTGATGTTAGCATAAATACAGCACTAGGAAGAATGCGTTATGCTTTAATTAATCTGAGGAAGGTTATAGAAGCCCATAATATTATTTTGACCAACTAATACAATAAAGAGATAATATTGCCGTTTTTATCTAGAACAAAACCAATAAGATAAATGGCGCAGCTTTACCTCAATAATCCAAAAAAAAATAACGAAAATACTGGCTCACGTAAGCCAAAAAAAGAAACAATAGCTTTTTTATTGAATTATTCTAAGGCCTTACGGGTTTTAGATAAAGAAGATAAAAAGTATGAGTTTATATTAAATTAAGAGCAGTAAATTTATTTTTTACTGCTCTTTTTATAATAAGCCTGGATAACACTTTTTCTTCCTATCGTTTTAGTAATAATATCTTTTTCAAGATTCCACCCGCGTGCGGGAGAATATTCCCGACCATACCAGATAATTTGCAAATGTAGATCATTCCATAAAGATTTAGGAAATAAGCGTTTTGCATCACGTTCGGTTTGTACAACATTTTTTCCCGTGCTCAGATTCCACCTGTACATGAGCCGGTGAATGTGTGTATCTACAGGAAATGCAGGAATTCCAAATGCCTGAGCCACTACTACACTAGCCGTTTTATGGCCCACTGCAGGCAATTTTTCTAAAGCTTCAATGCTTTTTGGTACCTTTCCGTGATATTCATCAATTAAAATTTTTGATAATCCATATATGCCTTTTGCCTTCATAGGAGAAAGTCCTACAGGTTTAATAATTTCTCTAATTTGTTCCACCGATAAGCGTACCATATCATAAGGGTTATCTGCATAGGCAAATAGTTGGGGGGTTATTTCATTAACTTTCTTATCGGTGCTTTGCGCAGAAAGAAGTACCGCTATCAATAAGGTGTAAGGATCTTTATGATCTAAAGGAACCGGAATGTTTGGATAGAGTTGCTTTAACGTATTTATAACAAATTCAACCTTCTCTTGCTTATTCATTTTATCTATTTTTAAGCAAAAATAACAAATATGAACACATTAAAAGTAGGAGATAAGGCTCCAGATTTTAAAGTTAAAGATCAAAGTGGTAATCTCCACGAATTAAAAGATTATAGCGGTAAAAAACTAGTGGTATTCTTTTATCCAAAAGCAAGTACACCAGGTTGTACCAATGAGGTTTGTAATTTACGTGATAACTTTGAAGATTTTACAAATAAAAATTACGCTTTATTGGGCGTGAGTGCCGATTCGGCCAAACGTCAAGAGAATTTCAAACAGAAACATGAGTTGCCATTTCCTCTTATTGCAGATGAAGACAAAAGTTTAATTAATGCTTTTGGTGTATGGGGACCCAAAAAATTTATGGGGAAAGAATATGACGGTATTCACCGAAAAACTTTTATAATCGATGAGAACGGAGTTATAGAGAACATCATAGAGAAGGTGAAAACCAAAGATCACGCAGCACAGATTCTGTAATTAAACTTGCCGATAAAAGGTGAAAGCTTCTTTTAATAAGTTTTTAGGAATTTTACAATCTATTTGAGGTTGTGCAATTTGGCTTAATAAAACAAAAAGTACCTTTCCGTGGCTGTTTTTTTTATCGTGTTTTAAAAGGTCTAGGATTTCTGGCACGTCTTCCTCTTTAATTGAAAGAGTGCCAAAGTATTTCTTAATCACTTTACTCAACTCTTCTAAATCTTCTTTTGGGAATTGTGTAAGCTTATGCGATAAAAAAGCAGCCATTATCATACCTGCGGCAACGGCTTCACCATGTAAAACATTTTCATTAGATTGATTTAAATAATGAGCTTCAATCGCGTGCCCGAGAGTATGCCCAAAATTTAATGTTTTTCGAATTCCATCTTCAAATAAATCATCGCTTATAATCTCATTCTTTATTTCAATGCTTCTGTAAATTAGCTCATTTAAATGAGTTAAATTTAATTGAGACAAATCGGTCATTTTTTTCCAATAATTTTTATCAGCAATGAGTCCGTGTTTTAGCATTTCGGCAAGACCGCTACGCATCTGGTTGGCGGGCAGGGTGGCTAGAAATTTAGGATCGATCAACACCATTTTAGCATCATTTATCACCCCGATTTGATTTTTTAAATTTCCCAAATCAATTCCGGTTTTACCGCCTATAGAAGCATCAACCATTGCTAATAAGCTAGTTGGTATATTAATATATGCTATACCGCGCTGATAGGTAGAAGCAACAAATCCGCCCAGATCTGTTACCACACCGCCACCTAAATTTATTAATAAAGACTTTCGATCTGCCCCTAAATCGGCTAAAGCTTCCCAAACTCCTTTACAGGTTTGCAAATTTTTATTTTGTTCACCACTGTCAATTTCAATCACTTCAATGGTGATATTGGTTTGTAGTAGAGGCAAAAATTGGGGTAAACAATTTATCTGGGTTTGTGTATCTACCAATATAAAAACCTTAGAAAAGCAATTTGTCGCTAGACAATCGTTTAGTTTTTGATAGGCTTCTTCAACAAAATAAACTGTGTTATTTACCGAGGGAATGGCTTTCATTATAAATGCATGTTAATTATGGTTCGAAATTAATGAGAAAAATATATTATTCCTAAATCGAAAACTATATTTGCAAAAATTAAATATCTGTAATGGTTACAAAAATCTTCAATAATACCAAGAGGGCTTTTGCATTAAAAAGTGACAAAGACTTAAAGAAAGCGCTCTTTATTTTTAAATTAATGAATCAACCCGCCTTAGTTAGTGTAGGCACAAAATTAACTAAACTAGGACTTGCTTTGCATTTACCCATTGAGGGATTGATTAAGAAAACTATTTTTGAGCAATTTTGTGGAGGAATAACCAAGGAAGACTGCTTGCCTACCATACGTAAAATGCATGAAAAGAATGTTTTTAGTATTTTAGATTATTCGAGCGAAGGTAAAGATGAAGAAGCTGAATTTGATAAGGATTTAGAAATTAAAAAAGACCTTATAGCCTTTACTAAAGAAAATGATGAACTTCCTTTTGCCGTTTTTAAACCTACTGGCATTGGGAGGTTTGCAATTTGGGAAAAAGTTTCGGCCAATGAGCAGCTCTCACAAGAAGAACAAAAAGAGTGGGAGCGTATAAAGAATAGAGTAGATAAAATTTGTGCTTTAGCACACGAATTAGATGTTGTGATATTGGCTGATGCCGAAGAGTCTTGGATGCAAGATGCAGCGGATGATTTGATGGAGGAAATGATGGCTAAATATAACAAAGAAAAAGCCATCGTATTTAATACCCTACAATGTTATCGTTGGGACAGGTTACAGTACATTAAAGATCTTCACGTGCGAGCTCAAAATAAAGGTTTTAAGGTTGGCGCTAAATTAGTGCGTGGTGCTTATATGGAAAAAGAAAATCTAAGAGCATCAAAAATGAATTACCCCACGCCAATATGCGAAGATAAAGAAGCTACCGACGTTAATTTTAATGCCGCACTTTATTATGGTATTCAAAATCTAGATGAAATTAGCTTATATATAGGTACACATAACGAAGTAAGTACCTACTCTGCCATGCGTTTAATGGAAGAACGCGGAATAGAAAAAAACGATCCGCGAATTTGGTTTGCTCAATTGTACGGTATGAGCGACCATATTTCCTATAATTTGGCATTAAACGGATACAATACGGTCAAACTAGTGCCTTATGGACCTATTCGAGAAGTTATACCTTATTTAATTAGAAGAGCAGAGGAGAACACCTCTGTAGCCGGTCAAACGGGAAGGGAGTATGCTTTACTTATGGAAGAAAAACATCGTCGAGAAGGTAATTTTGTTAAACGTGTAAAATAGCGTATTATGAAGGTAACGGTAATGAAAAGATTAGCCTTGTTAAAACAAACCTATCAGCGTTGGATGGGTAATAACCCCTTCGAACAAAGTGCGGTTATCGCTTATTATGCGTTATTTTCATTACCCTCCTTGCTGGTAATTGTAATAAGTATTACTGGTTACTTTTTTAATAGAGAAAGTGCAGAAGAAAAAATTTTAAACGAAATCGCCAATTTTATAGGACCCGATACTGCGGAAGCTATAGCGGATATGATTGAAAAAGCACAATTGAGTCAAGATAAAACCTTGATGATTATTATTAGTTTAGGAATGCTGTTTTTTGGTGCCACAGGTGCTTTTTTTCAACTTAAAAGAGCGATGAATAATATTTGGAGTGTTCGCACTAAAAACGATAATCTAAAAGGAATTATTTTGGACAGAGTAATTTCATTGGGTATGGTGTTTTTTATTGCATTTTTACTTTTAATATCTCTTATACTTAGTTCTGCAATTTCATATTTAAGTGAGTATCTGGGGCAGTTTGCACCGCAATTGACAAGTTATACAGTAGAGGTTTTAAATTTTTTATTGAGTTATGCCTTTATCGGATTTTTATTTGCGAGTATATTTAGATTATTGCCAGATATAATAATTAAATGGCGAACTACTTTCATAGGCGCTTCACTCACTACCTTGTTGTTTTTACTAGGTAAATACGCATTAGGCTATTATTTTGGTCAATCTAATCCTGCATCTATTTATGGAGGCGCTTCTTCGGTAGTGCTCATATTGTTGTGGATTTATTATTCTTGCTTAATCTTATTTTTCGGAGCTGAATTTACCGTACAATACGCTTTGTTTAAAAACGATACCATACAGCCAAATAAATTTGCTGAACCTGCCTATTACCAAGAAATTGAAGAATTGAAGGAAAAGAAGCGAATCATTGAACAAAACAAAAAAGATTTAGATGTATTGTCTGATTCGAGCACTTAAAAACTTATTTTAATAGTATTTAACTTCTTTGGATTGTTTTTTAAAATAGCTTTAATAGCCTTTTCCATACATATTCTCTAATTTAGTGGTGAATCAAAAAAAAGAAAAATTATTATGGAAAAGAAAGTAGCTATTTTAGCCACAAATGGATTTGAAGAAAGTGAATTGGAGTCTCCTTTAAATGCTATGAAAAAGGAAGGTTTTAATGTAGAGATTGTTAGCCTTGAAAAGGGAAGTATTAAAAGTTGGAAAGATGGAAATTGGGGTAAATCTTTTGATGTAGATAAACCACTAAAAGAAGTTAGTGCAAAAGATTATCATGCTTTGGTTTTACCAGGTGGAGTTATTAATCCTGATTTGCTTAGAGTAGAGGAGGATGCCTTAATTTTCATACGAGATTTCTTTAAACAAAGCAAGCCTGTCGCAGCTATTTGCCATGGTGCTTGGCCATTGATTAATGCAGACGTGGTAGAAGGTAGAACAATGACTTCTTACAAGTCAATTAAAAAAGATTTAGAAAATGCAGGAGCCCTTTGGGTTGATCAAGAGGTTGTTGTAGATGAAGCACTCGTAACTTCTAGAAATCCAGGAGACTTAGAAGCCTTTAACGCCAAGGTGATTGAAGAGATTAAAGAAGGAAAACATGATCTTCAACACGCTTAATTAACAGAGCTGACAATAAAAAAAACATCCCGAGTTTTCGGGATGTTTTTTTTATTCTTTCTCAAATAAAAAGCCGAGTCCCAAACGCTTTAGCATTTTTTTCTCGAAAGCCCAAAAGAACTTAAATTGTCCGAATAGGCTGCCCAGAACAACTAACAATACTTGATAAACTGGGAAAATTAGTAAAATACGTAAGGTATAATAAAGTAATCCACCCCAAATAAAATTGTCTGGAAAATTCTCTCTACTTAAGTTTAAGAAATCTAAAATGGGTTTGGCCACATACACAGCAGTTGAACCCGTAAGTCCAAAAACAATAAAAATAATAATCAATTGAAAATTTGAAGTAATTCCCCAATGCTCTTTCAGCTTTCTCATAATGTAATGTTATGCTTCTCTTCAAAATAAATCAAGTATAGATAGACCACAGAATCTACCTCATGACTGTAATTTTTGTTTTTGAAATAATTTATGTTTTGTGGTTTTTCAAGATTTGATTTGACCCAAATTCTATAATTAGATAATTTTTTCAGAAGCTCAGTTCTCATATTAGACACTTCCATATTTTGAAAGTTTGTTTGCGTCTGCATCCATTTCTTGAATTCGGAATCGTTAATGACGACTTCATAACTAAAATCTTGATTGGCTGACCTGGGGACATGGATTGGTTTATATAATGATGTACAAGCAAATAAAGACAAAAAAAGTAAAGACTTCAATCCAAAAACCAATCTACGCATCAGTTAAAAGCTTTAAAATCGACAATAAAACTTCCTGGATACTGTTTCTGCACTTTATCTCTAAATCGCTCAGCCTTATCTCTTTGCGAAAATTCGCCTAATACCAAAGTGTACACCTTTACTTCTTGTATAGTTTTTACTTGTATCACTACATTTTTTTGATAACTAGCTTTTAAGTTATCGGCTAATCTTATCAGATTGGCTAATTCTTGAAAACTTCCTATTTGAACACCATACCAATCGGGTTGAACCCGTTTTATGGCTAGCTCATAAAATTCTAAAGCTTCAACTGTGCCCGAAGCGACATCTACTTTAGAAGTACCAGCAATCGTATTTTTATTTTCATTGCGAAATTCTGGTTCTTCAATTTCTGATACAACGGGTACAGTAGCCACCTCTTCCTTATAATCAATAACTTCAATCGCTACATCGGTCACTCCTTCGTCTATAAAACCCAGTTGCCTTGCTGCCGACTTAGATAAATCTATTATTCTATCTTTTACAAATGGCCCTCTATCATTAACTCTTACGACAATCGTTATATTATTAGCTAAGTTAGTTACCTTTAAATTTGTGCCAAAGGGCAAATTTCTATGGGCTGCGGTAGCTTTAGTATGCGTATATTTTTCACCATTGGCCGTACGTCTTCCTTCAAATTTATCGGCATAAAAAGAAGCTTTACCGGTCTGTACTTGTGCGTAATTGGCTATACTAAAAACCAAAAAACTTAGTAAAATTAAAAGCCTATTCATTTTTATTTTTTTAAATCCTCAAATATATTAATAATTTGTTGGGTAGCCATTTTTGAAGCTAAGTAATCTGCTTGTTTAGAATGTGAAGCTAGATTTGGACTTAAGGATATTTTGGGTTGCATTAGAACTTGAATTTCGGGTTTAGGCTGATTTTCAAAAACATCGAGTGCAGCAAAACCGATGGTGTCGTCATTTAAAGCATCTACCAAAGCAACTTCATCAATAGCTTTAGGGTGATGGGTGTTAATTATGCCTGCCGTTTTTTTCATTAAATTTAAATTTGAAGCATTAATTAAATAGTCGTCTATGTCATATTTATGAACACTTATAACATCAGCTTTACGGCAGAGTGTTTCCTCAGAACAAGTTTCAAATTCAATAGTAAATTCTTTATTCCGCCTTTGAGTCTTGTTTAGGATAGAAGACTTACCTTGTTCTGCTACCATAAATTTCACTCCCCAATTCTGTAATAATTGTGCAACCCGTTCTGCCACGGCATCAAACCCTAAAAAGCCCCAAGTTTGACCCCATAAGGTATTTCCTTGACTAAATAGTTTGTGCATTTGATTAAAACGAATATCTCCTTCTAAAGGCATTTCTCTATTACAGTCTTTTAAATTCCTTAAACAACTAAGGCTGTGAGCAATAATAAGCTCTGCCTCGGTTTGAATATAGGCTTGCTCGGTAGTATAAATTTGTATACCTAGTTTTTTTGCATATTCAAAAGGGATATGCGCTAAACTTTTACCCACTACGATAATAAATTTTAAGGAATTCAGTTGGTCGAGTAGTGTAGTAGTAATCTTATAATTTGCGTCAACCAATAAGCCGTCAAAATCATGATTGGCACAATAATTCACGATTTGATTTTGGGCAATAGTTTTGGTAACCACTTCAATACCTAAAGATTGTAGTGAGCGTTCTTGGTTTTCTTGTAAAACCTTAAGATTTAATATTTTCATAGTTTTCTTCAAATTGTTGCAAGCAAGACACTAAAACTTTAACGCTATCTAATTCTAAGGCATTATAAAGTGAAGCGCGATAATCACCCACACTGCGATGTCCTTTTAGTCCAATGATATTATGATGCTCTAAAAATCTATCAAAATCAGAAGTTAAATCAGGCTTATTTAAAGCGAAAGTAATATTCATATTTGATCGCGAGTTTTTCTTAACTAAAGGGGTGAATAGATTTGAGGCATCGAGATAATTATACAGTAAATTTGCTTTTACTTCGTTACGTTTTTCAACGGATTTAATTCCGCCTTGAGCTTTAAGCCAACGTAAATTAAGTAAAGAAACATAAATGGAGAAAACGGTTGGCGTGTTTGCTAAACTTTCTTTCTGTATTAAGTAGTCGTAGTTTAGCAGGCTTGGTATTTTTCGATTTGCTTGAGAAAAGGCCTTTCTATTGATTATTACTAGGGTAGTGCCCGCTGCGCCTATATTTTTTTGCGCTCCGGCATAAATGAGTTGAAACTGCGAAAAGTCTAAAGATCTAGAAAAAATATCGCTACTCATATCGACCACTACCGGTACTTTTTGTTCAGGGAAATTTTTAATTTGCGTTCCGTAAATGGTGTTATTGCTCGTGTAGTGAATATAGTCTAGATCAATTCTATTTTGAATGATTTTTTCAGGAATGTAGGAAAAATGCTGGTCATTTGAACTGCCTAAATCAACTATTTCGCCAAAGAAACGAGCTTCGTGAATGGCTTTTTGCGACCATACGCCCGTATTTAAATAACCTGCTCGTTTGCTTAGAAAATTAAATGGGATTTGGTGAAACTGTGCGCTGGCGCCACCGTGTAAGAATAAGGCAACATAATCTTTAGTATTTAGCCCTAAAAGTTCGAGCACCAATGCTCGGGCTTCTTCAATAATGACTGTAAAGGCATTGCTTCGGTGCGATATTTCTAAAATAGATAAACCGCTTTCGTTATAGTTTACCACAGCTTTACTAGCTTGTTGAAAAACAACATCTGGTAGCTTGGCGGGACCTGCACAAAAGTTATGCTTAGGCATCATTATAGTTGTTTTAGAAAATTAAGTGTATCTACATTATCAGCATAGTCTCTTAGCGATGGTTTTTGTGTTTGGCCATAAGCTATATGGTTTTCTTCTAGCTGATTAGATACGATGCATTGAAGCTTTTCTTGATGTTCGTTTAATAAATCCTTTACTTGTTGAAGCTGATTGTAACGCTCAAAAAACAGTGTACCTATAGGTGAAGAAAAGTTTGTATCTTCTTTTAACAATAAAAAGCCGTTATCAAAAATTGAAAATTCACTCATCAGGTAAACCGCTTTATTGTAATCGTAATTATTGGCGTACTTATGATTGTCTAACAAATTTTGCCAAGAAAAAATAGCCTCATAAAACTTATCAATTTTAAAATCGTGAGGAATATAAATTTTAGAAACATTTCTACAGCCTAAACCGTAATATCTAAAAATGTCTTCTCCCAGTTTTTTAAGGTCTTCTTTGGTATCATCTCGAGAAATTAAGGCTACACTGTTTCGGTTTTTACGTATGATATTTGGTTTTTTAGAGAAATAGTATTCAAAATATCTTGCCGTATTGTTGCTACCTGTGGCAATAACGGCGTCAAAATATTCTAGCTTCTCCTTTGTGAATTCAATTTTAGAACTCCAATTATCATTATTTACAATTAGAAAGTCAGACAAAACAGGAAGTAATGTTTGGTCGTTACTTGATTGCTTTACTAAAATGTTATTTCCACTTAAAAGCACACACAAAAAATCATGGAAACCAACCAACGGAATATTTCCTGCCATAATCACTGCTATGGTTTTGGGTTGGGTAGGAGTATTTAACTGGTAAGAATCAAGCCAATGTTCCAGTTTATCCTGTGTTAACACGTCTGCCCAATTCTTTAAGGCAAATTTTATATTTTCTACTGTAAACCACCCGTTGTGATGAATGGCTGAACTTACCGTTTGATCTAATTTATCATGTAATTTATGTTGTGCTTTGCCGTTTAAGTAATCACTTAAAAATTTACCCAGTTCAACAAAAGAATTTATTCGAGTTTCTAAATCCATATTTATTTGGTTATCTATGCCAATGGCTTTATTTTTGTGCAAAGTTACGTAATATAAACTATTAATTATGGCTATTATAATCACCGATGAATGTATAAATTGTGGAGCCTGTGAACCAGAGTGCCCCAATACCGCTATATATGAGGGAGCAGATGATTGGCGTTATGCAGATGGAACCGACTTGTCTGGAGAAATTGTTTTACCTGATGGTAAAGAGGCCAATGCCGAAGAAACCCAAGAACCTTTAAGTGATGAATTCTATTATATTGTACCCGATAAATGTACAGAATGTAAAGGATTTCACGACGAACCGCAATGTGCGGCTGTTTGCCCCGTTGATTGTTGTGTTCCTGATGAGAATCACGTCGAAAGTGAAGAAAAGCTTCTAGAAAAACAGAGTTTTATGCACGGAAGCTAAATTGTTCTTTAAAAATAAACGGATAGTAAATTACTATCCGTTTATTTCAATTTTCCTTTTCTCTCAATCTTTTTAGTTATCGTTTTAGTTTGTATTTTTTAAGTACAACCGCATCGGTATTATCATCGTAACTACCCACAACAAAATTTCCTGATAAATCAAAATAACCTACGGCGTCGTGTTTAGGGGTATGTAGCAAATAAAGATCTTTATTAGGTAATTTTCTAATAACTCCATAATTTACCATTTTACCATCGGTTTGCTTTTTTATAACATAGCCTTTGTCATCTGGTTCTATACTAAAGTTGACATTGTTCTCAATAAATAAAGTAGAAGATTGTATCACTTTATCACCTCGCATAAGCATCTGGTTGGTTGCACCAGTTTCAGAGAGTTTTAGGTCTTGATTTTCACTTACTTTTTGTTTTTTAATAGCTACTTCTTCTCCTTTATTAGTTTTAACTTTTGTTTTAGTGGTGACCGTTTTTTCTAATCGGTCTTTTTGGGCCATAACTCCCAAAGAAAAACTAAAACATAAAGCTGTAATTAAAATCTTTTTCATAGCATTTTTATTTTGTTTATTCAAAAATACAACTTAGAAATGTTAATAATTAATAAGTAAAGCCTAAGGTTATTTTAAAGCTTATATTTAAATCATTTAATATATTTGCAACTCAAAATTTTAAAAGATGAAAGCAGGTATAGTAGGTTTACCCAATGTAGGTAAGTCGACATTGTTTAATTGTTTATCCAATGCAAAGGCACAGAGTGCTAATTTTCCTTTTTGTACTATCGAGCCAAATATAGGAGTAGTTAATGTACCAGACCACCGTTTAGAGAAATTAGAATCATTGGTTAATCCAGAACGTGTTTTACCGGCTACCGTAGAGATAGTAGACATTGCGGGATTGGTTAAGGGAGCTAGTAAAGGTGAAGGACTAGGGAATCAATTTTTAGGAAATATAAGAGAAACCGATGCTATTTTACACGTGCTTCGCTGCTTTGATGACGATAATGTAGTGCACGTAGACGGTAATGTTAATCCTATTAGAGATAAAGAAACCATTGATATTGAGCTGCAACTAAAAGATTTAGAAACCGTCGAAAAAAAATTAGAAAAGGTTAAGCGTGCGGCAAAGACGGGTAATAAAGAAGCTATTAAAGAACAAGATACTTTATTACTACTTAAAGCTGGCTTAGAGGCTGGCAAATCGGTAAGGGGAATTGTTGTAAATGAGGATGATCGCAATGATTATGTTACACCGCTACAGTTGATAACTGACAAACCTGTTTTATATGTGTGTAACGTCGATGAAGCTTCGGCTGTATCGGGTAATAAGTACGTCGATCAAGTAAAGGAGACTGTGAAAGACGAAAATGCCGAAGTTTTAATTTTGGCGGTAGGTATTGAAGCAGATATTACCGAGTTGGATGATTATGAAGAAAGGCAAATGTTTTTAAGTGATATTGGCCTAGATGAAGCGGGTTCTGCCAAATTAATTCGAGCAGCCTATAAACTGTTAAATCAACAAACTTATTTTACTGCTGGGGTGAAGGAGGTAAGAGCTTGGACTATTCCGGTTGGAGCTACCGCACCGCAAGCTGCAGGAGTAATACATACAGATTTTGAAAAGGGATTTATTAGAGCAGAAGTTATTGCTTATGATGATTATGTTACTTATGGTAGTGAAGCCAAAATTAAAGAAGCCGGTAAATTAAAAGTAGAAGGTAAAGAGTATATTGTACAAGATGGGGATGTGATGCACTTTAGGTTTAATGTTTAAGCGCAAATAAAATCTGTAAAAAGCTCAATTTTATTCAAAATTGAGCTTTTTTTTATATAAATTTTAAATTGAAATGCGAAGAAAGGTTTAAAACTACTATATTTACCAGGCTAAAATAAGCTTTCTGATTAATTTTTTTTGATGTATAAAAAAGTAGCATTTACTCTTCTTAGTCTTTTTTGGATTTGTACAGCAATAGCCCAAAATGAAATTGATAATACCGCTTTACGGAACCAATTAGAGCTTTGTTATGAGCACCTTGAGGAAAACCGTTACTTAGATGGTGTTAAGCAAGCTAATTTACTCTTAGAGCGAGCGCGCAAACAAAAATCTGATGAATACATCGCAGAAACTTATTACTTTCTTGGACTAATCGATGAAACTTCGCGCGACTATCAAGGAGCCGAAACAAAATACCTAAAAGCACTTGATATAACTACCCAAAATAAGGACACACTTTTTATCATTGACCTCTACAACGGTTTGGGTTCTATCGCTGCGTTAAAAGATGGTAACTACCAAAAAGCTGAAAACTATTATACCAAAGCTTTAAGTTTTGCAGAAGAAATTGATTCACCTTTTATAACCACTTTAACCATTAATCTTTGTTGGAATTTTCTAGATCAACAAAAAACAAATCAGGTGAAACCATATCTCTCTAAACTAAATAATTTTTTAAAATCGCCTCCTAAAGATGGTGACGAAGTTTTAACTCAGGCCACCAGCGGCTATATATTAGGTCGATATTATTTAGAAACAAGTGATTTTAAGCAAGCCGAAATTTATTTTGATAAAAGTATTGGCTATGCAAAGAAAATTAAAAATTTAGAGCATTTAAGAGATATATATTGGCAAACCACCAAATTATACGAAGTTCAAAAAAACTATGAAAAAGCTCACGAACAGCTTAAAAAATATATTGCCTACAATAATTTATTTTTAGATAATAAAGCCATTCAAAGTTTACGAGCCGAAAAAGTAAAACTTCAAATAGGAGAATACGAGCGTGCCTTAAACAATTCAGAAAGAGAACATTTGCTGGTTAGTTCTTTGGCTGATAGTAGGAGAAAATTAATTGTGATTTATGCCATTGCGTTTAGTGTGTTATTGATCTTTTCAGTAATTATTTACAGGCAAAATTCAGCTAAAAAGAAACTAATTTCTGGTTTAGCTAAAAATAATCGGGCCTTAAAAGAAGCTCGCGAGGCAGCCTTACAAGCCGCAAAAATAAAGACCCAGTTTATAAATAGCATAAGTCACGAAATAAGAACTCCTTTACACGGGGTAATAGGGATTACCTCATTGCTCTTGGAAGATGAAAATACCTCTAACAGTAATAAAAAGCTATTAAAATCTTTAAAATTTTCGGGTAACTACTTATTGGGTCTTATAAGTAATGTTTTGCTTATTAGTAAAATAGACAATAATAAAATTGTTGTTCGGCCAAGAGAAACCAAAATAAAGGGATTTTTAGAAAATGTAATTCAGTCGGTATCTTTTATAGGAGATAAAAAAGGCGTTGATGTAAAATGGAAATTAGAAAAAGGGGTTCCCAGTTTAATGAAATTAGATCAAGTTGTTCTATTTGAAATTTTAGTCAATCTTATAGAAAATGCAATTAAATTTAGTCAGCAAAAGCAAGAAGTTAGGCTTGAAGTTTCTCTGCAAGAAAAGACAAGTGATAAGGCCAAATTACGTTTTAAAGTTATTGATCAAGGCCCAGGTATTCCAAAAGAAAAGCATCGAGAGATTTTTACAGAATTTACACAAGTATCTGCAGAGAAGAAAAACTTAGAGGGGATAGGCTTAGGTTTGTCTATTGTTAAAAATTTAGTAGAATTATTAGGCTCAAATATTAATATTGATAGTGAACTAGGTAAGGGTACAACCTTTTACTTCGATTTAGTAGCCCCTATCATTGTACAACCCGAATTGAATGAAAATAAAGCGCAAAATGCCTCGAACATAGCTCATAAACGAATCTTGTTGATAGAAGATAACGAGATCAATAAAATGGTGGTCACTAAATTCCTATCAAACCAAGAGGTTAAATTAGATATAGCATCAGAAGGTAATCAAGGTCTAGCTCTTTACAAAGAAAATGAGTATGATATACTTTTGGTAGATATTAACATTCCAGGAATGAACGGCTTTGATATAACTAGAGAAATAAGAAAAACCAATCGAGAAGTACCAATCATAGCGGTTACAGCATCTGAATTAAAAGAGATTCAATGTTTAGCCGATACGGTGGGAATTACCGACATTTTAATCAAACCATTTAATAAAGAAACCCTAATCGACATGCTACAGAAGTATCTGTAAAAAACTTCGATTTTATGGTTTTAAAACTTCTAAAAACGGTTTCATTTTTATGTAAACCTTACTATATTAGCATCAAGCAAGTAAACTATGGAGGAAACAAAGTATACCGAAGATAACATTAGATCTTTAGACTGGAAAGAACACATTCGTATGCGTCCTGGTATGTATATCGGTAAGCTTGGTGATGGCTCAAGTGCCGATGATGGAATTTATATTCTTCTAAAAGAAGTTTTAGACAATTCTATAGATGAATATGTAATGGGCGCGGGTAAAACCATAGAAATTTCTATACAAGGAACACGGGTGATTGTAAGAGATTATGGTAGAGGAATACCGTTGGGCAAGGTGGTTGATGTAGTGTCTAAAATGAATACAGGAGGTAAGTACGATACCAAAGCTTTTAAAAAATCTGTTGGTCTTAATGGTGTTGGTACCAAAGCCGTAAATGCGCTCTCCAGTTATTTTAGAGTAGAATCTACACGTGAAGGTAAATCGGCTTCTGCCGAATTTGAGAAAGGAGAATTACTTGAACAAGAATTTTTAGAAGAGACCTCAAGAAGAAAAGGTACAAAAGTTAGTTTTATACCAGATGAGCAAATCTTTAAAAATTATAAATATCGACATGAATATGTGTCGAAAATGCTTAAAAACTATGTATACTTAAATCCGGGTTTAACCATTGTTTTTAATGGCGAAAAATATTTTTCGGAAAATGGGTTAAAGGACCTATTAGCAGAAAATATAAATGAAGAAAATCGTTTGTTTCCTATCGCACACCTCAAAGGCAACGATATTGAGGTAGCGATTACTTACAACAAGACGCAGTATAGCGAAGAGTATCATTCTTTTGTTAACGGACAACATACCACACAGGGAGGTACACATTTAGCGGCTTTTAGAGAAGCTATAGTCAAAACTATTCGTGAGTTTTATAATAAAAATTTTGACGCCAGTGATATTAGAAAAAGTATCGTCTCTGCAGTAAGCATTAAGGTGATGGAGCCTGTTTTTGAAAGTCAAACCAAAACCAAATTAGGTAGCACAGAAATGGGAGGTGACCTGCCAACGGTGAGAACCTATATTGTAGATTTTGTAAAACGAAAATTTGATAATTATCTACATAAAAATCCGGAAACAGCAGAGAAACTGCATAAAAAGATTCTACAGGCCGAAAAAGAACGAAAAGATCTATCGGGTATTCGTAAATTAGCGCGTGAAAGAGCAAAAAAAGCCAGTTTACATAATAAAAAATTGCGTGACTGTAGAATACATCTGGGCGATGTAAAAAAAGAACGTAACCTAGAAACAACTTTGTTTATTACCGAGGGAGACTCAGCAAGTGGTAGTATTACCAAGTCTAGAGATGTAAATACACAAGCCGTTTTTAGTCTAAAAGGTAAACCTTTAAACAGTTACGGTTTAACTAAAAAAATTGTTTACGAAAATGAGGAATTTAATCTGCTTCAAGCCGCTTTGAACATAGAAGATTCTATGGAAGATTTGCGTTACAATAATATTGTAATTGCTACAGATGCCGATGTAGACGGTATGCATATTAGATTACTGTTGATTACTTTCTTTTTACAATTTTTCCCAGAATTAATAAAAGAAGGTCATTTGTATATTCTACAAACTCCTTTGTTTAGAGTGCGCAATAAAAAAGAAACAATTTACTGCTATTCTGAAGAAGAGAAACAAGCTGCTATTGCTAAATTAAAAGGGAATCCAGAAATAACTAGATTTAAAGGTTTAGGTGAAATTTCTCCCGATGAATTTAAAAATTTTATAGGTGAAGATATCCGATTAGATCCGATTATGCTTGATAAAGATATGGGTATTGAAGAAATGTTAAGTTTTTATATGGGGAAAAACACTGCAGATAGACAAAACTTCATAATTGAAAATTTAAAAGTAGAGCTAGATCCTATTGAAGAAACAGCTTAAAAATATGCGCTTTAATAACCTTAAGTTAACGCAATATGTGCCGGTAATTTATTTTTTGATGCTGGTGTCATACTTGGCCATTTGCATACTCTATTTTAGTTTGAATAATTTTTCCTTTACGGATTGGTTCACCAGTATAAATTTAATTTTTCTGTTGGTTTTTCTGTACTGCTTTTTTAATTTAAAATATTTTGAATATGATGGATTAGGAGCAACCTTGAGCTTCACCAATAGAGGTGGGTTTTTGTCGGAGTATTGGAATTATAAAAACAAGAAAGCTGAATTCCCTAAACAGAAACTAGATGATTTTAAAATCAAGAACTATTTTTTTATTAAAATATTAGAATTACAAATTTGTTCAAAATCCACTAAACGCAGGCGAGCAATTCAATTTAATATTAGTTTTTTAAGTAAAAAGAAAATTGGATACTTGCAGAATGAGCTGCATAGAATTTTAGAGAACAAAACATTTGAAGCCAATTAATATGAGCGAAAAAGAGTCAGCAGAAAATAATTTTGAGACCAATAAGAATCAAGAAATAACCCGGGTTACGGGTATGTATAAAGACTGGTTTCTTGATTACGCCTCTTACGTAATTCTAGAAAGAGCAGTACCAGCGCTTGAAGATGGATTCAAACCTGTTCATAGGCGTATTATGCAATCTATGAAAGACTTAGATGATGGCAGGTACAATAAAGTGGCTAATATTGTGGGGCACACAATGCAATACCACCCTCACGGCGACGCTAGTATCGCAGATGCTTTAGTTCAAATAGGGCAAAAAGATTTGCTCATTGATACACAAGGTAACTGGGGTAACATTTTAACCGGCGATCGGGCGGCAGCACCAAGATATATTGAAGCCAGACTCTCAAAATTTGCTCTAGAGGTAATTTATAACCCAAAAATTACCAACTGGCAAGCCTCTTATGACGGTAGAAGAAAAGAACCTATTGCTTTGCCAGTAATGTTTCCTTTGCTGTTGGCTCAAGGAGCAGAAGGAATTGCAGTTGGTTTAAGTACCAGAATATTGCCTCATAATTTTAATGAGTTGATAGATGCTAGCATTCAACACCTTAGAGGTAAACGCTTTAAATTATACCCTGATTTTCCTACGGCGGGAATTATGGATGTTAGCAATTATAACGATGGTTTAAGAGGGGGTAAAGTGCGTATACGCGCTAAAATAAATCAATTAGACAAGCATACTTTAGTAATAAATGAGATTCCTTATGGAACCACAACTGGCACGTTAATAGAATCTATCATTAAAGCCAATGAGAAAGGCAAAATTAAAGTAAAGCATATTGAAGACAATACTGCCGAGCAGGTTGAAATTTTAATTCACTTGCCTAACAGTATCTCTCCAGATAAAACCATCGATGCGCTTTACGCTTTTACAAATTGCGAAATTTCAATATCACCTTTATCTTGTATTATCATTGATCATAAACCTCATTTTTTAGGTGTTTCTGAAATTCTAAAGTTAAGTACTAACCATACACTTGAGTTACTTAAAAAAGATTTAGAAATAAAACTTGATGAGCACGAAGAACAATGGCATTTTGCTTCGCTTGAGCGGATTTTTATCGAGAAAAGAATTTATCGCGATATAGAAAATCAAGACACCTGGGAAGGGGTTCTTCAAGCTATAGATGATGGTTTAAAGCCACATATACAACATTTAAAAAGAGCGGTGACTCGCGAAGATTTAATACGATTAACCGAAATTAAAATTAAACGTATATCTAAGTTTGACCTTGATAAAGCTCAACAAAAGATAGAAGCGCTAGAAGATGAAATAACCAAAATAAAACATAATTTAGCAAACCTTATCGATTATGCTGTTGATTATTTTAACCGCTTAAAAAAGAACTTTGGAAAAGACAAAGAGCGTAAAACAGAACTGCGCCTTTTTGAAGATATTGAAGCTACAAAAGTAGTTATCAGAAACACAAAACTTTACGTAAATAGAAAAGAAGGATTTATAGGCACCTCTCTAAAAAAAGATGAGTATGTAGGTGATTGCAGTGATATAGATGATATAATTTGCTTCACACAAGATGGCATTATGAAGGTTACAAGGGTAGATAGCAAAATCTTCATCGGTAAAAATATTATTCACGTTGCCGTTTTTAAGAAAAAAGATAAAAGAACAATTTACAATTTAATTTATCGTAACGGCACAGGTGGCAACGCTTATGTAAAAAGATTTGCGGTTACTTCTATAACGAGAGATAAAGAGTATAGTGTTGGTAAGGGTAAACCTGGAACAAAAATTCTTTACTTTTCAGCTAATCCTAATGGGGAGGCCGAAAAGGTAGCCATTTATCTTCGCCAAATAGGAGCACTTAAAAAATTACGATTCGAATTAGATTTTGCCGACCAATTAATTAAAGGAAGAACCGCAAAAGGCAATTTAGTAAGTAAACACCCAATTAAAAAAGTGGAGCTTAAAGAAGAGGGCGTATCTACTTTAAAACCACGAAAAATTTGGTTTGATGAAACTATTAAACGATTAAATGTTGAAGAAAGAGGAGAGTTGTTAGGAGAGTTTAAAGGTGAAGATCGTATTCTATTAGTTACTCAAAAAGGAGTCGCGTCTACCATTAAACCCGAGTTGATTACGCGGTTTGATGATAATTATGTGGTTCTTGAAAAATGGAATCCAGAAATTCCATTGACTGCAGTTTATTGGGAAGGAGAAAAAGAAAGGTACTATGTTAAGCGATTTTTTATTGAGAATGAAGAGAAAGAAGAATTAATAATTACAGACCATCCCAAATCACAATTAGAGTTAATATCTACCGATCTAATTCCTGTATTGGAAATTAAATATAGGAAACAAAGGGGTAAAGAACAGAGACCCAATGATACCGTAAACCTAGAAGAATTCATTGCGGTTAAAGGTATAAAAGCCCAAGGAAACCAGTTAACCACTGAAAAAGTTACTCAATTGCAGTTGTTAGAGCCTATTCCACCGACGTCTGAAGTAGAGGCTTCTCAAGAAGATAATGGCCGAGATGATAAGTTAGAAATTGGTACATTAGAGAAACAAACCAAAGCACCAGAAGAGAAACAAGCCAGTTTGTTTGATGAGGAAAAAAATAATAAAGAATAGAACATGCTCTTTAAAGGGAAAAATATTTTAGAGGAGTTTAAAGAGTTTGCCATAAAAGGCAATATGATTGATATCGCTGTTGGTGTGATAATAGGAAGCGCTTTTAATCAAGTAATTGATGTATTGGTGAAAAAGGTTATTATGCCTCCTTTATCTCTACTTACTGATGGTATAAATTTTATAGATAAAAAAATAATATTGCGCCACGCTCTAAAAGAGGGAGGCAAAATAATTAAAGAAGAAGTTTATATCGGGTATGGTGAATTGCTCACGGTTCTACTTAATTTCTTAATAATTTCATTTACGGTATTTATAGTCATCAGAGTTTTTAATCAACTGCGTAAAAATGCAGAGGACACTAAAAACAAGCATGTATCAACACCCAAAAATATAGAATTATTAAGTGACCTAAAATTACTTATGCAAGAACAGAATGCTTTATTAAAAGAGAAAAATAAAGCCAATTCTTAATGCTTTTTAGAATAATAAAGGATTAAATACCTACTTTAATCTACTTTTATAACGGTTCCTTTTTGTTTCTTGGTTTCTCCCACAATTGAATATTCAAAGGTATAGGTATTACCTTTGGTAGTTAGTATCTTCATATGCAATGGTTTTTCTTCTGCCATATTTTTCGGATTCAAATTTTTAAGTATGTACTCGCACTCATTGATCCATCTTATGCTACTACTATCCACTTCATTCTTAAAATAATCAATCTCAATACTGTCATTGCGCACAAATCTGGTTTTAACCAATTCACCATTAAGATAGGTTTCAAACTCAAAACTACCTGTCTTAAAATCGGTGCAATTACGGCTAGGGCTATAGCAAGAAACCAAAGCTAAAAACATCAGCAAAAGAAATGTATTTTTCATTGAATTTTTTTAACCGCTAATTTAAGTAATATAACTGCAATTAATCAGTAAAACTTTCGAAAGTTCCATCTTTATAAAAGATAACTATTCGACTGATGGATTTGTTTTTTGGGTAGCTTCCAGTGGTATTCTTTTCTGCCTCCTTAGTTACTTGCAAATTTTCCTTTGTTTGAAATAAATCAGGAATACTTGTTTTCTCTAAAGTTGGAGGGGTAGGAGTTTCTAAATTTTTAGAACTTGGAAATTTTCCTTTTCCATTTAAAAGCCAATATAGATTTACTTCGGGAAACCGCTCAATTACTTTTAACACAAATTCTAAGCTAGGTTTATTACGACCAGAAAGAATATGAGAGATAGAAGAACGTCCAACTTGAATTTCTTCAGCAAAAGCAGCAGCCGTTAAATCATAGTAGGCTAAAATTTTATCAAGTCGTTTTGTAAATGCTTTCGTGTTCACCATTGTAAACAATATAAACTAAATTGATTGTTTACAAATGTAATAAATAATAATAACAGTATCAAAAACTTTATTCCTAGTCACTAATTACATTAAACAAAAACTTTAATTGAAACAATATAAAATACTCAAAACAAGTTTATTGTAAATTATTTTTAATTACATAGGATACTTTCCAAACAACCCGTTTACCCGTAGCGGGGTAGATTTACAATTGTAACAATTTCAATTTTTCTTTTTGTTTACATATGTAAATTAAAGAATGTTTACTTTTGTAAACAATAAAAAAGAAACCTCAAAATGAGCTTAGAACATTATAATCAAATTAAAGGACGTTATTTATCTTATAGCAATATATGTGGATACCTTCAAAGCTTACCTTCTGAATTTAATGTATCGGTTATAGGACATTCTGAAAAAAATGAAAAAATCTTTAAGGTTGCTTTTGGAAATGGTCCAACTAAAATACTAATGTGGTCACAGATGCACGGTAATGAAAGTACTACTACTAAAGCTGTTTTTGACCTTATTGAGAAAATTAGAAAAGAAGCGACTACTATATTTTTTGAGAATTTATGTATTCATATTATTCCCGTTTTAAATCCAGACGGATTGAAGGCTTATACCAGAGTAAATGCAAATCAGGTAGATCTTAATAGAGATGCGCAGCAACTTTCGCAAGTAGAGAGTCAAATCCTTAAGGATACCTACACCAGTATTTCTCCTAACTTTTGTTTCAATTTACATGATCAAAGAACAATCTTTGGTACAGAAGGCTTTAATAAACCCGCTACCTTATCTTTTCTTGCACCTGCATTTAATGAGGCTAGAGAGGTGAATTCCCAGCGTTTAAAGGCTATGCAAATTATAGCAGGCATATATAAAGAATTAAGTGAAGATTTACCTGGCGGAATTGGCCGCTACGATGATACTTTTAATCTAGATTGTATTGGTGATACATTAATGTACAAAGGTATTCCTACGGTATTATTCGAAGCAGGTCACTTTCCTAATGATTATGCCCGCGAGCTAACACGCGGTTTTGTTTTTAGCGCTTTATGGAAAGGCTTAAGCTTAATTAATGACAATTCTTTCAAGAATTTTACAGAAAAAAACTATTTTGCTATACCTAAAAATGAGAAACAATTTTTTGATTTGGTTATTGAAAACTTAGAATTGCAATCAGAAAGCTATAAAATAGGTATACAATATGAAGAACGTTTAATGGATAGAGAGATACATTTTATACCAATTATAGCAGAAATTGGACTAAAGTTAAGCAGGAAAGGACTTAAAGTGATTTGCGCTAAGCAGCTTAAATTAAGTGTTTTGGATGAAAAGTTACTCAAGGTAGGTGAGGAATTGAAATACCTAAATGGAACAAGTGGCTTATTCTCACTCAATTTAACATAAACTTAATTTTTCTTTATGATTTATCAAAAATAAAGTATTATTTTTGCATATTCTTTAATGAAAGAAATTTAAGATATTACGTAAAAGAAAAATTATGGCAAAGTTTAAGTTAGACGATATCGATCATCAAATATTAGATATTTTGATCGATAATTCTAGAACTGCATTTACAGATATAGCAAAACGTTTAGATATATCTGCTGGTACGGTTCATGTACGAGTTAAAAAGATGGAAGAAGCAGGTATAATTACGGGTTCGTCATTATCGCTAGACTATAAAAAATTAGGTTATTCTTTTATTGCTTATGTGGGTGTGTTTTTACAAAAAACATCGCAAACTAAGTTTGTTTTAGAGCGTATAAACGAAATACCATTTGTTACCGTGGCACACGTTACAACAGGAAAGTTTAATATCTTCTGTAAAATTAGGGCTAAAAATACTGAGCACGCAAAGAAGATCATTTTTATGATAGATGATATCGAGGGGGTTTACCGTACAGAAACAATGATCTCTATGGAGGAAAGCTTAAACGATAAGAAGCGTTTAATGCATTCTATATTTAAAGAGTTACAATAGAGTAGTAAACTAAACTGATGTAGATAAAAAAAGGAGTCAATTTTTGACTCCTTTTTTTATAATAACCAATTAATCTTCGGTATTTTCTTCCATTGTATGATATACGTTTTGTACATCATCATCTTCTTCTATTTTTTCTATTAATTTCTCTACATCCGCTTGTTCTTCTGGACTAAGACTTTTAGTAGTAGTGGGAATCCGTTCAAAACCAGAAGACAAAATTTCAATACCGCGATCCTCTAATTCTTTTTGAATGGCACCAAAACTTTCGAACGGAGCATAGATTAATATTCCATCCTCATCTTCAAAAACCTCTTCTGCACCAAAATCAATGAATTCAAGTTCTAATTCTTCGGTATCTAACCCTTCTCCTTTAATTCTAAAGTTGCAAGTATGATCAAACATGAATTCTACAGAGCCAGAAGTTCCTAAATTGCCGTTGCATTTGTTAAAATAGGAGCGAATGTTAGCCACTGTTCTTGTGTTATTGTCGGTTGCCGTTTCAACCAGAATAGCAATTCCGTGTGGAGCATAGCCCTCAAACAAAACTTCTTTGTAATCGCCTTGATTTTTATCGCTAGCCCTTTTAATTGCTCGTTCAATATTGTCTTTAGGCATGTTTACAGATTTTGCATTCTGTATAACAGCGCGCAAGCGGGCATTTGAATCGGGATCGGGTCCGCCTTCTTTCACGGCCATAACAATATCTTTACCTATACGTGTAAAGGCTTTAGACATTGCCGCCCATCTTTTCATTTTACGTGCTTTACGAAATTCAAATGCTCTTCCCATAATTTGTATTCATTTTTCTTGACGACAAATTTAAAAAAATCTAAAAATTCTAGGTAAATTTTATTTAAAATTACTCGGTGTCTATTATAGCTTCTATTATTTGTGCTAATTGTATATCTTTTTCCGTTACTCCGCCAGCGTCGTGGGTAGAAAGTGTAATACTCAATTCGTTATAGACATTGCTCCAATCAGGATGATGATTTAAAGCTTCGGCTTCAAAAGCAATTCGAGTCATTATAGAAAATGTTTCCTTGAAATTTTCAAATTCAAACTTGGTTTGTATCGCATTTTCTTGATGTTGCCAACCTTCTAAATCTTTTAATTTATCTTTTATTTCTTGCTCGTTCAATTTTCTCATCGCTTCAGGTTTTTTATTTGCCTTAAAATTAAGAAAGGCTGAGCATTATAAATAGGTAAATTGATTTTAATTTGTGTAAAAATAGTTTTACACAGGTTTTATTTTTTTCGCTTAATACAGAAATAATTAGCGTAGGTTAAATTTGTACTAAAACTTTATACTATTAGTAGAATCTGTTATAACCTTATCTAGTTCATATCGAAGATGTTGCGGTAATTTGTTTTTAGTTAATAAGGCTAAATACCTATCTTGATTTGAATTGTAGACTCTTCTTAGTAACGGATTGTCTAAGTCTAATTTTTCGCATAATTCTAAAATTAAATCTTCGTGGTGAACTAAATTTTTACTGCCCAAGTGGTAAACTCCGCCATAATGCTGGTTGATCATAAAATGGATTTGCAAACTAAGCCTATTCACGCTGGCCGCATTTATTATAACCTTTGGGAAAACTTCAATGGCTTCCTTGTTTTTATAATTATTCCGTATTTCTTGAATTCTAGGCGAATTTAATCCGTAAAGCATAGGTACTCTGGCAATTATATACTTATAGGTAGGCAGTCTTAAAAGGGCATTTTCTATTTGTATTTGAAACTTACCGTATATGCTGGTAGAAAAAGTTTTATCGTATTCGTAATTAGGATAATTTGTAAATGCATCAAATACATTTGCGGTAGAAAACTGAATGAATTTTGCCTCGTTTTTACGGAGATAAAACAACAAAGATTGATAGTTTTCGTGCAAAGCCTTAAAATCACCTTTTAAACAATGTATTATTATTTTAGGTTGAATTTGCTTGAGCAAATCTTCTAGGTCATCATAATGAAAATTCCAATGTATGTATTGCTGATTTTCATTATAGATTCGTAGAGGCGTCCGATAAGTACCGTAAACGTTAAAATAGGGGGATAGTTCTTTGTAAAGCGTTCTACCAATAAAGCCGCTAGCTCCTAAAATTAATATGTTCTTATTGTTTTTAATACTAAAAAGTCTATTTAATGTAAAAGCTGTTCATCTCTGCTTTGCGTAATCTTTGAAGACTCAAAGGCATAAACAAAAAATAAACAGCTTTGATTGTAATATGAAATACCTACTATTTTTTGTAAAAAGGAGGTTTGGTTATTTCAGCAGCCACACTTTTCTTTCTTATTTGAATTTTTATGGGTGTGCCTTCTTTGGCGTGTTCAAGTTTTACATATCCCATCCCTATTGCTTTACCTGTTGAAGGAGACATGGTACCACTAGTTACCACTCCAATTTCTTCACCTTGCTCATCAATTATGCTGTAACCTTTGCGCGGTATACCTTTTTCAGATAATACAAAACCAATTAATTTACGGCTTGGTTTTTCTTCTTTTTGCTTTTTAAGCACTTCATCTCCTTTAAACGATTTATTGAATTTTGTAATCCAACCTAAGCCAGCTTCTATAGGGGTTGTTTCTTCATCTATATCATTGCCGTATAAACAGAAGCCCATTTCTAATCTTAAAGTGTCTCGGGCAGCCAGACCTATTGGTTGAATGCCAAAATTTTTTCCTGCCTCTAAAACACGTTTCCATATTTCGGGAGCCTCTTCGTTTTTAAAATAAATTTCAAACCCGCCGCTTCCGGTGTATCCAGTTGCCGAAATAATAACATTTTCTGCGCCGGCAAATTCACCTACTTCAAAATTATAAAATTTTATAGCGTTTAAATCAATAGGGGTAAGTGCTTGCATAGCTTCGATAGACTTAGGTCCCTGAATAGCCAATAAAGAATACTCATCAGAGATATCTTTAATATCTGCATCTACGGTGTTGTTCTCTGCTATCCAGCTCCAGTCTTTTTCGATATTAGAAGCGTTTACTACCAATAGATATTTTTCACTATTAAACCTATAAATAATCAAATCATCTATGATACCGCCCTCGTGGTTGGTCAGGCAAGAGTACTGAGCTTTACCATCTACTAGCTTAGAAGCATCATTGGTGGTAAGATTTTGTATTAAGGCTAAAGCGTTTGGTCCACTAATTAAAAATTCCCCCATATGGGATACATCAAAAACACCTAAGTTTTCGCGTACGTTTTGATGTTCTTCATTAACTCCAGCATAAGATACAGGCATCTCAAAACCAGCATAAGGAACCATTTTTGCTCCCAAACCTTTATGTATTGAATTTAAAGCTGTTTTTTTCATTGGTTTAAAAATTTTAGCAAAGGTAGTTGTTTGTAGCAGTATGACCAAGTATTTAGCTTTAAGAAAATCGGCATTTGCCCCTCCTATTAGCTTAGTATTAAATATGAATTCCTATAAAGAATAGTATATTTGTACAAAACCAGATTATGAAAATTTTTAGTGCAAAACAATTATATCAAGCCGAAGAAATCACCCAGAAAAACCAGAAAATTGATGGGATACAGTTAATGGAAAGAGCTGGCACTAGTGCTTTTGAGCAAATCCATGCCCGATTGGGGAAAGCAGCTGTACAAATCAAGGTTTTTTGTGGTGTTGGAAATAATGGCGGAGATGGCTTAGTCATAGCCAGAAAATTGATTGAAAAGGGTTATGCCGTACAGGTGTTTATCATAAATTATTCTGAACAAAGAACAGCAGGATTCTTATCTAATTATAATGCCATTAAAGAGTTATTGAATAAATGGCCTGTAATGGTGAACGAAGAATCTGAACTTCCCACAGTTCAAGCCAATGATGTGGTTATTGATGCTATTTTTGGAATTGGCTTAAACCGACCCTTAGCTTCTTGGGTAAATAAAGTTATAACTCATATAAATGATGCTGGTGCATACACCTTTGCTATAGATGTGCCATCGGGTATGCAGTTGGATAGTTATAACTCAAAACAACCTATTTTAAGAGCTAATTATACCCTTACATTTCAAGCCGCTAAATTACCTTTCTTTCTACCCGAAACCGCACCTTATGCCGGCAATATTCAAATTATAGATATTGGTTTAGATCAACAATTTTTACATAATCAAAAAGCGGTAGCAACCTTGATTACTAAAGAACAGGCGGCTGCTTTATATCAGCCTAGGTCCCGTTTTTCTCATAAAGGAGACTATGGGCATGCTTATGTGATAGGTGGTAAATACGGCATGATTGGAAGCGTGATTTTAGCCACAAAAGCAGCCTTAAGAATGGGGGCTGGAAAAGTTTCTGCGGTAGTACCTACTTGTGCTTACATACCCTTGCAAACCGTTAATCCAGAGGTGATGGTTAAAACCGTAGCGCACGATGAATATCTTGTAGAGGATAATTTTGAGTTTTCAAGTAAGGATAGGATTTGTTTTGGTGTAGGAGCAGGGCAAGAAGAGAAATCTATCGAAATGTTTACAACCTTGCTGCATCAAGTAAAAACTCCTATAGTAATAGACGCAGATGGTATTAATATGCTAGGTAAAGCTCCTGAGCTATTAAAATTAATTCCAGAGAAATCTATATTAACCCCGCACCCTAAGGAGTTGGTGAATTTAATTGGAGACTGGGATGATGACTTTGATAAAATCCGTAAAGTAAAAACTTTTTCAAAAAAATACAGAGTAAGTGTGATAGTTAAAGGAACTTATACTTTAACGGTAAGTGGTGACCACGTTTATATTAATACGAACGGTAACCCTGGCATGGCAACGGCAGGAAGTGGCGATGTGTTGTCGGGTATTTTAATCGGTTTATTAGCCCAAGGTTATGACCCCGCCATTAGTTGTGTTTTTGGAGTCTATATCCACGCTTTAGCTGGAGATTTAGCCATACAAAATACTATACCAGATGCGCTTTTGGCCTCAGACATAATTGCCCATCAAGGTAAAGCCTTACGTTATCTGTTTGAAAAACCCCAAGAAGTAAAGAATTCAAAATAATTGACCTTACAACCCAGCGATGGGTTAATTTTAAAATTTAAAATGAAACAGACACATTACATTAGTAAAGATATTTTAGACCTACCTAAAATACAGCAAATTATAACTCAATCTTATCAATTAGATCTTAGCGAAGAAGCTAAAAGTGCTATAAATAAGGCTAGAAAATACTTAGATGAAAAACTAGCTGAAAGCGAAAGACCATTTTATGGAATTAATACAGGATTTGGTTCTCTTTGCAACGTGAAAATTTCTAAAGAAAGATTGGCTCAGTTGCAAGAGAATTTAGTGGTTTCTCATGCTTGCGGGACCGGTGCTATTATTGATTCTAAAATAGTGAAAATTATGCTGTTGCTGAAGATTCAATCTTTGAGTTATGGGCATTCTGGTGTTTCAATGGCTACGGTAGAACGATTGATTTTTTTCTTTAATAATGATATCTTACCCGTTGTATATGAACAAGGATCTTTAGGAGCATCTGGAGATTTATCACCTTTAGCGCATTTATGCCTACCTCTTTTAGGTAAAGGAGAAGCTTGGTATAAGGGCGAACGATTAACAGGTGAAGAAATTTTAAAAAAACATAATCTTGAACCACTGGTTTTACAGTCAAAAGAAGGACTAGCATTGCTAAACGGAACTCAGTTTATGAGTGCACATGCTGTGTATGCCTTAATAAAAACCTATAAGTTAAGTTATATGGCAGATGCCATAAGTGCTGCCTCTCTAGACGGCTTTGATTGTAATTTATCACCATTTAATGAATTGGTTCATTATGTGAGACCGCATCGAGGGCAGATTAAAACAGCCGAACGTATGCTTGATTTCCTTGACGGAAGTGAAATTGCACAACAAACCAAAGAAAATGTACAAGATCCATATTCTTTTCGATGCATCCCGCAAGTTCACGGAGCTAGTAAAGATACCTTGCGTTTTGTACACAAAACGGTAAAAACTGAGATTAATAGTGTAACCGATAATCCGAATATTTTTGTTGAAGAAGATGAAATTATTTCAGGAGGTAACTTTCACGGACAGCCATTAGCATTGGGAATGGATTATTTAGCTATTGCTTGCGCGGAATTAGCCAATATTTCTGAAAGAAGAATTTATCAATTGGTTTCGGGTTTAAGACAGCTTCCTATGTTTTTGGTGAATGACCCAGGCTTGAATAACGGTTTTATGATTCCGCAGTATACTGCAGCTAGTATTGTGAGTCAAAATAAACAACTCTGTACCCCTGCAAGTATAGATTCTATCGTTTCTTCAAATGGTCAAGAAGATCACGTAAGTATGGGGGCTAACTCAGCTACAAAATTAATTAAAGTGGTTGATAATCTAGCTACAGTGTTGGCAATTGAACTTTTTAACGCCTCTCAAGCCTTGTATTTTAGAGCGCCTTTAAAATCTTCTCCATTTGTAGAGCAATTAATCACGGCGTTTAGAACTGAGGTGCCCGTGGTTAAACAAGATAAGGTAATGGCAAATGAGATTCATAAAGCGGTAGACTTTATAAATCAGTTTACAATCGATGAAGAATTGTTGTTTTGCAGTTAAAAATATTCATTAACTTAGAGCTTAGTTGTAAAATTATATATTTTGAAAAATAAAATTATTTTAATGTTAGGCTTTTCGTTTGTGAGTTACAATTTATTCTCTCAAATAGACTCAACCAAGACATCTTTTCTATTGGATAAATCGATAGAAAATGCGGTTTTAATAGATAACTCTAGTTTAGGAAATATGATATTCGTAGAGAAAAACAGAAAAAATGTTAATTCTAAAATCCTAATTTATCATAATAATAAATTTTATCAATTTGATAATTATATAGACAGTTTAAAGTTAAAAGAAAATATTAAATTTAAGATTTTACGAGGTGAGGAGCTGAAGGAATTTTTATATAATAAAATTAATACAGTTATTCTTACAGAATCCGATTATAAATCCCATAAAAAACAAACCAATTAAGTTTGGTTATAAATAAATGATTAAAATCAAAAAGCCTCAACTGTTGAGGCTTTTTGATTTTAATTATACATAAATTATGAGTCTTCTTGTTGTTCTGGTGTCTCTTTTTTAGTAATTTGTACAACAAGTTGTTTGTTGTCTTCATCTAGATCCATAACTACATGGTCTCCCTCTTCTAATTTGGTGTTTATAATTTCTTCCGCCAAGGCATCTTCAACGTATTTTTGAATTGCTCTTTTCAATGGTCTGGCTCCATATTGCTGATCAAAACCTTTATCGGCAATATAATCTTTGGCTTTCTCTGTGAGTTCTAGATTGTAACCTAAATCTTTAACGCGAGTAAATAGTTTAGCAAGCTCAATATCTATAATCTTATGAATATCTTGTCGCTCTAGTGCATTAAAAATAACTACATCATCAATTCTATTTAAAAATTCTGGAGCAAAAGCTTTCTTTAGTGCGTTTTCTATTACACTTTTTGTGTTGGCATCGGCTTGCTCTTTTCTCGCTTTGGTGCCAAACCCAACTCCTTGACCAAAATCTTTTAATTTACGCGCACCGATATTTGACGTCATTATGATAATCGTATTTCTAAAATCTATTTTACGTCCAAGACTATCGGTTAAATAGCCATCATCTAAAACTTGAAGCAACATATTAAATACGTCTGGATGTGCTTTTTCAACTTCATCTAATAAGATAACGGCATAAGGTTTTCTGCGTACCTTCTCTGTAAGTTGGCCGCCTTCTTCGTAACCAACATATCCAGGAGGAGCACCAACTAAACGTGAAATGGCAAATTTCTCCATATATTCACTCATATCTATTCGAATAAGCGTATCCTCATTATCAAAAAGCTCTTTTGCTAAGACTTTCGCTAACTGCGTTTTCCCTACGCCTGTTTGTCCTAAAAAGATAAATGATCCAATAGGTTTGTTAGGGTCTTTTAAGCCTGCACGGTTACGTTGTATGGCTTTAACTACTTTAGATACTGCTTGATCTTGGCCAATAACTTTTCCTTTGATTCGGTCTGGTAATTTTGCTAATTTATTGCTTTCGGTTTGGGCAATACGATTAACAGGGATACCGGTCATCATTGAGACCACATCAGCTACATTTTCTTCATTTACAAGCTCTCTATGTTTTTTACTTTCTTCTTCCCATTTTTCTTGAGCAACCTGTAATTCTTGCTCTAAGTTTTTCTCATCATCCCGAAGTTTAGCAGCTTCTTCATATTTTTGTTTTTTAACCACAGAAGTTTTAGTTTCACGTACCTTTTCAAGCTGGCGTTCGAGGTCTAAGATACGTTTAGGCACCTCAATATTGGTGATATGTACACGCGATCCTGCCTCGTCTAAAGCATCTATGGCTTTATCGGGTAGGAACCTGTCAGTCATATAACGGTTTGTTAATTTAACACAAGCTTCAATTGCTTCGGGAGTATACGTCACATTATGATGTGATTCATACTTTGGTTTTATATTATTTAGAATTTCTATGGTTTCATTTACCGTAGTAGGTTCTATGATTACCTTTTGGAATCTACGTTCTAGTGCGCCATCTTTTTCTATATGTTGTCTGTATTCGTCTAAAGTTGTAGCTCCAATACATTGCAATTCACCACGGGCTAAAGCTGGTTTAAACATATTACTAGCGTCTAAACTTCCTGTGGCTCCGCCAGCTCCCACAATGGTATGAATTTCATCAATAAACAGAATGATATCGTCATTTTTTTCCAATTCATTCATCACCGCTTTCATACGTTCTTCAAATTGACCACGGTACTTAGTACCCGCCACTAAGCTTGCTAAATCTAGGGTTACCACCCGTTTATCAAACAAAATTCTCGAAACTTTACGTTGTACAATCCGTAAAGCTAAACCTTCTGCAATGGCACTTTTACCCACTCCAGGTTCACCTATGAGTAGCGGATTATTCTTTTTTCGTCTACTTAATATTTGCGAAACTCTTTCTATTTCTTTTTCACGACCTACTACGGGGTCTAATTTTCCTTCATCTGCCATAGCAGTTAAATCGCGACCAAAATTATCGAGAACTGGTGTTTTCGATTTTTTATTTACTTTACCTGTTTTTGATCCACTATTTGTGTCAAACGGGTTTTTACGCATACTATCGCCTTCACTGGCACCCTCATTCGGGAAATTTGCGGTGGGGGTGGGGTCTATATAATCGTTATCTTGTGTTATCATAGCTTTAAATTCTCCCTTCACATTATCATAGTCAATTTTCAATTTGTTCAATAATTTGGTGGTCGGGTCGTTTTCATTTCTTAAAATACACAGCAATAAATGCGCGGTGTTAATTGTTGAGCTTTGAAAAAGTTTAGCTTCTAAAAAAGTTGTTTTCAAAGCGCGTTCTGCTTGCCTTGTAAGATGAAGGTTTTTTTTCTCGTTGCTAATAAATGCGTTATCGGGATTTGCCGGACTTAAAATCTCAACCTTACGTCGAAGTAAATCCAAATCAATTTCTAATGCTTCTAAAATATCTATAGCTTTTCCGTTTCCATCACGAATCAAGCCTAGGACTAGATGCTCTGTTCCTATGAAATCGTGGCCTAAGCGCAGAGCTTCCTCTTTACTGTATGTAATTACATCTTTTACTCGGGGTGAAAAATTATCGTCCATAATTCAAAATATTCCTTTTCTCAAAAATTCAATTTACCTATTTCAAAAAGCATTCCTTTTTTTAGGCTACATGCTAATAGACAAAATAAATGGCAGAAATCAAAAAAATACGTGATAAAATTACATTCGAAAGCCCATAAAACTTTGTTAATAATTTTGCTATAAAAGGCTTTAAAAACAGGCTAAATTTGCTTACATTGGCACGTTAGAAAAATTAAACTATAATATACTAGATTTATGGCTGAAGGAGAAAAGTTAATTCCTATTAATATTGAGGAAGAAATGAAATCGGCTTACATAGATTATTCTATGTCGGTTATTGTTTCCCGTGCTTTACCCGATGTGCGTGACGGATTAAAGCCCGTACACCGTAGAGTTTTATTTGGAATGTATGAATTAGGTGTACTCTCAAACCGAGCCTATAAAAAATCAGCAAGAATTGTGGGAGAGGTGTTAGGTAAATATCACCCTCACGGAGATACTTCAGTTTACGATACTATGGTACGTATGGCGCAAGAGTGGAGTTTACGTTATATGTTGGTAGATGGTCAGGGAAACTTTGGTTCTGTAGATGGAGATAGTCCCGCTGCGATGCGTTATACAGAGGCAAGAATGCGAAAAATTAGTGAAGAAATGTTGGCCGATATTGATAAAGATACGGTTGATCATTCTTTAAACTTTGACGATACCTTAAAAGAGCCTACTGTATTACCTACTCGAATTCCGAATTTATTGGTGAATGGGGCAAGTGGTATTGCCGTGGGTATGGCTACAAATATGCCACCGCATAACCTAACCGAGGTTGTGGATGGGACCGTGGCCTACATCGATAATCCTGAAATAGAAGTAGACGAGCTTATTGAACATGTAAAAGCTCCTGATTTTCCTACAGGTGGGATTATTTATGGGTATGATGGAGTTCGAGAAGCGTTTAAAACTGGTAGAGGGCGCGTAGTGATGCGAGCTAAAGCTACGTTTGAAGAGGTTAAAGGACGTGAGTGCATAGTGGTTACCGAAATTCCTTACCAAGTCAATAAAGCAGATATGATTAAGAAAACTGCAGACATGGTTAACGATAAAAAAATAGAAGGTATATCGCTAATTAGAGATGAGTCTGACAGAAATGGGATGCGTATTGTGTATATGCTTAAACGTGATGCAATCCCGAATATAGTCCTTAATTTACTATATAAACATACGGCTCTGCAGTCTACTTTTAGTGTGAATAATATCGCATTAGTGAAAGGAAGACCGCAAATGCTGAATTTAAAAGATATGATTCAGTATTTCGTAGAGCATCGTCACGAAGTAGTGGTAAGAAGAACCGAGTTTGAATTAAAAAAAGCAGAAGATAGAGCTCATATATTAGAAGGGTTAATCATAGCATCAGATAATATAGACGAAGTTATTGCTTTAATCAGAAGCTCATCAAATGCCGAGGAAGCGAGACAAAAATTAATAGATCGTTTTGAGTTAAGTGAACTCCAAGCCAAGGCCATTGTTGAGATGCGATTAAGACAATTAACTGGTCTTGAACAAGATAAACTAAGGGCAGAGTATGAAGATTTAATGAAAACCATTGAAGAATTGAAAGCTATATTAGCTAGCAAAGAAAAGAGAATGGAAATCATTAAGGAAGAATTGCTTGAGGTAAAAGAAAAATATGGAGACGAACGTAGATCTGAGATTAATTTTGCTGGAGGTGATTTGAGTATCGAAGATATGATCCCCGATGAACAGGTGGTGATATCTATATCTCATGCAGGTTACATAAAACGTACTTCATTATCTGAGTATAAAACCCAAAAGAGAGGTGGTGTAGGATCAAAAGCTAGTACTACCCGTAATGAGGACTTCTTAGAAGATTTGTTTGTAGGGACCAACCATCAATATATGTTGTTTTTCACCCAAAAAGGAAAATGTTATTGGATGCGTGTTTATGAAATACCAGAAGGTAGCAAATCCTCTAAGGGTAGAGCGATCCAGAACTTAATCAATATTGATCCAGAGGATAAAATTAAAGCCTTTATTTGTACGCAAGACCTAAAAGATGAAGATTACATTAACGGTCATTATGTCATAATGGCAACTAAAAAAGGTCAAGTTAAGAAAACATCATTAGAGCAATATTCAAGACCTCGAGCCAACGGTATTAATGCCATAACCATTAAAGAAGGTGATGAATTGCTTTCTGCAAAATTAACTAATGGAGACAGTCACGTAATGCTTGCTCTAAAAAGCGGTAAATGTATTCGTTTCGAAGAAAGTAAAACCAGACCTATGGGGCGAAATGCCTCTGGGGTACGAGGAATTACCCTAGGTCATGATAAGGATGAAGTGGTTGGCATGATTACCATTGAAAATCCTGACGAAGAAACTGTTTTAGTGGTTTCAGAGAACGGATATGGTAAACGAACATTTATTCAAGATCCTGAGAATGGTGAAGATATTTATCGCGTTACCAATAGAGGTGGAAAAGGAGTTAAAACCATTTCAATAACTGAGAAAACAGGTGAGTTGGTTACCATAAAGAGCGTGACCGATAATGACGATTTAATGATTATTAATAAATCTGGATTAGCAATTCGTATTGAGGTTAAAAATTTAAGAACTATGGGTAGAGCCACGCAAGGGGTTCGTTTAATTAACCTAAAAGGCGATGACTCTATTGCTGCCGTGGCTAAGGTGGCAAATGAAGAGGAAGAAGAAACATTAGAAGAAATCAACCCAAATGAATCTGGAATTAACAATGAAGTTCAAGATAGTGCCAATGAAAATGGCACAACTATTGAATTGGATGATGAAAAATAATTTATTAGCAATTTATTAATTATGAAAAAGAGTATAATTACTATAGGTTTAGCCTTTTTAACCATGGGCGCTTTTGCTCAGAAAAAAGAGATAAAAAATGCGCTTAAAGCTACCGAAGCTGGAAAGTATAGTGAAGCAAAAAACTTACTACAATCTGTAGAAAGCATGGTGGCAACCGAAAAAGATAAGGTGAAAGCAGATTTTTACTTAGCAAAAGGAAATGCTTTTATGGGAGATCCAAAGGCCACTACAGATAATACATCAGAATTGGTTATGGCTGCCAAGGCATATAAAAAAGCAATTGACTTAGGTGAAAAAGATGCAGAACAGAAGTTAGCCTTATTAAAAGCTAAAATGATAAATTCGGCTGTTGAAGACCAGAAAGCTTCAAAATTTAGTGAAGGTTCTAAAAAATTAATTGCTTTATATGAGTTAGACAAAAGTGATACATTGAGCTTGTATAACGCGGCCAGCCTAGCTGTGGCAGGAAAAGATTATGATAAGGCATTAGAGTATTACCTACAGCTTGACGAAATGGGCTACGAAGGTACTAGTACTATTTATACAGCCGTAAATAAAGAAACGAATGAAGTAGAATCTTTTGCTAACAAAAATCAACGTGATATTTATTTAAAAGCTGGATCTCACATTAAACCTGAAACAAAGCAATCTGAGTCGAAACGACCAGAGATTATTAAAAATATCGCCCTTATTTATGTTGAGCAAGGTAATCAAGAAAAAGCTATGACTGCTATTGCAAAGGCAAAAGAAGAAAGCCCTAATGATACCGCATTATTACTTTCTGAAGCTGATATTTACCATAAAATGGATAAAATGGATAAATATTCTGAAACAGTAGAAAAAGTTCTTGAAATTGAACCAAATAACCCTGTATTGTATTATAATTTAGGAGTAAGTTCAATGAGCATGGGAGCTACCCAAAAAGCAATTAATTACTATGAACAAGCTATTGAGTTAGATCCTGACTTTACAAATGCTTATGTAAATCTTGCTTCAGCTATTCTTGATCAAGAGAAGCCAATTGTTGAGGAAATGAACAAGTTAGGTATGTCTGATGCCGACACTAGAAAGTATAATAAATTACAAGAACAACGTCTTGAGTTATATAAAGAGGCAGTTCCTTATTTAGAAAAGGTGTTAGAAAAAGAAGAGAAGGGGACGGGCTTACGTCAACAGGCTACTCAAACCTTAAAACAGATATATAGCTTATTAGGAGAGACCCAAAAAGCGAAAGCATTACAAGATTAACATTTCAATGTATTAATCATATAAAAAAATCGGGCCTTAACGCCCGATTTTTTTATATGATTTTTTTAATCACTCTTAGTTTATGGGAATATCTATTGGTATTCGTATTAAAAATCCCTGTATGATCAATTCTATCAATCCGTACTTTTCCATGTGCGTGAATAATGTAATTATCGGGCATTATAATTCCCACGTGTATGATATTACCCTCATGATTATCAAAAAAAGCTAGATCACCAGGTTCACTTTCTTCGACGAAACTTAATGCCTCACCTTGTTTGGCTTGTTGAGAGGCATCTCGCTTTAATAAATACCCATTTAACTTATATACCATTTGAGTGAAGCCACTGCAATCAATCCCGAATGGTGTTTTACCGCCCCATAAATAAGGAGCATTCAGGTATAACATTGCCGTTGAAAGCAAGTTTTTTTTAGGTTGAATTCCTGTGATTCTCCGGCCTTCATAATTACTTTTGAACCAGTGTAAGTTTTGCACGCTGGCCCCTAAGGTTATTGGTGTCAATTGGCCAAAAGAATCTTGAATATAATCAATCAAGTCGGCTGCAAACTCAGGACTTTGATTCTCAATTTCTTTAAATTGCTCCTTGCTAATTTCATGAAAATGAAGTGTATCAAGCCATCCTTCATATCCATCAAAGGCAATTCTTATTTTCACCCACTTTTTCCTAATTTCAATAAGCTTAAAATGGTCACCAAACAAAAGTTGAGTGACCATTTCACTAGATTCGCTAGGTTCAAACCTAACAGCAACGCTATTTAAAGTACATATACCGTAACGCATTCACTAATTCTTAAGCGTTTCTTTCAATCACCATAGCAGAGGCACCACCACCACCGTTACAAATGGCAGCTGCACCTAGTTTGGCGTTATTTTGTTCTAAAACATTAATTAAGGTGATAAGAATTCTTACACCACTGCAGCCTAAGGGATGTCCTAATGATACTGCACCACCATTTACATTAACTTTATCATTCTGTAAACCTAAAATTTTCATATTGGCCAAGCCAACAACAGAAAATGCTTCGTTAAATTCGAAATAGTCGATTTCATCTTGATTTACTCCCGCTTTTGCTAAGGCTTTTGGTAGAGCTTTAGCTGGCGCAGTTGTAAACCATTTAGGTTCTTGGGCTGCATCAGCATAGCCTTTAATGGTGGCCAAAGGTTTTAAACCTAGTGCTGCGGCTTTTTCTTTACTCATTAATATTACTGCTCCAGCTCCGTCATTTATAGTTGAAGCATTAGCGGCTGTTACCGTTCCTTCTTTTGTAAAAGCAGGCCTTAGCGCTGCTATTTTATCCATTCTTACGTTTTTGTATTCCTCATCTTCATTAACTATTATTGGATTACCTTTACGCTGCGGCACTTCAACTGGAACAATCTCATTCTTAAATTTACCTTCTTCCCAAGCTTTTTTAGAACGCTCATAAGATTGTATGGCAAATTGATCTTGGTCCTCTCTAGAAAATTCATATTCGGTAGCGCACAAATCAGCGCAAACCCCCATTGCATTTTGATCGTAAGCATCAACCAAACCATCTTTTTGCATTCCGTCAATCACTTGTGCAGGGCCAAATTTTGTTCCTTTTCTTAAATGTAAATAATGTGGTATTTGACTCATGTTCTCCATACCTCCAGCTACAATTACCTCCGCATCACCTAAGGCGATACTTTGTGCAGCTTGCATAACAGTTTTCATTCCACTAGCACAAACCTTGTTCACCGTGGTACAGGGTACATTTTGTGATATACCTGCTGCTAAAGCGGCTTGTCTAGCTGGTGCTTGACCGTTACCAGCTTGAACAACATTCCCCATTAAAACTTCTTGCACCTCTTTTGGATCTAAATTTATTTTTTCTAAAGCTCCTTTAATGGCAATAGCACCTAATTGTGTAGCCGGAATGCTTGACAAACTTCCTAAAAAACTACCTATAGGGGTTCTTACCGCACTTACAATAACAACTTCTTTACTCATATTCCTGTATTTTATTTTCAAGTCACGAATTTAACGATTTTCTGGTCAACAACACAATGCTTTTTAAGCATACAAGCTTATTTTTATTACTTTTGAAGGATAAGCATAAATAATGGAAAAAATAGTTGACACTATATATAAGAAACAGGCACTGATTTATAAATTGTTTTTGTATATTTTTGCTGTTTCTCTTATTGTATATTTGTTTCCTAAGGGTAATAAATTTAAGTATGAATTAATCAAAGGGAAGCCATGGCAGTATGAAAATTTATATGCTCCATTTGATTTTGCTATCTTAAAAACAGAAGATGAAATTGCTACTGAGCAAGATGAAATTAGAACAAATCATATACCTTATTACGATTACGACTCTTTAGCCACACAAAGCGTTTACAACAATTTTCAAAAGCAATTCAGTAAGGTTTTTCCAGACTCAATTAATGTTGCAAAACAAAGGTACTTGCAAAATTCTGGTATTCAGATATTAAACAAAATTTATCGTCACGGAATACTTGTTCAAAATGTTCGATTCAATAGCAATAGTCTCGTTTATTTAAAAAAAGGCAATGAAGCAAAAGAAGTAGCCTATAAAAAGATTCTCCGACAAGAAAATTTGGGCGATTTTCTCGATGCACAAATAGAAAAAGCTGAGTTAGAATCTTACAAACCTTTTTTTAAAGAACTATTTTTCAATATACTTAAACCTAATGTTCATTTAAATGAAAGTTTAACCCAAGACGACTTAAAGTCAAAATTAGAGGCTTTTTCTTTTACCAAGGGTAGTATTTCAAAAGGAAGCAAAATTATAGAAAAGGGAGAAGTTATTGATCAAGATAAGTTTAGGATACTAGTTTCCTTGCGTAAAGAATATGAATCTAATTTTTGGGGTGCTACAAGTTATTATATTGTATTAATAGGTCATACTTTATTGGTAGCACTGGCCTTATTAATGTTATTTCTTTTTATTAAAAAATACAGAGAAGAAATTTTTGAAAGCAATACGAAAGTTACCTTTATTATTTTCAATATCTTAATTAGTGTTTTTCTTACGGTTACAGTATTACGTTTAAATGTAAATTATATTTACGTGGTGCCGCTATGTATACTACCGTTAACTTTAAAGGCTTTTTTTGATGCCAGGTTGGGTTTATTTACTCACGTGATAACCGTTTTAATTCTAGGTTTTGTTGTACCCAATAGCTACGAGTACATGTTTTTGCAAATAATAGCTGGTATTGTAACCATTCTTACCATTTCAGAATTATATAAAAGAGCTAATTTATTTATTTCTGTTGGTCAAATTACCGCAGTGTATATTTTTGCTTATTCTGCTTTTACTATTATTCAAGAAGGTGATTTAAGCAAAATAGATTACCAAACTTTATTGATATTTCTTTTAAGTGGATTAGCTACTCTATTTGTTCAGCCGCTCATTTACGCTTACGAGAAATTGTTCGGATTGGTTTCAGATATGTCACTTTTAGAGCTATCAGACACTAATAGTAATTTACTTAAAGAACTTTCTAATAAAGCCCCAGGAACTTTCCATCATAGTTTAAACGTGGCCAATTTAGCCGAGGCAGCAGCAAATGAAGTAGGAGCAAATGCATTGTTGGTTAGGGTAGGGGCTCTGTATCACGATATAGGGAAAATGACCAACCCGACCATGTTTACCGAAAATCAAACTACTTCAGTTAATCCACATGATGAATTGCCTCCAAGTGAAAGTGCAGATATTATTATAAATCACGTTGTTTACGGAATAGAAATTGCCAAAAAATACAATCTACCCGATCGCATAATTGATTTTATAAGAACGCATCATGGGACCACCTTGGTGTATTACTTTTATCAACAAGCAAAAAAAGAAGCTGAAAATAATCTAGAAGATGTTGATGAAAAAAGATTTATGTATCCTGGTCCTAAACCGTTCAGCAAAGAAACAGCTATTTTAATGATGAGTGACAGTGTAGAGGCTGCTAGCAAAAGCTTAAAAGAACCCACCGCTCAACTTATTGATGATTTTGTAGAAAAAATTATCAACAAACAAATGGATCAAGGTCAATTTTTAAACGCTGATATCACCTTTAAGGAAATACAAAATATTAAGAAGATTTTAAAACGAAAGCTCAAGAATATTTACCATCTTAGGATAGAATATCCAGAATAAATGAGATGAAATTTGGTAAAGTAAAATTATCGGAAATTAATAAGTTGTATCTTCCTCAAGACCATAAGCAAACACAAAATGTTTTGCATAAGTTTAAACCCCATTTCTTTGAAGAAATTCGGGTTGGAGATTCAACTTGGACGAATTTAAAGCCAAATAATAAAAAAACAAAGCTCTCCGAGTATCAAGAAAAATTAAATGCCGTAGAATTGAATGCTTCTTTTTATAGAAACTGGTCGGCCAATCAATATCAAAAATGGAAAGAACAAGTAGATAATAATTTTAAATTTAGTCCTAAAGTGCCTCGGCAAATTTCACATTATAAAAGACTTGAAAATTGCGAATTGGCTACCCAGCATTTTACCGAGAATATTTCAAACCTAGGCAATACATTAGGCTGTAGCTTTATGCAGATGCCAGAAAACTTTCAAGCCAACGAAACCAATCTACTACGTCTTGCTCATTTTATTAAATTATGGCCTTACGAGTTACCGCTAGCGATAGAATTAAGACACTTTTCGTGGTTTAAAGATGAGGACTATGCCAACAAGCTAAATAATTTACTTTTAGCTTATAATATAAGCAGTGTAATTACCGATACGCCAGGAGAAAGAGCCGTTTTACATATGCGCTTAACCACAAATACAGCCTTTATTCGGTTTAATGCTTTAAATGAGGCTATCGATTATGAGCGGATTAATGAATGGGTGAATAAGATAGAGGACTGGTATAATAAAGGACTCAAGAAATTATATTTTTTCATGCATCAAGGTGATCAAGAAAATAAGGGGGTTTTATTATCCTATTTTATTACAAAATTGAACAAGCGGTATAATATTAATATTAAAAATCCTATTGCATTAAAATGAGCGAAGACATTTCAATTACAACCGACGCTGTGGTTTTTCACAAATCTAATTCTGACATATATGTCTTATTGATTAGAAGAAAGAATCAGCCATTTAAAGATGCCTGGGCATTACCTGGTGGTTTTTTAGAACCTAAAGAAACCCTGAAATATGCTTGCGCACGAGAATTAGAAGAAGAAACAGGATTAAGAATTAAAAATTGGACTCAAACAGGGATTTATGATGACGTTAAACGCGATCCCAGAAAAAGAATTATTAGCATCGCTTTTGCTAGTCTATTAACAGAAAGACCTATCGCAAAAGCAGCTGATGATGCAAAAGAAGTAAGCTGGGAAATCTTACCCATAAAGGAAGATATTTCTTTAGCCTTTGATCACCAGCAAATTATAGAAGACGCAATTTTAAAATTAAATATACAAAATGAGATTTCATACACGTAAATGGGTAAAACCAGAAGACCTTAACCCTAATGCCACCCTTTTTGGCGGTCGACTTTTAAGTTGGATAGACGAAGAAGCGGCACTATATACCGTAGTACAATTAGAAAATCCTAAAACGGTTACAGCCTATATGAGCGAAATAAGTTTTAAAAGTTCTGCCAAACAAGGAGATATAATTGAAATAGGAATTGAAGTAGTGAAGTTTGGAAAAACATCAATTACACTAAGAAGTGAAGCAAGAAACATGATGACTAGGGAAACTATTCTGGTAGTTGACCAAATAATCATGGTTAATTTGGGAGAAGATGGTAAGCCAATCCCGCACGGTAAAAGCAAAGTTGAGTTTGTACGCGATCGGCTTAAATCAAAATAACCTATTTATTATTGGGTAAATATTTTTTATCGGCATAAAATGGGCCAAAGGGTAAAATAGAGCAAATTATCACAATAACTAATGTTTTTAATGACCAGTTTAGTTTTTCATACATCCAGTATGCACCCATTACGTATAAAACAAAGAGTACGCCGTGAGCCATACCTACAGTGCTAACCATTTCTGGACTATTAAACATATATTTTAAAGGCATTGCAATCAATAGTAATACTAAGAAAGATATAGCCTCTAAAATGCTTATCCACCTGAAAACCCGAATAAATTTATCCATAATTTTTTAATGCAAAGATACAATATTCAAAATGCACAAATAGTAAAACAAACTAAATAATTACTTACATAATTTAGTATGTTTGTTTAAAATAAGGAACATGAAAATTTTAGTAACGGGAGGTCTTGGTTACATCGGATCACATACGGTTGTTCAATTGCTTCAAAACAACTATGAAGTCATAATCATTGATAATTTATCAAATTCTAGCTTTACAACCTTAGAAGGAATTTGTAGTATTACCAATAAATCTCCGAAATTTTCAAGATTAGATTTAAGAAATCCTTTAAAGGTACAACAGTTTTTTGATGAGCATCCAGACATTCAGGGTGTAATTCATTTTGCAGCATCGAAGGCTGTGGGCGAAAGTGTTGAAAAGCCTTTATTGTATTATGAAAACAACCTCAATACGCTTATTTTTCTTTTGCAGGAGATGCGAAGAAGAAACCTTAATAATTTTATTTTCAGTTCTTCTTGTACCGTTTACGGTCAAGCCGATTTATTACCCATAGATGAAAATGCTCCTGTGAAAACGGCAGAGTCGCCTTATGGGAATACCAAACAGATAGGAGAAGAAATTATAAAAGACTTTAGTAAAAGTGAAAAACAGTTTAAGGCTATCGCTTTGCGTTATTTTAATCCAATAGGGGCACACCCTTCCGCGCGCATTGGGGAGTTACCAATGGGAATACCTCAAAATTTAGTGCCCTTTATAACACAGACCGCTATAGGAAAACGAGATAAATTATCTGTATTTGGAGACGATTACCAAACAGCAGATGGTACAGCCATTCGAGATTATATTCATGTAATGGATTTAGCAGAGGCACATATGGTAGCTTTAGAACGTTTAATTAAAGAAAAACAGGCTAAAAACTACGAGGTTTTTAATATTGGTACAGGTAAAGGAAGCTCGGTAATGGAGGTTATAAAAGTTTTTGAAAAAGTAACGGGAGAGCCTTTAAATTACGAGTTAACGAGTAGAAGACCAGGAGATGTAGAGGCAGCATTTGCCGATACTACAAAAGCAAATCAGGAATTGGGTTGGAAGGCTAAGCACAGTCTTGAAGAAGCTTTAATCAGCGCTTGGGCTTGGGAAAAAAGATTAGCTGAAGCGGAAAAAAATGAAATATAATTATAAGATAAAGCCCGTTTAACAAACGGGCTTTATCTTATAAATTTAAAAAATTACTAGAATTCGTAATTCTGTAAAGCTTCATTATACTCTCTAATTTCTTCTATATTCAACTTATTATCGCTATCTTTAATAAGGTTTATGAAATAAATCATGCTTTGATCGGCATCAAATTCATTTTCGGTTTCAAGACGCTCGTCAGTCTCTTCTTCTCTTCCTTCTAGCTCATCTTCTTCCAAAGCCTCTAAAGGTTCTTCTTCTGGAATAGGAATATCAAAAGTAAAAGTTTCTTCAATATGCTCATAAGCCAAACGCAGTGCTTTGGCCACAACTGGTCTTTTTTCTTCAACCGCAAAAGGGCGTAGCTCTTTTAAATCGGCTACTAAAGTGTTGGCAATGATTCCTACTTGATTAAGCTCATCTAAAATTTTGGCTATAAGTTTTTGTGCTTTTGGATTATTCAATGTAGCTAGTTTTTAAAGTTATTAGAATTGCAAAAGTAAGGGTTTATGTCTAAAAATTTTCATGCTAGACTTAAAATTATCATCTAATTTTTTTTCGGTGTGGATTAATGTTTTGATTTACAAACCGATAAATTTAAAAGTAGAAATTCTTTTAAATTAGGCTATAAATTCCTTTAAAACTGCTTAATTTTGCAGGATTAAATTTCTAACAAGATTAACATTTAAGACCTCTTTAATGACCGATATTATGGTGGAGAATACGAAAGACAAAATTGAAAAAAGCAATACTGAAAAAGAATTGTATGGCTACCAACAAGAAGATTTGAATAAAATATTTTCTTATCTAGATGAAGCACCAGACAACTTTAATTTGCTGTATCAATTACCAACAGGTGGGGGAAAAACCGTTATATTTTCAGAAATTGTTCGGCGCTATATTAATCAAACAGACAAAAAGGTTGTTATTTTAACGCACAGGATTGAGCTATGTAAGCAGACCTCAAAAATGTTAAAAGGATTTGGGGTAAAAAACAAAATCATTAATTCAAAAGTAAAAGAACTTCCCGATCAGGACGATTACCAATGCTTTGTTGCGATGGTAGAGACTTTAAATAACCGCTTGAATGATGATAAATTAGAAGTAGCCGATGTTGGCTTGGTAATTATAGATGAAGCACATTATAATTCATTCACAAAATTATTTAAGTATTTTGAAGACTCATTTATTTTAGGTGTTACGGCCACCCCTTTAAGTTCTAATATTAAGTTGCCGATGAAAGACAACTATCAAGAACTAATAGTTGGAAATTCAATTCCATCATTGATACAGCAAGGATTCTTAGCGCGAGCAAAAACTTATAGCTATGATGTAGGTTTAACCTCCTTGCAGGTAGGTATTAACGGAGATTACACCGTAAAATCATCTGAAGACCTTTATACGAATATGTCAATGCAAAATAAGCTTGTTCAGGCTTATGAAGAGCATTGTAAAGGTAAAAAAACCCTAATTTTCAACAATGGGATAAATACTTCGTGGTACGTCTATCAAACTTTTAAAGATGCTGGGTATGAAATCAAGCACTTAGACAATACCCATTCTAAAAAAGAAAGAAAAGAAATTTTAAAATGGTTTAAAAATAAACCCGATGCTATCCTGACCTCAGTGAGTATTTTAACTACCGGTTTTGATGAGCCTACTGTTGAAAATATTATTTTAAACCGAGCTACTAAATCTCTAACACTCTATTACCAAATGATTGGTCGTGGTTCTCGTAAATTACCAGGGAAAGACACTTTTAATGTTATTGATTTGGGAAATAATGCCGCGCGTTTTGGGCTTTGGGATGCACCAGTAGATTGGCAGCTTATATTTAAAAATCCAGACTATTTCTTAGAAAATATTACTGGTGATGAGGAGATAGAAAGAGAGTTTAAGTACAAGATGCCCGCTGAAATAAGGGAAATGTTTAAAAACTCAGAAGACATTGAGTTTGATATTAAAGCAGCATATGAAAAGGCGGTGAATAATGGAGAGAAATCAAAAAAGGTTTTAGAGGCTTCAATAGAGCAGCATGCCAAAATGTGTATAGAGAATAGTGAAGATGTGTTTGACGCTAGAATTTTGGCAAGAGAATTAGCCGATGATATTAGAGATCGAGTTAAACGTTACTCGTATTGCATTATCAATAATACCAAAAATTACCGTGACTGGTTGTACGAGGATTACAATCGAAAATTGCGTTCTAGAATCAATGAATTATTTATCGATTAACAAATAATCTCATTTAGAAAAATAAAAAACTAGCGAATTAACCGCTAGTTTTTTATTTTGTTTTTAAAGGTTTTGTATGTGATTAGTATTTAGTTTAGCGCGCCAAAAATCATTACACCATAAATGAAAAAGCGTAAAAATCGCAATAGACCAAAAAGCAAATAACTTCCAAAAGGGAATTTAATTATACCGGCTGCAATACTTGAAATAGCAAACGGAACAGGTAGTAAAGCTCCTACCACAATTAAAAAACCTCCCCATTTTCGCATATTTTTAATATGCTTGGCCATTTTCACTTCAAGGTAAACAAAAACCGAAGGAATACTTGCAATTCCGCGTCCAGCGAAATAAGATACTATTCCGCCTAAATAAGATAATAAGGCCAAGGCAAATAAATACCAGTTAGGATGTAGCGATTTTCCTGCCCAAGCAATAAAGATTTCAGGCGGGATGAGTCCTAATATAGATTCAGACAAAAAGAAAACGCTTAGCACTCCAATGGGCGGGAAATTAGCGGTAATATAAGCCAAAACATCATTGATATCTATCACAAAAAAATGAACGGCAATAAGTCCAACTACAAAAACAGCAATAGGAATGGCTGCTTTAAGCAAAGATTTTCCTACAAATGAGTAAAACCCAGTATATGAATAATACTGGTGCAGTAATTTCCAACGGGGCTTTTTCTTAAAATTCTTGTTATTTGACATTTATTTGAGGCAAATATTAAAAGTTGCAAAGGTAAGTTCAAATATTAGCTTCTACAAGTTAAAACATAGATTTTAGGATTGATTTTGCGGCGGAACAAAATTGTTTTTCTCGTTCTTTTCCATAATTGAACTACTAGGTAATTCGTAAACTTCTAATTTAAAATATGGTAATGCTGCTAATATATGATCAAAAAGATCAGAGACAATACCCTCATAGTTCAACCAAACCTTATCTGCCGAAAAAGCATATACTTCTAAGGGTGTTCCTTGTGCCGTAGGAGGGAGCTGTCTTACCATTGCTATCATTTCGTGATTTATTTTAGGATGGTTGGCCAGGTACAACTCTATATACCTCCTAAAAACACCAATGTTGGTAAGGTTTCGCCCATTAACTATCTGCGATTTATTAATGTTGTATTGCTTGTTGTATTGCTCAATTTCCTTAGATTTTTCATCCAAATAGGGAGCTATTAATTGAATATTTTTTAAATCTGCTATATCTTCAGAACTCAAAAAGCGAATAGAATTTGTTTTGATATTTACGGCGCGCTTAATTCGACGACCTCCCGATACACTCATTCCCCTCCAATTTTTAAAAGAATCAGAAATCAAGTAATAGGTGGGTATACTGGTAATGGTTTTATCAAAATTTCTTATTTTAACAGATGATAAATTTATTTCTATGACATCTCCATCTGCACCATACTTTTCCATAGTGATCCAATCACCAATACGAACTGTATCATTAACAGCTACTTGAATGCTAGCTACAAATCCTAGAATGGTATCTTTAAAAATCAGTAAAATTATGGCGGATAAAGCTCCTAATGCGGTTAAAAATTGCCAAACCGATTTTCCTGTTAGCAAGCTGAAAATTATTATGCCTCCAAAAAGCCAAATAAAAATCATAACCACTTGTATGTAGCTTTCTATAGGCTTATCTTTAAAACTATTTAGCGTTCGTAGAAAATCTCTTAAACTTCTTAAGACACTGCGTATGAACCAAATGCTAATGATAATACTAGCAAGATCTAATAAGATAATTGATTCATCTCTCAATGCAGGGAAATCGATTAAAAGATAAGGTAACATTGAGCGATAAAACAACAGCGTAATCAAATGAGTGAGGTGGGTAAGCGCATTGTTTTTAAAAAGAAAATCGTCAAAAACTGTTTTGGTTTTTCTCACCAGCTTACCAAAACTTGTGATTAGAATTTTACGGATTAAGAAGTTAAAAAGATAACCTAAAATTAAAAGAAGAATAAGATTGAACGTAAAATTACCATATTGCGCCATAGTGTCAGTCCAATTGAAATCCTTTAACCAATAGTACGCCCAACGCGCTGTTTCTTTATGCTGCATCAAATTTTAAATTTACGTAAAAATACTAGTACTTTAGTCGCTATACAAGTACATAACCAATATTTTATAATAAGTTTGCGACATCAATTAAACTCAATGAAAAAATGATTCTTTGGATTAAGGGCAATGTTTAAAAGATTTAAAAATATTATTAATGATACCGACTTTATAAAAGCTTGGCTGTTACTATTTTCGTTATTTGTACCGGTTTTTTCCTTTTATTTGGTTGATGCTATGCCTTATGGAATAGCCATGGCTTTAGGGGTGTTTTTAATTGCTCCAAGTGATGTACAGGGGAATTTAAAACATCGCTTTTACGGTATGGTTTCAGCGGCAATTTTGGCCGTTTTAGGTTCGCTTTTAGGAGAGGTAACTCAATTCAATTTAACGTTGAATTTAATTTGTCTTTTTCTCTTTGTTTTCTTTACGGCGAGTGTCGCGGTATATGGTTTTAGAGCATCATTGGTTAGTTTTTCAGGGCTTTTGGCTATTGTTTTAAGCTATGCCAATTTTAGTAAAGAAACAGGGCTTGGCATGCATCTTCTATTTTTAGGTCTAGGGTGTTGCTGGTATATTTTAGTTAGTACACTTTATATTTTCATTAGGCCCCATAGCTACATTAAAAGGCAGCTAGGTAACCTGGCAAATACAACGGCTCAATTTTTGGTTTTACGACAGAAAATAGTTGAAAAGCCAAAAAATCTAACTAAGTATTTAGAGAAGCAAAACCAACTTCACATACAAATAAATGAACTGCACGAGAGTTTACGTGAAAGTTTAATTAGCAATAGAAAAATCTATGGACAGTCAAACACCAATAGGCGTAATTTATTAATTTTTACAGAGCTTATTGATATTTTTGAGGTAGCATTAGCCAATCCGATTGATTATAATTGGCTTACCGATTTTAAAAAAACTACTCCTCAAATTATAAAACGATTTTCTAAACTCCAAGCGGATTTAGCAAAACGATTATTTCATTTTTCATCTTATTTTTTATCTGAAGTAAAGCTAGAAAAGAAAGATGGTATTCGTTTAAAAATCAGTAAATTGAGAGATGTTTTGCAAAGTGATTCATCTTTAAAAAGTGACATAGAATCAAAAGCAACCCTTAAGACATGGTTTAATCAAGAAGTTAGCATATATGAAAAACTTAGCCATATTGAGCGTATAGTTCTAAACCTTAAAAGTAAGGATAAGTTGGCAAAAATGTCATCTAAAAGCATAAATCGTTTTCTAACACCGGTAGACTACAGTTTTAAGGCTTATAAAAACCAACTGAGTTTTAAGAATATTATTTTAAGGCACGCTTTACGTCTGGCTGTTTTGATGGTGGTTGGGGTCGTAATTGGGAAGCTGTTTGCCCTGCAGAATGCTTATTGGATTGTTTTAACCGCTCTGGTTATTTTAAGGCCTAATTTCGGCCTCACAAAAGAAAGATCTATAAAAAGGATTCTAGGCACCCTGCTTGGCGGTGCTATTGCTTTTTTAATTGTTTTTCTTTTCCAAGATCCAATTTTATTTTTGGTGCTTAGCATGCTTTGTTTAGTGGTAGCATTCACTTTAATTCAAAAAAATTATATAGGGGCCGCAGCTTTTATAACGCTTAATGTTGTTTTTCTTTATGCGCTGTTGCAACCCAATGTTTTAAGTGTAATTCAATATAGGTTATTAGATACCGTAATTGGTGCAACTTTAGCCTTTTGTGGAAACTTCTTTTTATGGCCTACTTGGGAGCACGCTAATTATCAAAAAGAGGTTAAAGAAGCAATAAAAGGTAGTTTAGCTTATTTTAATCAAATTAGGATTTTGTATTCTACCAAGAAGAAGGTTGATGATGAGTATAAACTGGCAAGAAAATCAGCTTTTCTGGCGCAAGGAAATCTTAGCGCAGCCTTACAGCGTATGGCGCAAGAACCTAAGTCTAAACAAGACGCTTATCAAAAATTATACAAATATAGTGCTTTAAACCAAACCTTTATTTCTTCCTTAGCTAGCTTGGGTAATTTTATAAATACCCATAAGACAACCCAAATGTCTGATTCTTTTGCTTTTATCGCGGCATCCGTATCAGATAATTTAAACATCACCCTAGCTAATTTAGAAGGGAAGTCAACGGTTTTACCTGGTGGTGAAGAGACCAAATCGTTAAAAAATGCTTATAACGATTTAAGTTACTCTTTAAATAAATTAACTTTGACACAAGACGAAACAGAAAAAATTCAAGAGGCTATTTTAATTTTTGAGCAAATAAAATGGCTTTATGAGATTTCTGAGAAACTAAAAAAAATTAGCTAGTGTATGGGATCTTATTTTAAAAGTCCGCCATTTTTTATTACCATCGGTATCTTAGCTTTTGTAGGAATCATTTATTTCAATTTTAAAGATCACTACAAAATTGATTACGACAACCCTTCTGAGGTAATTATTAAGAATACATGGAAATTACCAAGAGAGTTAGAAGAAGTATCTGGCATTGTTTATATTAACGAGAAACAATTAGCCTGTGTACAAGATGAAATGGGACTCATTTATTTGTATAATATAGTAACCGGTAAGGTTGAACAAACCATTGAATTTGGTCCGCAAGATGATTATGAAGGTATAGCTTTTAATGGTAATGATCTTTTCACCGTTACTAGTGCTGGTAAAATATTTGAAATCAAAAGCTATTTATCAGACTCCATTGCTATTAATACTTATCAAACTAAATTATCTCCAAAACATGATATTGAAGGGTTTACCTATGACCCTGCTAAAAATCAGTTATGGCTGGCAGCAAAACAAAATGGGGACAAGGATGAAAAATATAAGGGTGTTTATGCTTTTGATCTAACCTCGAAAAGGTTTATAGAAGAACCGATATTTAAATTGAAGTTTGATAACCCTATTTTTAAAGAACTTAAAAATGTGGGTAGTAAGAAAACTTTTAGAACATCAGAAATTGCCATTCACCCTCAAACAAAAGATATATATATGTTAGATGCTAAAATTCCAAAGCTCTTGATTTTAAATCGTAACTGGGAAGCAGAAAAACTGATTGTTTTAGATCCTGATCAGCATCCGCAACCAGAGGGCATAACCTTTAGTCCCGATGGTAAAATATTTTTATCTAATGAGGGGGAGTGGAAGCCAGCCACCATTCATCAGGTTGAAATAAAGAACAAAAAGGCTACCAAAAAGAAATAAAAGCTTTATTTCTTTTTAAACCAAGAGAAAATTCCTTTTTTCTTTTTTTGTTTGTCTTCGTGAAAGGATTTTTCATCTTTGTTTTTCCCAAATATTCGTTTAAAAAGTCCGTCTTTTTTTTCAACATCACATTCAATGGCCTTTTTAACTTCTTTTGATATGGGTTCAAATTGCGCCTGTGTTATCTCATCAAATTCTTTATTTTTTGACAAAGCCGAATAAAATTCGGCAAACATAGGTAGAGCAGCATTTGCACCCTGGCCAATAGCGGTAGAACTAAAATTAATTTTTGCATTATCGTTACCCACCCAAGTTAAACAAACTAATTTTGGTGTAATTGCGGCGAACCAAGCGTCCTTATTATTTTGAGTGGTTCCTGTTTTTCCCGCAATAGCGTTATTTAATCTGTAAGTTGTGCGCAATCGTGAGGCGGTTCCTTTGTTTACGGTTGATTGCATAAATGAAAGCATAACTTGTCTTGTAAAGCTTGAAAAAGCAACCTTTTGTGTGTCTGGTTTATTTTCTTTATCGTGGGTCCAAATAACTTCTCCACTTTTATTCTTTATTGTTTTTATAAACACAGGCTCTGGTGCCACCCCACCATTTACAAAAGTTGAATAAACCTGCGCCATATCCAAAAGCTTCATGTCGGTAACCCCTAAAGCAATTGAAGGTACCTTAGGCAACTCTTGTTGAATTCCCATCTTTTCTGCTTGTTCAATGGTTTTTTCAATTCCTACTTCTTGCAGTACTTTTACTGCAATCGTATTAATAGATTCGCTTAAGGCTTTTTCTAAAGAATAATTAATATGCTGTTCAGATTCTTTATTTTCCTTAGAGGCATTTTTCGGAGTCCAATTTTTCATGTCGGTATATGTTACCGCATTAGGGCTATAGTAGGAGCAGGGGTCTAAGCCATTTTCGATAGCTGCAGTATATACAATCGGTTTAAATAAAGATCCTACTTGTCTTTTGCTTTGACTCACGTGATCGTATTTAAAATAAGTGTAATCGATACCTCCAAGATAAGATTTTACTTCGCCGGTATTAGGTTCTAAAGCCACGAAACCCATATTTAAAAATTTGGAAAAATGCTCAATACTATCTAAAATACTAAGGTTTTTAATGGTTGATTCCTTCCAGTCGAAAAGCTTAACTTTTTGTTTTTTGTTTAAGGAATCCTTCAATTGGGCCGAGCTTAAATTTTGACTCTTTAGTTTCTTATAATAGGGTAATTGTTGTAAGGCCCAATTGAAGGCTGCTTTGTTTTTGAGCCAAGGTGCATTATTGCCATAGCCTTTTTCAAATTGACTTTGTAAACGCGCCATATGTTTTTTCATAGCTCGTTCGGCAACTAATTGCATAGGTTTGTTTAAAGTAGTTTCTATTCGCAAACCATCGGTTAAAATATTATACAAGTCGCCATTGGCTTGCTTAAGCTTATATTTTTGTATTATTTGCTCGGTTTGTTTTCTAACCTTTTCTCTAAAGTATCCCGCAATACCTTGATTTGGTGAAAAATACTGATAATCTAATTTGATTTTTTGGGCAATTAATTGATTTGTCTCTGTAGTGCTTAAATAATTGTATTTATTCATTTGTTTTAAAACTACGTCACGTCTTAACTGGGCACGTTCTGGAAATAATCTGGGATTGTAGCTATGGTTAGCCTTTAAACTCCCTATAAGGGTAGCAGCCTGTGCCACTGTTAGGTTTTTTGTTTTGGTATTAAAGAATTTAAAGGCAGCACTTTCAATGCCATAAGTATTATCTGGAAATGGAACCGTATTTAAATATAGTTCAATAATTTCTTCTTTGGTGTATAGCTCTTCTATACGTTGCGCCACAATACTTTCTTTAAGTTTATTGATTACAATGCTAAAAACGGGATAAGCATCTCTTCCGTAAAGATTTTTAGCCAATTGTAAAGTTAATGTGCTACCGCCACCAGAAGATTTATCAGATAATAAAATTGTTTTAAAAAATACCCTAAATAAACTTTTGGCGTCTATGCCATCGTGCTCATAAAATCGGGCGTCTTCGGTAGCAATTAAAGCGTTTATAAGATGAGGAGGGAAATCTGAAAAAGAAACGGCCTGGCGATCATAAATGTATACCTTGCCCAATAATGAGCCTTGATCGTCAACTATCTCGGTTGCGACACTTTGTTTTAGATTTTTCAATTCGTCTTTTGAGGGTATTTTTCCAAATGCTCCCCAATAAATGCTCAAATAAAAGGAGAGAAAAATAACCCCTAGGCCAGCAAATAACCATAAAATTCTTTTTAACCAAACTTTCATGCTTGTCATTTTATGCAAATTACTGGATTAGCTTTTAAATATGTATAAATTTTCTACAGAGTTTAACAAACTGGTATAAATGATATTCTTTTTTATTAAGGCGATAATCTTTACGGATTTTGATTAAGTTAAAAAAAAACTAAACCAGTTAGCGATTATGGCTTTTTAAATTAGTCCACTTATATTTAAAATAAAATTTAATAAAATGATAAGAATTAAAGGTAAAACAGGCTTAATTACAGGAGGAACAAAAGGCATTGGTTTAGGAATAGCCGAAGCTTTACTTAGCGAAGGCGTAAACGTTGCTATAACCAGTAGGTCGCTTAGCAAAGCAGAAGAAACTGCGAAGCAATTAAATGCAAAATTTGATCAGGCAAAGGCAATAGGCATTAAGGCAGATGTGCGTAACTTTCAAGAACAAAAAGAGGCAGTGCAACAAACCTTAGAAAAATTCGACCAATTGGATTATGTGATAGCCAACGCTGGTTTAGGTCATTTTGCGCCTATTTCCGAATTGACAGAAGAACAGTGGAAAGAAACTATTGATACCAACTTAAGCGGAGTATTTTATTCGGCAAAAGCCAGTGTAGAAGCTTTAAGCAAAACAAAAGGGTATTTCATAAGTATTTCTAGTTTAGCGGGTTGTAATTTCTTTGCAGGAGGAGCAGCCTACAATGCTAGTAAATTTGGGGTTACAGGATTTACCCAAGCCATGATGCTTGACGTGCGCGATAAGGGTATCAAGGTTTCAACCATTATGCCTGGTTCTGTTTCTACTCATTTCAATGGCAACAATCCTAATGTTAATGAAGATCAAGAGGCTTGGAAAATTCAAATAGAAGATTTAGGGGAGATCGTAGTTAATTTATTTAAAATGCACCCAAGAACATTACCAAGTAAAATTGAAGTAAGACCAGCTCAAACAAAAAAGTAAAAAGACAAATGGAGTTGAAAAATTTGGGAACAACCAGCATTAAAATACCGCCAATTGTTTTTGGCGGTAATGTTTTTGGTTGGACAGCAGATAAAACACAAAGCTTTAAATTACTAGATGAATTGGTGAGTCTGGGTTTTAATGCAATAGATACTGCAGATGTTTATTCGAGATGGGCTACGGGAAACCAAGGAGGCGAGTCAGAAATTATCATAGGGGAGTGGATGCAGCGTAATAATAACAGAGATAAAATTAGCCTTTTTACTAAAGTAGGCAGCAATATGAAGCCTGGTGGCGAAAAAAATATCTCAAAAAAATATATTTTAAAGGCGGTAGAAGATTCACTTACCCGCCTAAAAACAGATTATATCGACCTGTATTTTAGCCATTATGATGATTTTAAAACACCTGTAACCGAAACTCTAAGTGCTTATGAGCAGTTGATTAGTGAAGGAAAAGTTAGGCATATAGGCGCTTCTAACTTTTCACCCGAACGCTTAATAGAAAATTTAGAAGCAAGCCGTGTAGAAAATTTACCCAAATACGAAGTTTTTCAACCGCTATATAATCTAATAGACCGCCAAGAGTTTGAAAAAACAATAAAAACAATTTGCAAGGAGCATAAAATGGGAGTTATAAGTTATTTTTCGCTTGCTAGCGGATTTTTAACGGGAAAGTATAAAACAGAAATGGATTTTGAAGGTGCTGAAAGAAAACGATTTGCCCAAAAATATTTAAATCATAAAAATTTAAGTATTTTAAATCAAATGGATAATATTGCGGCCGAACATCAAGTGAGTTTAGCAGCGGTAGCTTTGCGCTGGATTATGCAACGACCAGAGATTTCAGCGCCAATTGCTAGTGCAACCAATACAGATCAATTATCGGCGTTTAAAGAGGCAATCTCATTTGAGTTAAATGCCGAACAAATGAGTATTTTGAATACTTGGAGCCAAGTATAAAAAAAGCTGTGCTTTCTAGCACAGCTTTTTTAGATTATCCTAAATATTTTTTTAGAATCTTATTTTTAGATTGGTGTTTTAAACGCCTTATTCCTTTTTCTCTAATTTGTCTAACCCGCTCACGGCTTAAATCAAAGGTATCTCCAATTTCTTGCAAAGTCATAGCCGGTTGATTCCCAATACCATAGTTAAGACGTATTACATCAGCTTCTCGAGTTGAAAGGGTATCTAAAGCACGATTAATTTCAATGCTTAAAGAATCCTGCATTAAGGTATCATCTGGATTTGGAGATTCTCCAGAACTTAAAACATCATATAAATTAGAGTCATTTTCACCATCTTTAAAGGGAGCATCCATGGAAAGATGGCGCCCTGAATTTTTTAAAGCGGTCTTTACTTGGCTAACCGACATATCTAACTCTTTTGCTATTTCTTCTGCACTAGGTGGTCGTTGTAGGCTTTGTTCTAAATGCGAAAATGCCTTATTTATTTTATTGATCACCCCAATTTTATTCAGCGGTAAGCGTACTACCCGTGATTGTTCGGCTAAAGCTTGAAGAATAGATTGACGAATCCACCAAACCGCATAAGATATGAATTTGAAACCACGAGTCTCATCAAAACGCTTAGCAGCTTTAACTAACCCCACATTTCCTTCATTAATTAAATCGGGGAGTTTTAAACCCTGGTTTTGATATTGTTTGGCTACTGAAACAACAAATCGCAAATTGGCATTAGTTAGTTTTTCGAGCGCACGTTGATCACCTTCACGTATACGCTGTGCTAATTCTACTTCTTCTTCAGCGGTAATTAAATCTACTTTACTAATGTCCTGCAAGTATTTATCTAAAGATTTTGACTCCCTATTTGTAACCTGCTTGGTAATTTTAAGCTGTCTCATATGATGCTAAACGTATTAAATGATTTATTAAACAGGACATTATACAATTTTTTTTTGATATTTCCAAATTTTTTTTGTAAGAATATCCAGAGTGTAAAAAACGCAGCCTTTGAGCTGCGTTTTTTTATTTAGAAATGTTGATTATGGGAGTAATTACTTAATTTCCATTACTTCCACGTCAAACACTAAATTTTTACCAGCTAATGGATGATTTGCGTCTACAATGATAGACTCATCTTTTACTTCGGCCACTCTTAATTGGCGCTCAGTTCCATCAGGATTTTTCGATACTAACCCCATACCTACTTTAGGCTCAATTTCTTGCGGTAACTGGTTTTTAGGTACTTCTTGAAAAAGCTCTTCGCGAACCTCTCCATAAGCTTCTGTATGTGCAATATTAATGGTTTTCTTTTCGTTTACTTTCATGTCAATTAACCCGTTTTCAAAACCAGGTATAATTTGACCTTGTCCTAAGGTGAACTCAATTGGCTCACGCTCTAACGAACTGTCAAAAATTTGACCGTCTTCTAATTTACCTGTGTAATGTACTTTTACCGTGTCATTTTGTTTAACTTGACTCATAAAATTATTTTTCTTGTTTTACTAATGGTGAGTATTTTACCCACTCGCGTATTCAAGGTCAAAATTCATGCCAAGTATTGTATAGATGAAAAATAGTTATGAATATGACAATAATGCAGGTTGTTATGGCAGGTGTTTTAAACAAAAAAGCTCTTTATGAGCTTTTTTTGTTTTAAATGTAATTTAACTCGACTTTTATTCTTCAAGCATCGCTAAAAACTTGTCTAAATTTGGTAGAATAATAATTCTTGTTCTTCTGTTTTTCTCTCTACCATCACGAGTTGAATTATCTGCTAATGGTAAGTAACTACTGCGTCCTGCAGCGATTAGTTTTTTACCATCCACATTAAATTTGTCTTGAAGTAAACGCACAATAGAAGTAGATCTTCTAACACTTAAATCCCAATTGTCTTGTAAATAAGATTCTTTTTTTATTGTTTGAGAATCAGTGTGGCCTTCAACCATAACTTCCATTGCTTCCTCAGAATTTACAACTTTTGCAATGCGTTTTAGTAGGGGGTAAGCCTTGGGGTTTACCCAGTAACTTCCACTTTTAAATAATAGCTTATCTGATATACTTATTTGTACAACCGTTTGATCTACATTAATATCAATATCGTCTTCCCCTCCGCCTAAATTCTTTTTAAGGTTGTGCGATATGGCTAAATTGATAGAATCTTCTAGCGTTTTTGCTTGAGCTAATTCTTTTGGATCAATTTGTTTTAAAGTAGAACGCATATTTTGTTTTGATTTTTCCGACATTACTGTTAGATCTTCAACAAAATCAAGTTTCTCTTCATTTTCTGCTTGCAGGCTATTGATCTTGGCGTAATAGCTATTTACCTTAGCTTCAATTTTTGCAAATTTGTTTTCACAGTCTTCTTTATCTACTCGAGTTTGCATTAAAGTACTCTTGGTCTCATTTAATTCGGTTTCAATAGCTGTATACTTCTTTTTTGAAACACAAGAACTCATTAATAAAATAGAACTTAAACACGTAAAACTTAATAATTTTCTCATTGCTTTTATTTTTGGTTTTATAATTTAGATAACCCTTAAGTTATTAGAAACGTATTTTTAAACTGCTATAATTATGTTAAAACAAGAAAATAATTAATTTATTAAATTGGACTAATTTTTGATTATCTTTAGAATAATTTAAATTATTGTCTTATGAGGATTTTTTTTGTATTGTGGTTTTTAAGTCTAACTTCGGTTTACGGCCAGTTTGATAACGAAAATACAGTGCGTTCTGGCGAATCACTTAATACTTCTTCAAAAAGCTTGAATACACGTGGTTTTAGTCGAAGTTCTCCTAGTTTAACTAATCCTAATAATACTTTATATAAAAATACCCGTAAGAAATGGTTGCAGGATGAGACACCGCAATTTAGCATGGAGAAACAAGAGCAATTTATAGACCAAACCCAAAATTTTGATCCAAAATATCTGGCAAAACAGGAGGGAAGTAAAACTCCAGAGAAGTTTAAGAAAAATCAAAATTTCGGAGAATTTAAAAGTTCAGGTAAGTTTGTGAAGATAGTTTGTAGAGACCATATGGCAGTTGATGGCGATCAAGTACAAATAATTGTAAATGGAGAAATTCAAGTTCCTCGAATTACATTACAAAGTAATTTTACAGAAGTACACGTAAGTTTAAAGCCAGGTTTTAATAAGATAGATATTTTAGCTTTAAATCAAGGATTATCTGGTCCCAACACCGCAGAATTTAGATTGTATAACGATCAAGGTGTGGTATTGTCAAAGAATATATGGAATTTAGCCACGGGTTTTAAGGCAACAATGATGGTAGTTAAAGAAGATGAGCAATAGAGATAAAATAAAGATATTTTTAGTATTTATGCCTTTTTTAGGAATAATTCTTTGGAGCTGTAATTCTTTAGATACTATTCCCAGTGAAATTCCTAATCCTGTAAAAATTAACAATTTTACGGCACATATTAAAACCGTTAGACCAACGGCTAGTCAAGACTTACTGCAGGTTATGTCTAAAACTAATATGATATCGCAAGGGCATACATCTAGTCGTATTGATGTGAGCCAAGACGATTATCAATTCGTTTTAAAAGATTCTATTGTTGAGATCAATTTACCTTATTTTGGCGAATCTCAACGAGCTTTACGCATAGGACAAAGTGGAATTTTGTTATCGGGTAATCCGAAAGATTTAGTAAAACGCTATTTTGAAGAAAAAAAACTAACCCGCTACGAATTTACTTTAGAGGATGTAAAAAACAATGAAAGTTGGAACGCCAAACTAGAAGTGATAAATAACGGAACGGTACGATTATATTTATTTTCAAACCTAAGAAATCCGATAGGATATGAAGGAAGGCTGGTTGATTAATCTTTTACTTTAGTTATTTTCTATTTTACATAATATAAATTATAAAGTTTTTTTAGCTTGAACAATTAGCAATTCCATCATAAATTTTAAGTATGAAATCTTTCAGTATGAGGTAAATCTACTAGATTTATAGAAAAAAATATGTTCGGATTATTTAAGAAAAAATCAGAAAAAGAAAAGCTACAGTCGCAATATGAAAAACTTATGGGCGAAGCACATAAGTTGGCTTCTACCAATAGGAAGTTAAGCGACGAAAAAACCTTTCAAGCTAATGAAGTTATGAAAAAATTAGAACAATTACAACAATAACGTATGAATTAAAACCAATTGAATTCATTGCCCTTTATTACAAAGCCTATTCGTATCATGCTTTGAGAGCGTCTATAGTCTAATAAACTTTCGGCTTGACCTAAATACCATTCTACCATTAAAAATTGATTAGCAATATTTCGTTTGAACGGATTGAAATAAATTCTTGTTCTCAAAGATCCGTATTCAAAGTCAAGTCCTTTTCTAGCGCGCAGAGCTAAAGAAAGTTTGTTTGAAATTAATTTATGCTCGAGGTTTATTTCACCCAATCCTACATAATCTAATAGATCTGGATTTCCTTCTTTACTAGCAAATGGCAGCCAAATTTTTAAACTTATGTTAGTTTGAGGTGACAATTGTGTTCTATAAGCTGCGCTTAGCCTATTCCAACTACGGCTATATATACTATCGCGACCATTTGACTCGTGCTCTAATGAAATACTTGCCACCCCTCGTAATTGTTCATTTTTATCAAATACAAATTTTCCTAGGCTTATAGAAGGGTGAAAATTCAAATCTCGAAAAGGAAAAGAATCTTCAAATATATTCCAAAACGCTTTTTGTGTATAAGTCAATAAAACATACGTATCAAACGGTAAAGGCTCTTTGGTTAATATCTGTTTAAAGCTAACTTGATATTTTGCGTTTGATGTTTGGCTATTTATGTTTCTATTTGTGGGTCCTCCGACAATAAAGTAATTGTCTAAATGATTAGAAAAATAAGATATTTCTCTAATAGAATCATTTATTTGATCTCTTGTAAGTTTTTGTGCTTGTGTAAAATTAAATCCACTAAGGAGAATAAATAATGCAATAGTTTTTTTCAAAATTTTTAAAGTATAGATTAATGTTGCATTTTTTCGCCATAGCATAAATCGCCTGCATCGCCAAGACCAGGAACTATGTATCCTTGATCATTTAATTTCTCATCAATTGTTGCAATCCACAGGTGGGTATTGTTGGGGAACTCTTTTTGGAGTAGCTCTACTCCTGCTTTTGCGCCTATTACTGCTACTAAATGAATCTCTTTAGGATTACCCATTTGTTTTATGGCATTATACACATTAACAAAAGACCGACCGGTAGCTAACATAGGATCGGCAATAATTAAAGTCTTTTGATCAATTGCAGGTGAAGCCATATATTCTACCCGTATTTCAAAATCCGTTTGATTTAAGTGGTGTCTGTAAGCAGATATAAAGGAGTTTTCGGCTTTATCAAAATAATTTAATAAACCTTGATGAAGCGGAAGTCCAGCTCTTAAAATTGAACATACCACCAATTTATCTTTTAAAGCATTTACTTGTTTAGAACCTAAAGGAGTCTGAATTTCTTGATGAGTATAATTTAGTTTCTTACTGAGTTCATAGCCTAGAATTTCACCTACTCGCTCAATATTTCTTCTAAAGCGCAAACTATCCTTTTGTATGTTTACGTCACGTAGCTCTGAAATAAAGGTGTTGAGTACGGAGTTTTTATCAAGTAAATGATGAATATGCATAGTTTTACATTTTCTGCAAAATTACAAAATAAATTGGCAGTGTGTTTTTACAAATTTGAATCCATGTATCTCTTTAATTTCTTAAGCTTTCGAGATCAATAACAAATCTATATTTTACATCGGCATTAATAACCCGCTCATAGGCTTCATTTATGTAGGGCATATCGATTAGTTCAATATCACTAACCACATTATGTTCACCACAAAAATCTAGCATTTCTTGTGTTTCTTTAATTCCACCAATAAGTGAGCCAGCTACACGTTTTCTACCCATTATTAAATTTCCTCCGTGAACGGGTTCTAGTGGTTCAATTGCACCCACCATTACCATAGTAGCGTCTATTTTTAGTAATTTGAGATACGGATTGATGTCGTGTTTTACTGGAATGGTGTTTAACAGTAAATCAAAACTATTGGCCATTGTTTCCATGGCTTGCTTATCTTTTGAAATTAAAACTTCATCGGCCCCAAGCCTTTTAGCATCCTGTGATTTGTTTGGTGAAGTGGTAACCATTACCACGTGGGCCCCCATTGCCTTTGCTAATTTTATACCCATATGTCCTAATCCTCCTAAACCAATTACCCCTACTCGATCACCTTTTTTTACGTTCCAATGTTTAAGTGGTGAATAGGTAGTAATGCCTGCACATAATAAAGGTGCCACAGCTTTTAATTCTAAATTCTCAGGAATGCTTAAAACAAAATCTTCTTTGACCACAATCTTTTCTGAATAACCGCCAAAAGTATGACCACCAAGTATTTGATCTTTACCATTATAAGTACCCACCATTCCTTTTTCGCAAAATTGTTCTAAATCTTTATTGCAGGCTTCACAATTCTGACATGAATCTACCATGCAACCTACTCCTACTTTATCACCTTTCTTAAACTTTTTTACATCTTCACCAATAGCAATCACTTCTCCTACAATTTCATGTCCTGGAACCACAGGATATTTAGATCCTTTCCAGTCATTTCTAACGGTATGAATATCACTATGACAGACACCGCAATATAAAATCTTAATTTTTACATCGTCGTGTTTTAAATCTCTTCTTTCAATTTCTAACAACTCTAAAGCAGCAGTTGGCGACTGTGCACCATAAGCTTTTACTATACTCATAATTTAATGATTTAATTTTTCTAATTCGATTATTCCCATTGCTGCCCGTTCTCCACTTAACATCGCTGCGTTTACAGATGCATTAAGCATTTGGTCTCCTGCCAAGAAAATACCATCTTTTAATAAGGTTTCACTTGGCATAATATCATTTTCTACCGGTTGTAAAATGGGTAATGCCTTTGGTATATAAAAATGAGTCAGGAATTCTAGTTCTTGAATCCCTACATAACTCTTTAATTCTTTTCTAATTTTTTTAATTAATTCTTCTTGGTTAAAATCATGCTTTTTTACAACCGTAACCGATAGTAAGTATTGGCCTTCTTTCTTTGCTTTTTTTTCTTCTATAAATACAATATTATTTATGAGAGCATCTTTTTGAGGAAGTAGTCCAATAAAATTAGAATCTATCTTAATTTCTGGAGTGATAAAATATAAATTATCACAACAATGCCAGCTGGTTTTTTGATTTTTTAGGTTCGATACCAAATTATTGGCCTCGGTTGCAATAATCGTATAATCCGAATGGATTGCTTTATCATTTTCAAGAAGAATCTTATCGCTTTTTACCTCTTTTACAGTTGTATTTAACCATATTTCGGTGTTTTTAAATTGACCTGCTAAATGTTTAGGAAGTGTAGCTATCCCATTTTTAGGTATACTTACCTTACCCTCGGAAAACATTTTATAGATAAACTCAAACATTCTACTACTTGTTTTTAGTTCATCTTCTAAAAAAATACCACCAAAAAAAGGTATAAAAAAACTGTCAATTATAGCTTCTGAAAAACCGTAATCTTTTAAATAATCAATGGTTTTTAAATCTGGAGAATTAAAAATTTCTTCAATGCTTTTCTTTTTTAAAGATTGGCTGAGCTTAAAAATTTTTAATTTGTCCCTAATGCTGCCTATAGATGAGGATAAAGTTCTAAAAATAAGCTTTGGACTTCGTGTGAAGTCACCTAATACTTCCCATTTAGAATTTAAGTAAATGCTTGCGCCCGGTTCAAATGATTTCAGTTGCAACTGATCCAATTTCGCATATTCTTGTAATTTTGGATAAGCTTCTAGTAACACTTGAAAACCAACATCCACCTGGTAACCTTTCACTTTCTTCGTTTGTAAACGCCCCCCGATGTGATTATCTCTTTCAATAATTATAGGGTGGTAGCCAAATCTTTCTAAGACTATAGCTGCCACTAACCCGCTAAGACCCGCTCCTATAATATGAATTTTCTTATCCGATTTTTCCAAAATGGTTAGATTTTATTAAGAAAATGACTTTTTGACACAATTGGATAGTCTGTATATCCTAGTGAGCCTTGGGTATAAAAAGTTTCTTTATCCCAATCGGTTAGTGGAAGATTTTCTTTAAATCGCTCTACCAAGTCCGGGTTAGAAATAAAAGGTTTACCATAACAAATTAAATCGGCTAAATTCTTTTCTAAAAATTCATTACCTTTTTGCTGATCAAATCCTCCATTAATCATTAAATTACCTTGATATAGAGGCCGAAAATGTTCGGCGATGTTGGAAACCGCATAGGGTACTTTAGAAACATCTGTAAATGGCTCAGATAAATGAACGTAAGCCAGATCGTAATTGTTTAATCGTTTAATGATGTACTCAAAGGTAGGAATTGTTTCTTCATCTATTTCAATTCCAAAAATGTTATGTGCGCTTGGGTTAAACCTTACCCCTACTCGCTTTTCGGGCACTTCTCGAATGACAGCATCTAAAACTTCAAAGAAAAATCGTACGCGATTCTCGATACTTCCCCCGTATTGATCGTCACGAACATTGGAGCATTTATTAAAGAATTGCTGGAAAAGATAACCATTAGAAGAGTGAATTTCTATCCCATCGCAATTAGCTCGAAACGCATTTTTGGCCGCTTGAACAAAATCATTCTTAGTGCGTTCTATATCTTCTAGCGTCATAGCTTGTGGTGTAACGGTATCCTTCATTCCCTCCGGTGTGAATGATTGGGTATTAGGGTTAATTGCTGAAGGTGCTAAAGGCTTTTCACCGTTTAAAAAATCGGGATGAGAAATACGCCCTACGTGCCATAATTGCATGAAAAATACACCTTTAGCTTCGTGAATTTGATGGGTGACTTTTTGCCAGGCTTCTACTTGAGATTCATTGTAAATACCAGGTACATAAATATAGCCAGCCCCTTGGGGCGAGACATTAACCCCTTCAGAAATAATAAGACCTGCGCTAGCCCTCTGTTCGTAATATTTACCATGCAAGTCAGTTGTTGGAATTAAATTGCCATTATTAGCTCGACTTCTGGTCATTGGTGCCATTACCACTCGATTAGCCAATTGCAAGCCATTTAAATCAAAAGATTCTAGTATAGGTTGTTTCATATTCTTAAAATTTAGGCTAAAGGTACGAGGGCTTTCTGAGAACAAGGGCTTAAAAAACACTAAAATTAGCTTAAAATATCTATGTGATAATACAAGCAATTCTCTTATACAAAAGCCCAAGCTTTCTTTATATTTTATATTTATTCTTTTATATTGCTAGTTAAAATAATTATAGATGCATACTGCTAGTGTTTTGGAAGAAAAAGCTAATACTGCTTTAAAAAAGTATTTTGGTTATGATCAATTTCGTAAAAACCAGCATGAAATTATTCAACATTTTTTAAGTGGCCAAGACGGACTTGTAATTATGCCTACCGGAGGGGGGAAATCAATTTGTTTTCAATTACCTGCATTGTTATTTGAGGGTTTGGTACTGGTAATCTCGCCTCTAATTGCTTTGATGAAAGATCAAGTTGATGCTTTAAATGTGAATGGTATAGAGGCAACTTATTTTAACAGCAGTCAATCTGCAGCAGACCAGCAAGAGGTTTTAAACCAGGTAGCACAAAAAAAATTAAAATTATTGTATGTAGCGCCAGAAAGTTTGTCGGGCCTACAGCCTATACTTAACTCTAATTATATTTCGGGAATAGCGATTGATGAGGCACACTGTATTTCTTCTTGGGGGCATGATTTTAGACCTAGTTACCAACAATTAGGTTTTCTTAAAAATCAACTTCCAGAAGTTCCTATTTTAGCATTAACCGCTACAGCCGATAAAGCTACGCGAACCGATATTCTCAATCAACTAAATATACCACAGGCTCGTTTATTTTTAAATTCATTTGACAGACCTAATATTTTTTTGACGGCAAGACCTGCGGTTAATCGAGTGCAGCAAATTTTTGATTTTATCGAGAATAAATCCGGCGAAAGCGGAATAATTTATTGTTTAAGTCGCAAAGGAACAGAGGGTTTAGCTGCTAAATTAGAGCAAAAAGGCTATAAAGCCGAGGCCTATCACGCTGGGTTAAATTTTGAAGAGCGTAACCGTATTCAAGAAAATTTTGTTCGGGATAAAACCAAGATTATCTGTGCCACCCTAGCTTTTGGGATGGGCATAGATAAAAGTAATGTACGCTATGTTATTCATTACAATATGCCCAAAAATATAGAAGGCTATTATCAAGAAATAGGGCGTGCAGGAAGAGACGGTTTGGCATCTACTGCGCTGCTGTTTCATACTTACGCCGATATTATTCAATTGCGTAAATTTACCGAAGGAGCTGGCAATGAAGAGTTGCAAAATGCCAAATTAGATAGAATGAAAGAATTTGCAGAAGCTACGCATTGCAGGCGTCGTATTCTATTAAGTTATTTTGGTGAATACATAGAGAAAGATTGCGGTCATTGTGATAATTGTAAAAACCCACCCGTTTTTTTTGATGGACGAATATTGGCTCAAAAAATGCTGTCTTGTATTGCTAGACTTAAACAACAAGAACCCGCTTCGATGGTGATTAATGTACTAAGAGGATCTCAAAATCAATCTATCCGAGAGAAAGGCTATTATAGAATAAAAACCTACGGAACAGGAAAAGACATAGCATGGCAAGAATGGCAACACTATTTAACTCAATTGATAAATCAAGGATTTTGTGAAATTGCTTTTCATCAAAACAATAATCTAAAATTAACACAACTTTCTAAGAAAGTGCTGTTTGAGAATTACCCTGTACAATTGAGTAAACCGCAAGAAGACAAAAAGCAGTTGAGTAAGGTCATTTCAAAAACAACAAGCAAACCCAAAGATTTGTTTACTTTGCTTAAAGCACTCCGATTACGCATAGCTCAAGAAGAAAACGTACCGGCATATGTTATTTTTAATGATGCAACGCTAAAAGAAATGGATCGGGAACGACCGCAGACAGAAGAAGAATTATTGAGTATTAGCGGTGTGGGTCAGCGCAAATTAGAAGTCTATGGACCTGAATTTATAGAGGTAATTAAAACTTTCCTAGATCAAAAAAAAAGAAAGAAAAAGATAAGTACCTATAAAAAAACCTTAGCCCTTTACAAAAAAGGCAAAACAGTTGAAGAAATTGCAAATACTCGTGGTTTAAACCAGACCACTGTATTTTCGCATTTAGCAAAACTATTTGAAGAAGGAGAAGCCATAGATTTAAAACAATGGGTTGATTTAACTACGATTAAACAAATAAAAATTGCTAAGCAGGCTTTAAATAATCCAGAGCAGCTAAGACCCTATTTCGATTTTTTTGAGGGAAAAATTCCCTATGCTCAAATTAGGTTAGCACTCACCTATCTTAAAATTAATCCTTAGTTTAAATGAATAATTTAGTTATGAATAAAGTATTGATTCTTATATTCTTCCTTTACGGATTTAAGGCAGATGATTCTAATTTAAAAACGGGAATCGATTTTTTTAAAGGAGATATAGAAGAAGCAATTGAGGTAGCGAAAATAGAAGATAAATTAATTTTTGTTGAATTTTATGCCTCTTGGTGTGGAGTTTGCAAAAAACTGAAAAAAGAAACTTTTAAGGACAAAGAGGTGGGTGATTTTTACAATCAACATTTTGTAAATTTAAAATACAATGCAGAAAAAGGAGAAGGTCGTTATTTGGCACAACAATTTAATGTTAGAGCCTATCCCACACTTATTTATCTAAATGAGAATGGAAAAATTCTAGGTAAATTTACCGGTTTCAAAGCTCCCTACCCTTTAATACAGCAGGCAAAGATTTTTACCTCTGCCCGCTAATCATAGGTTTTACTTTAATTTTTTAAAGCTAAAATTTAGCTTTTGTGCAATCTCCTTCATTTCTGGCATTTCGTGTGGTAATATCAAGGCTATCGAAAAACCTGTTTTGCCAGCTCGGGCGGTTCTTCCACTACGATGAGTATAGTACACCACTTGATCTGGTAATTGATAGTGTAATACAAAATCTAAATCTTTTACATCTATTCCACGTGCGGCAACATCTGTAGAAATTAAAAATTGAAGACTATCGTTTTTAAAAGCACGCATTACTTTTTCTCTTTCTTTTTGTTGCATATTGCCTTCTAGTGCAGCAATTGAAAAGCCCTCGTTTTGCAATAATTCATTGATTTGTTGCGCCTGTTTTTTCGTTCTGGTAAAAACAATACCTTTCTTATCTTTTTTGTAATCTAATAACTGAATAAGGACATCGTTCTTATTTTCGCGAGTAACGGGTACATATTGATGGGTAATGTTTTCATTAACCACAGATTTTTTAATTGTGCTTATCTGGGGTGCTTTAGGGCTTAAGTATTGTTTTACAATTTGCTGTATAGCTCCAGGCATTGTAGCCGAGAACAACCACTTTCGCCCTTGATTTTGAGTAGTTTTTAAAACAAAATCTAATTCATCTTTAAACCCGAGACTTAACATCTCATCCGCTTCATCTAAAACCAGAAGGTTTACGTTTTTCAAAGCTATTTTTTTGCGTTTTATTAAATCTACTAATCGACCTGGGGTGGCTACAACAATATGAGTTGGTCGGCTTAGATTTTTGATTTGAATATCAATTTTTTCACCGCCATAAACCGCTTCGACGAATATTTTAGGCTCATTGTATTTGGTAAATTTAAACAGTTGCTTTTTTATTTGCAGCACCAATTCTCTGGTAGGTGATAAAATTACAGCCTGTATCTGTTGGGAATATGAATCAATTTGTTGCAATAGAGGTATTCCGTAAGCAGCCGTTTTTCCGGTACCCGTTGGAGCCAATCCAACAAAGTCTGTGGGACCATCAAGTAAAACCGGGATACTGGCTTCTTGGATAGGTGAAGGCTCTTTAATATTGATTTCGGATAAAGCTTTTATAAAATTTTTATTTACTCCTAATTGCTTAAAATTTCCCATCTGTAATTTTTTGCAAAGGTATTTTAATTATTTGACAATTAGATGTTAATTCTTGGATATAAAGTTTTATTTATTGCGTTAAAAAATATATTATTTTTCTTAAAGCTATTATAAAGCATTAGGTAAATAAATTTAAAAATAGTTACTTTCTAATCTATTAACTTTAAAAATTAAACTATGGCATTATTAGCAAGAGATGACAGGCAAATGGTCTTGCTTTATCATCCAGATATTGAATTAGGAAAACAATGTTTTGCTACCGCACAGGCCGCAGATATAAAGGTGCTGAGCATTAACCTTAAAAAGGATAACATATCAGATACCGAATGGGTTGAAGTGAGTAAACTATTAAATAAGTCATTGGCAGAAATGATAAATCAAGAGCACCCTGTTTTTAAAGAAATCTATGGCGATTCTCAACCTAATTTAGATCAGCATGATGCAATTAAAATTTTGAATAAGCATCCTGAAACATTAGTGTATCCCGTAGCTATTCGTGGTAACCAAGCGCTACAGGCTACAAAAACCGCAGATATAACCAAACTCTTTAGTTCTGATTCAAAGGGATTTGAGAAAAAAGCGATAAAATCGAATGATAACCGATAGCAAATGCTGATAAAAATCAGTATTAATAGTAGTTAAAAAATAGGAAATTTCTGAGGTAAAACGTATCTTAGAGTAAATTTAAAAATATAGCAATATGGATATCAATTTCAATTATGTTCACGTTAAGGCGAGCGACAGATTAGAACAGGTTATAAAAGACAAATTAGAAAAATTAAAAACAAGATTCGATTTTATTGTTGGAGCCGAAGTATATTTCAAAACCGAAAACTCTACTACAAATGAAAAAGGAAGAATTTGCGAGATTAAGGTCAGCTTACCTGGACCATTAATTTTTGCATCGGCAAATGAAGAAAATTTTGAAATGGCCATTAGCGAATGTGTGAATGATGTAAAGAGACAATTGCAAAAGAAGAAAGAAAAAATGGCAACTCATCATTAAAGACATATAGTGATATAAAAAAAGTCTTCGCAAATTGCGAAGACTTTTTTTTGTTATTACCTCAAGATTATTCTGCTTGTTTCTTAGCTTCTTCTTTTAACTCCTCATTGGCAACAATTGCTATTTCTACCCGTCTGTTTTTAGCTCTCCCTTCTACAGTAGAATTATCATATTTTGGTTGCTCCTCGCCGTACCATTTTGTAGTAAAACGCGAAGATGATAAACCTTTAGAAGTTAAATAGTTGGTAACAGACATAGCTCTTTCCTTAGATAGACCCATATTGTATTCTGCTCTTCCAGTATTATCGGTATGTCCTTCAACCAAAATATTAGTGTTGGGATATTCTTTAAATATTTCGGTTAGCTTAGCTAATGTTTCTCTAGACTTCTCATTAATGTTACTCTTATTGGTAGCAAAATAAACACCGCTATTTTCATCAAAAGTTACACTTATCCCCTCTCCTACACGGGTAACTTCTGCTCCTGGCACTTGTTGCTCAATTTCTTGGGCTTGCTTATCCATTCTATTTCCGATATATGCACCGGCTGCGCCACCTACAACACCACCAATTATGGCTCCTAGTGCGGTATTATTTCCATCTCCTACGTTATTTCCGATTATCCCACCTATTACAGCTCCACCTGCAGCACCAGCGGCACCTCCTTTTTGTGTGTTATTTGCGTTTTGAATTGCGTCACATCCAGTAAAAATAAATGCAGTTGACAATAAAATAGCAAGCGATTGATTTCTATATTTTTTCATAATACGTTTTTTTAATAATTGTTTTTTATAAAATCCATGCGAATTACAAAAGGTTTGCCTTCAAAAGAAACCGTTTGCTCCCAAATCATATTACTTTCCGATAATTGCGTTAGACGAAGCTTAAATCCGGTTTTAACAAATCTTGCTTTTTGCCCATCCTTTAAAACCTTTAGTGTAAAATAGTATAGTCCTGTATTTTTATCGGTTTCTTCAACCGTCCATACTATTTCTCGAACCTCTTGTTCGCAATTAGCTCCTGATAAAATATACTGTCCCTGGTTGTTGTTTGATACAAAAGACCAATTTGAGCCTCTAAAGCAGTTGGTTTTAGCATCTTGAAAGAGTTTTACATCTACAAATCCAGAACTTCCAGGATAACTAATATCCGTTAAGGTCCAATCTCCTTTAAAGGTTCGTTCTGCTTGACGTTCTACCTTGGTTGTACCACAGGCTTGAAGAAGCAAAACAGAAAAAAGCAAAATTACAATTCTGTTCATATTAATATTTATTTGGTTCAATCCAAATATACCCTAAGCTGCTAATGGCTTCTAATAAATTAATATTTTTTAACTATAATTTGTTAAAATGCTATTAATAAGCAATTAGTTTTTCAAGCCTTTCTACTAATCTTTTTTTCGCTAAGAAATTCTCTTCTAATTCGCTCGCAAACGGGACAGGAGTGTCTAAACCTGAAACTCTAGCAATAGGCGCGTCTAAATATTCAAAGCAATTTTCTGTTATAGTTGCCGAAATATCTGATGCTATGCCTCCAAACTTAGTGTCTTCTTGTAAAATCAGAACTTTTCCTGTTTTCTTTACAGATTCAAAAATAGTATTCCAATCTAATGGTTGTAAACAACGTAAATCAATTAAATCCGCCGAAAGGCTCTTCATTTTATCCAAACATTCAATAGCCCAGTGAACACCAGCACCAAAGGTTATGATACTTACATCATCCCCATTTCTTAGAACCGTGGCTTCTCCTATGGGTAAGCTATAATAATCTGTCGGAACTTCTTGACGAATACTGCGATACAACGCCTTGTGTTCAAAAAACATTACCGGGTTAGGGTCTTCGATAGCCGCCGCCAGAAGGCCTTTGGCATCGTAAGGGAAGGCCGGATAAATAACTTTTAAACCTGGAGTTTTGGTGAACCAAGCTTCGTTGGTTTGGCTATGAAAAGGACCAGCACCAACACCAGCGCCGCAAGGCATACGTATAACAACATCTGCATTTTGTTGCCATCTATAATTAACCTTAGCCAAATAATTTACAATGGGATTGAATCCTGAACTTACAAAATCTGCAAATTGCATTTCAACTATACTCTTATAACCATTTATAGATAATCCCATTGCCGTACTTACAATTCCTGATTCACAAATAGGCGTATTGCGTACCCGATCTTTACCAAATAATTGTAAAAAGCCTTCGGTTATTTTAAAAACACCTCCATAATCGGCAATATCTTGCCCCATGATAATGCTGTTTTCATATTTTTGCATACTTTGTTTCAAACCTAGTGAAATGGCATCTACTAAGCGCATTTCTTCTTTAATATTGGTCTTGGGTGCTGTAATATTGGGATCGTGGGCTGCATAGACATCTGCTAACTCATTATCAATTGTTGATTGAATTGGCGCTTCTGCATTTGCAATTTCAAGATGCTGATTAATTTCGGCTTTAATAAGGTCTTCTTGATGTTCAATTTCTTGTTGTGTTAAAATACCAGTTTCTAATAAATAGGTTTTAAAGTTCTCGATGGGATCTTTCTTAGACCACGCATCCATTAAAGATTTTGGTACGTATTTGGTGCCACTAGCTTCTTCGTGACCGCGCATTCTAAAAGTCTTAAATTCTAATAATACTGGTCTGGGGTTTTTACGGATGCTTTCAGCTAAAGCTGAAACTTGCGTATAAACTTCAATAATATTGTTTCCATCAATAATATGAGATTCCATTCCGTAACCTATTCCGCGATCAGCTAAATCTTTACAATTATATTGTTCTGCAACAGGCGTAGATAGTCCGTAGCCATTATTTTCTATACAAAACAAAACTGGCAAACTCCAAACTGAGGCAATGTTTAATGCTTCGTGAAAATCACCCTCACTGGTGGCTCCTTCTCCAGTAAATACGGCTGTAACCTTCTGCTCTTTTCTTATTTTATGTGCTAGTGCAATACCATCGGCTACGCCTAATTGCGGCCCTAAATGAGAAATCATTCCAATAATTTTATACTCTTGCGTGCCAAAATGAAAACTGCGATCTCTCCCTTTGGTAAACCCACTAGCCTTACCTTGCCATTGTGCAAATAATCGTTTTAAAGGCACTTCTTTAGAAGTAAAGACGCCAAGATTTCTATGCATAGGTAAAATATATTCATCTTGCTTTAAACTTAGCGTAACGCCAACAGAGATAGCTTCTTGACCAATACCGCTAAACCATTTTGATATTTTGCCTTGTCTTAATAAAATAAGCATTTTTTCCTCTATCAGCCTTGGCTTTAGCATTTTAACATAAAGCTTTTTAAGCTCATCAGGAGTGAGATTATGATTTGAAAAATCCATATATTATTTCGTAAAATTCTTTTTAAAAAATCAATATCAAATTTATAAAGATATTTGAAAGTTGCTAGGTTTCTTCCAAATTAATTATCTCGCCTTTTTATCCTTATAATTTTAATATATTTGTGTATTCATTTTTAAATAGAATAATCATGGCATACACGAATATACCTAGCGTTAATTTGGCAGATTTCATCAGTGATGATCCTAAAAGGAAAGAAAAATTTGTTCAGGAAATAGGTAAAGCTTATGAAGAAATAGGCTTTGTTTCTTTAAGTAATCATTTTCTTAGCGATGATTTAGTAAAAGAACTTTACAAAGAAGTTAAAGCATTTTTTGATCTGCCTTTAGCGGTAAAACAGAAATATGAGATTGAAGGTTTAGGCGGCCAACGCGGGTATATATCTTTTGGAAAGGAGCATGCTAAAGGTAAAAAAGAAGGCGATTTAAAAGAGTTTTGGCATTTTGGGCAAGAGCCAACAGATCCTGACCAGTTAGAAGAAGAGTATCCTGAAAATGTAGAAGTGAAAGAATTACAAGATTTTAATAAAACCGGAATGGAAGCTTATAGAATGCTTGAAAAAACTGGCATTTATGTACTTAGAGCCTTGGCTTTATACATCGGGTTAGACGAGCATTATTTTGACCAATGGGTACAGGATGGAAATAGTATTTTAAGACCTATTCACTATCCGCCTATTACAAGTGAACCAAAGGGTGCAGTAAGAGCAGGTGCCCATGGTGATATTAACTTAATTACGCTGTTAATGGGTGCTTCTACAGGTGGCTTACAAGTTTTAAGAAAAGATGGAGAATGGATAGACGCAATACCTAAAGAGGATGAATTAGTGATAAATGTTGGTGATATGCTAGAACGCCATACCAATAACAAGTTGCGCTCAACTATTCACCGAGTTATTAATCCGCCTAAGGAAGAATGGGGCAAACCAAGATACTCAATTCCCTTTTTTATGCATCCTAAAAGTAGCATGAAGCTAAATTGCCTAGAGGAATGTGTGAATGAAGATAATCCTAAGCAGTACGAAGATATTACCGCTGGTGAGTTTTTACACCAACGCTTAGTTGAAATTGGTCTTATTGATAAAAAATAAATATGGATTTAGAAGATCAATTAAAAAAATTATTCCCCGATCATCAACCCGAGGAAAATGATGATGAGCCTACAGAAGAACCTGATGGTTTGTGGCTTCAAGAAGAGCCATTATTGTGTAAATATGAAAAAAGAAAAGGCAAACCTATTACCATTATCTCGGGGTATACTGGAGCACAAGAAGACTTTAAGCAATTAGCAAAAGAGCTAAAAACTCAACTGGGTGTAGGCGGCTCTTTTAAAAATGAGGAAATTATTATACAAGGTGATTACCGACCTCAAATCATGGAATCACTTAAACAAAGGGGGTTTAATGTAAAGCGCGTAGGCGGATAATAAAGAATTAAAATGGAAGCAATTAAAGAAAGTGAATTAATTTTAAATCCCGATGGTAGCGTTTATCACCTCAATTTACTACCCCATCAAATAGCCGATACCATAATAACGGTAGGTGATCCTAATCGGGTTAACCGAGTAGCAAAGCATTTTGATAACCTAGAGTACAGCGTTGATAAACGAGAGTTTCACACCAAAACAGGCACATACAAAGGAAAACGATTTACCGTTATATCTACTGGTATAGGTACAGATAATATAGATATAGTGCTCAATGAGCTCGATGCACTTGCCAATATTAATCTAGAAACGCGTACTCCTAAATCAGAACATAAACAATTGACTTTTGTGCGTATTGGCACTTCTGGATCCATACAAAAGAGTATACCGGTTGATTCATTTGTTGTTTCTCAAAAAGGCCTGGGATTTGATGGTTTGATTTTTTATTATGAAAGTGACAAGGCCATTAATCCTAGCTTTACGAAAGCCATTCAAAAGCATTTAAAAATTCACCCAGGTAAACCTAAACCCTATATTATTGATGGCGATGAGCAGGTTGTAAAGCTTTTAGCTGAAGGCCAAGGTATTAAATTGGGAATCACAGGGTCAAATGTAGGGTTTTATGGTCCGCAGGGTCGTGTGCTTCGCGCAAAATTGCAGGATCCTAGTTTTATAGATCAATTGGTCGAATTCAAGTGCGATAATGAAATAATCACCAATCTTGAAATGGAAACCAGTGCCATTTTTGGGCTAAGTAAAATATTAGGCCACAGAGCCGCAGCAATCAATGCAATAATAGCCAATAGGGCAACGGGTAATTTTAGTGAACAACCCAAAGAAAGTGTAGATAAGCTTATTTTATACACGCTTAACCAATTGGTAAAGCTTGATTGATTTAACAAACTATTAAAAATATCCCCTCCTTTTTATTAGTAGTTTTGAGCAAATTCAAAAAATGAAACAAAGCCACGACGAAAATTATAAACACAGGGACTTAGATTGGCTAAATTTTAATAAGCGCGTTTTGCAAGAAGCCCAAGACCGTGTGAATCCGTTATATGAACGCATTAAGTTTTTGGCGATTTTTTCCTCTAATTTAGATGAGTATTTTAGAGTTCGGGTTTCTCAGTTGCGCCAAATTAAAAAAGTTGAGAAAAGTTTACGAAAAAAATTGGTCTTTAAACCCAATAAAAAGGTAAAGCAAATTTTAACCGAGGTTAAAGCCATGCAAGCCGATTTTGGAAAAGTTTTTCACGATGAAATAATACCCGATTTGGCTCAAAATGGAATATTTCTATTAAATGAAAAAGATTATAATCCAAAACAAACTAATGAAGCAAAGCTACTGTTTCAAAACGTACTTAAACCTAAATTAGTTGCTCAAATTATTTCCTTTAACGAAGAAAAGCCTGTTTTCTTAGAAAACGACACCATATATTTCTTTGTAAATTTTAAGGGAGATAATAACGCAGGTCTTGTCAATATACCCTTTCCAGATTTCGGTAGGTTTTACGTTTTTAATGATAAAAGTAAAGGCTATTATATAACGTTTATCGATGATATTATAAGATTGAAGATGAATGAGGTATTCCCTGGAGAACAAATTGAAGGGATTTACGAAATAAAAATGTCGCGTGATGCTGAATTATACATTGAAGACAAATATGATGGTGAATTAGCCGAAAAAATATATGATTCTTTAGCTCAACGCACCAATGGGCAACCTACTCGCCTACTCTACGATGCCACCATTCCTCAAAAGCCCTTAAAAGCCTTACGCAAGCATCTTCAATTAGGTAAAGTAGACTTAATGCCTGGTGGCCGTTACCATAACTTTAGTGATTTTTTTGATTTTCCTATTCCTGAAAATAAGCTAAATTTAAAAAAAGAGAAATTAAAGCCTTTGAAACACAAAGCTTTTCTTAATCAAGAAGATTACTTTAAAGTGGTGCAAAACAAAGATGTTTTGGTTCATTTTCCTTATATGGATTTTACTGTAGTTGAAGAATTCTTAGAACAAGCCGCCCAAGACCAATCGGTTACCGATATTAAAATATCTCTTTACCGTGTTGCCGATGAATCTAAACTAACCAGCTCTTTGATTAAAGCAATTAAAAATGGCATAACGGTTACGGTTTTTATTGAAGCTAAAGCACGTTTTGACGAAGAAAACAATATCATTTGGGGGCGAAAATTTGAAAAATTAGGAGCCAAGGTGATTTATAGCTATCCTAAAATTAAAGTACATTCTAAGGTTTTTCTAATCAACCGAATTGAAAATGGTGAGAAATGCCGCTATGCCTACATAGGTACCGGTAATTTTAATAGCGAAACCAGTAAAATCTATTGTGATCATGGCATTTTTACTGCTCACGAAAAAGCCACAAAAGAATTGGATAGATTATTTAAAGTTCTTGAAGGAGAATTGATTATACCCCGGGCGAATCACCTACTCATATCTCCGTTCAACACGCGCAGAACCTTTACGCAATTAATATTGCAAGAAATTGATAACGCACGGGCGGGTAATGAAGCCAAAATAGAAGCTAAACTAAATTCACTTGAAGATCAAGAAATTATTAATTTACTCTATAGAGCGAGTCAAAGCGGTGTAAAGGTAAGGTTGCTGGTGCGCGGATTTACTTGTTTGCGTGCCGGAGTAAAAGGACTTAGTGAAAATATTTATATAACCAGTATTCTTGATAATTATTTAGAACACGGTAGAATTTATGTTTTTCATAATAATGGAAATCCTAAAATGTATATGGGAAGCGCAGATTGGATGGAACGTAACTTAGATAGACGGATCGAAGTACTTTTACCAATTATAGACGATTCTATTTTTAAAGAGCTACGGGAAATATTAAATTTACAATTTCAAGATAATCAAAAAGCACGTATTCAAGATTATTTGGAGGATAATAGGTATGTAACCCAAGCCCAAGGAGAGAAACCTATACGCTCTCAAGTTAAAATTTACTCCTATTTAAAAGAAAAACACAAAGCATGAAAGAAATAAAAATCGGTGGTGTGCCCGAGCATTTCAACTTTCCTTGGCATAAAGCAATGGAGCAGGGAAAATTTAAATCTAAAGACATTAAGGTGGTTTGGGAAGACTTTTATGGTGGTTCGGGCCAATTAATTGAATCCCTAGCCAATGATGACATAAATATTGCCATTATGCTTACCGAAAGTGCTATACAGGCTATAGAACAAAACTACCCCTTTCAAATTTTACAAAAATTTGTTGATACGCCACTAATGTGGGGAATTCACGTGGCTGAGAATTCTACTTTTACCAATGTAGACCAGTTGAGGGGTAAAAAAGCTGCCATAAGCCGACGTGGTTCGGGTAGTCATCTCATGGCTTTTGTGCATGCCAAACAACAAAATTGGGATTTAGAAAAGTTAACGTTCGAAAACGTAAAGAACTTAAACGGAGCCTTAAAAGCCCTACCCCAAGATCAAGCCCAGTATTTTTTATGGGAACATTTTACAACTAAGCCTTTTGTAGATCAAAAAATTTTTAGACGCCTGGGAGACATCCCAACGCCTTGGCCATGTTTTGTATTGGTAGCAAAAGAAGCATTCATACAAAATAATAAAGACTTACTTGAAAGTCTTCTAAATGTGATTAATCAACTATCAGCCGATTTGAAAGAACAAACCGATTTAGTCGATGAAATTGCCGAAAAATATAAACTCGATAAAACGGATGTTGAAAAATGGCTTAATCAAACGGAGTGGAGTCAAAATAAATTAAGTGAGGCTGAATTAGAGGAAATTCAAAAAGAGTTATTAGCCTTAGGTTTAATAAATTCAAGTTCAAAACATCAAGATATTTGTGTAGTTTAAAAATTAACGCAACCTTTGCGCCTTTTTTGCATCTAGTGAGTAAAGGCCAGAGATTATGATCGTTTTTTTAATTGTTTTAGCAGTATTGTTGTTTTTAAATTTGATTTTATTTCTTTTCAGCAGAAATAAATTGGAGAAGCAGCCAGACGCCGAAAAGTATGGTGTTGAATAATCTACCATTGTATAGGATTTCCTCCTTTACGGATTAAAATTTCGTTAGCTTTACTAAAATGCTTGTTTCCAAACCAATAGCCTCTATTGGCACTTAAAGGAGAAGGATGCCCGCTAAGGAGTACATGGTGTTTTTCAACATCTATTAATTTTTTCTTTTTCTGAGCAAATCCGCCCCAGAGCATAAAAATTACACCACTTTTTTCTTTAGAAATAGCTTGTATACAAGCATCTGTAAATTGCTCCCACCCCATTTTTAAGTGGCTACCGGGTTTTTTCTCTTCTACGCTTAAACTTGCGTTTAACAAAAGTACACCTTGCTGCGCCCACGCACTTAAATCGGTTGTAATATGAGGTTTTGCTTGTATATCCTCCTCAATTTCTTTAATTATGTTTCGCAAACTAGGAGGTGCCTTTATACCATTGGGTACAGAAAAAGCTAATCCATCGGCTTGGCCAGGTCCGTGATAAGGATCTTGCCCTAAAATAACTACCCTAGTTTCATTAAAATCGCACAAATCAAATGCTCTAAAAATAGATTCTTGAGCAGGGTAACAAGTTTTGTTGTGATAAACATCATTTAAAAATGAAGTTAAATCCGTAAAGTAATCTTTTGTAAATTCTTTTTCCAATACCTTTGTCCATCGCTCACTTAAAGTAAATTCCATCAATAATTTATTTAAATTTGTACCGACTACGAATGTAGAAAAACTATGATTAAGATTTCAGAAAAAACACTAACAGATTTAGAGTTTAATCAAATTGGCAAACAACTTGCCGAGGCTTGTATTACCAGTAATGGTAAAGATCTAGCTTTAAATTTAAAACCCTACCCTAGCGTTGAAGCTAGTAAGCAGTCGCTATTTCAAACCCAAGAATACAAATCTTCGGCTTTTGAAGAGAAACCCGTTCCTAATCACGGCTTTGATGCGGTAGACAAAGAAATTAAGCTATTGAAGCTAGAAAATAGTGTTTTGGAATTGCTGGGTTTTCGAAAGATTTTTTCTTTGGCACAAACCACAAATATTCAGCTTAGGTATTTCCACAAATATCAAGAACTTTACCCTAATTTGTACCAGCGCAGTCAGGAGGTTTATTATACTACTCAAATTGAGCAAGACATATCGGCTATTGTTGATGAATACGGAGAAGTACGCAGTGAGGCTTCTGCCCTGCTACAACAAGTTAGACGCTCTATTCAAGCCGTTCAAGACCAATTAAACAGTAGTTTTAATTCTGCACTAGGACATTATAATTCTTTGGGCTTTTTAGCCGATATTAAAGAAAGTGTAGTCGATAACATTCGGGTTTTAGCGGTAACGGCTATGCATAGAAAAAAAGTGAAAGGCGCTGTGCTAGGGAGCTCTAAAACGGGAAGTATCATATATATTCAGCCCGAACGCACTTTGAATCTTGAACGGGAATTAGGCAATTTAGTGTTTGAAGAAAAAGAAGAAATCAGACGCATCTTAAAAACATTGACCAATACCATAAGGCCGCATGTAAAGCTGTTAAAAGCCTATCAGGATTTTTTAAGTTTTATAGATTTAACTGCGGCAAAGGTAAAATATGCCAAGCGCATGAACGGCGTTTTACCTATTCTATCTGAAGATCAAGAATTAGATTTAAAGGAGGCGTATCATCCGTTACTATTACTTAGCAATCAAGCTAAGGGAGCCAAAACCTATCCGCAAAGTATTCAATTAAATGAACAAAATCATATCGTAGTAATCTCTGGACCCAATGCGGGCGGTAAAAGTATTAGCTTAAAAACCGTTGGCCTTTTACAGTTGATGTTACAGGCTGGTATGTTGGTTCCTGTTCACGAATATTCACGAATGTGCTTTTTTAATAAAGTTTTAACCGATATTGGCGACAATCAAAGTATTGAAAACCACTTGAGCACTTACTCGTATCGACTAAAAAATATGCGGTATTTTTTAAAACAATGCGATGCGCATACCTTGTTTCTTATCGATGAATTTGGAACGGGAAGTGATCCTGAATTGGGTGGTGCATTAGCCGAAACCTTTTTAGAGGTTTTTTATGAGAAAAAGTCATACGGTATTATCACAACGCATTATGCCAATTTAAAACGAATGGCCCAAGAAACGCCAGGGATTAGCAATGCCAATATGCTTTTTGATGCAAAAACTTTAGAACCTCGGTTTAAATTGCATTTGGGTGAAGCAGGAAGTTCTTTTACTTTTGAAGTAGCACAAAAAAATGGTATCCCTTTTAGTTTAATCAACCGCTCTAAAAAGAAGGTTGAACGTGGTAAATTGCGTTTTGATAAAAGCATCGCTAAATTGCAACAAGAACGCTCAAAATTGGTTAAAACTACCACCTCACTTAAAGAAAAAGAACTTGTAGCGCAAAAGGAAAAACAAAAACTAGACGAGACCAACAAGCGGATTCAAGAAAAGTTAGAGGGTTTTCAAGAGCTATATGATGGTAACCAAAAGTTGATTTATTTAGGTCAAAAATTTGAGGACTTAGCCAAAGGATTCTTTGAAAACAAGAAGAAAAAAGAAATGGTAGCAGAATTTCTTAAACTAGTGGCTATAGAAAATTCTAAGCGCAAAAAAGCCAATAAAAAGGAAAAGCAAAAACAGGCTGCAGCTAAAAAGAAATTGGCACAAGAAGCGCAGCAAAAAATAGAGAAAATAAGACAGAAGAAAAAAGAAGAAAAAAAGAAAGAAGAGAAAAAAGCAAAAGAGAATACGGTAAAGCAATTGGCATCTTTTGGTATTAATGATCGGGTGCGTTTAGAAGGTAGTCGCTCTATTGGAACAATAGACCGTATCGAAAAAGGAAAAGCATTGGTAAATTACGGAATGTTTACCACCGAAACTCCTCTAAAACAATTAGAGTTAGTTCAAAAAGCAAAAAAATGAGAAAGGAATTACCAGTAAATAAAAAAATTATTTTGTTTGATGGCGTTTGTAATCTTTGCAACACTAGTGTAGATTTTATTATAAAGCGAGATACCAAAGACGTTTTTCGGTTTGCTTCTCTACAAAGCGATTTCGGAATGCAATTGCTCGCTGAGCGCGGAATAGATACGCAAAAAATTGATTCTATCGTATATATTGATCCAGGAAATACTTATGAAATAAAATCTGATGCCGCCTTAGCAATAGCAGCCGAATTAAAGGGTTGGCCGAAAGTAATAAGTTATTTTAAATTTCTGCCTTCAGGTTTTAGAAATATGATTTATGATATTGTAGCTAAAAACCGATACCGTTGGTTCGGAAAAAAAAATACCTGCAGATTGCCCACTGAAAATGAAGCCGCTAAATTTTTATAAGTAGTTTAAATAAGTTAAAAAAAATCGGCAGGTATTCGCACAGCCGATTTTTATATTTAAGTAAAGTTAATTTCCACAAGTAACGCTCACATTATCTATAGAAATTAATTCATCATCCTCATTGTTCTGCACCCGTACCCTAATAATTAAACTACTCCCTACTAAATTACTCACGCTAAGCGTTGTTGGAGCTATATTACCAATAAAAGTATGATTGGCGTTACCTTGCCCGTTATAATTAGGCACCTCAATAAAGGTTTGACCACCATTTAAAGAATATTCTACATCAACATAATCGTTGCCTCCTGTACAATTAAAATCATCGGTGTGGTTGGTATCATCATATTCTAGAGTGCTGGCTGAACTAATGTCTATACTAAAACTTACATTAGCATAGCCCACAATATCAATTGCAGGTATGGTGGTATAGCGCAATGGCCCCCCAGTATCTCTAAAAGATAAGTATTTATCGCTAGAAGTATCAACAACCTTAGCATAATCATCGGCATTAACTAGCGTTCCAGGATAGCTCGCTGTACTAGTACCAGCTGTAAAACTAGTTAACTCAAAATTAATAGTAGGATAATCACCACTGGCAGGGTCTGTACCAGTTATTCCAGTATTTAAAGTATAAGCTTGAAAATTTTCTGAAAACAAAGGTGTACCACCGCAAGTTTTGGTAAAGCATTGAATGTTATTCCACTCTCCTATTTTGGCATCATAAATTTGCCAGCAGAAGGTGTTGCTAATTTCATCGTGTACATACACCATTAAACCATCGTCACGCATAGTTTCAGCATCGACTCTAATATTATTTCTTTGAGTTAGGGTGACTACGGGTAACTTTAAACCGCCAAATGCCCCAGTGCTGTATTCTGCTTCTATATGCAGGGTACTAGCCGTAGAAGGATTATCGGTATTAAAACCTACTTGAGCCGTGGCAATATGGCACAATAAAAATATAAATATGTAATAAAAATTTTTCATATTAATAAGTGTGTGAACCTATACCTGATGCATCGTCTATAGAATAGCTATCAAAGTCATTACTGTCATAAGTCGTACTTGGACCAAAACCAGGTTTTCTTCGTAAAGTAACGTTCTGAGCAAAATTTGGATTAGGATTAGGGTCGTTTATTAATGAATCTGGACCTATAATATCAATTAAGGTATCCGTGCCTCCTGAGGAATAATACAATAAAACCGAATCATCACCATTAAAATCAAGATTACCTCGTTGATCGTCAACCTCTCCAGTTGCTAAAGTATTGTTTAAATTGGCAATAACAAAAACATCACCATCTATTATCGTGTTAGATGTTAGAGAAATTTTGCTATCGAGGGTACCATTATCTCTAAATATTCTAAGGTGATAATCACTTAAATCTACATCTTGCCCAGTGAAATTAGCAATTTCTATGATTTTATTATTGCTACTTCCTTCTACATATTCAGAAATAAACAAATCGCTGGCTACGCCGCCTTGGTTTTTAATAGGGCCACGTAATGGGGAATCTACAGGGCTACCAATAAGTTCTCCTGTTGAGGCAACAGGGGTTACGCGTACAAAGATAAATTTACCTACATCTGCCGTTTGCAGGGTGTAGTCGTTAGCGTTTACCCCTAAAGATGTTGTATTGGTTCCTTGAGCATCATCGGCAATAAACCATTCAAAAGTGGTAGTTCCCTCTGCATCATTTTCAATATCACTATAAGTATAATTCGCCGTTAACTTTTGGGTGTCTTCAATTATACCTGAGATAAACACATTGCTCGCGGTGGGAGCATAGTTGGTTGGCATACAATAAACGTTTGCCCAACTGCCGTTAAATCCATCATAGATTTGTAAACAACGTTCATTTGTATTATTATCTACATAGTAAATAATCATTCCATCATCAGTAGGGCCGATTTTGTTTGAGATGTCATCACGCCCGCTTTTATCTACGGTAGGAATCAACAAGCCGCCATAATTTTTATTATTGTAACTGCTTTTTATTTCAAGTGCAGCCGCCGGGCTTGGACTATCGGTATTAATTCCTATTTGTGCAAAACTTGCCAAAGCCAGCAGATTGCACAAAATAAAGGGTAGTATTTTTTTCATAAATCCTGAATTACAGCTGTAAAGATATAAATTTTATTAATTAATAAACAAAATGCCTCTTGCTAAGCGGTTATTTCTTATAATGGTCATCCCAATTTTTTACAAAGGGACGGTCTTTTAATTTTCCTACTGCTTTGGCTACTAGCATAGAAACCGAAGCATCTCCAGTCACATTTACCGTTGTTCTGCACATGTCTAAGGGTCGATCTACCGCAAAAATAAGCGCTAAGCCAGCTTCTGGAATACCCGCTTGAGCCAATACAATCACCAGCATAACCATACCAGCACCCGGTACCGCAGCCGAGCCAATTGATGCCAAAGTAGCGGTAGCAATTATGCCTAATTGGGCACCCAAACTTAAATCCATACCAAAAGCTTGTGCAATAAAAACAGCCGCAACGGCTTGGTATAAGCTAGTACCATCCATATTAATGGTAGCTCCTATAGGCAAAACAAAACTACTCACCTCTTTTTCAACTCCTAAGTGCTCTTCTACCCTCTCCATAGTTACCGGTAAGGTTGCCGCGCTAGAACTGGTTGAAAATGCCAATAATTGTGCAGGTGAGATGCCATCTACAAAAAACTTAGGCGAGCGTTTGGTGAATAACCAAACAATGAGGATATAAAAACAGATCATAAGCAATAAACCTAAAATTACCGTGAGCGTATACATACCCAATGCAGCAAATAAATCGGTACTAGGTGACTCGACTACCAAGGCTGCTAATAGCGCAAAAACTCCATAGGGAGCAAAAAGCATAATAATATCTATCATTTTAAGAATCACCTCATTAAATCCGTCAAAGAAATCTTTCACGGGTTGCGCTTGTTTTTCAGGAATTAAAATGAGTCCGATACCAAAAAAGATGGCAAAGAAAATAACCTGCAGCATATTTTCATTCTTCCCGGCTGCACCTACGATGTTAGAGGGTACAATATCTTCAAGAGCTTGCAACGGACCCGCTTCTTTTTGTTTTTGTGCGTCTTTACGTTTTAATTCGGCATCGCCATCATAATTGGCAATCAATTCTTCTCGCGTTTCTTCGGTGATGCTATGACCGGGCTTAATTAAATTCACTGCACCCAAACCTATACTTACCGCTATAACCGTGGTTAACACATAGGTTAAAATAGTACGCAAGCCCATTTGGGAGAGTTTTGATATATCTTTCAAATCTGATACTCCTTTAATCAGAGAAGCTAATATTAAGGGTACCGCAATTAGTTTCAAAGCATTGATAAAAATGTTTCCAAAAGGTTTTATCCAATCCTGTATAAAAGTGGGTCCCCAACTAAAATTACTAAGTACTAAGGCAAAAAGCACACCGGCTACCATACCGATAATAATTTGCCAATGCAGTGCAAGTTTTTTCATTAAATATCAATTATTATTTAGTAAATCTTTTTTGTAACAAATCAAAATCGGCAACGACCAATGCTGCCATCGCTTCAACTATAGGAACTGCCCGTGGAACCACACAAGGGTCGTGTCTACCTTTGCCTTGCATAACCACCGCTTTTTGGTTGGTGTCAACCGTGTTTTGTTTTTGCATAAGTGTGGCAACAGGTTTAAAAGCAACCCTAAAGTGAATGGGCATACCGTTGCTAATGCCACCTTGTACGCCGCCACTATAATTGGTTTGGGTACTTAAGTCGGTATTAAAAAGATCGTTGTGCTCTGAACCGCGCATAGTAGCCGCTGCAAAACCGCTTCCTATTTCAAAGCCTTTTACCGCATTGATTGATAGCATTGCTTTTCCCAGTTGAGCGTGCAGTTTATCAAAAACCGGTTCGCCTAACCCGGCCGGAAGTCCCTTAATTTCACAAGCCACAACACCCCCAATAGTATCTCCCTCTTTACGTATTTTTTTAATTAGACGCTCCATCTCCATTGCTTTTTGAGCGTGAGGCACCCTTACCGGATTTTTTTCACGTTCCTCCCTATTTAGGCCTTCGTTTGCATCCAATTGAATGGATCCTACCTGAGTGGTATAGGCAAAAAATGAGATGTTTTTTAAATACAACTTGGCGATAGCACCCCCTACCACACGACAAGCCGTTTCTCTGGCACTTGAGCGGCCTCCACCGCGATAATCGCGAATGCCATATTTTTTATCGTAGGTAAAATCAGCGTGACTGGGACGATAAACCGACTTTATATGATCGTAATCTTTTGACTTCTGGTTGGTGTTGTAAATGACAAAACCGATAGGCGTACCAGTGGTTTTGCCCTCAAAAATACCCGAATAAAAATGTACTTTATCTTGTTCTTTGCGCTGGGTGGTTATGGCAGATTGACCAGGTTTGCGTCGGGCAAGTTCGTCTGCAATAAAATTTTCATCTATACTAACACCAGCAGGGCAACCCTCTAGAATACCGCCAAGCGCCTCTCCGTGAGATTCGCCAAAAGTGGTCAATTTAAACAAGTTGCCAAAAGTATTTCCTGCCATAGTCAATTTTTACAAATGTAATTTTTTAATGCCAAAATTCAAACCTAAAATAATCTCATTCATTAAGAAGTGTTTACTACTAGGTGTTTATCGGTAAATTTTAATTAAATTTGTACTTATAAAATATAAAACGATGCGATTAAAATTTGTTTTGATTGGTTTTTTAGGCCTAGCTTTAGCCGGTTGTTCTTCAGACGAGGATAACGTAAACGATGTAAATTCTGGAAACTATTTTCCTTTATCCAATAATTATGTTTGGGAGTATGAAAATAAGGATACCGACGAAATTGCAGGCCTTGCCGAGAATAAAATTATAGAAGAATTAACCGCTAATGCCTTAGGAGATAACCGTTTTGGCTTTACTTCTAGTTTAGAAGGCGATATCAATCAAGGTGTAGCCACTGGTATTTTAAGTCGAGGTACCTTAACAAAATCAAACGGGCAATTGATTTATAATGGTAATTTTTCTTTTAACCCTGACGGATTAGACGCTGGTACTGATTTAAACATACCCATACAAAACCTAATTATTTACGATAAAAACAAGTCTACAGGAGGCGTTTTATCAAGCGTTAAACAACAACTTGACCAAACTATTGTACTTGAAGGCTCTTCTGTACCGGTTACAATTGATGTAGAATTAAAAACCATTCAAAATGCTTTTATCGACCAATTTAATGCCGGCGATATTACGTATGAGGATATCTTAAAGACATCTTTGGTGTTAGAATTGAAAATTGATGCCAATTTATTTATTCCCTTAAATATCTTACCCCAACAAGAGGTATTTACCCAAGTGAATTTCTTTGCAGAAGACATTGGTCTTATTTTTAGCGAAAGCGATTTAAATTATAATTTTAGTGATGCTTTAGGACAAATAGCGCCTAATTTTCCTACTAGCGGATCACAAAGTTCTTCTCAAACTATAGTGAACTATTACTTTAAGTAAAAACAAGTAGATTATTATAAAAGAGCATTATAAAGCACCTCTATGGGGTGCTTTGCTTTTATAGGGCTGCAATGTTTAATCTGTTCTCGGCAACTTGTACCATTAGCCACAATTAGGGTTTCTTTATCTAAATTTTTTAATTTTCCCATTAGGTTTTGCTCGGCCATTTTTAAACTTATGGCATAATTTTCTTTTTCATAGCCAAATGAACCCGCCATGCCACAACATCCTGTAGCCATTAACTTTACGGAATAGTTTTTTGGTAAATTTAGTATTTTAAAGGTGTCTTGAGACTGTCCTAAAGCTTTTTGATGGCAATGCGTGTGAATCTTAATCGTCTTTTTTTCTTTAGAAAATGCAGTAGTCTTTATATGTCCTCTATCGATTTCTTTTGCCAGAAATTCCTCTAATAAAAAAGTTTTTAAGGCAAGTTTCTTAGCTTTTTTTTGATTAGGATGCAGTTTAATATACTCATCTCTAAAAGTTAAAATAGCACTTGGTTCTATACCCACTAATACTGCATTGTGAGGCATTATCTCTGTAAAGTGATTTACATTAAAAACGGCCAGTTTTTTGGCTTGCTTAAGAAAGCCCTTAGATAAAAATGCGCGTCCACTAGCTTTATGGGCAGTTACAACCACATCATAGCCTAATCTTTCCAATAATTTCAAAGCTGTAAAACCTATTGTAGGATCAAGCAAATCTGTAAATTCATCAATAAATAAATAAACAGGCGTTGGTTGTTGATTTGAAATTTGTTGCTTATGCCTATTTTTAAGCATTGCCCTTAGCGATTTCTTCGCAGTCAAAGGCAATTCCCGTTCAGGAGCGATTGCTAAACCTTTTTTTAAAAATTTTTGAAACCAACTAACTTGGATAAACCAATTGAACGACTTGGAAGCTTTAAGCAATTTATGCTGATAAGCAAAAACATAATCTGATAAAGGTCTAGCATTGCTATTAAAATAATGAAACAAGGCCTCGCTTTTAAAGGTAGCCAAATCTACATTTGATGGACACTCTTTTTTACAGGCTTTACAACTAACGCATAAACTTAATACTTCTTTTACTGCCTTATTGCTTAGCGGATTTTTTTTGTCTGGATAGGTCAATAACTCACGTAACAAATTGGCCCTTGCCCGGGTGGTATCTCGCTCGTTTTTGGTAGCCCGATAACTCGGGCACATTACTCCACCTGCTCCTATTCCCTTTCGGCAGTCACCACTACCATTACATTGCTCAACCTCTTTCAAAAATTCACGACCAAAATTGAACATTGTATGCAATTGAGCAGGTTTTGCCTGGGCAATATCATACCTTAAATTTTGCGTCATTGCTTTTGGCTGAATGATTTTATGCGGATTAAAGATATAATCTGGATCGAACCATTCTTTAACCTGTTGCAATAAATTCATTACTTGGGGTCCTAAAATTTCGGGTAAAAAAGGAGAACGCACTCTGCCGTCTCCGTGTTCACCACTAAAGGAACCACGGTATCGCTTTACCAATAAGGCTACTTCACGGGTTATTTTTTCAAACAACACAATATCTTCTTTTTGCTTTAGATCTAATATTGGCCTTAAATGTAACTCCCCCGCTCCGGCATGAGCATAATAAACAGCTTGTTGCTGATATTTATTCATAATGGCAGTGAAGTCCTTAATATAGGAAGCTAGATCGGTTAAGCGTACTGCTGTATCTTCAATACAAGCCACTGCCTTCTTATTTGATTTTAGATTAGCCAATAAACCTAAGCCCGCTTTTCGCAATTCAATTGCTTTAAGAATATCTTCGTTATATAAAACAGGCGAGGCATAAGCTCTTGTTTGTTGGTTAAGTTTTTCTTGTAAAACATTCAATTGCTTTTGAAGGCTTTCTGGTGAATCACTTCGCAGCTCACATAGCAATATGGCTCCAGGGTCACCTTGTATAAAAAATCTACTTGCTTGATAAGTTAGATGACCTTTTGTACAATCTAAAATAGTTTTATCCATCAACTCACACATGTACAAATTCGACTGCATGGTCGTTTCTACAGCCTCAAGCGCATCGGTCACATTATAGAAATGTACTGCCAGCAGAGCCTCATTAGCGGGAGGTAAATTATCTAAAGCCAATTCAGCTTCCAAAATAAAAGCTAAAGTACCCTCGCTACCACAAATTAATTTAGCTAAATTAAATGATTCACCCTTTTCATTAAAAGGCTTTTGATTCAATAGGATATCGAGAGCATATCCCGTATTACGCCTGTGAATTTCAGGATGGGGATAAACTTCCCGAATATTTTTTTGGTTATTTGAATTTTGTAATAAACTTAATATTTGTCGATATAAATTACCCTCCCAAGTCTGGTCCTGTTGCAGGTGTTGGAGCTCGGTAACATTTTTTGATGTTAAACGAATCACTTGTCCAGTATGTAAAACTACCTTTAATGCAATCAGTTTATCGCGTGTGGTACCATATTGAATAGAGGTGGTACCACTACTATTATTACCAATCATTCCGGCTATTGTACAGCGGTTGGAGGTACTTGTATTTGGACCAAAAAAAAGTTGATACGGTTTTAAAAGCTGATTCAATTCATCTCGCACTACCCCACCCTGCACCACGGCTTTTTTTTGTTCAGCGTTGATTTTTATGACGCGATTAAGGTATCGGGAACAGTCAATTACTATGCCTTTTCCTGTTGTTTGACCTGCTAAGGATGTACCTGCAGCACGAGGTATTACCGCAATTTTATTTTTTTGCGCAAATTTAATCAGTAAAACTACATCGGCATCGCTTTTAGGAAAAGCCACAGCCAATGGAATTTCTCTATATACAGAGGCATCGGTAGCATATATTTTTTTGTATAAATCACCAGTATAAATTTCACCTTCTAAGGAATCTTGCAAAACTAACAATTGTGATTTTTTTAAACTTTTCATATGTCCCAAGTATTAGCCAAATATATATATTTGAATAAAAAAAAGTATGATACGATTCGTTTTCTCTGGAATTCTTTTAATGATTCTTTCATTTACAGGTCTTAATGCCCAGAATAGCGGTTTAATCGCTGAAAATGCTCTAGGTCTTCGTTTAGGTGGCGGCGACGGGTTTGGTGCTGAAATAAGTTATCAAAGACAAATTGGTTCACCAAATAACAGGCTTGAAGCCGACTTGGGTTGGAGAAATGATAGCTATTTTGATGCTTTTAAACTAACCGGTTTATACCAATGGGTTTGGAATATTGAAGGCGGGTTCAACTGGTATGCTGGTGTAGGTGGTGGCTTAGGCAGCGTAGAAGATAATCGCTATTTCAAAAATGGTTACCGCCCAAACGATGGCATGTTTCTATTTGTAGCTGGTGATATAGGCATTGAATACAACTTTGATATCCCTTTAATGCTTTCGCTAGATTTTAGACCTGAGATAGGTTTTAATGACTACGATGTATTGAACAATTTTATTCCGGATATCGCTTTAGGCGTACGTTACCAATTTTAAGCCTTTTTACGGTTTATTGCCTTGTGATATACACTTTCATATTGAGGGATAATTTTCTCAAGATCAAACGCTAAAGCCTGCTGATAGGCATTATTTTTAAAGGTCAGCAGGTTTTCTTCTTTTAAGATGTGAATTGCTTTTTGTGCCATATCTTCAACATCGCCTACATCACTAAGATAACCTGAGAAACCATTCTTATTCACCTCAGGAATCCCACCTGTATTCGATGAAATTACGGGTACTTTATTTATCATAGCTTCTAATGCCGCCAAACCAAAGCTTTCATTTTTTGAGGGTAGCAAAAATAAATCCGATAGGCATAGAATCTTTTCGACTTCATTACTAGCTCCCATAAATAAAATTTTATCTCTTATACCTAAGGAATAAGCTAATTCTTTAGCGGGTTGCACTTCGGGGCCTTCTCCAACCATAATGAGTTTAGCCTTGATTTCTTTTTGTATGTGGTAAAATATTTTAACCACATCATCTATTCTTTTCACTTTTCTAAAATTACTAACATGAGTAATTATTCGTTCATCATCTTGAGCCATTAAAGAACGTTGACATTCACTAATTGGATTCAGGTACTTTTGTGAATCTATAAAATTAGGGATTACTTGAATAGGACTTGTCACGTCAAATAATCTAAGGGTGTCTAACTTCAAACTTTCAGACACTGTGGTTACATAATCGCTGTTGTTTATGCTGAATGTAACTGCTGGCTTGTAATAAGGGTGATTTCCTACCAAAGTAATATCTGTTCCGTGAAGTGTGGTTACCATTGGTAACTCAATACCTTCTTGTGCTAACATCTGCTTTGCCATATAACCCGCGTAAGCGTGCGGAATAGCATAATGCACATGCAACAAGTCTATTTTATGCAATTTTACCATATCTACCAGCTTGCTCGAAAGTGCTAATTCATAGGGTTGGTAATGAAACAGCGGATACTCGGGCACATTCACCTCGTGAAAATGAATATTACTAGACAATTGTTCAAGCCTAACTGGTTGTTTATAGGTGATAAAATGAACAATATGTCCTTTTTTTGCTAAAGCCATTCCTAACTCGGTTGCAACAACACCACTTCCACCAAAGGTTGGATAACATACTATACCTATATTCACTTGTTCAATTTCTAGTTAATAATTGCTTTATATATAATTGCTTGAATTTTTGTGCGTACATCTTCTGTAATCAACAAACGATTTCCTGCATCAGGAAAAGTTCTATTCGATAAAAATACGTAAACTATTTGTTCTTCTGGGTCTGCCCAAGCATAAGTTCCAGTAAAACCACTATGACCAAAACTGTTCATAGATAAACAGCCGCAGGTTGGACCAATCGTTCCTAACTGAGGTTTATCAAACCCCACTCCTCTACGCACGTCTTCATCGCAATAATAGCAAGTATTAAAACTGCTTATAGTAGATGGTTTGAAAAAACGTTTACCGCCATAGGTACCCCCATTTAAATAAACCTGCATAAGTTTAGCTACATCATTAGCGTTACTAAATAATCCTGCGTGCCCTCCAACGCCACCTTGCATAGCAGCACCTTGATCATGAACATAACCTTGCACCCGCTGTTCTCGCCAATAATTATCATCTTCTGATGGAGTAATTTGTTGCTTTTTAAACCGATTGAGCGGTAAATAACCTGTAAAATTAGCTCCTAAAGGCTCATAAAAATGCTTTTGAGTTAAATCGGCTAAAGACTGTTCATAATATTCTTCGAGATAATGTTTTAGAATATAATAAGGTAAATCACTGTATTTGTAATTTTTCTTAGTCCGTAGCGGACTTTCCTTAATGATATTAAAAAGCGTATCGGCATAATCGGTTCGCATAAACATTTTATCGGCTACTTGAATATTATGTAAAAGATCTCTTTCTTTACGAAAGTATTTTTTTGAAGCTTTATTCGTAAGGCTGTCTAGTGTTCCTATATAGAATGGAATCCAGGCTTTCAATTGGGCATAATGACTCAACATGCTCTTTACGTCTATATTCGCCTTATTAGAATCTTTAAAATCTTCAATAAGCTCTGCCAAGGTGGTATCAAGGTTCAAGATTCCTTTTTCATATTGCTCCATTACCAAAGGTAAGGTGGCCAGAATTTTCGTCAACGATGCCAAATCGTAGATGCTTTGGCTAGTTACAGGCTTTTTTTTTTCGTAAGTATGAAAACCTACATTTTTATCATAAACCACCCTTCCTTTTCGCGCAATGAGTACTTGCGCTCCGGGGGCCATTTTTTTTTTGACCATATCGTTTAGTATGCTATCAATTTCCTTAAAATTGATACTACGCATACCTACACTTTCTGGCATACCATAAGAAAGTCTGTGCACCTTAGATAATATAAAACCTGTACCTTCTGGGAATTCTTTACCTAAACTTACCGGCAATTTTCCTTGAACACTTAGACCGCCAAATATAGCCTGAGCTACTTTTTCTTGTGCCAGTTTACTGTTTTGATATCCTAAAATAATAGCATTTATATTGATGGTGGTTTTCAAGTCGATAATAGAATATGGGCGCGCAAAAGAAGCTAGAATTACTTCATTTTTTCTGGCAATCTCATACAACCAAATCTTCTCGTTCAAAGTGTATTTATATGATTTCCAAGGATTAGCATTATCTGTATGATGTCCAACGATCACCAAGTTATAAGCTTTAAGTTTTTCTAGCAATTCACTAAGGCTATCTGCCTTAACTTCATCTACTTGCGTATATTTATTCAATGTTTTCAAAAATGCTTCTCCAGAATCCTCACCTAATTTTACATAGGCAATTTTCTTTTTTTCTAAATCCTGTACCGGTAAAATAGCTTTATCATTCTTGATTAAAGTGATAGCTTTTTCTATCAATTCTTCATAAATCACATCATTTTCGTGAGCATTCAAATCTTCGTGTAAACCTTCTAATTTGATAGGTTTATATTCATGCAGACCGGCTTTATATTTAGCCATTAAAATCTTTTTTACCGAATGTGCCAAACGCTCTTCAGTAATTTCTTTTTCAACATAAGCTGCTTTTAATCGTTGATGAGCTGCGGGAATATTTTCTGAGATTAATAATATATCATTTCCTGCTTTGAATGCAGCAAGGTCTATTTCTCCCGGTTCATCAAAATCAGCTACTCCGCGCATATTTAAAGCATCTGTAAAAATCAAGCCTTTATATTGGTATCTAGTTTTTAAAAGATCGGTAATAACCGCCTTACTTAAAGAGGTGGGAATATTGTCTTCTTGCAAAGCAGGTACATTTAAATGGCCAACCATTATACTTGAAACACCGTTCTTAATTAATTCCCTAAAGGGGAATAATTCAACACTATCTAATCGCTGTCTAGTAAAATCCAGAAAAGGCAAACTTTTATGAGAATCGGTATGGGTATCGCCGTGTCCGGGAAAATGTTTGGCGCTGCTCAAAACATTTTCACTATGCATCCCTTGCATAAAGGCAATAGCTTGTTGAGTGATTTTTTGCACATTTTCACCAAAAGAACGATTACCAATAATTGGGTTTGCTGGGTTTATGTTTACATCTACTACGGGTGCAAAATTAAAATGTACTCCTAAGCGTTTGTTATGCTTAGCGATTTGCTTACCGGCTTCATAAATTAAATCTGGATCTTGAATAGCGCCAAGGGTCATATTCCACGGAAAAGAATAAGTGGAGTCTAAACGCATAGCCAGTCCCCATTCGGCATCCATACCAATTAACAAAGGTACTTTAGCTTTTTCTTGTAAGCGATTATGCATCTTGGCTTGACGTCCAGGACCTCCTTTAGAAAAGATAATACCGCCAATATGATAATTTTTTATCAAGGCAGCGAGATTGTTTTCGGCTGGTTTTCCTTTACTTGAAAAAACATCGGCCATAAACAATTGTCCAATTTTTTCATCAAGCGTTAAATTTTGATACACAGAATCTACCCAGGCTTTTTGTAAGATTGGATTTTTCGCTTCCAGCGGATTTTTTTGCTGTGCATTTAAGGAAAATTGAGAGCCAACAAAAATTGCCAAAGCAATTAAAAAAAATCTGAGCATAGTAGAAACTTCTTTAAACGGTTATAAAAATCGATTGTGCCAACTTTCTTCTAATGGAATCTCCCAATCTGTCTCTAATTCTTTTTTAGTATTGACTAAGTTGTTAAACACGATAGTTTTACCAGAAACTGACTTGTTTTTCACTAATTTTTTAAAATCAATTAATGGTTTATAAGCCAAATATTCTCCTTGTTTAAAGGTAACATTCATTTTATCGAGTAAATCGACAGCATATTTTTTCTCTAGTTCTTGAATAAATCGAACAGAGGTATCAATGCTGCATCCACTAGCCTGTGCACTAGCGGCATCTACGCCAAGAATGATAAAGCGTTTGTATTTTATCAAAAAACTAGCTTTTAATCCAGTGCCGTGCGCGGCCCAGTTATCTACAAAGTCTTTTAGCGACATTTCTAATTCTTGTAGTTCTACATCCGTAAAAGACCTACTTGCCTGATAAATCCATATTTTTGATTCATCGGCTAACGCGTTAAATTCTACCCACATATTTTTGATTTACAGATCTTGTGCTTGTGCTATCATTTCGGCTACATCAAGCACTTCTACTTCATTTTCTTTATTCTTGTTTTTTACTCCGTCTGTCATCATAGTATTACAAAAAGGACAACCGGCTGCAATAGCTTCTGGTTTAGTTTCTAAGGCCTGTTCTGTTCTTAACACATTTACATCTTTATTCCCTTTTTCGGGTTCCTTAAACATCTGGCCACCTCCAGCACCGCAACAAAGCCCTTGACTCTTGCATTTACGCATTTCAAGCAACTCTACTTCTAGTTTTCTAAGCAAATCACGAGGCGCTTCATATTCATCATTGGCACGACCTAAATAACAAGGGTCGTGAAAAGTTATTCGTTTTCCTTTAAATTTACCGCCTTCTACGCGTAGGCGCCCCTCTTCCATCAAGCTTTTTAAGAATTGAGTATGATGAACAACTTCGTAGTTTCCACCTAATTCTGGGTATTCATTTTTGATGGTGTTAAAACAATGCGGACACGCGGTGACAATTTTTTTAACCTCATAACCATTTAGCACTTCTATATTCATGGCCGCCTGCATTTGAAATAAGAACTCATTTCCCGATCGTTTAGCCGGATCTCCTGTACAACTTTCTTCGGTTCCTAGAACAGCGTAGTCTACTTTTGCCTTGGTTAAAAGTTTCACAAAAGCTTTGGTTATTTTTTTTGCACGATCATCAAAACTACCCGCACAACCTACCCAAAAAAGAACTTCTGGTTTTTTTCCTTGCGCCATATACTCGGCCATTGTAGGTACCTTAATTTTCTCTGTATTAGTATTATCTGTATTCATCGCAATATTCTATTTTAATTTTCGTCTGCCCAGTTTAATCTATCCATTTGATTATAAGGCCAAGGTGCGCCATTATTTTCTATATTACCCATGGCAACGTTTAACTCATTAGGCGCCGCACTTTGTTCCATAACTAAATACCTACGCATATCTAAAATAATAGATAATGGGTCTATGCCAATAGGACAAGCTTGAACACAAGCGTTGCAAGTGGTACAAGCCCATAGCTCTTCTCGGGTTATATAATCGTCTAATAATTGTTTACCATCTTCTTTAGGGTCTTTTTTAGCATCAATCTGTTTACTCACTTCCTGCAAACGATCACGAGTATCCATCATAATTTTACGCGGAGATAGTTTCTTACCCGTTTGGTTGGCCGGACATTCTGATGTACACCTACCGCATTCTGTACAAGTGTAGGCATTAAGCAATTGCACCTGATTCAAATCAAACACGTCACTTGCTCCAAATTTTTCTGGCTCTGCTGCTTCCTCGTCGCCACTAGGGGCAGCAAACGGATCAGCGTTAGGGTCCATCATCAAGGCTACCTCTTGTTTAACCGATTCTAGGTTATCCATCTCCCCTTTAGGCTGTAATTTAGCCAGATAGGTGTTAGGAAAAGCAAGCAAAATATGTAAATGCTTGGAGTAGTATAAATAATTAAGAAAAAACAAAATACCTAATATATGTAACCACCAAGCCGAACGCTCAACTAAAATTAAGCTTGATTCTGATAATCCCGCTAGAAGCGGACTTATATATTGACTCACAGGAAAAGCGCCTACTATAGATCCGTCTTGTTGCGCATAATGCGAAGCACCAGAAAGTTGCAATTGATAATCGGCGGCATTCATTAATAAAAACAAGCCCATAAGTACCATCTCAAAATATAGAATATAATTAGCGTCATCTTTAGGCCAACCTTTCATCTCGTTTGCCCAAAAACGTTTTATTTTCAATGCATTTCTTCTTAGCCAAAATACCACTACTCCAACAAAAACCAATAAGGCTAATATCTCAAAAGTACCGATTAAGAAATTATAGAAGCCACCCATAAAAGATAAAACCCGGTGAGTGCCAAAAAGCCCGTCGATAATAATCTCTATAACTTCAATATTTATAATAATAAAGCCAACGTATACTATTATATGTAAGACACCGGCAATTGGCCGCACCACCATTTTAGATTGCCCTAAAGCGACTTTAGCCATTTGCTTAAAACGCTCGCCTTTTCGGTCGTTACAGTCAACTGCTTTACCTAGTTTAATATTGCGAATTAATTTCTTGATATTTAGGGTAAAAAAGCCAACGCCCAATACAAGGGCGATGAAAAATAGTATTTGTCCTAAAATTGCCATATTTCAAATTTATTTAAGAGAGTCTTTTGGTTTTTCGTAAGCTTTATTTTTTTTGCCAAACAGAGAAAAATGGACGTAACGCTTGGGGTTTAATTTTAAATCTTGCAGTAATTGCTCTAACTGTCGGGTTGCACGATCCATATTATCATAAACAGTAGGGTCTTTCAATAGTTTACCTGCTGTGCCCTTCCCTTGATTCAATTCACTAGCAATACTTTTAAAATCGTGAATTGCGGTTTCTAAATCACGTGTAATTTGTGCAATATCAACTTGCGAAAGGCTATCGCTTAGCTTGCTTAAATTAGCCGTGGTTTTATCTATATTACTAAGAGTTCTACTCAGCTTATCTTCATTGTTCTTAAGCATATTATCTGTTCTCCCTGTAATATTTTTGAAATGTTCTGATATAGAATTAAAGTTTGCAAGACTTTGCTTAAGGTTCTGTCGTGATTCTGGGTTTAAAATATCGTTAAAGGCAAAGAGAACCGAATCAGTACTACTAATGGCTTTTTCCACTTTGTTTTGTAGTGGCGTAAGTCTATCGTTTACTAGCTCTAACAAACCTTCATCTATTTCGCCGGGTAAAGTGTCTCCAGATTTAGCCATAGGTCCATCGTAATCAGGAATAATTGCCAAACTTTTTCCACCTATAATACCGCCACCATATATTTGGGCTTTACTTGTTTTTGAAAATTGAAACTCATTTTGAACATTCATACTCACCAAAATGGCTCCTGTTTTATTTAAGAAACGAATACCCGAAACCGTACCTACTTGTAAACCATTAATGGTAACTGGCGATGAAGGTGCGAGACCTTCTACATCATCATATACCGCATAAAAGGTTCTGTTATTAGCTAATAAATTATTTCCTTTCAAAAAATTATAACCAAATATCAGTAGGGCTATAGCCAATAAGGCGAGTAATGCAGTTTTAACTTCTTTCGATATTTTCAATTGTAGCGGTTTTAAGAATTAGCAAATTTAGGGATTAAAAATAGAAAATGCTTTTATTTCCGCTTAGTTTTTAACGCGTCGTTAACGCTTATTTTATCTCCCTCTTTAAAAGCAACAAGAAAGCTTTTTGAAAATCCAGCGCTTTTGGCTTGTTGTAGTAATCGTTGAATCTCGTTATAATTACTCGTGCTTCCATAATAATACTTATAAAGTTTGCCTTCGAGCTTACGCGAAACATCTTTCAAACCTTTAAAGTTATATGGGGCTAATTCAAGCGGCTTGCTACCCGCTGCAATTTGTACCATAAAGGTTACAGAAGGGTATTCTTCTTTATTTTCTAGGTCTTCTTTTTTATACTTTACTTCTGTAGCGCTAAGGTTTATACTGTTTTTATAATCTACTATTCCTTCGGCTATAGAAGTTGCCATTTTAGCCTGCCCAGCAGGTGAGTTTAAATAACGGCCTTCTTGTTTATTGGTTAAAAATCCGGTTTCAACTAAAACACTAGGCATAAACGTCTTGCGAAGAACTAAAAAACCAGCTTGTTTCACCCCTCGATTTACCCGTTTAAGGGTGTTAGTGAATTGCTTTTGCACATAGTCAGCTAATAAAATACTTTGATCTAAATATTCTTCTTGCATTAAAGTCATTCCAATATAAGAGGCAGGAGAACTCGGATCGAAACCGTCATAAACCACTTCATAATCATCTTCTAAATAAATCACAGAGTTTTCTTTCATCGCAATCTTTAGGTTGTCTTCATTACGGTGTAAACCTAAAACAAATGTTTCTGTACCTTGTGCGTTACTACTATGAGCATTGCAATGAACAGAAACAAATAAATCAGCATCAGCGTCATTGGCAATCTTCGCTCTATCGTCTAAGGTTACAAATTTATCTGTCGTTCTGGTGTAAAGTACTTTTATGTCTTTATCTTTTTTTAAGATCTTGCCTACTTCAAGAACCACCTTTAGGGCAATATCTTTTTCCTTATAACCGTTTCCTCGATTTCCTGGATCTTTACCTCCGTGACCCGCATCTAAAACCACTACAAAGGTTTTGTTTTGCGACCAAGCTAGTTCTTGGGTTAGCAATAAAATTCCGCAAAGGAGAAAGAAATAAAGTGAAAACTTTTTCATATTGAATAGCTTAAGCTAATTTTTATTTGCCGATTTGTTTATTTTTAAAAATTCTGAACAACCCTTAAAAAAATATATGTAATTTTGGCTTTTCAAAAAGCAAGCCAAACAATACAAAAATAGCACTATAAGCATTGCAAACAAACTTATACCATATACTTTTCTCTTGTTTTTTTCTTTTCTTGTTTTTTAATTCGACGCAAGCTCAAGAAATTGATAGCACACGTACCTTGCGTATTCCCGCAGAACGAGAGGCTATTTTTCCTTTAAGCGATAGCCTTTTAAAAAGTACTCCTATTGTAAATCCTAATGATGATATAATTCAAGAAGACAGTACTAAAACCAAATCTTTTTTAACCGATAATGTGATTAGTACGGCTAAGGATTATATGATGCTTGATGCTAAAAACAAGAAAGCCTATTTGTACAATGAAGCCAAAATTGTTTATGGCGACATCACGCTTGAAGCTGGAAAAATAATATTGAATAATGCTACCAATGAAGTGTATGCTTTTGGTATCAAAGATTCACTAGGAAATTATACTCAGCGACCGGTTTTTTCTCAAGGACAGAATATTGTTGAGCCCGACAGCATCCGATTCAATTTTGATACTCAAAAAGCCTTGGTTTATAATTCGCGCACGCAACAAGGCGAATTTAATGTAAAAGGAGCTATAACCAAAAAAGAAAACGATTCGGTTTACTTTATGCAAAACGTAAAGTTTACCACCGCAAAAGATATAGACAACCCCGAATATTATTTTAACGCAAGACAGGTGAAATTAGTTCCCGAAAAAAAGGTGATTACGGGTTTAGTAACCATGTACATCGCCGATGTGCCTACCCCGTTAATGTTGCCTTTTGGCTACTTCCCCTTAACCGATGAACGTTCTTCGGGTATTATCTTACCCTCTTTTGGAGATAACCAAAACAGAGGTTACTTTTTACAAAATGGTGGTTATTATTTTAATATTAATGAATATGTTGATTTAGCCGTTTTAGGGGATTATTACACCAACGGTAGTTTTGGCTTTAGAGCCGAATCAAATTATGCGCTGCGTTATAAATTTAGGGGTAATTTTAGCTTTAGGTATGAAAAATTGCTCAATAGTGAACCCGGTTTCCCCGATTATTCAGAAAGCTCTATTTATAACATTCGCTGGTCACATTCTCAAGACGCAAAAGCTAATCCGTCAAGCAGATTTCAAGCCTCTGTTAACCTTGGTAGTTCTCAATATTATCAAGAAAGTATCAATCAAACCAACACCGCGAATTTTCTGAATAACAACCTGAGTTCATCGGTATCTTACAGTAAAACCTTTAGTGGTTTCCCAGAGGTTAATTTAAACATTGCTGCCACCCACAATCAAAATACTAATACACAGGAAATCAATATGACCTTGCCCAGCTTAAACGCAAGTATGTCTAGAATTTATCCTTTTGCTCCTAAAAATGGGACCAAGAAAGGTATTTTTGAAAATATTAATTTCCAGTATAGTTTACGAGGTGAAAATAGAATAAAAACGACCGATTCTCTTTTCTTTAAACCACAAATGTTTAGAGATATGCAAAGCGGAATTAAGCATAGCATACCCATTGCCACAAATTTTAAACTGTTTAAACATTTTAGTGTTAGTGCGGGAACAAATTTTGAAGAAAATTGGGTTTTTAAAACCATTGAGCAGCGCTATGATCAAGATACGCAAGCTGTTGTGCGCGATACCCTTAACGGATTTGATTCTTTTAGAACCTATAATTTTAGTTCTAGTATTGGAACAACTGTATACGGCCAAAAAAACTTTGGAAAAGATAAAAAAATTCAGGCCATAAGGCATGTAATTAGACCATCTTTAAGTTATACACTCACCCCCTCTTTCGATCAATTTTACGACACTTATTTGGTGCCAGCAACTTCTACTCTAGAAGCTAGAAATGTAAGTTATTCTAGATTTGAAGGCTCTTTATTTGGAGCGCCAGGAAACCGATATGCAAGCAGTATCGGGTTTAATGTAACCAATGATTTTGAAGCAAAGATCACCTCACGCGATACCACCGCAACAGAACCAATTAAAAGAAAGTTGCTTTCCAACTTTAGTTTAGGAACTTCCTACAATATGGCAGCCGATTCTTTAAAGCTACAACCAGTTGTAGTTCGAGGTTCACTGCCTGTCGTACAAGATAAACTTACCATAAATTTTAATGGTGCTTTAGATCCATACGCTTTAAACAATAGTAATGAGAGAATCGACAAATGGAATATCAATAATGGTGGTAGTCTATTTAGATTAACAAGGGCACAGACGAGTTTTAGTTATAGTTTCTCCAATAAAGATTTTGAGCGGGACCAAGATGAACAAACAGATGATCTTGAAAATGAATCGTTTAGAAATGGTGGTAGACCAGATGATTTATTTGGAAGATCGGCAGATTTTGACGGAAAACTCTATGAAGATGAGGAAGAAGAAGTGGTAGAAAATGAAACTAAGCGTTATAATTATAGTATTCCTTGGAATTTACGCATTGCTTATAGTATGACCTATGATAACTTAAGAAGAAATAACGAGATTTCGGGGCATTCTATTATGTTTAGTGGAGATGTAGAGTTGTCTCCTCGTTGGAAGGTTGGCGCCTCCTCTGGTTTCGATTTTGTTAATCCAGGCTTTACCTTTACCCAATTGCGTTTTCAACGTGACCTAGAAAGTTGGCGACTATCGTTTAATTGGACGCCTTTTGGTGACCGCGAATCGTGGTACTTTTTTATAGGTATTAAAGCAAATGTGCTTCAAGATTTAAAATACGATAAAAACAGAGAAAGAGATAGACGCTTATAAAATAAGAATCATTATGAGAGAAATAATTAATACCCCAGATGCCCCACAACCTATAGGACCTTATAATCAAGCTATTTTGGTTAAAGACATGCTTTATATAAGTGGTCAAATTGCTATAAATCCGGAAACGGGAGAACTAGAAACTAAAGATTTACGCGATGAGACGCATCGGGTAATGAATAATTTAAAAGCTGTTTTAAAAGCCGCTGGAATGTCACTTCAAAACGTGGTAAAAACTTCTATTTTTATAAGTGATATGCATAACTTCAGTATAATAAATGAGGTTTATGCGACTTATTTTGATGGATCTACTGCACCTGCCCGTGAAACAGTTGAAGTTGCTAATTTACCCAAATTTGTAAATGTAGAAATTAGCGCTATAGCTATTAAATAATCCCATTTATGCAACTATCGGGTCTAGATTGGTTATTGATCATCGGATTTTTTGTAATAAGCCTTGGCGTTGGTGTTCTAGTTTATTTCAAAGGTCAAAAGAACGTAGATAGTTATTTCTTATCTGGTAAAAATATGCCGTGGTGGCTTTTAGGAGTTTCTATGGTGGCCACCACTTTTGCCGCAGACACACCAGGTCTAGTTGCGGGAATTGTAAGGAATGATGGGGTGTTTGGTAATTGGGTTTGGTGGAGTTTTTTACTTACCGGAATGCTAACCGTTTTTTTTTACGCTAAATTGTGGCGTAAAAGTGATATCACAACCGATTTAGAATTTTATGAATTACGCTATAGCGGAAAAAGTGCCGCTTTTCTACGTGGTTTTCGTGCCCTTTATTTAGGCGTATTTTTCAATATAGTTATTATGGCTGGCGTATGTTTAGCCGCCATTAAAATAGGCCACGTGATGTTTGGCTTTTCTGCTTTACAAACCCTATTGGTGTCTTCTCTAATCACAGTGGTTTACTCGCTTCTTGGCGGATTAAAGGGAGTATTAATCACCGATTTTATTCAGTTTTTTATCGCAATGGTCGGTAGCATTTGGGCTAGCATTTACATCATTAATTTACCTGAAATTGGCGGTCTAGATGCCTTGATTAACAACCAAGCGGTACAACCAAAGATGCCTTTTTTTCCAGATTTTACCAATCCAAAAGTTTATGTGCCGGTTTTACTTGTACCTTTAGCCGTTCAATGGTGGAGCGTTTGGTACCCTGGAGCAGAACCAGGCGGTGGTGGTTATATTGCCCAGCGTATGCTTGCCGCCAAAAATAAAAAACACGCAGTAGGAGCTACCTTATTTTTTACCATAGCTCATTATGCATTAAGACCGTGGCCTTGGATTATCATCGGCTTAGCTTCTATTGTAATTTACCCTACTACGGCTAGTTTGCAAGAGGCTTTTCCTAGTTTAGACAACCACTTTATTAAAGATGATTTGGCCTATCCTGCAATGTTGAGTTTTTTACCTTCTGGACTTTTAGGCATTGTAGTTACTTCTCTAATCGCAGCATTTATGAGTACTATTTCTACCCATCTTAATTGGGGAAGTAGTTATGTGGTTAATGATTTTTATGCACGCTTTGTAAATCCTAAAGCCAGTGAAAAACAAAAAGTACGTTTAGGAAGAATTTCGACTGTGATTATGATGCTTTTTGCCGCCTTATTGAGTTTGTTTTTAGAAGAAGCTAAAGAAGCATTTGATTTGCTTTTACAAATAGGTGCCGGCACCGGGCTATTGTTTATTTTACGTTGGTTTTGGTACAGGATAAACCCGTATTCTGAAATTACAGCCATGCTTGTTTCATTCTTGATTGCGGTAGTATTTTTTATCAACGCAAAACTAGAAGCGCCGTGGTTTGAATTGGCCAGCCATTATCAATTGGTTGTTGGGGTGGTTATTACAACCACTTGTTGGGTATTGGTAAGTTTGTTTACCCGACCAACCGACGCTAATACCCTACAAAAATTTGAAGAAAAAGTATTTGAAACTGGTAAAAAATTTGACTTCCTAAAGCAAAAAATACTGGCTTTTTTTAGTGGCGTTGTTGGCGTTTATGCCATTTTGTTTGGTACAGGTTACTTGATTTATCAAAAACCCACCTACAGTATCTTCTGTTTTTTGATTGCTTTAATTTGCGCATTAATTATTTTAAAATTATGGAAAAAGCTAACTTAGATAAAAAACGAATTTACTAAATATAATCTATCGGCCTGGAAATTCAATATAGCTAGGTAGCTCGATCTTGTTTTCTTGTTTGTTTTTTCGCTTTCTAAGCTTTTTGGTTTCAGTTTGCTCTAATTCTTTGTTTAGAATCTTTCTTATAAGCTCTTTAAAGGTATCAAAATCCACCGAATAAGATAAACCTACCCCTTGAGTGTAGCCTAATTCTTCCCCAATGTATTGAATATCGTTTTCACGATTGAATAACTTAGCGCGCAAACTTCCGTCTTCATTTAGCAAGAAATCAATTTCAACATCTCCTACCACTACAGATTCAGTTACCCCGCCTATAGGCACTCCTACTCTACCGTTAATTAAAACCCGTTCGCTAATTTGGGTAGACAGTGTAACCCCAAACCGATCGGCTGTTTCTTGATCGGGAGTTCTTCCTCCTTGAACATAATCTATTCCTACTTTAAATTTTCCATCTTCATCGGTAAAAATATCATCAAATAATCCTGAGGCTCTTTCAATTAGTAAATTACCTGGTGCGTTTTGACCTGATCCGCCTTGAGCGAAAAAACTACCTTGCGAAATTAAGCTCAAGGCTTGTATCTCTGTGTTTTGTCTGTCGCTGATGCGGTATTCTAATTCAGATTTCACCACACTACTTAAGTTTGGATAATCAATTTCAAAACTTAAATCGGTCGAGGTAAGTTCACCGTTTAAATTGATATATACCTCTACTGGTATACTTCTGTTTATAGTAGGATTTTCTAGTAAAATAGCAGGATTTGCACTGGTTTTGTAAAGTGCTTTTACATTTAAATTTGCTCTTGTAGGGCTGCCGTCCCAGGTAATATTACCCCCTGGCACTACCTCAAATTCTTTTTGAATAAGACCAGCATATTTAAAATTATAAATTCCTTCGTAAGCTACGAAATCTCCCCACATATTGAATTTTCCATTGGTATTGATTTCAATCAACAAAGTACCTGCTCCGCTCCCTCTTAAAGTACTTCCGCTCTCTTGATCAACCACTACTTCTACTTCGGCATCTTTGGTGACATCTAATTCGAAAGCCATTTCAAGCCCTTTTACTGGTTTAATATTCACGGGTGTACCTTCTTCTTTTGCCTTTTTTTGTTCTGGAGTTAAAAAGTAAATAAAAGAATGATCTCCAATACTTTCAGAATCGCTAAGCGGTATTTTAAAAATGGTACCCTCTTCGGTTTTTGCGTTTACATCAATAAACAATTCCTCTACAGGACCTGCAATACTAGCATTACCACTTATAAATCCGGTGCCAAAGTATAAGGATTCTTCGGTTTGTTTGGTATCTAAAACCAACAATCTGTTGGGTGCTGTTAGTTGTAAATCTAATTCCCAATCTTGGAAATTTCGGTGGCTAATACTGCCGTTTAAAACACCTTGAGTATCGTATTTAGTATCGGTAAGCCTAATGTCATTAAATATAAATTGCTGTTTACGAAGATTAACTTCTGCCTGCGGCTGAAAATCGAGATCAACATTAAGGTAAGGTATTTTAAGTCCGGCTTCCGATAAGGTAAGGCTACCATTAATATCTGGATTGGCGTAATCGCCAAAAATATGCGCATCTCCTGTTGCGGTGCCGCGGAAATCGGTTAGTACCTCTCCGCCTATAGGACTAAAAGCTTCTAGATCAAAATCGTTTACATCAACCAGAAGATCAATATACGCATTTTGCTGGCTAACATTGATACCTCCATTAGCCTTTAAATACATTTTCTCTTTGGTTTTCAATTCGGCTAAAATGCTGTAGTCTGTAAGCGATTCGTTTCCTGAGATATCTAAATTTAAGTTCCCATAATTTACATCGTTTAAGGCGACATTTTCGATTTTAATTTTACTTTTAGGGTAATACACTCCCTTTTTCTGCAGAAAATTCAAGTTTCCATTTACGATACCCTTCATTTGAAGACTATCGATATCGGGAGTGACTTTTTGCAAATCGACATCTTTAAATTTCAATTCAAAATTTTTGTATGTGCTATCGGTAAGCTCACCACTTATGCGTATTTCTTCATTTAAATGGGTAATACTTAAGGTATCTAAACTGAAACCTTTAAAGTCGTGGTCAAAAACTAATTTTTTATCTTTTAAATTATTCTTGTTTAGAAACCATTTTGCTCTTTTAAATTGAAAATCTGATTTTCTAAAGCCAACAACCGATTTGTTTTCTTGATTTATAGTGTGGTATAAACTAAAATCAAATTCATCATCGTTTTTATTTCCTCCTGTGAAGGCAGTTTTAAAAAATAGCGTGTCTTTTAATGTAACATTGATTAAATTAAAATCTCTAGCAGTATAAAAACCCGTTTGAATACTATCTACTTTTAAGTAGGTATTAAACAGCGGGTTGTCGTTATCTACCTGTAAATCTATGCGGTAGAATTTATTTTTTTCTATATTTATTTGAGGTGATTTAAAACTAAGCTTGAAAGCCGACTCTTCTGAAGTTAAATTTCCCCTAATAAAGGTATTGGCCGAAATCTGTATACCGGGTACCACCACTTCTACTATTTTATTAAAAATATCAAATTCGAATGAAACCTCTTGGTTGGGGGTTACCCTAACGGGTTTATAATTGGTATAAATACTACCAATGGCATTTCTAAAAAGATTAGGTATTTCTTCAATCAGAAAGTTACCACGCACTTCGCCGTTGACCACATCTGGTGAAGTAATTTTGATAATGCGCTCTTTTTCATTGGTTGCTGCTTGTAATTGAAGCTGATTAAAAGCATACTTATTCTGATTATTTTGGTAACGAACATCAGAAAACAGTATAATTCCTTCGGCATCATTTATATTTTTCCCTTTGAGATCTAGGTTTAAATTGCCACTAAAAATAGCTGTTGTGTCTTGTACAAAATTAAGCGCACTTAAATCCGCGTAAGCGATTTGAGCATCAAAATCAATGATATTAGTGGAGGAAGAAGCGTCTATAAGTCCTTCAAAATTCAATTTTAAATTAGGATCGTTACTGATTAATTTACCATTAAAATACGGGTTTTTTAAGGTGCCCGAAAGTTGAATGTTCTTATAACGGTAACCATTAAAGTAAAAAGAAGAAATATTACCCTTTACCTTAGAATTTAATTGATTGGCTGAAAATCCGCTACCATCTACATCTACTTCAATACTCACCTTGCCCAATTGTTTGTTATTAAGTAAAGCGCCTAAGTTAAAATCGGTAAAAACGAGATTTCCTTGGTAGGAGGCATTGTTTATATTTTCGAGTTCATTAATACGTAAGGCAAACTGCCCGCCTCCCAACTGGCTATTTAACGTAGCATCGGTAACCACTTGCTGCGGACCAGCTTCTAAATATCCTACAAGTTTTACCTGCCCTAATTTTTGCAGACGCTTAGGAATTCTATCTTTTAGAAGATTTGGTAACAAATTTACCACATCATAATAATTGGTGTTTAAATAGTCATAGTTACCCATAACACGAATACTATTTGCATCACCAGATAATATATTCTTTAGGGTTAAATCGCCTGATAAATCGGTTCGATTCATTCCGCTCATTTTCCAATTATTAAGGTGTAAATTATTTAAAACCCCAGACACATTTCCGGAGAATTTTAATTCGTTACCTTTGCTAAATTCGTTGTATAACTTATTTAAATCTTGGGTATGAACAACAGATTTTTCAAATTGAGCATCGATATTTACCTTATTTTCAAAATCAGATAAATCTTCAACTTGCTCATAATTCAAATAAATTCTAGGTGCCTCGATTGAAGTTTTATCGGTGTTAAGAACCAAGTTGTCTAAACGCATTTGCTGTTGGGTATAGGCAAAATCGGTTTGTAAAAAATCTACTTTTATTCCGTTTGATTCTGTTCCGCGCAAGCTGGCGATTTGAACATACACATCGCTGTTATCTATAAGTAAATTACTGGCTTGAACATTTAGCTTTTCTAAAGCGATAACAGGTTCCTGTTGGAGATTATAATCGGTGTAAGAAAAATAACTATCGGTAAGGTTTATCTCATCGATGGTTAAAGAAAAATCTTCGCTAGTCTTTTTACCACTATCAAACTTTTGAATAAATACACTAAAATTATCTTCTTCTTCATTTTTATACCGCTTGAGGTATAATTTTAATTGGCTAGCGTGGGTATTTTCGAAATCTAAATCGTTACCGCTGACTAGACCTTGAATATTGAGTAATGAGGTACTTAATTCTTTGGCCACTATCAATGTATCCTGGTGATGATCTTCAATGAAAACTTGGTTCAATACCACTCTACCGTCATACGAAAGTCGTAATTTAGCCACTTGAATTTTAGCATTGTATTTCTCCTGAAGAAAATCGGTTAAATACTGCGCCGTTTTAGTTTGTACGCTGGCTATTGAAAAAAACATAACCAACAACAAAAAAAACAAGAGCAAGCCGAGTAATATCTTGACTAATATTTTTATTTTTCGTTTTATAAGGCGGTAGTTTTTAGAATATTTTAAAAGATTTCTCTAGCTTTGTTTAAGGCTCTTATTTGTAATCATAAAAGCATTACAAAAATAGGATACCTTATTTAAATTGTACCAATTTTTATGCCTAATATATAATAATGTCATTAGAAAACACCTACATTTTATCAATTGAATCTTCTTGTGATGATACGGCAGCGGCTGTATTAGAAAATTCACGTATTTTAAGCAATGTAGTGGCTACCCAAAAAATACACGAAGAATATGGCGGAGTAGTTCCTGAATTAGCCTCTAGAGCGCATCAACAAAATATTGTTCCTGTTGTAGATCAAGCTTTGAAGAAAGCCAAAATAGACAAATCACAATTAAACGCAATAGCTTTTACTCGCGGCCCTGGGTTAATGGGTAGTTTATTGGTGGGTACCTCTTTTGCAAAATCTTTGGCTTTGGCATTAGATATTCCTCTCATTGAGGTTAACCATATGCAAGCGCATTTATTGGCTCATTTTATAGATGATGCAAGTCACCGCAAACCAAATTTTCCCTTTTTAGGAATCACTTTAAGTGGTGGGCATACACAGATTGTAAAAGTTGATGATTATTTCTCTATGGAGGTAATCGGAGAAACCTTAGATGATGCCGTGGGTGAAGCTTATGACAAGTGCGGTAAAATGCTCGGGCTAGATTATCCTGCTGGACCTATAGTTGATAAACTTGCTCAAAAAGGAAACCCGAAAGCTTTTGAATTTCCTGTACCTAATGTAAAAGATTTAAACTTTAGCTTTAGCGGATTAAAAACTGCTGTAATGTACTTTTTAGAAAAAAAGCAAAAAGAAAATCAAGACTTTATAAAGGAAAATTTGAATGATTTATGTGCTTCTTTTCAGTTTACGGTAGTAAAGATAATTAAGAAAAAACTAGAAAAAGCAGTAAAGCAAACGCAAATAAGAGAGGTAGCTATAGGAGGCGGTGTCTCGGCTAACTCGGCTATTCGTACTATGCTTCAAAAGCAGGAGAAAAATAAAAAGTGGATTTGCCATATACCTAAATTTGAATACACCACAGATAATGCGGCAATGATTGGCATTGTGGGTTATTATAAATTTCTAAATGGCCAATTTACCGACGTAAAAACAAGTGCTAAAGCACGCTACCACATTTAACATGCAACTATTCTATCTAGATCACATACAACCCCAAGACACTCATTTTTATTTTAATGTAGAAGAGCATAAGCATTTAGTACGCGTTTTACGTAAGAACGAGGGTGATCTAGTTCATGTGACCAACGGAAAAGGCTATATGTTTAAAGCAGAGTTGATTGAAATTGCAAGTAAAAAAACAAAAGCCAAAGTTTTAAGCGTAACCCAAGCACCGCCCAGAAAATACAATTTGCACCTAGCCATAGCTCCTACTAAAATGAATGACCGCATCGAGTGGTTTTTAGAAAAAGCTACGGAAATAGGAATAGATAGAATTAGTTTTATTTTGTGTGATCATAGCGAGCGCAAAAAAATTAAATTAGAACGTTACCAACGAGTTTTGGTGAGTGCTTTGAAGCAATCTTTACATTATAAACTACCAGAAGTAAGCGAGCTTGTTCCATTTAGTAAATTCATTCAATCGGCTAAAGCCACCCATCAATTTATAGCGCATTGTTATGACGAAGAAAAAATCTTGTTGAGTCAATCGATAAAATTACAAGAAGATTATTTACTGCTAATAGGTCCCGAAGGTGATTTTTCAACTGCAGAGGTGCAACAGGCAATAAACCAAGGTTTTAAGCCGGTGAGTTTAGGAAAAAGCAGGTTGCGCACAGAAACTGCGGGTATAGTAGGTGTACACACCTTTGCACTTTTACACGAATAATTAAAGTTATGAGAAAATTTGTATTTCTTTGTTTAGGGTTTATATGCTGTAGCTTTACCTACGCACAGAAAGTAGCGGTTTTAGAATATGAAGGTGGCGGTGACTGGTACGGTAATCCAACGGCTTTACCTAATCTAGTTCAATTTTGCAATCAAAATATACGAACCAAAATAGATGATGAAATTGGGCAAGTAAAACCAACAGATCCTGCTCTTTTTTCCTATGCTTTTATACATATGACGGGGCACGGCAATGTTTATTTTAGCGAAAAAGGAATCGAAAATTTAAGACGTTACCTTTTAGGCGGTGGGTTTTTACATATAGATGACAATTACGGTATGTATAAATACTTGCTACCACAATTAAAACGATTATTCCCCGAAAAAGAACTTCAAGAATTACCCGGCAGTCATAAACTCTTCCAGCAACCTTTTAATTTTCCTAAAGGGCTGCCCAAAATACATGAACACGATGGTAAACGCCCACAGGCCTTGGGTTTATTCCATCAAAACAGATTAATTTTACTATTTACTTTTGAATCTGATTTAGGCGATGGATGGGAAAGTCCTGCTGTGCACGGCGATCCAGAAGAGGTTCGCGAAAAAGCACTAAAGATGGGTGCCAATATTATTCATTATGCTTTTAAAAATTAATTATGCCGCAGCAATTAACGCACGAGGAAACCAGTTTTGAAACCAAAAAATTTCCAATTGTTTTGGTGGCTCATCAACTCACGAGTCCGGCTAACTTAGGAAGTATTTTTAGAGCAGCCGAAGCTTTTAATATTGAAGAGATTTTACTCTCAAAATGCGATGATTTAATGAATAGCAATCGTTTTAAACGAACCGCAAGAGCTACTCAACAACATTTAAATTATCAGGCAGTAGACTTAAACTCTGCGCTTATTCAAAAATACCGAGACAAAGGTTTTAAGATAATAGGACTAGAAATCACTAAAGACAGTCAGTCTTTACAAGATTTTAAACTCAGTAAAAATGAAAAGTTACTTATTCTCCTTGGAGCTGAGCGTTATGGTCTTGCTGAGGAGTGGATTAGGCTTTGTGATAACTGTGTCCATATTCCTATGTTTGGCTTAAACTCTAGTATGAATGTGTCACAAGCGCTGAGTATAACATTGTATGAATTTACAAAACAAATGAATCAACTATGAATTCAAAAACAATCACTTACGGAATTTTAAGAGCGGTTGCTATTTTGGTGGGTATAATACTACTACTTTGGTTTTTATACCAAATTCAATCGGTAATTGCTTTTATTGCCATCGCTGCTGTTATTTCATTAATAGGCCGACCCATGGTCTTTTTTTTAAAAAAGAAGCTGAAATTTCCAAACCGCTTAGCCGTTGTAGTGGTGCTATGTGCGGTTTTAAGTATTATTATAGGAGTTGTAAGTCTTTTTATTCCTATAATCATCCAACAAAGCGAAAATATTGGTCGTATTGATTTTAATGCCTTCAAAGCAGATCTAAACGATTTAAATCTACAAATTAAAGCCTATCTTGGAGTTGACGAAATTGATATTCTCACGGGTTTAAAACAAACCGATTTCATTAAGAATTTTGATTTTCAATTCATTCCAAACTCCGTAAATTATATTTTTAGTGGTTTAGGTAATGGTATTATAGGGGTATTTTCTATCATTTTTATTTCCTTTTTCTTATTAAGTGATAGTAAGTTGTTATTAAACAGCATTTTGGTGTTTTCAAACAAAGGAGAAGAATCCAGGTTTAAGTTAATGTTTGAAAAAATAAAAATATTGCTCTCAAGGTATTTTATCGGTTTAACCTTACAAATCTTAGTATTGTTTATTATTTATACGGTTTTATTGGTCACTTTTGAAGTTGATAACGCCGTTGCCATTGCCTTAATTTGTGCATTCTTAAACATTGTACCCTATTTAGGCCCTATGGTAGCTGGTATATTGATGGCACTTTTTGTTATTTCGAGTAATTTAGGAGCAGATTTTTCGGCGGTAATTTTGCCTAAACTTAGTTTTGTAATGGCAGGATATGCAATTGCTCAACTTATAGACAACTTTATTAATCAGCCGCTTATATTCGGAAAAAGTGTGCGATCACACCCCTTAGAGATTTTTTTAATTATACTTATCGCAGGATTATTATTTGGCATTTTAGGCATGGTCATTGCCATTCCCGTTTACACAGCAATTAAGGTAATAGCTAAAGAGACCTTAAGTGAATATAAGATTGTGAAAAAACTAACCAAAGACCTATAATGAATCCAGCTATTTTTGAGGAAGAGGTTCAACGTTTTATAAAAAAACACGAACAAGACGCTTTGCCTGAATTAATCCTTAAAGGCAGTCCTTTTAAGCAAGTAAGTATACAAGAAATAGCACAGCAAATCGCCGCACGTAAAAAAGCTAAAGTCAAATTACCTACCTGGTATGCTACCCCAGGTATATACTTTCCTCCTCAACTAAATTTAGCCCAAACATCATCAGAGGTTACCGCTGCCTACAAAGCTCAATGCGTCAGCGGTGAAAGCTTAGCCGATTTAACAGGCGGATTTGGCGTCGACAGCTTTTATTTTAGCCAGTATTTTAAAAAGGTAACGCATTTTGAAACGCAGGAAGAGTTAGCCAAAATAGCGCAAGCCAATTTTCAGAAACTAAGGGCCCCCAATATAAGTAGCTTGACTACCGATAGTTTAACTTATTTAAACCAAACGCAAAACACTTGGGATTGTCTGTATTTAGACCCTGCTCGCCGAGACCGCGCAGGGCAAAAAGTATTTAGCCTAGCACAATGCACTCCCAATGTGCTAGAACACCTTGATTTGTTGTTCTCTAAAACCAAGTGTGTTTTACTCAAAACATCCCCATTGTTAGATATCAAGTTAGGCTTAAAAGAACTAAAAGGAGTTCAACATATACACTGCGTGGCCGTAAACAATGAGCTTAAAGAATTGCTTTGGGTACTTAAAAAAGAACACATAGCAAAACCAACCGTACCTCAAGTACATTGTGTAAATTTCTTTTCAACCCACACCGCATTTTATAAGGCCAATCTAGACGAAGAAAGCAGTAGCAAAGCAAGACTAGGTCCCGTTTTAAAATATTTATACGAGCCAAATGTTAGTCTATTAAAAGCTGGTTTTTTTAACAACATAAGTCAAGGTTTAGAACTACAAAAGTTAGCACAACATACCCATCTTTACACGAGTCAATCTTTAATCGATTTTCCAGGAAGAGTATTTAAAGTAATTCAACGCGAGGCTTTTAATAAAAAAGCCTTTAAAAAACTAAATATCAAAAAGGCCAATATTAGTGCACGTAACTTTCCGCTCAGCGTTGCCCAAATCCGTAAAAAATATGGCATTAAAGAGGGTGGAGAAATATACATTTTTTGTATAACCAACCATGAGAATCAGAAAGTCATATTAGTAACTCAGAAGGTATAATTAGAATTGTTTTTGGGCGTTCCCCTGCGGGTCGGGCTTTACGTTACAATCTTTTAGGCTTGGCGCCAAAAAGTATTTTCACTGCAATCCCTAACGCGATTACTTTTAAATTTTATTAACCTACTTAGTTTTTAATTAATTGACTTACCAACTGATATAAAAATTCATTAGACATATTTAAATCAAATTATATTTTAAAATCAGATAAAAAGGCGGTCCGTAACCAAGTAAAATGAAATTCTACAAAAGCTGCTGTGCTTGTGAAGACAAGCTGCTGTGTTCGTAATCACAAACTGCTGTGCTTGTAAAGACAAACTGCTGTGCTTATTATCCTAATCTCAGCAGTTTATTCTATACCTTCAAAATCTCCCTTTTTATAAAGAATGCTTAGGCATATTTTTTTTCTTCTTAACGGATACTTTTGAGTGTTTATGAGCAGCTAAACCATTTGAGAAAGTAAACTTTTAGGTTATTTATAGCAGTTAAAAAAAGTATATTTGTATAAAAGTATAAAATGAACCAAAATAAAAAATCAGATTCAAGTGAACTTGAACCTAAGGTAACCGGTATAGGGGGTATTTTTTTCTTCTCAGAAAACCCAGAGAAAACCAAAGAATGGTATGCTCAACACCTTGGGTTAAAGGTTAACCAATGGGGTTCTAGTTTTGAATTTAGGAATGCAAATAGGCCAGACGAAATCAATTATTTACAGTGGAGTCCTTTTCAAAAAGGAAGTGAATACTTTGACCCTTCAAAAAAAGAGTTTATGATCAATTACCGGGTTCAAAATATTGAGGCTTTGATAAAAAAGCTTAAAGCCGATGGCGTTCAAGTTTTAGATGAAATTGCCAGTTATGACTATGGCAAATTTGTACATATTATGGATGCCGAAGGTAATAAAATTGAATTATGGGAGCCCGTAGATCACGTGTTTACAGCAATGGGTGGCGAGACTACAAAATAATAGATGTACCAACAACAATCTTAAATAGTACTGTCATCGCGTATCTTACTTAGCCGCTTTATTTTATTTGTGGTTTTAAATTGTGAGATTTATTACAAGATATAGGCTATTTTTATAGGTCTTTGATGAAAATTTTTCCCGAAATCTACCGGCAATTCCGTTTAATAGATACAAAAGAGCGAAGTATAAACCGGTTAAACCGACGAACAGAATATTCTAAACGGTTATATTCTCAATACACCGATAAATCATTTCGCGGTGAGGTAAGTAGCACGCATTTTAAACTTATATCTTCCAGCATAGGCAGGGGGGCATTTTGTGTTTCAACAGGTAAATTAAAAGAGAGAGAAGGATCGGTTAAGGTAAAAATACATCCGTTTTTTAAATATGCTTTATATTTCTTTTACGCTTTACCCATTGTCGGATTTTTTGTAGAGTTTATACTTGTTTCCGAGAATAATTGGCCCATATTAATTTTGGTTGCTATAGGGCAGATGCTATTCATTCGCTATCTGTTTATAGGTTTAGCCTTTCGGATATTGGCTAGAGAAAGCCTACATCGACTGCGGGATGTTCTAGATATTGAGTTTACTGTATGAGCCTTCAAATTCCAACCATTTTAAATCAAATAACTTGAAATAAAAGCATTGCCCTTTAGTTTTGATCAATTTGCTTTAGTCGCGTCTGTATTTTTTGGTTTGCTCAAACACAGCTTCAAGAATAGCTTGATCTTCTTCCGTAAAGGTTATATTACGCCTTTTCATAACAATCTCACAAACCTCAAAAGCTTTTTTGGTTTGGTAGGTAGTGGTACCTTGGTTGCCTCCCCAAGTAAAACTAGGAACAAAGTTTCTAGGAAAACCAGCACCAAAAATATTACTGCTTACCCCAACAACTGTTCCTGTATTAAACATGGTATTTATCGCACATTTAGAATGGTCACCCATCATTAAACCGCAAAACTGCAATCCGGTTTTTGCAAAACGCTCGGTTTCATAATCCCATAGGCGCACCTCGGCATAATTGTTCTTAAGGTTAGAGTTGTTGGTATCTGCCCCCAAATTGCACCATTCACCCAATACCGAGTTACCTAAAAAGCCATCGTGGCCTTTATTAGAATATCCCATCATTACCGAATTGTTTACCTCCCCTCCTACTTTACAATACGGACCGATAGTGGTGGCCCCATAGATTTTACTGCCCATTTTAACGGTGGCATTCTCGCATAAAGCAAAAGGTCCCCTTATGGCAGAATTCTCCATTATTTCGGCATTCTTACCAATGTAAATAGGACCATCTTTAGTATTTAAACTAGCATTGTTCAATTGAGCTCCTTTTTCAACAAAAACCAAATCTGGATTTTCACAGTAAACACTGTGCGGTATCTTTTCTGAGGTACGGCCCTGTGTTAACAAATTAAAATCTTCGGTAATAGCTTTTGCATTCTTTTTAAATATATCCCAAGTATGAGCAATAAATAAAGGTTCTTCTTTGACATGCACAGGGTTAAGATTTTCTAGAATTACTTCTTCATCTTCTCTGGTCCAAAAAGCGATGTATTCTTCTTCGTGAACCAAAACTTCATTTGGCTTTAATTGTTTTACCTGCTCTACTAAACTGGGCGAAGGACAAAAGGCAGCATTAATCAATATATTTTCTTCAAGCTCAACCATAGGCCATTTATCGCTTAAATATTCTTGCGTAATAGTCGTGGTTGTAGTTTGTAAATATCGCTCCCATTTTTCGCGTATCCTTAAAATGCCAATGCGCAAATCGGCTACGGGCTTGGTAAAAGTAAAAGGTAAAAGCTGATCTCTAAAAGCGCCATCAAATAATATGTAGTTCATAACCCAGGTGTTTAAAAAACGAAAATAAGAAAAAATGCTCTTTATTGATTTATTCTAGAAAATAAAAGCTCTATTTCTTTAGGGAGGCAATTATTGGACATGGGAAACTAATTGCTTATTTTTACACAGAATTTTAAACCTAATTTATGTCAACTGCCAAAAAACAATACAAACGAGTAACGGTAAAATCGTTGGTCGATATGAAACAACGTAAAGAAAAAATATCGATGTTAACCGCCTACGATTATACCATGGCAAAAATAGTAGATGGCGCAGGAATAGATGTTATTTTAGTTGGCGACTCTGCTTCAAATGTAATGGCTGGGCACGAAACAACGCTTCCCATAACGCTTGACCAAATGATCTACCATGCGTCATCTGTAATTCGCGGTATAGATAGGTCTCTGGTTGTGGTAGATCTTCCCTTTGGTAGCTACCAAAGCGACCCTAAAGAAGCTTTGCGATCGGCTATTCGTATTATGAAAGAAAGTGGCGGACACGCGGTAAAATTAGAAGGTGGTAAAGAAGTTAAAGACTCAATTAAACGAATTTTGAATGCTGGTATTCCGGTTATGGGACACCTGGGTCTTACGCCCCAGTCTATCTATAAATTTGGCACCTACACGGTACGAGCCAAAGAAGAAGCAGAAGCAGAAAAACTAAAGAGCGATGCAAAAATGCTTGAAAAACTAGGTTGCTTTGCTGTCGTTTTAGAAAAAGTACCCGCTCAATTGGCAAAAGAAGTAGCCGAAAGCATTTCAATACCCGTGATTGGTATTGGCGCTGGTGCGGGAGTTGATGGTCAAGTTTTAGTAGTTCATGACATGATTGGGATGACCCACGAGTTTAATCCTAGGTTTTTAAGACGATATCTCGATTTATACTCCGAAATGACACAGGCTTTCAAGCAATACAACGATGATGTAAAATCTGGTGACTTTCCCAACGCAGAGGAACAATATTAAAAATGAGTATATTTTTAAGTCTAGATGCGCTGCTAGGCATAATATTCTTGGTGGTTGGCTTACTGCTTAAATATAAGCCACCTAAAAAAATAAATATGCTCTATGGTTATAGAACAACTCGATCTATGCAGAGCCAAGAAGCTTGGGATTTTGCTCAGAAAAGTGCGGCACAACGGAGCATAGAAATAGGTTTATTTTTATTGATAATTGGTATTTTAGGGCATTTTTGGCTAAGACAACAACAGGTTTTAGCCACAGCTTTGAGCCTATTCGCTTTATTGGCAGCTATTCTTTATTTGATTATACATGTTGAAAACGCTTTGAAAAAAAAGTTTAAAAAGCAAAAGCCATGAAAAATCATTCGACAATAGATAACCTTGAGGTTATTTATGAGGACAATCACCTTATTGTGATTAATAAAAAAGCAGGCGATTTAGTACAAGGCGATAAAACCCAAGATATTCCGCTAAGCGAGATTGTAAAAGCCTACCTCAAAAAGAAGTATAACAAGCCTGGAAACGTTTATTTAGGTGTGGTGCATCGTTTAGATCGGCCCACTTCTGGAGTGGTACTGTTTGCCAAAACCTCCAAAGCTTTACCACGGCTTAATAAACAATTTGCCGAAAAAGAAAATAAAAAAACTTATTGGGCTATCGTAAAACCAGGCGAACTTAATACAGCAGGCAAATTGGTGCATTATATGCTTAGAAACCCTAAACAAAATAAATCTTATGCGCACAAAAATGAAGTACCCAATAGCAAAAAGGCAATATTAAGGTACCGGCTTTTACAGAGATTAGATCACTATAATTTATTGGAAATCGATTTGGAAACCGGTAGGCATCACCAAATAAGGAGCCAGCTTTCAGCTATGGGTTGCCCGATAAAAGGAGATTTAAAATATGGCTTCAATCGAAGTAATAAAGATGCCAGCATTCATCTACACGCTAAAACGCTAAGTATTATGCACCCTGTCAAAAAAGAGAGAATTAGTTTTGACGCCCCACTACCCGAAGATCCACTGTGGGACGCCGTTCGGCATTTAAGTTAAATTGCTAGAAAAATATAGCTGCTACTTTTTAATTTGTTATTTTAAAACAATTCAAAATAACATTTATGAACCAGCAGGATTTAGAAGCAGTATTTAAATGTCAATCCGATCTTATTGCTAGAAACGAATCAATTTCCGTAAAGGAACGCGTAAAACTATTAAGAAGTTTAAAAAAGGAGATTCAGAAGAAGGAATCTAGTATTATAACTGCGCTTAAAAAAGATTTTCATAAACCATACTTTGAGACGATGATTACCGAAGTTTTAGTGGTTTATAAGGAACTAAACCTTTTTATAAAAAATCTTGAACATTGGGCGAAACCTAAGAAGGTAAAATCAAGTTGGTTGAATTTTCCATCTCGTGCTCAGCTTGTTCCTAAAGCCTATGGGCAAGTATTAATTATCTCTCCTTGGAATTACCCTTTCCAATTAGCTATGAATCCGCTTATTGGAGCAATTGCTGCAGGAAACAGAGTGGTGTTAAAACCCTCTGAACATAGCGCAGCAACATCAAATATTTTAGCAACAATAATCGCAAAGGTTTTTGAGCCCTTACACGTGAAGGTGGTTATCGGCGACCAAGAGGTAGCCCAAGAGCTTTTACAATTTAAGTGGGATTTTATTTTTTTTACTGGAAGTACTTCTGTAGGGAAAATTATACAACAAAGGGCAGCCAAAAGTCTTATTCCTACGGTTTTAGAGTTAGGAGGGAAAAATCCGTGTATCGTAGATGAGACGGCAAATATAGAATTAAGCGCCAAGCGTATCGTTTGGGGGAAGTTTATTAACGCTGGCCAAACGTGTATAGCCCCCGATTATATTTTGGTACAGCAAAAAGTGAAAGGTAAACTTATTGAAGCGATTACCAAACACCTCAAGCAATTTTATCAAAATTTAAATCCAGAATCTGAGGATTATGCCCACATTATAAATGAAAAACATTTTAACCGGCTTACAAATTATTTAGTAGACTTAAAAGTACTTTATGGCGGAAAGCATGATAAAACCTATCGGTTTATTGCGCCAACATTGGTAGACGAACCGCCAAATAATCACCCTATTTTGAATGAAGAAATCTTTGGGCCTATTCTTCCTATTTTAGGTTTTGAAGAAATAGCTTCTCTTAAAAAGGTGATTCAAAAGAATAAAAATCCTCTAGCTAGTTACATTTTTTCTCGAAACAAGGATAACATTCGGTTAATCGGAGAAAGTTTTTTATCGGGCGGTTTAGTGATAAACGATGTGTTGATTCATTTTGTTAACGACCGCTTACCCTTTGGGGGTGTAGGAGATAGTGGTTTAGGTCATTATCACGGCAAACATAGTTTTGAATGTTTTAGTCATTTACAGTCAAAAGTTATTCGTAAAAATTATTGGGACCCGCCTTTTCGTTATCCTCCTTATTTCGAAAAAGAAAAATGGCTACAAAAAATTAAAAAGTTATTTTTTTAAAGTTTTAAATTAAGTTTATCAAGTTAACCTGGATTTTGAATTTTTTTTTTAAAGGTATAAATAAAATTGTTCTCCATTTTGTACAACCTGGATAAGCACTTATCGAAAATTTGATAGCTAATAAGATATACTATTTATTAATTATCTGAACTAAATTATAATCAAAAAAACGATATAGATAAAATCTATATACCACATCTAATATTTTGTATTTGAGTGTATTAGAATTATCATTTAAAGTATTTATTTAAGTATGGTAAAAAATTAAACTCAGAAAATAAAAAGTTCAATAAGCGCTAATTTTTGACAAAATTTTTAGCGATAAAAGAAAAGACATGGTTATAACCTGATATTTAAATTCTCTTTATTTTAAAAATTTTTCTGAAAAGGTTAAATTGAGAAGTGAAAAAATAAAAACCATTGAAGATAAATTATATTTTAAAATATAATTTTTGGAAACCTATATAAGTATCATTTAACTAAAAATCGTTCAAAAGATTGTTTAAATAAGTGAGTTTCCTTTAAAAATCAAGTAACTAAATTGCTAGTAATAATTATAAACTAAAACAGACCACCCTACTCTGATTAATTTTTTTAAGACCGCCATAGTAGCGTATTTATACTATCTATTGCTCTCTTTGATTAATGGCATATAAAGCAAAGGTCGCCAGCCAATGTCCGCCCTCATAAGAGTCTCCTGCTATATTATCGAAAGAAGCAGATAAATGCTTTTCTGCAATTGGTTTTAGGTACTCAAATTCTTCGTAGGCATTTGCCAATTCAAAGAGAACACTAGCCCTGCTAAAATTTAGTCCGTCTAAATGAACCAATTTCCCATCGGTTCGATCGGTTACGCTCACAGGTTCTAAACTAAATGATTTATCTAATAACTCTGGCATAAATTCTTTCAGCCACAGCTTAAAAGTTTCCTTTTCGAGAACCTTTTGCATAAGGTTGACTTCCATTAAGCACGGAGAAAAAAAATCGTGTCCACTTGGCTCGTAGGCTAACGGACATGTATTATCATTTAAATAAAAGGCCTTAGCTTTAGTTTCAATTAATTTTTGAAGCGCTTCATCTTTCAAGGTTAGGGCATAATCGTAGGCCAAACTTAAACCAAAAGCCGTGTTTTGATGTTCTCCAACTCGAATAGGATAACTTAAATTGGGTAAGTAATCCTTATAATTCTGTACGATTTTTTGAGTTAATGGCTCTAAATTTTGATGTAAAACAGGAGCGATAGAATCTTCCCAAGTATATAATTCTTCGCTTAATTTTAATAGCCAAGCCCAACCGTAGGTTCGTTCATAAGTCTTATTAATGGGTTTATTAAAATAAGCTACTTCTTCTTTTATATTTTGTTTGGTTAAATTGGTCTTTAACCAAGCTCGAGCGGTCGATGAATTTTTAATTTGTGGATATTGCTTAAGTAAACTAACCATACTCCAATGCCCGTGTACCGAGGAATGCCAATCAAAACAACCGTAAAAACTAGGATGTAAGGCTTTTGGAGTTTTAAGATCACTTTCACTTCCTAAGGTTTGACTTAATTTATTCGGGTATTCTTGATCTACGCATTTTAGTGGCATTTTTAAAAGTTCATTAGCCTGTTTTTCATTTAAAATCACTACTTCATCAGGTAATAAATTCTCACTAATTTCATCTACCAAACTACTGTCTTCTATCGATTCGGCTTTAGCCTTAGAAGTAGTTAATTCAGATTCTTTTTGTTTACAACCTACAAAGCACAGTAAACATAGAACTATTATTAAATTTCTCATAGTACACGATTAAAATGGCGTCTAAATATATTAATTAAATTGCTTTTAAATAATTAAGGAGTATTCAATTTTAGTGTAAAAATATGTTAATCTTATCTTTTTATCCCAACCAGCCATCACGATCGAGACTACGGTATTGTATAGCTTCGCTTATATGGTGACTTTGAATGGCTTCACTTTGCTCTAAATCGGCAATCGTGCGTGAAACTTTTAATATACGATCATAAGCTCTGGCTGATAAGTTTAACCTTTCCATAGCGGTTTTTAGCAATTCCTTACTATCTGGTTTTAACTTACAAAATGCTCTAATTTGCTTTACGCCCATCTGAGCATTGTAGTGAATGTTAGGAATTTCTTCAAAACGTTGAGTCTGTATTTCACGCGCAGCGGTCACCCGTTTCCGTATTGCAGTACTGGGCTCTCCACGTCGTTCATCGCTGAGTTTTTCAAAAGGAACAGGCGTCACCTCTATATGTATGTCTATGCGATCTAATAAAGGACCGCTAATTTTACTCAAATACCGACTCATCTCGGCCGGTGAAGTAGCTACAGGAGCATCGGGATCATTGAAATACCCACCAGGGCTCGGATTCATACTAGCCACTAGCATAAAACTAGAGGGATAAGTTACCGTAAACCGAGCTCTTGAAATGGTAACTTCACGGTCTTCTAAAGGTTGTCTCATTACTTCAAGCACCGTGCGTTTAAATTCCGGTAATTCATCTAAAAACAATACCCCGTTATGAGAAAGTGAAATCTCTCCAGGCTGCGGATAACTTCCGCCTCCAACAAGGGCTACATCTGAAATGGTATGATGCGGACTTCTAAACGGGCGTTGAGCCATTAATCCGCTACTGTTTTTGGTTTTACCTACTACCGAATGAATTTTAGTAGTTTCTAAAGCCTCATGTAAAGTCATAGGCGGAAGTATACTAGGTAATCGTTTGGCTAACATGGTTTTTCCAGAACCTGGCGGACCAATTAAAATAATATTATGTCCGCCAGCAGCAGCAATTTCCATACAACGCTTTATAGATTCTTGACCTTTAACATCAGCAAAATCAAATTCAGGATGCTCTAAACTTTCATAAAACTGCTTTTTGGTATCTACAATAGTCTGCTCTAAAGGAATGTCTTGATCAAAATATTCAATTACCTGCGTAATATTTTCAACGCCGTACACTTTTAACCCATCAACAATAGCTGCTTCAGCTGCATTTTGTTTAGGCAAAATAAAACCCTTAAAACCTTCTTCCTTTGCCTTTATAGCAATGGGTAGCGCGCCTTTAATGGGCTGTAAACTTCCATCTAAAGAAAGTTCTCCCATGATCAAATACTCACCAATTGAGTCAGCTTTTATCTGTTCACTGGCCGCTAATATACCCAAGGCCAAAGTTAAGTCATAAGCACTACCCTCCTTTCTCAAGTCGGCTGGAGCCATATTAATGGTAATTTTTTTTCCCGGAAGCTTATAAGCGTTATTCTGTAAAGCGGCGGCAATTCTAAAACTGCTTTCGCGGATTGCGTTATCGGGTAAACCTACTAGGTGATAACCAATACCACTTACCACATTTACCTCTACCACCACCGTGGTGGCCTCAACGCCAAAAACAGCGCTGCCAAATACCTTAACCAACATATAATTTAGTTTTAGTGAGTAAAATTTTACTGTTGTTTGTTAATAGAAAGGTAAAATTTAATCAATTTATTTAAAACAAAGATATAATATTAAGGTTTTGTCATTTTACTGAAGAAAATTAGTAGTAAAAAAGCAGAAATTAGGATACTAACCAAAAGTATCAACATTGAATTAATTAGAGAAACAAATAGTTTTAGAAGGGCTATTGAATTTAACTCAAAAGCTTTAAGCGGATATTTTCAACGAGACCGAAATGGGGGCTTGTACCAATTACAGAGAATTAATAGTGAAAAAAGCATCTAAAATGTACCCCTTAAACCAATTGAGCTGGGCCCCATTTGCAAGCGCCACGAAATACGATTTCTTTTGGCTTGCTTTAATTCAGTGTCACTTTTCATTTGCTTATCCAAGTAATTGTCTACGCTATCTACAACCACAACAGTAAGAGCGACACTAAGCGCTACATCGGTAAGCCAGTGTGCACCCGCCCAGAGTCGTGAAACGGGAGAAATCATACCGGCTGTTATGAGTCCGCCTTTAATCCAGGGATTATCAAATTGCTTTGATAAGGAATAAAAGGTAGTAAAAGATAAAATAGTATGTCCTGAAGGGAAAGAGTGGTAGCCGCCTCCTGGTTTAAAAGGTTTAAAAGTAAATTTACCCCCATCTGACGGTCTGGCTCTACCGGTTACCTTTTTTGCTACCGTTTGCACCAATCCAGCTGCACTGGCCGAAGTAATCATTAAGATTCCTGTTCTTCTTATTTTCTCATTTTTGGTGAATAAGCCTACTAGGTAAATACCTCCATTTACACCATAATTATTCTGCGGACTACCAAAATACCAACCAAAATCGCGGATAATAGAAGGAATATCTTTTTCTTGACGTTTAAAATACCGGCTGGCATCATCGTCTAAAATATGTAAACCTGCTGTCCCTATACCAATTGCTGCAGCAGTGGCCCAATCGTCTTGATCCCATTTAAACGGACTCGCAAAAACGTTTTTGAATCCGCCCCAAGCGAGAGAGGCATCATATTTAGCTAAATCCCAAGTAGTTATTTTTACAGGTTCTTGTAAACTATCTATGCTATTAAATGCATACTTATTCTGTGCCAAAATAACCCCAAATCCTAACGCAAGAATAAATGTAAGTAAGTATTTTTTTTTCATAATTAAAACGGATAACCAATAGCAAAATTAAATACAGGTTTCGAGTAGTTGAATTTCCAGTTTTGAGCCGGTTTCTTTAATGGGGCTGCTAGATCAAATCGTAATACGAATCCTTGAATATCTACCCGCACTCCTACTCCAGAACCTACGCCAAATTCATTTATAAAATCGCTGGTAAATTTACCACCGGGTAATTTTTCGTTTTCATTCATAAGCCACACATTACCAGCGTCGACAAAAATAGCACCATTTACATAGTTAAACAAAGGAAATCTGTACTCTAGATTGGCTTCTAAGCGTATATCGCCCGACTGGTCAAAAAATCCTCCTTGATCGCTACTTTCATAAGTTCCAGGACCCAGCGAACGAATATTAAAGGCACGTACGCTATACGGACCACCAGAAAAATATTGCTTTACAAAAGGTAAAGTATTCGAATTACCGTATGGAATACCTAAACCGGCAAAAACCCGCCCTACTAAAAATTGATTTTTATTTAAATTTAGATGATAACTTACATCAATATCGGTTTTGGCATATTGCGCATACGCTAGACCCAGAAACTTTTTAACTTGCTCCCCCTTTTTTTGTTTACCGAATAAATCTAAACTGTTACCTGCCGTATCAAAATTTAAGTTAAAATAAATGCCATTTTTATTATTTTCGCTAAGTAACTCATTATAAGTAAAAGAGTATGTCAAGCCTAAGATGAACTGTTGCTCAAAACTTTCTCTTAAAAATGGGTTTTCATTGAGAATGGCTTCAAAATCATTAGTAGTTTTTCCTAAACGAACATAATCTAAATTGAGCAAATTTAAGCTATGCGTCACATACTTATTGGCCTGCCAAGAATACCCGAACGCAGCAGAAATTGAGTTCAAACTATAGAGTTTACTTCTATTTAAATAATCATAACCTACTCTTACATTGGTTTTTGGAGTGCTGTACTTAAACCTATGGTTAATATCAAAAGGAAAAAGCAGTCTAGGAAAACTAACCTGAGTTTCGAGTCCCAATTGCAAACTCTGCAAGCCTTTTTGTTGCCCACCAAATTGTCTTTCATAAGAAAAAGTTGAACCGGTTTTTAAAATTTCTCCGCCTTTTAACCAGTTTTTATTGATATAATCTAAGCCTATACCCGGGCCTCCAAAAGAATTCGATTTGGTAACGGTTTGTAAATTGGCTCGTATTGCCCTTTTTTTATAGGGGGATAACCTGATTTCGGCAACCAATTCATAATGATTGTTTTCGTTTAAAACTGTGTCACTTTCTTTATAAACAATATTAACAAATTTATACACCCCTGTTGAAGCCAAACGCCTACTGGTGCTCTTAGATTTATCTGGGCTATACGTTTCTCCTGGTTTGATTTGTATAAAAGGAGCTAGGCGTTTAGGTTTAAAAAATTGGTTGTTTTGGTAATAATAGATTTCATTATAAACTTCAGGCAAAAGTTTTCTTTTTTCCTTTTCAATGCTTTCATTAGGAAAAACCAAAACGCTATCTATAACATAGGGATATTTTGACCTTTGCGGAATGTTGTTTTTCAAAGACAAAAACAAGTCAAACCTTTGTTTATCATAACGATTGGTGTCTGCCTCAAAAATCAAAAAATCACTATTAAAATTATAATATCCTTTTTCTTTTAAAAATCTATCAATGCGCTCGCGTTCTGCTTTAAATTGCTGTAAGTTAAATCGCATTCCCTTCTTAATTAAGGACTTTTGCAAACTACTTTTAATGTCTTTGTATAATTGCGGCGGATGGATAGAGTCTTCTTCTATCAAATATTCTGCAATGGTATAAGGTTGTTTGGCTGCGATTTTATAATTTACCCATGTAGTTTTTGCCGTAGTATCTTGATCTATTTCATATTTTACATTATAGTAGTAATAACCGTGATTTTCTAGTCTGTTTTTTATGAGGTCTACCGTTTGAGTAATATTTTCTTCGTCAAAATAAACCGGTTCTTCTCCTCTTTTTTTGGCTAAAAATTTATAAATAAATCCTGGATTTTCCTTTTGCCCTTTATAATAAAAAAACAGATTAGGGTACCCCCCTAAAAATTTGGAGTTTGGCTCAGGGTAAAGCACTTTAGCCAAAGCATTCTTAAGGTTTTCATCTTGTTTAAAAGAAGCATAGAGCGTATCATTAAGTTTAATATCTGCGCCAGTGTAAAGCGTTTTATCTTGGGGAATGAATTTTTTGACAGAACAAGCCTGAAGGATCAATGTTAAACACACCAACCATAACAACACGAACCAATTTATACTACTTTTATTCATTTTGGTCTTCATTTGATGTTTCTGTAGCCTTGACTTTATTTGATTTTTGTTTATTTTCTTCTTCGGGAGCGGGCGTCGATGTTTTTTCATTGTTGAGTTCTTTTTTAAACAATTCTTTAAATTGATTAAACTCTCGATTAAAAATTAAAGCTATACCGCTTACAAAAACTTGACCGTCTATTACATTTTCATATTCGCTTTTTCTAAATCCGCGCAAGCGCCACCTTCCCGAAGGTGCTAACAAATATTCAATACTTACATTTCCAATAACCGGATTTTCTTCCCCTGGTCTGGCGTCTCCTTGCACACCAACTTGACTACCGGCTTGTACGATCAAACGGTCATTAAAAAGCTTTTTACTTGCCGAAATATTTAGATCGGTTCGACTTTCTGAGGTCGAGCCTTGGTAGTCGGTATAGGAGTTTAAACCGAAGTCTAAATCGATTCCTGTATCGCCTACCAACTTATCTGAAAATACATTTAATTGATCTGATAAAGCATCGTTAATATTATCTCTTGCCACGGTTGCTGGTCCTCCTGAACTACCATCACTTCCCGAGCTAGGGTAAAATCTATTTAAGACCAATAAAGAAAAAATTTGTTTGTTAAGTGCGTCTTCTTGTTGATTGAGTTGGTTTATTCTTCCGTAAAGCGCTCCGCCAAAGGCCCCGCGTTGGTCTTCAGGAATTCCTAATCTAAAATTAAGCTTAGGTTTAAGTAATTCTCCTTCTACATTTAAATAGACTTGAAAGGGAATGCGTTGTTTAAACTGATTTTGAACTTCTAGAGATGCATTGGAAGTTTGACTGGCCATTAGCGCCGAAGCCGATGTTTTTACTTGATAAATGGCCGTAACATCTAATTGGGCGTCTGTAGGATCTCCCACCCAAGAAATGCTGCTATTATCGGCTAAATCAAACCTGCGTTTTACTAGGTTATAAAGGTTCATTTCATAATGCCCATCGCTAATATCATACCTTCCTGTTAGTGTAGTTCTACCGTTTTTAAAAATATTGAAAAGCAATTCACCTTGACCTACGACTTCTAAATTGTCATTGGTTCGCTCGTCTAAAATGACTTTAAAAGAAGCTCCGGGTTCGACACGTAATTTACTTTTGAGTTCTATGCCTGTTATAAGGGTGTTTTTTTCGGCTTTTGCTTTTTGGGTTAATATATTATCGGGGTTTTCTTTATTTACAAAGACCACTACCCCATCTTGCGTGATACGATTGGCCGCTACATTAGGATAAATATAAGTAATATCTGTACCTTCTTTCACACTTAAATCGGCTTGTATTTTAGGAAAATTCAAGTCTCCCTTTACCTGTGCGTTTAGATCAAAAATTGCTTTACCAAAAAACAAATCATTATCTTCTTCTGTGGCATTTAATGCTAAGAAATCTCGTGCTTTCACACTCAAGTCAAACTCAGGATTAAGTAGAGATTTTGTCAAAATTTGTCCGTTTACTACAAATTGATTTTCTCGTTCATCCTTAATTGTAAATGCATTAAAATCAATCTGTTCTTTAGTAATGCCTATTTTTTCTTTTCCAAGTTTATAAGGAGTGTTTAAAGCGCGAGGTACCACTTGTGCGTTTAGGAAGTTAATGTTTCCTTTATAAGCTAGTTGGTTTTCCTCTTGTGCGAGTTTGATTTGTGCAGCAACTTCTCCCGAAGCCTCTTTAATACTGCTGTCTGCAAATTTTTGCACCAGTTGAAGATTTAATCGCGCAAGATTCAAATCAAACTCATACTGGGTGGTACTTTCTTTAATGGTGTAGTCACCTTTTAATTGCGCCTCTATTTTATCACCTTTTAATTCGGCTAGTAAATCATAAGTTTTATAATCATTGGCTTGGGCATCAATTTTTAAAACGCCTATTTCATTTTCAAGAATATGCAAATTAGCAATCTGTAAATCGGCGGTAAACGCATTTTCTTTTAACGGATTAATAAATTTCACCTCACCATCAAGTAATCCGGTAGCAACCGAATTCTTAGGATTTAAATATTGAAATAAATTTTCAATTTTAAAGTTTTTCCAATCGAGTGCTAATGCAAAATCATTTTCTACACGTTCGGTATGAAACGTAAATACCTGCTCTTGATGCTGAAAACGCATTTGCTCTACTTCTATTTCTTGATCATTAAATACAATTTTGTTTTGGGGTGGTACCTGCCAATTTTTGCCAGCTAATTTTAAATCTTTAGGAAGAATTTGAAAATGTTTGTAGCCCTCTTTTTGATACAAGACCGATTGCAAATTGTAAAAAACATCATTTTCTTGAAAAGCTTTGAAGCTAAAGTACAGTTTCTCGTCTTTGTAATTGGCCAAAAGATTTGTTTTGCCTATTTGAAATGGTCCTGCCTCAATGGCTTGAAATCCTAGATCTAAATCGGCTGTAGCCCCATTTCCTTCAATAGCTAATTTAAAATTACTTAGCTTATTATCAGCATAATTGAGGTAAGGTAAATTGATTGAACCTTTCACGTTGTTTTTGGCTTCGTTAAAAGCAAGCGAAAAACCTAAACTATCCATTTGTTTAATGCCGTCAAAAATAATGTCTTTGAAAATAGGTGTGGGTTTAAATCTACCTGTTAAATTAATCTTTACGGGCGTTTCATTTTCACTAACTTGTAATGAATCTCCACGGTATTGATTAATGTGTTTGCGAAGCGCAACATCTATAACATTAGGGTCATCGTTTGCGTCTAAATTAATTTGTAAAAAATTGCTAGCAACACTCAATAAAGTATTGTCTTGGTCAACGGCAAGATAAGCAGCTAAATCGTCTAAATAATAGGGTCTGTTATCATAAACAGCTACGGTGTTATCTAGGTTTAAACCAGATTGATATTTTTGCATATTGCCTTTAAAGTATCCGCTTAAATCAAATTTTGCACGTATATCACGATTGGTTAAACCAAGCGCATATAAATTGGCTCCCTCTAAATGTAAATTGAAATTAACTTGACTTTTAATCGAATCTAAAACCAGTTGAGTTTGGGCTTCAAAATTCAAATTATCATCTTCAAAAACTGCAAAAATACTGCCTCTACCTTTCTTAATATTGGCCGCTAAACTTAAAGCCGAAAAATCATAATTGGCATAACTTAACTCAGCAAAATTGGTTTTTAGTACAGCATCAAGGTTGTTTAATTGTTCGCCATTCGCTTTGATTTGTGCTGTGAAACTCAAATTACCAAAATCTTCATTTCTTAATATTTGGGCAAGTTGAATTGATGTTGTTTTTATTTCTCCGTCAAAACCATATATCTTATCAATACTAAATTCGCCTTCAATTTGCAAGGATCCTAAGCTCGTTTCTAAAAATGCATCTACTTCTCCCGCATTTACATTACCAGTAAAAGCACTTTGAAGTTCAATTTCTTCTGGTAATTTCAACCCTAAATCTTCGGGTTTTATAAATTGCTCAATCGCCGATTTACGGGTAGTAATTTCAAAAATTGGTAAATCAAATTCTAACTGATCAATATTATTTATATTAGAAAAAACACCTTTTAGGCGACTACTAAAATCTTTTCCCCAACTTACATTTAGTTGTTTAATATTTAAAGCGCTTAAATTACCTTCTGCTTTTAATTTCGCTTGAAGCGGATTTTTTTCCAACCGCACAAAAACCTCATTTTGTTTTAAATGAGGGGCAAAATAATTGGCCTCCTTCCATTGGGTTTGTAAATTATCAATATTAATTTGAAAATCTGCTCGATCAAAATCACTTATAAAGTCGTTTAAATTGGCATAATTTATTTCAAGATCTCCTCGCAGAGTTGAAGTATTGGTACCCAGTTTTAAACGCTTCAGCCTTAGTTTTTCATCGGTGATTTTGGCAAGAAAAGAGGCTTCTTTTAATTTAAAACCACTAGATTCTTCAAAAATTAGTTTTTCTAAATCTAAATTGACTAGTTTATTTTTCCCTAGCTTTAAGTTTTTAGCTTTAAAATAAAGCCCGGTGATTCTCATCGCTTGAGGGTTAAACACATTTTTTTGTTCTTTCTGATTGCCTTGGTAATAACTTATTTGATTATTTTCAAAATCGATATTGCCTAGATTCACCTCCCAATTAGGCCAGATATTTGTACTTGAAGGCTTATCAACCTGTTGTGATTCACTTTCTGAATTATTCGTCAAAGGCAGGTCGATACTTACATTTGATTCAACCAGTCCTAGCTTTGTAATTTCTATTTTTTGTTGGTTTAGATCCAAATTACCCTTGCTCAATAAAAAATCAGAGAGATTGACATCCGCTTTAAGCTGATTCGGTTTATCTAAATATTTAAATTTTACTTCTTTCAACCTAATCTCATTCATTTTTAAATGAGGCAAATCGCTTTGGGCAGTATCTTGAACTATGAATTGTGGCTCACTCTGCACATAATTAATCAAAGCCTTTTGAAAGTGCAATTTATCAATAAAATAATGTTGTTTTTCAAGATCAAATTGCTGCATGGATATATCTAAGGCGTTAAATTTAACTTTTAAATCACTTCCCAAAACTGCATCCTGATAAGTAAAATTAAAATCTGAAAAATAAAAGTCGCCTAAATTAATCTTAAGTGGTTGATTTTGATTTTCTGCACTCGTATTTTTTTGTGTTTGACTTGAATCCGCGAAAGCCTCTATTAGAAACTGAAAGTTAAACCCTGCTAAGGTATCTTTTCTTTTTATATTGGCCACGGCCCCATCCCACTCTAGAGAGTTAATGTTTAGATTATTGTTTGATAATATAGGATATAACGGGATGTCGGCTTCTAATTGCCGGGTAAACAATAAAGTATCACCTTGTTTATCTTCTAGATAAAGTCCTTCTAAATTGATATTTCCTTGCCAAGTTATAAAGAGTTTGTCAAGTTGAACAACCGTTTCCGTTTTACCACTCACGTAATCAATTACGCGATTAACAATAATACTTTGACCCCAAGGTGAACGTATAAATAAAAGCAAAAGCACAAATAATATGAAAATCACCAAAAAGAATTTGGCAATAAACCTCAGTACACGCTTATACATAGCAGTGTTTTCTTTTTTATTTGGCTTAGATTTTTCTTTAGTTGCTTGTTGAGTCAATTCTTAGAGTTTTCGCGCAAATTTAGTTTAGCCCTGGAATATTTGTCGAGGCCGTGTTGTTTAAATTTAGTTAAAGTTAGTAAACAAGCGCGTCAATGATAAAATCTTTTAACACTATTAACAAAAAATGTTATAAATGGTTAAATAAAATTATTGGTTCATTAAAATTTAAGATTTTTACGAGCATACAACCAAATTGAAAATTCATGAAAATGCTAAATAAGCTTCACGGGGCTTCGACTATTTTTTGTTTATTACTAGCAATCCATTTCTCAAGCTTTGCTCAAGAAAATAATGAGGTTGCAAATACCCTTTACTTTACCTCGAATACAGGAAATGTAAATCCCAACCTCTCTTCGCCTATTTTAAAAGCTATTACACAAGACGCTCAAGGAGCAAAAAAACCTGTGTTTGTTGCTTTGGGTAATATAACACGTAAACATGGTTTTCCTCCAGAAGATAAAAAACGAGAAGAAGAGAAAAGCTTTTTGAAAAATAGTTTAATGGAGCCTCTAAAGGGGTTTAAGGGAAAAATTATTTATAATCCAGGTAAAAACGAATGGAACCGTCACGGGCACGAAAATATAGATGATTTAGAATCTTATTTACAAGATAACAGCAAGGCCGAGTTTTGGCCAAATGATGGCTGCCCCATAGAACGGGAAAGCTTAAGTGATCAAGTAGAATTGGTAATGGTCGACTCTCAGTGGTATCTTGAAAATTGGGATGATCATATTTACGTAAATAATAAATGTGAAATAAAAACGCGAGAACAATTTTTTGCTCAGTTTAAAGATGAGCTAAAAGATGAACAAAACAAAACCATTATTGTTGCTATACACCACCCGGTATTAAGCGCTCAGCGCAAAGGTTTCCTGGGTAGAATGGGTGGTTTTTCTAAACAATATTACTATAGTAAGCCTATGCAAGAATTGGTAGGTCGTTTAGAAACGCTTGCGAGTCAATTTGAAGATGTAATATTTGTTTCAGGTAATCATACCAACTTGCAATATTTAAGCGATGATGGTATACCTCAAGTAATCGCTGGTTCACTCAAACCAGGTAAAAAGACTAGACCAGATACTAAAGAGGGTCATTTTGGTAGTTCAAAACCTGGTTTTGCCAAACTAATTGCCTTTGCCAATGGCGATACCCAAGTTTCTCTATACGAAGTGAATAAAGACGGTACCCAGCTTGTTTTTTCTCACCTTATTCCCAGTAAGCGAAAGACACTTGAAGAAGTAACTTACCACCCCATCTCAAAATTCGGGAAAACCTATAAGGCCTCTATTTATTCGAAAGAAGAAGTTAACAAATCTAACTTTTATGTTTGGGCCTGGGGCGAACATTACCGTTCTATTTATGGCCGTGAAATAGAGGCACCCGTCTTAAATTTAGAAGCCTTACCGCATAATGTACGTGCCTTGAGAGCTGGTGGTGGAAACCAATCACGAACTTTAAGGTTAATCGATGATAATGAAAATGAGTACAATATCAGAGAACTCAGAAAAAGTGCGGTACGCTTTATACAATCCTCCATACCTGATCATTATGTAAAAAATTACATGAAAAATACAATCGCAGAAGAAATTGTACAAGACTACTACACCACTGCTCACCCCTATGCGCCATTTGCTGTAGGACAGTTATTAGATGCTATTGATATTTATCACGCCAACCCTAAAATAGTATATGTTCCCAAACAAAAACGTTTAGGAAGATTTAATGCTAGTTATGGTGATAAATTATATATGTTCGAAGAGCACGTAGGAGATGAAAATAAGAATTTTAAAACTTTTGGTCAAGCCGATGATATTATCAGTACAAAAGATATGCTTCTCGAATTAAGAGATAATAAAAACGCTAGGATTGATGAAAACACCTATATAAGGGCTCGACTTTTTGACATGCTCGTAGGCGATTGGGATAGGCATTCAGACCAATGGCGATGGGCGAAATTTGAGTCCAACGATAGTATTGATTTATACAAAGCTATACCTAGAGATAGAGATCAAGCTTTTCCCAAATATGACGGGCCTATCATCGCTCTATTAAAATTAGGAATACCTAATTTACGCGTTATGCAAAGCTACACACCAGAACCAAAAAATCTAAAATGGTTGAATCATGCCGGATATCATTTAGACCAAGCTTTTATAAATCGTGCAACTTGGAAAGACTGGGAAAATCAAGTAGATTACATTCAAAAAAACTTAAGTGATTCGGTGATTGATATAGCTTTCGCGGATTTACTTCCCGATGTTCAAGATGAAAGTATTGAGCAAATAAAATCTACCTTAAAACAACGTCGCGATAATCTTTTAGACATTGCAAAAGAGTATTATACCTATTTTAAAAAACACAAAGTTATTATCGCCACCCACGAAGACAATAAGGTATTTATTAAACGATTACCAAAGGGTGAAACTCAAATTCAAATTTTAGATGAAGGGGTAGAAATTCTCAATACTACTTATAACAAAAAAGAAACTAAGGAAATTTGGCTCTATACACTTGATGGCGATGATCATATTCATATTTCAGGAAATGGAGATAATTTAATAAAGTTGAAAATTTTTGGCGGAGAAGAAAGGGATACCTATGATTTTGAGAATAAAAAGCGTACTAAAATTTACGATTACAAATCCAAAGAAAATAACTTTAAAAATGTGGGTAGCAAAAGGCTAACCAATTCATATGCTATAAATAACTATGATCCTAAAAAGAAGATATATGATTCAAATGTTGTTCTTCCGCGTTTAGGCTATAATCGAGATGCTGGTTTTAGGGCAGGAATAACCAATGTGTATACGCGCTATGACTTGTTACGCAATCCTTTTAGCAGCCAGCATACACTAAGTGTTGATTATTATGGTGCAACTCAAGGTCTTGAGTTCAATTATGACGCCGAATTTGCTCATTTATTTTACAATTGGAATTTAGGTATAGATGCCAGAATTACAGGAAATAACTTTGCGACCAATTATTTTGGCATGGGTAATTCAAGTGCTTATGATGTAGATGATGTGACCTTAGATTATAATCGTGTTAATATGAAGCAATGGCATTTAGCCCCATCACTTATTTATACCAAAGGAAATGCATTAAGAGCAAGTATAAAAGCCATTATCGAGGCTAATGAAGTTAGTTTTAACGACAATCGATTTACCGGTGATAATTTTAATAAAAATAATCCAATTTTTGAAAACCAAATATATGCTGGTGGTGAGTTGGCAATAAACTATAATAATAAAGGAAGTCTTATTGGCTACCCAAGAAGAGGTATGGAATTAGGATTGACAGCCGGTTATAAATCTTCTGTAAATGGAGATTTTGACAATAAATTTGCTTATCTTAATCCCTTATTATCATTTGTTTATCCTATTCATGAAAGTGGTGCGGCAACTCTAGCAACCAAAGCCGAAGCCAATTTCATCTTAGGAAACAATTATAATTTTTACCATGCGGCTACCGTAGGCGGAGATACAAGTTTAAGAGGATTTCGTAATCAACGGTTTACTGGAAAAACAGGCTTTTATCAAACTACCGATTTGAGAGTGGGATTAACTAAATTTAAAACCAATTTTGTTCCCTTACGTGTAGGTGTTTCAGCTGGCTTTGACTATGGTCGTGTGTGGCTAGAAAACGATTCTTCAAATAAGTGGCATACCAGCTATGGAGGCTCTATCTTTATTAACGGCTTTAATGCCTTAACCGCGAATTTGGGTTACTATATGAGCGACGAAGATAACCGATTTTTATTTAGCCTAGGCTTTAGATTTTAAGCATTTGACATATTAACCGTTAAAACCAGAACCATGAAAGAGAAAATTAGATCTATAACAAACAAGTTGAAAATCAACAGTAAAGAGCTTAATTACATCAGCTTAAAAGAACTTGAAAAAGAATACGAGCAAATTAAAAAGCTACCCTTTTCAATTAGGATTTTATTGGAAAATGCATTGCGTAATTACGATGATTTTCTGGTGGATGAAAAGCACATACTTGATTTAATCAATTGGAATCCTTCGGGGAGTAAAAACCCTATTCCCTTTAAGCCTGCTCGAGTCCTCATGCAGGACTTTACTGGAGTACCTGCCGTTGTTGACATTGCCGCTATACGTTCTGAGGCAATCCGTAAAGGAAAAGATGGCTCAAAAATAAACCCTAAAGTCCCTGTAGATTTAGTTATCGATCATTCTGTTCAAGTTGATTTTTTTGGAACCGACTATGCTTATAAAAAGAATGTTGCCTACGAGTATAAACGAAACAAAGAACGTTATGAGTTATTAAAATGGGCGCAAAATGCGTTTGATAATTTTACCGTCGTACCTCCAGGTATGGGTATTTGTCATCAAGTGAATTTAGAATATTTGGCCAAAGGAATTGTTGAACGTGATGGGTGGGCATTTCCCGATACGTTAGTAGGTACAGATTCACATACGCCAATGGTTAATGGAATAGGCGTTTTGGGCTGGGGTGTTGGCGGCATTGATGCCGAAGCAGCATTACTAGGACAACCCATTTATTTTTCGAGTCCGAAGGTCATTGGTTTAAAACTTATAGGGCAAAAACCAAAAGGAGTAACTTCTACCGATATGGTTTTAAAAATAACTGAAACTTTACGGAATTACGGTGTTGTAGGCGATTTTGTTGAAGTATTTGGTTCGGGCCTCGATCATCTTACCGTTCCAGACCGAGCAACTATAGCCAACATGTCACCAGAATTTGGATGTACAGTAACCTACTTCCCTATTGATCAACGTACACTGGAATACATGAATGATACCAATAGAAGTAAAGAACAGATGGAGTTGGTAAAAACCTACTGTAAAGAAAATGGATTTTGGAGAGAGGGTAAAGAACAAATCTCTTATAGCGATGTTATTGAAGTTGACCTCTCTCAATTAGAGCCTAGTGTTGCCGGGCCAAAATTACCTCAACAAAAAATACCTGTTAGTAAATTAAAAAATAAATTTAGTGAAATTCTATCAGCCGCTCATGGGCGAGACTATCTAGATTTAGAAAAAAGAGAAACTTGGTATGCAGAAGGTGGATCTGGCACCCAATTCAGTAAAAAGATAAAAAAAGATGCTGCAGACCCTAACATAAAAATTAAGAAAGATGAAAAATTACATGCGGTAAAAATCAAACAAGATTATGAACAATATACTTTAAGTGACGGATCTATTGTAATTGCTGCGATTACTTCTTGTACCAATACTTCTAACCCTTCGGTTATGCTAGGTGCAGGTTTGATGGCTAGAAAAGCTATTGAAAAAGGTATCGATGTGAAACCTTGGGTAAAAACCTCTTTGGCTCCAGGTTCAAAAGTTGTTACTAATTATTTGAAACGAGCGGGGTTATTGGAAGACTTGGAAGCATTGCGTTTTCATGTGGTGGGATACGGCTGTACCACTTGTATAGGAAACTCAGGGCCCCTACCCCCTCATATTGAAAAAGCTATTGACGAAAACGATTTATTAGTAGCCTCTGTCTTAAGTGGAAATAGGAATTTTGAAGCTAGAATACACAACAAGGTAGAAATGAATTTTTTAGCCTCACCTATGCTTGTTGTGGCTTATGCAATTGCTGGGCGCGTTGATATCAACTTATTAGAGGATGAATTAACCCGAGATGCTAATGGAAATCCGGTATATTTAAAAGATATTTGGCCAGATGAGGAAGAAATTCAAGATGCGATTAAATCGGCTACTACCCGAGAAGACTATAAGCAAGAGTATGCAGTTATTTTTGACGGTGAGGAGCAGTGGAAACAACTTAAAGCGCCTTCAGGTTTAGATTATGAATGGCGAGAAGATTCTACTTATATCAAAGAAATTCCTTTCTTTAAAAATATAAGTGAAAAAGCAAAACCTTTGTCTAATATAAAAAATGCCCAAGTTCTAGTTAAAGTTGGTGATTCAGTTACTACCGATCATATTTCTCCTGCCGGGCTTTTTTCTGAACGAAGTGAAGCGGGTGAATATTTACTTAAAAAAGGTATAGAAAGAAAATTGTTTAACTCATACGGTTCGCGTAGAGGTAATCATGAAGTGATGATGCGTGGTACTTTTGCAAATGTTCGCATGAATAATGAGATTGCTCAACGTAAAGGTGGATACACAAATTATTTTCCCGATAACGAAGAAATGAGTATTTATAAGGCGGCTATGAAATACAAAGCCAACAAAACACCATTAATTGTGTTAGCTGGTACACAGTACGGTTCTGGCTCTTCTCGTGATTGGGCTGCAAAGGGCACCAACTTATTAGGTGTTAAGGCGGTAATAGCTAGTTCTTTTGAGAGAATACATCGTTCAAATCTAGTTGGTATGGGTGTATTGCCTTTAAAATTTAAAAGCGGCGAGAATGCGAAAAGTTTGGGTTTAACTGGAACAGAAAAATATACCATAACAGGTATAGAAAACGGATTAACACCTGGTAAAATTTTGTCTGTAACTGCCACGGATGATAAAAACAATCACACCCAATTTGAAGTTGAACTTCGCTTAGACTCTAAAATAGAAATTGAATACTTAAAACACGGTGGAATTTTACAATATGTACTTCGTGAATTTTTATCCGAATAAATCGTGTTGCTCTCTAGGTTTATTTTTAAACCTAGAGAGTTTAGCTTAATATGTTGTAGTCATATCCTCATCCACTACCAAAACATAAGAGGCTTTCTTTTTGTATTCTTGCTCCAGTTTATTTACATCCTCTTGCATCACAGTGCTTATAGTTTTAATCTTTAAGGCTTTATTTAGCTTGATTAAGTACCAAAAAATACCTTCATAATAGTCACTATGATAAGCACCATTGAAATGAATAAATAAATTAGGGTGCTCATAATTTTTTAAAATAAAATGAGCCATAGTTGCATCTTTAATCGCCTGAGCTTTTGGAAAGTTAGGATTACTATGACCACGCATCATTTTCATCATTTTCTTATACCCAGGAAGGTCGGGATCATAGGAAATGGGTAAAGGTGCTATAAATTGTTTTTCTATACTTGGCAAAGAGTCTAACACTTCAAAACCCTTGCGGTATACCATCCTGGCGTAACGCCTGGGTACATTTGTGGCTACAAATGTTATTTTGTTTTCTTTAGCAAAATCAACTAGAGGTTTATAATCGGTATGATAATTATTCCACAATCGGGCGAGGCTATCTAAACCACTTTGGTCAATTTCTTGAGCTAAATATTGATTTAATTGGGACTGATTATCGGTTTCGAGCATTTCGGCACCTAAGGTTAAATCTCTTTTCTTATCAAGCTCTTTGATCAACTCCAATTGTATCCAATGAGCGATAGGGTTATTGTGCAGTTCTCCAAACAAAACAATTTCTTGTTTAGCCAGATCTTTTACCATCTTTTTAAAAGTGACTTTTTTACCATTTTCATTATAAATTTTAAAAGCAGTTAGCTTTTGACCTTGTAAGCCTAATGTTGAAAATAAAACCAGCAATAAAAAAGGATATTTAATTTGTTTAGGTACCTCCATAAATTTATTTTTTGCTAATTTAAACAATTGATTATTAAATTGATTCATCCATGCGTATTTTAGGAATATCCGGGTCAACTCAGGAGCAAGGAACCAACCATAAATTTTTGCAAGCCCTTGGTACTATAGTTGAAGATCCAACAAATTTCAGTGTTGAGGCACAGTTAAATCAAATTCCTTTATTTAGTTTAAAACGCTTAGAAAATCCGCAGAAGCCAATACAACAACTCAAAGAAAATATTAACCAAGCCCAATTGGTTATCATATGCACTCCTGAATATCTTCATAATATACCTGCGGCACTAAAAAATATATTAGAATGGTGTACGGCTTCGGGTGAGTTTTACCAAAAAAATGTACTGCCCATAACCTTTACACCAAAAGAACCCAGAGGTAATATGGCGATGTGCTCTTTATTACAAAGCCTTAAAGCGCTTAAATGCAATATGCAAACAAATGTAAATTTGTACCACGATGATGTTTTATTTAAGAATGATTCCTTGCAATTGAAGCCAGATACTAAAGAAATGATTTTGGCTAGTATTGATTTATATCAGTAAAATAGTAAACTTAAGCTATTAAATTTGCTATTAAATCTCAGTAGAATTTATGTTGTTTTATCAAGAAGAAATAAGCGCAATTTTAAAAAAATTTAAAGTAGATAAAAACCGAGGCTTAAGTGAAAAGGAGGTTAAAGAGCGATTACAAATTTACGGGTATAATAAATGGCGCACCCATCAATCAAAAAGTTTATTAAGTCTTTTCATAGGGCAATTAAAAGATGCATTAATATATGTATTAATGGCAGCTATTGCCATCACCATTTATATGGGCGAATATATTGACGCCATAATCATTTCTGGGGTTATCTTAATCAATGCAAGTTTAGGAGTATATCAAGAAGTAAAAGCAGGAAAAGCCATACAAGCCTTACAAAAATTGGCTGCATTAAAAGCTACTGTTATTCGGGAAGGGATAAGACAAATTGTAGATACTGCCACTTTAGTACCAGGAGATATTGTTGTTTTAGAAACTGGACAAATAGTACCTGCCGATCTACGATTAATATCAAGCATAAATTTACAGGTTGAAGAGGCAGCCCTTACGGGGGAATCTGTTCCCGTTTATAAAGAAGCTAAAACTGTTTCTTCTGATGATCACGTCGTTTTAGGCGAACAAAAGAACATGGCTTTTATGTCAACCTTAGTAACTTATGGTCGAGCTTTAGGTGTTGTTGTTGCTACAGGAAAAAAAACCGAAGTCGGGAAAATTGCTGAGAATATTAATACCACAGAAACAAAAACACCCCTAGAAATTCGTTTATCAGATTTAGGGAAAACCTTGGGTAAAATAGCCTTAGGCGTTTGTTTTTTATTTTTTATTATTGGTTACCTTCAAGGTAGACCTTTAGCCGATCTTTTTTTAACTGCAGTGTCTTTGGCGGTTGCATCTATTCCTGAAGGTTTGGCAGCGATTGTTGCTGTAGTACTATCGATTGGAGTAACCAAAATGTCAAAAAAAAATGCAATTATAAAGCGGTTGCCGGCTGTTGAAACTTTGGGGTCTGTTAATATTATTTGTAGCGATAAAACGGGTACTTTGACTATGAATCAAATGCAGGTAGTACAAGCCTACACCTATAAAACGGGCACCCAATCTTCTATAAATACTTCAGCTAGAGCTGATTTTAAACAGCTAAGTAAAATAATGCTTCTGTGTAATGACGCAACCCTCACAAAAAATCAGCAAACTGGTGATCCTACCGAAATAGCCCTACTCGACTTTGCAGATCAATTAGACATAAAGCGTAGCCAAGTTAATTCAACCCACCAACGATTAGATGAATTACCGTTTGATTCCGATCGTAAAATGATGTCGGTAATCGTCACCGACCAAACAAAAACCGAACTATTGGTAAAAGGAGCTATTGATCAGATATTACCTCGCTGCACTCATGTACAATTTGGTGCTGAGGTGCAGCTGCTAAGTGAAAGTATAAAAGAAGGCATTTTAAAATCAAGTGAAAACATGTCTGCAAGTGCCTTGCGAACTTTGGCAGCAGCCTATAAGCCCTATCCTAGCCAAGGAATTAATAAAGAAAATTGGGAAACTGAGCTCATTTTTGTTGGCTTTGTAGGAATGATTGATCCGCCACGAAAAGAAGCAAAAATAGCGATTGAAAAAGCCCATAAAGCAGGTATAGAAACCCTAATGATTACTGGAGATCACAAACAAACTGCTATTGCTATTGCAAAAGACATAGGTATTCTTCAAACCGATGATCAAGCGATAACGGGCCGAGAATGGGATCATTTAAGCTCAAAAGAACAACAAGATAAAATAAATTCTTTACGTGTGTTTGCAAGAGTTTCTCCCCAACATAAAGTGAATATTGTCAAGCGACTTCAAGAAACTGGACATATAGTTTCTATGACTGGAGACGGAGTAAATGATGCCCCCTCTTTAAGCCACGCCAATATTGGGGTAGCTATGGGTATAACCGGAACAGATGTAGCCAAAAACGCGTCGGACATTATACTTACCGATGATAATTTTGCTACCATTGTAACCGCTGTAGAACAAGGAAGAAACATTTACAGCAACATCAAAAAATCGGTTTTATTTTTGCTCACCAGCAATTTGGGAGAAGTTATCGCTATGTTGATTAGTATAATAATGGGAATGCCTGTTCCCTTAATCGCTACTCAAATTCTTTGGATCAATTTATTAACCGATTCACTACCTGCTATAGCTCTAGGGATGGATAACGATGATCCCACAGTAATGCAACATAAACCCAGACCACCAAAAGAAAGTTTTTTTGCGCATAAACAAGGGATTAGAGTTTTTGCGGGCGGTTGTTTAATCGCATTAGTAACACTTACCGCTTACAGTTATGCTTATACTGTAAAAGGCTATTCTGCTTTTGATGATGCTATTCCACAAGCCGTCATAGATTATGCCCGCAGTATGGCATTTATGAGTATTATAGCAGCACAATTAATTTATGCTTTGGCTTTTAGACATTATCAAAAATCAATTTTCAGCTTAGGCTTATTTTCAAATAAATTACTTACTGGCGCTGTAGTTTTGGGCATTGTATTACAATTACTCTTATTCGAAATTTCATTCTTACGCGAAGCATTTAAATTAACCTCTTTAAGCCTTATCGATTGGTTTATTGTTTTAGCATTAGGCCTAATTCCATTGCTTGGCAATGAGATGGTTAAACTGTTTTATCGCATTAAAAAGAATAATTAGCCCTTTTTTATTTAAAAATTCTGTAATTTTTAACGCTATTTTACTATAAAAAATAGTTTTTTGCAGTAATAATTTTAAGAGCCACAATAGCGCTTACTATGCACATTCCTATCTTGCAAGACATATTGATATTACTGGGGTTTTCTGTAATTATTGTTTTTCTACTACAACGCCTTAAAATCCCTTCGATTATCGGTTTTTTATTTACTGGTATCATAATTGGACCCAGTGTGCTGAGCTTGGTTACCGCCGACGAACAAATAGAAATAATTTCTGAGATCGGAATTATAATGCTTCTTTTTGTGATAGGTATGGAACTCTCGATAAAGCAATTGGCTTCGATTAAAAAAACGGTATTTATTGGAGGAGGTCTACAAGTGCTGTTAAGTATTTTAATTGCAGCAAGTTTTTATTATCTTTTAGGTTTCGCATGGGAACAGGCCGTATTTGTAGGTTTTTTATTCTCTCTTTCTAGTACAGCAATTGTATTAAGTGTTCTGCAAGATCGAAACGAAATAAATACCAATTACGGTAAAAACACCTTGGCTATATTAATATTTCAGGATATTATTGTGGTACCCATGATGCTTTTTACCCCGATAATTGCCGGTCAATCAGATAATATTACCCAAAGTATATTGCTATTACTGCTTAAGACGGCTGTTGTAATTATTATTACCATAATTAGTGCAAAATATGTAGTTCCTAAACTATTATATGCCGTGGCTAAAACAAGAAGCAAAGAACTATTCTTGCTTACAACTATAACCATTTGTTTTGCTGTGGCTTTCCTTACTTCAGAAACCGGTCTATCACTGGCTCTAGGTGCTTTTTTGGCCGGACTTATTATATCTGAATCGGAATTTAGTCACCAAGCTACCAATATTATATTACCGTTTAAAGAGCTGTTTACGAGTTTTTTCTTTATCTCAATTGGTATGCTGCTCGATATTAATTTTTTTCTTGAGAATTTCTTAATAATTATATTGGTTGTATTAGCCTTGTTGCTTATAAAATCTTCTTTAATTGCCTTGTGTATTAGGTTATTAGGGTATCAAATGCGAACTGCTATTTTAACTGGATTTGCACTTTTTCAAGTTGGGGAATTTGCATTTATACTTTCTAAGGTGGGCATAGAAAATAATTTACTCTCAACCACTACAAACCAGTATTTCCTAGCTATTTCAATAGTGTCTATGATGATTTCACCCTTTGTGATTCTGTATGCAAGCCGTTTTACGGATTCTGTATTAGGCAATAAGCTTGTTCGTGCTCTACAAAAAAATCCGCAACAGCATGAAAAGGAATTAGAAACTGATGATAAAGGATTAAAAAATCATTTGGTCATTATTGGCTATGGTATTAATGGTTCTAATCTAGCAAAAGCGGCTTATCATAGTAATATTCCTTTTGTTGTAATTGAGTATAATGCCGAAACGGTAAAACGAGAAAAAAAGAATAATATTCCTATTATTTATGGAGATGCAAGTCATTCTCATATATTAGAAAAGGTTAATGTGGTTCATGCAAGAACCGTCGTAGTTGCCATCTCTGATGATAAGGCGACAAAGGCCGTAATTGGTGGTATACGCAGTTTATCTAAATCTGTACAATTAATTGTGAGAACGCGATACATAAAACAAACCAACCAATTAATTACCTTAGGGGCAGATGAAGTGATCCCAGAAGAATTTGAAACCTCAGTTGAAATTTTCTCTCGTGTAATGCATAATTTTTTAATCCCTGAAGAAGATATCCATCATTTTGTGGAATACATTCGTGCCGATAATTACGAACTATTACAAAATAAAAAAGAATTGCCACGCACTTATAAACCTAAACCCGCCCATCCAGAATTTAATATAACCTGTGTACGCGTCACACGAGACAGCGGAAAATTAATTCAAAAACCCTTATCTCAATTAAATTTACGCGAAAACTATGGTGTCAATATTTTGGCCATTAAACGCAAAGAAATTATGATAGACTATATTGGCCCAAAAGAGAAAATTTTACAGCACGATTTAGTCTTCATAAATGGAAATCCTGAGAATATTGAGCATTTTAATAAAGCATTGATTTAGGGGTACTTGTGTGTTTTTGTATAATTTAATGGAAAAAAAATATCAAATCTTATAACTTTTTAAAAATAATTTCTATATTTGATTATTATTACAACCAACTATAACTAAAATACTACCTAAAGATGTACTTTTTAAATAATAATAACAATGCTAATTTAACTGCCCTGAGGTAGCGGTATTGTGTATTATTATTTAATCATCTAGCCTGCTACTTTTAGCAGGCTTTTTTTGTTTATAAACTAATCTAAATCTTTTAAATTATGAAAACGGACATTTTAAAAACAGAAACACAATTGCATTTCTTAAAAAAAACCTTCAAGAAGCAATTGGAAAAAAAATTGAAACTAACACCCGTATCGGCGCCTTTGGCTGTAATCGAAAATACTGGAATAAACGATGACCTTAATGGTATTGAAAGGTGTGTACAATTTCCTATTAAAGCTTTAAACGATGAGAAAGCAGTCGTAGTTAATTCACTTGCCAAATGGAAAAGACACCGTTTAAAAGAGCTAGATTTTAAACCTAACACTGGTATTATTACAGACATGCGAGCTATTCGACCTGATGAAGACTACAGTCCGATTCACTCTATTTACGTTGACCAATGGGACTGGGAAAAGGTAATTAGCAAAGAAGACCGTAACTTAAAAACCCTAAAAAAAACCGTAAAAAAAATTTATAGGGCACTGCTTAAAGCCGAAAAGAAGGTTGAAGATCGTTTTAAAATAAAAGCTAAACTACCTAAAGAAATAACTTTTATACATGCCGAAGAATTATTACAACGCTACCCCGACTTACCAGCCAAACAAAGAGAAGATAAAGTTGCCAAAGAGAACGGTGCTGTTTTTTTAATAGGTATTGGAGGGACTTTAAGCAATGGAGAGGCGCATGATGGCAGGGCGGCAGATTATGATGATTGGACTACCCCAACTTGCGCTAAATATAACGGGTTAAACGGTGATATTTTGGTATGGAATCCCGTATTGAAGCAAGCTTTTGAATTATCTTCAATGGGAATTCGTGTTGATTCAACAACCCTGTTGCAGCAATTGGAAAAACGAGATCAATTATATAAGAAAGATTATTATTTTCATCAACTCTTACTCAATGATCTGTTGGAACCTAGCATAGGTGGCGGCATCGGCCAGTCTCGTGTAGCAATGTTTTTACTCAACAAAATGCATATTGGTGAAGTTCAAAGCAGTATCTGGTCTCCAAAAGTAAGAACAGAACTGAAGGCTCAAAATATTTTTCTTCTGTAAAGTAGATCAATCTCAAAAGATGATATTAAATTAAAATATTGTGAAGAAACCAACAAAAAACCCACAGTCTTGACTGTGGGTTTTATTTTGCGGAGAAAGAGGGATTCGAACCCCCGGAGGTGTGACCCTCGCCGGTTTTCAAGACCGGTGCATTCGACCACTCTGCCATTTCTCCTAAGCGTCTACCGAGCTTAACACCCGATTGCGGTTGCAAATATAAACGCTTTTTTGGTTTCTCAAAAATATATTCAAGAAAAAAGAATTTTTTTTTAGCTCCTTTAATTGTAAATTCGTTGCTTTTAAACAATAAATCAATATGGCTCAACTCCTTAAGCAACCACTCTTACTTTTTATTTTTTTTGTTTTTTGTTTACAATCTTGTAAAATAAAAGACCATAACACAGAATTAGAAATATCTACAGAAGAAAAATACGCAAATACTATAGATAAAGAAAACCTAAAAAAGCATTTATATATATATGCTTCAGATGAATTTGAAGGTAGAGAAACCGGAGAACCAGGTCAAAAAAAGGCGGTTCAGTATTTAAAAAAGGTATATCAAGAATTAAATATTCCATCTGCTTGGGGAAATGAAGAATATTTTCAATTTATCCTTACTTCATTTTTCGACTATAAATTTAAAGATTCTGAAAATGTATTGGCATTTATCCGCGGAAGCGAAAAACCAGAAGAAGTATTAGTTATTTCGGCACATTTAGATCACGAAGGCATAGACGAAAATGGCAATGTTTTTAACGGTGCAGATGATGACGGTTCTGGTACGGTTGCCATATTAGAGATCGCCAAAGCATTTAAATTAGCTCAAGAGCAAGGACACGGTCCCAAACGTTCTATTTTATTTTTACACGTTACAGGAGAAGAAAAAGGATTATTAGGTTCTCGCTATTATGTTGAAAATCCTGTTTTTCCATTAAGTAATACCATTGCTAATTTAAATATTGATATGATAGGAAGAATTGATGAAACACACAAAGATAATCCTAATTACCTTTATTTAATTGGTAGCGATAAATTAAGTCAAGACTTGCATGATATTTCTGAAGAAGCCAATGAAAAATTTACACAAATAGCCCTAGATTATACCTTTAATGATGACAATGATCCCAATCGGTTTTATTATAGGAGTGACCACTACAATTTTGCTAAAAATAATATTCCTGTAATTTTCTATTTTAATGGAACGCACGAAGATTACCATCGCATTAGCGATACGCCAGACAAAATAAACTATGACCTTCTTGCATTACGCACAAAATTGATATTTCATACGGCTTGGTCTTTAGTCAACGGTGAAAATAGACCTAAATTAAACACACAATTTAACGATTAGTATTAAGCTTGACTTGAATTTTGTTTAAACGGATATTGGCCTCAGGAACAATAAATGAAAGACTTAAACTTTTATCAGAGATATTTAGCTCCCCGTTTTGTATAGCATAATAACCAGCTTCACCTCTACAGTAACAGGATTTGTGTAACAAAACCTTGTACTGAAGTAGTTCAATATTGGTGGCCTTAATGGGATAATACTTATTAGGAAGCTCGATATATATATCCTCAAAATAATGTTGGTCAAGATGCATCTTATCGGCATTAATTCGGCTAGTAAGTTTTATGATTTGCTTACTACTATCGGCTACAAATTGAGGATAAATTTGGTTACTTACCTCATCTTTTATAAGAATCATTTTTTTATTACCCATTATTTCAGCTGCACAAGCGCTTTCTGGTATACAACCAGATTGCCAATTAATAGACTTAATTGCACTATAATTTTCTGGTACTATTTGTGAGGTTTTACAGCCGATGATTAAGTTAATAGATAAAAATAGGAAAAGTAAACGCATGTTTTTTTATCAAAAATAGACAATATTTAAGAAAAACAACTGTATAAGAAAATAACTTTTGTTTAACTTTTATATTATTTTATTAAACACCGAAAATTGTACTTTTGAAATATGAAAATTTATACTTTACAAAGTAAACAGCGTTTTCCTATTTCGGTAGAACAAGCTTGGGACTTTTTATCAGATCCTAAAAATCTAAAAATCATTACTCCAGACTATATGGGGTTCCATATTCAATCAGGGGCAGATCGACCCATGTATGCCGGACAAATTATTGAGTATATCGTAACGCCTATTGCTGGCATTAAAACCAAATGGGTAACAGAAATTACTCATGTTGAAAAAGGTAGATATTTTGTAGATGAACAAAGGTTTGGCCCCTACTCCCTGTGGCACCACAAGCATTTTATAAATGAAATTCCTGAAGGTGTAGAAATGGAAGATATTGTGCATTACAAATTACCTTTAGGAATTTTTGGACAAATGGCTCATCCGATATTGGTTCAACCAAAATTGGAGGAGATTTTTAATTACAGAACCCAAAAGTTAGAGAAACTATTTGGTAAATTTTAATTACTATGGAAAAAACAATTTTATTTATTGGCGGTAGCAAAGGCATAGGATTTGAAACTGTTAAACTGTTACACGATACGCATAACGTCATTGTCGCCTCACGTAGCCAAGGTGAATTATCAGAAACCAAAGCAAAACATTTGAATTTTGATGCCTTTCAGGATGATATTAACACACTTGATTTACCAGATAACCTTGACGGATTGGTGTATTGCCCAGGAACCATAAATCTAAAACCTTTCAACCGACTTAAAACCCATGATTTTGAGGTAGATTTACAAAAGAATTTTCTATCATTAGTTCGCATAACAAGAGCACTTTTACCTAAGCTAAAAAAAGGAGATCATCCTAGTATTGTATATTTTAGCACAGTAGCGGTACAATTGGGAATGCCATTTCATACCAGCGTAGCAGCATCAAAAGGAGCAATTGAAGGCTTTACGCGTGCTTTAGCAGCCGAAAATGCCCCTACCCTTCGCGTCAATGCTATTGCGCCATCTTTAACCCATACAGGTCTAGCCGATAAAATGCTAAACAACGAAAAGAAGTTAGAAAGTATGAACGAGCGACATCCTCTGAAGCGTATCGGTAAGCCTAGTGATATTGCGACGATGGTTAAATTTCTACTAAGTGAAGATAGCAGTTGGATTACTGGCCAAATTATGAAGGTAGATGGTGGTCTGTCTTCGGTAAAACTTTAAATATGTCAAAAGAATTAAATCTTTTTTGGTTTAGACGGGATCTAAGACTTGATGATAACAAAGGTTTGTTAGAAGCATTAAAGTCTGATTACCCTGTTTTGCCAATTTTTATTTTCGATTCGCAAATTTTAAGTGAATTACCTAAACAAGACCCCAGAGTCACTTTTATTTATGAAAGATTACAAACGATGCGGTCTGTTTTACAGGATGAATACGGAAGTTCAATTGCAATATTTTATGGAGAACCGGTTACCATTTTTAAGCAAATAGTAAAAGAGTATGATGTAAAACAAGTATTTACCAATCGGGATTATGAGCCTTATGCAATTTCGCGAGATAAAAAAATAGCAGAATTACTCCAAGATCATAAAATAGATTTTATTACACATAAAGATCAAGTAATTTTTGAAAAAGAAGAAATAGTAAAAGACAATGGCGAACCCTATCTGGTATACACCCCTTATATGAAAAAATGGCGTTCTGCTTTTAAGGAAGCTATGGCAGAACCTTTTTATACCAGCTCATTCACCAGTAATTATTATAAGAACTCTCGGCTACCTAATTTAAGTCTTTCGGATATTGGTTTTGAAAAATCTTCAATTTCTTTTCCTGAATATGATGTTACCCCTACTACCCTAAATGAATACTCAGAAAATAGAGATTTACCGGCAAAGAGGGCTACCTCAAACCTAAGTCCGCATTTACGCTTTGGAAGTGTCGGGTTAAGAAAAATAATAAAGAAGGCGCTGCAAGCTAAAGATGATTTCTTTCTAAAAGAATTGATTTGGAGAGAGTTTTTTATGCAGATTTTGTATCATTTTCCTGAGACAGCAACCAATGCGTTTAAGAAAAAATACGATAATATCGCTTGGCGAAATAATGAAGAAGAGTTTAAAAAATGGAAAGAAGGTAAAACCGGATACCCTATTGTTGATGCAGGAATGCGTCAATTGAATCAAACAGGATTAATGCATAATAGAGTACGAATGGTGGTAGGTAGTTTTTTATGTAAACACCTGTTAATCGATTGGCGGTGGGGTGAAGCTTATTTTGCTGAAAAACTACTTGATTACGAGATGGCTTCAAACGTAGGTAATTGGCAATGGGTTGCGGGCTGTGGTGTTGATGCTGCGCCATATTTTAGAATTTTTAATCCGCATAGCCAATTAGAAAAATTTGATAAGGATAAAAATTACATTAAGAAATGGATACCTGAACTGGAAACAGAAAGCTATATTTCTCCTATAGTAGAGCATAAAGAGGCTCGAGAGAGATGTTTAAAAGTTTATAAAGCGGCTGTTCAGAAATAGACGCTTTATAAACTTCTAAATCGCTCTTATTTTTTGATTTTATGCACTTTTTTTGTGCCTGAATAAATCTCATATTTCAATAGCTTGGCTTCTAACTTAGCATTGTAAAGCTTTATTTTCCGAGAAGGTCGTAGGCCTACATTTTTTATCGCTTCAAAATCAGATACAATAAACCAAGCTTGAGTATCTTGATAATTTTGTTTTAAAGTATCTCCCAAGCTAGAGTAAAACCGAGGTATATCAATCGACAACCTTTCCCCGTAAGGGGGATTAAATACCATATGTAAATGGCCATCTACTGGTTTTTCGCTGTTAAAAAAGTCTAATTGTTCAATTTTTATGAACTCTTCTAAGTTTGCATTTTTAACGTTATCTTGTGCCTTTCGCACCGCAGAAGGGGCTTTATCGTACCCAATAATAGCATACTCAAAACCACGTATTTTATTTAAAACCGACTCTTCTATCTTTTCAAATAAATCAACATCCCAATCTTTCCAACGTTCAAAACCAAATTCTTTTTTATTTAAGTTGGGTGGTATATTACACGCAATCATTGCAGCTTCTATTAATAATGTACCGCTACCACACATTGGGTCTAAGAAATGTGATTGACCGTCCCACCCGCTCAGTAAAAGCATACCGGCAGCCAGTACTTCATTTATTGGTGCAATATTAGTTGCCGTTTTGTATCCACGTTTGTGAAGCGATTGCCCAGAACTATCTAGTGAAACTGTACAAAGACTTTCTTCAATATGAATGTTTATTCTTAAATCTGGATAATCTAAATCAACATTGGGTCTTTTTGAGGTCTGATCTCTAAACCGGTCTACAATGGCGTCTTTGGTTTTAAGGGCAATAAATTTACTATGAGTAAATCGGCTAGAGTGCACCGTTGCGTCAACCGCTAATGTTCCATTGTTATCTAAAAAATTCTCCCACTTTATAGCGTATATTTTTTTATATAAATCGTCTTCATTAAATATTTTAAACTGCTTAATGGGTTTTAAAATTTTAATTGCGGTTCTCAGACTTAAATTTGCCTTATACATAAAGCCTTTATCTCCTTCGAACCGAACATTTCGAACACCCTTTTTAACGTTAATTGCGCCTAAGTTCTTTAACTCAGTTTCCAAAACCTCCTCCAATCCAAAAAGGGTTTTGGCCACCATTTCAAAATTATTTTGCATATATAAATTCTCTTACGGCAAAAATACATTATTTTTGTGGGCTATGAGAATTGACGATAAAAAATGGTACGCACATTGGTTTGATACCCCTCACTACCATAAACTCTATAAACATAGAGATGAAGAAGAGGCTGCTTTTTTTATGAATAATCTAGTTAAAAAACTAGATTTAAAATGCGGAAAACATATTTTAGATGTGGCGTGTGGTAGAGGAAGACACGCCAATTTCTTAAACAAAATAGGCTTTGAAGTAACGGGTATAGACCTTTCTGCTAATAATATAGCATTTGCAGAGCAGTATGCCAATGAATCTTTGCATTTTAAAAGACAAGATATGCGCAAAGCACTGCCTACCAAGTTTGATGCTATTTTTAACCTGTTTACCAGCTTTGGTTATTTTGAAGATGATGAAGATAATCTAATGGTTTTAAAAGCCTTTAAAAAGCAACTTAAGCCAAAGGCTTGTTCTGTTATCGATTTTGTGAATAAAAATCATGTTCAAAAAAATCTGGTAAAGGAGGAAAATAAACTGGTTGATGGAATTAATTTTTATATCAAACGCCGAATAGATAACCGGTATATTTATAAAGACATTAGCTTTGAGGCCGAGGGGCAATGCTTCAATTTTACTGAAAGGGTAAGAGCGTTTGAATTAGCTGACTTTGAAAGGTTTTTTAATCAGCTAGAGCTTAATCTAGTGAACGTATTTGGCGATTATCAATTAGCTGATTTTGACCTAACCGAATCACCAAGAATGATACTAATCGTAAATCGCGCAGATGAGTAGTTTTTTACCCATTCTAGCTGTTTTTATTGGTGTAATAATAGCTAGGCTAATAAAATACAATGCGAATGCGATAAAATTGCTTTTATCGTTTAGTGGCGCTTTTTTATTGGCTATTACCGTATTTGAATTTATACCACACGTTTATAAGGACTACAACAAATTAGTAGGTGTATGTACAATGTTAGGTATTTTACTACAATTGTTTTTAGAATTTTTGTCTAAGGGCGCTGAACACGGACATATACATATTGATAAAAGTGAAACCAATTTTCCTGTATTGCTTTTTATTAGCTTGTGTTTACATTCTTTTTTGGAAGGCTATCCACTACACGGACATAATCACTTGCTTTGGGGTGTGGCAATTCACAAAGTTCCGATTGCAATAATAATTAGCTCTTTTTTACTTTACTCTTCGCTTTCTCGCATAAAAGTTTTTATGTTCCTAATTATATTCGCTTTAATGACACCATTAGGAAGCTTAACCCAACAATATTTTACGGGATTAGCAAAGTTCAATATATATATTGAGGCAGTTGTTATTGGTATTTTATTGCACGTTTCTACTACCATTCTATTTGAATCATCTAAAAATCATCAATTTAACCTATCTAAGGTTTTAGCTATCTTGGTTGGGGTTATTACAGCTTATTTTTTATAATCAATGTTTAGCAAATCGGAATCAAAAAAAATTAGAGAGGAGTTTTGGACTCATTTTGGGAAACAAAGTCCGAAAAAATGGATACTGTACAATACTAAAATTAAAGCGATTGACCTTAAATTTAATTTTGATACCAAAAAAGCAAATCTTGGAATTCAGATTGACGCACACGATTCTGAAAAACAGCAAATATATTGGGATAAATTTTTAAGTATAAAACAGTTGCTTTTAGATGAGGTAAATCCTGATTTTATTTTTGACGCAAATTACGAGGTTATTCCAGGTAAATATATCGGTTATATATATATCCCATTAAAAGAAAAAGTTAGTATTCATAATAAGAAATCCTGGGAAGTTGTGATTTCTTTTTTTAATAAAAATATGTTGGCTTTGGAGGATTTTTTTATTGAATACTATGATTTTATAAAAGTATAAAAAAATCCGTAAAGTTAATTATACGGATTTTTTTTAAAATAATTAAACCTTTAAATTAAGAAGCCGAAACCTCTTCTTCTGGTGTTGCAACGCTTGCCAAATAACGCTCGGCATCTAAAGCTGCCATACATCCTGTACCCGCCGCTGTAATGGCTTGTCTGTAGTCTTTATCTTGAACGTCACCACTGGCAAAAACGCCAGGAATATTGGTTTTTGTAGTTTTACCCTTTGTGATTAAATAACCAGCGTCATCCATCTCTAACTGATCTTTAAAAATATCGGTATTAGGCTTATGACCAATAGCAATAAATAGACCTGTTATTTTTATTTCTTCTTTTTCTCCAGTTTGATTATTAACCATACGCAAACCTTCAACTACTTGGTCTCCTAAAACCTCATCTACTTCTGTATTATAACGCAAATCTATATTTTTTGTAGAAGTAACACGGTGTTGCATAGCTTTAGAGGCACGCATTTCGTCTTTTCTTACCAGCATGGTTACTTTATTGCATATATTAGCTAGGTAAGTAGCTTCTTCTGCTGCTGTATCACCACCACCTACAATAGCCACATCTTGGTTTTTATAAAAGAAACCATCGCAAACTGCACATGCAGAAACACCACCTCCACGTAGACGCTGTTCACTAGGTAAACCTAAATATTTTGCCGTTGCACCGGTAGAAATAATAATTGTTTGTGCCTCTATCCAGGTTTTGTTGTCTACACAAGCTTTGTGAACACCTCCAACTTCTTGGCTTAATTTCACTTCGGTAATCATACCTATTCTTACTTCGGTACCAAAACGTTCTGCCTGCTGTTGCAATTGCACCATCATAGTTGGACCATCGATCCCTTCGGGATAACCTGGAAAATTATCTACTTCTGTAGTTGTAGTCAACTGGCCTCCAGGCTCCATACCTGTGTACACAACTGGTTGCATATCGGCTCTTGCGGCATAAATCGCAGCCGTGTAACCCGCGGGTCCAGAACCAATAATTAAGCATTTTATTCTTTCCATTTTATTTTCTTCTGCCATAATTTTCAAATTTCTTGGTAAAAATAACAAGAAAGCCTTACATTTCAGAATTAAATTAATGAAGAATTTTTATCACTCGATAAGTTCTAACAATTTAAAATTATTTTTACCTTTTAACCACTAATAAAAACCTTATGAGTACCCAGGATAAAGTGATTCAGCAAATTGAAGAAAAATATAATAATTTGGGAGAAAATCCTGAGAATTATTTGAATGGATTGCTACAAGCCAAACCTATAAACTATTGGGACTATATTCAAGTAGACACCCTTTTAACCCTACAGAAGCCAAGAACAGATTTTAAAGATGAAGCGATCTTTATCATGTATCATCAAATTACCGAATTGGTTTTAAAACTAATGATTCATGAAATTAAACAACTGGTTCATGGTGATTTACCCGAACAAGAAATTTTCAAAGAAAAACTAGTTCGATTAAATCGGTATACGGGAATGTTAATGACTTCTTTTGATGTAATGCGCTTTGGAATGGATTATGACGATTATAATGTTTTTAGAGCAACCTTAACACCGGCAAGTGGGTTTCAAAGTGCTCAATTTAGAATATTAGAAATTTATTGTACCCCCCTAATCAATCTTATAAACGCTAAGGGGCGTGAACGTCTACCTAGTAAACCTACCACACAAGATTATTTTGAACACATTTACTGGAAAGATGCCGGACACAACCGTAAAACGGGTAAAAAATCTTTAACTTTAAGACAGTTTGAAGAAAAATATTTAGCCGATTTTATTACTTTAGCCGATAGCGTAAAAGGAAACACCTTGGCTGAACGTCTTGATAAATATGGTGTTATAAATGATTCTTTACTCGAAGCTGTTAGAGAATTTGATAATGCCTATAATGTGCTTTGGCCTATAGTACACCTTAACACTGCTCAACATTATTTAAATAAAAAAGGAGAAGGTAAGGCTGCTACAGGAGGATCTGAATGGATGAAATACCTTCATCCTAAATACCAACAGCGGAAATTTTTCCCTTCTGTTTGGACAGATCAAGAAATTTTAAATTATAAAGACTTTCCTAATTTTTAAATATAATTCTTTGGTATGAATCATCAAATTAAATCTTTCGCCGCTTATAAAAAAGCTTACAAAGCAAGTATTCAAGACCCCGCATCGTTTTGGGATGCTATTGCAAAAGACTTCATATGGAGAAAGCCCTATTCAAAAGTTTTAAAAGCAGATTTTGAAGAACCAAATATTAAATGGTTTGAAGATGGCGAACTAAATATAACCGAGAACTGTTTAGATAGGTATGCCGAATCTCAACCCAATAAGAACGCAATTATCTGGGAGCCAAATGATCCTAACGAGGAATCTAGAATTATAACCTACAAGCAGTTGCTGGTAAAAGTAAAGCAATTCGCAAACGTTTTAAAACGTAAAGGAATTCAAAAAGGAGATCGGGTTTGCATCTATATGCCCATGATTCCTGAGTTGGCAATCGCAATGTTGGCTTGTGCACGAATTGGCGCAATACACTCCATAGTTTTTGCTGGGTTTTCAAGTAAAGCCTTGGCTAGCCGAATCAACGATAGTTCTTGTAAATTATTAATTACCGCCAATGAATATTTTCGTGGTACAAAATCAATTCCGTTAAAGGAAATTTGTGATGAAGCTTTAAAAAACACCCCTAGCATTGAAAATGTAATTGTATATAGAAGAACCATCAACCCTACCCAAATGCATCCCAATCGCGATACTTTCTGGTTTGATGAGATGCAACAAGTTGGTTTAGATTGCGAAGCCACTCCCGTAAATGCTGAAGATCCTTTATTTATTTTGTATACCTCGGGTTCTACCGGAAGACCAAAAGGAATGGTACATACAACAGCAGGTTACATGATTGGAACCAGTTATACCTTTCAAAATGTATTTCAAACCGACGCTGATGCCATTTATTGGTGTACCGCCGATATAGGTTGGATAACAGGTCATTCTTATATTATATACGGCCCCCTTGCTTCTGGAGCTACAAGTCTTATGTTTGAAGGAGTTCCCAGTTACCCCGATTACAATCGGTTTTGGGAAATTATAGAGAAATTTAAAATTACCCATTTTTATACCGCTCCCACGGCAATTCGTGCATTAGCAAAACAGCCTTTACGGCACGTTGAAGAACATAATTTAAGCTCTTTAAAAGTTTTAGGAAGTGTAGGAGAACCTATCAATGAAGAAGCCTGGCATTGGTTTAACGATAATATAGGTAAAACAAAATGCCCCATTGTAGATACTTGGTGGCAAACAGAAACAGGAAGTATTATGATAGCCCCATTAGCGGGAGTAACAGCAACAAGACCTGCCTTTGCTACTTTACCCCTACCTGGAGTTGAGCCTGCATTGATAAATGGGCAAGGAGAGGAAATCGAATTTAACGGACAAAAGGCAGAAGGTCACTTGGTCATCAAGTCGGCTTGGCCTGCAATGGCACGTACCATTTGGAATGATCATCAAAGATTTAAAGAAACCTATTTTAGCACTTACCCCAATTATTATTTTACTGGAGACGGCGCCTATCGCGATGCCACAGGCAATTATAGAATCACAGGGCGTGTAGATGATGTAGTAATAGTTTCTGGTCACAACTTAGGCACTGCACCCATAGAAAATGCTATCGGAGAACACGAAGCTGTTTCTGAAAGTGCTATTGTTGGCTTTCCTCACGAAATAAAGGGCAACGCACTATATGCTTTTGTTATTTTATATGATGGAATACAAGAGAGTGATGCACTTAAACAAGAGATTATAGACAAAATTGTATTAAATGTGGGGGCGATAGCCAAACCCGATAAAATTCAATTTGTGCCAGAATTACCTAAGACAAGAAGTGGGAAAATTATGCGAAGAATTTTGCGTAAAATAGCTTCTAAAGAAACAGAAAATATGGGGGATATTTCAACTCTAGTAAACTCTGAAATTGTTGAGAAAATTAAAAAAGCTGCGTTATAAAGTAAAAGGCAACCCATTTTTGGGTTGCCTTTTACTTTTAGAGCTAGATTTAAAAAATCTCTAAACTACCTTTTCCTTCGCGAATAACCTCTGGTTGTTCGCCTGTTAAATCAATTACGGTACTAGCTTGATTATCGCCGTAGCCACCATCTATCACAGCATCTACTAATCTTTCCCATTTTTCAAGTATAAGAGAAGGGTCTGTGGTATACTCTAATACTTCATCATCGTCTTTTATAGAAGTAGAGACAATAGGATTACCCAATTCACTAACAATCGCCTTAGCTATCGCATTATTTGGCACGCGAATACCAACCGTTTTTTTCTTTTTAAAAACCGAAGGTAGTTTGCTTGAGCCAGGCAAAATAAAAGTATAAGGTCCTGGTAAATTCCTTTTTAAAAGTTTAAAATTTTGATTGTTAAGAGTTGCGTACTCCGAAAGATTACTTAGATCTTCAACTATAAAAGAAAAGTTCGACTTCTCTAATTTTACTCCTTTTATGCGTGCTATTTTTTCTAAAGCTGCCGTATTGGTAATGTCACAACCTAGACCGTATACGGTATCTGTGGGATAAATAATCAAACCTCCATTCCTTAAAATATCAACTGCTTGTTTAATAGCCTTAGGAGATGGATTTTCTTCATAGATTTTTATCAATTCTGCCATAATATTCAGTTTTAAAAATTTGCTATTTATAAGATACCTTAAAGCTAATCAATTTTTGGTTGTAAAAGACTAATCAATTCCGCGTAAGCTAAATTTAATTTATTTTTAACTTTATTAAGTTTTATCCTGTTCTCTATAAATTTATTATCACGGCTATTGATTAAAAAAATAGAGCTTTCTCCTAGAGCAAATAAACGTTGCTCTGCTTTTACTAATTTTTGACTACCATCTACTATTTCTTCTAAAATATAAAGCTGATTTATCTGTGTATTAATTAAAACCTGTTGAGCCTTAATGTCATTTTCTAAACGAAAGGCAAGCGCCGATTTTTCATAGTTTAATTTCTCAATCTCATATTTTGCTATGCGCACGTCTGCGCGTTCTTTTCTTAAAAATAAAGGAAACTTAAAGACAACACCAAAAGTGTAATCATTTTCATTAAAAACAGATCGGTCGATCCATTGCTCGGTTAAAAAATTATAGTTTATGCGTAAATCGGGTAATAAATTATTACGTTTTAAACGCAAGTTATAGTCTTGTGCAGTAAGATCATTTTCTAGCAACTGAACTTGAGGATGCTGGTTTACTTGAAAGTTATCTAAACCGATAAGATTAGGTACTAATTGGGCCATAATTATATTAGAATCTGGAACTAACTCATCAGTTATAGCTAGGGGAACATTTTCTACCCATAAAAAATTGGATACGGCCAATTTCGCTTTTTGCTCCTGTAGTTTGGCCTCGTTAAAAGCCAATTCTTGTTTTTTCACAAATAAATGTGTTTCAAGTGTATCTATTGTGGGGATATCTCCCGCTAAAGCCTTTTTAACCACTCCTTGATTTCTTATGATGGCATTTTCTAAAAAAGTTTTATACACCTGTTTATTTTCATAATAAAGTATCCAATAAGAATAGGCCTTCAAGGCTTTAGTTAAAATTTCATTGGTTTTGATATCACGCTGAATTCTTTCTGAATCTTGAAAAATTTTTGCCTGTTTTAGTGCATTTCTACGGTCATCATATAGCAAGTCTTTGGCTAATGGAAGACTAACCCCAACCGACCATAAGCCTTCTTCTGGAGTTATATTTTGTCGATTTACATAATAACCTTCGGCCAAATTATACTGTGATTGAAGTTCAATACCAAACCAAGTTGGTATTTTGATTTCACCTTGCCATAAATCATAATAACCTGTACCCTTAAAATCTTTCTGTTTTACCTTACCACCAAGTTTTGGATCGAACAAGCCTCTCGCCTTTAATAGTTTTTCTTCGGCTTGAGACAATTTAAGATTTGCCTGTTTTATAACCGGGTGATGTTTTTTTATAAGTGCTAAATACTCGTCTATACCAAAAATTTCTTCTTGACCTGTTACCCTAATTGGGGTAAAGACTAATAATAACACAAAACAAATAAAGTTGATTGCTTTCATTTATTTCTTTACGGATTTATTATCAAGAACATAGTAATCTGGAGGAAAACCATTTAAATTTCGCCAAATTTCATACCACACCGGCACATTTTTTAATAAAGCAAGGGTTCGAGCTCCAGAACCTACACGTAGCGCATCTGGCCAAGGTTCATCTTCTTTTGGTGCTAATAACAAGCGATATTTTCCATTTGCACTAATATTGTTATCTATGGCCACCACCTTTGCTCCAAAAGTACCATAAGAAGCATTTGGCCATCCGCTAAAAATAATAGTAGGCCAACCATCAAATTGTATTCTCACCTCGCTACCTAAACGTACCAATGGTAAATCTAAGGGCTCAATATAGGTTTCAACCGCTAAATTTGGATTATCTGGCATAATAGTAACAATTTTTTCACCTGCCTTTAATGCCTCTCCTCTACCAGTCTTTAATGTTTTATTGATTAAACCAGAAATAGGAGAAGTAACATAATATAAATCTTGACGCACTTGGTAGTTGCTTAATGTATTTTCTAATTTACTAACCTGTGCTCTTGCCTCAAATTGAGTACTGGATGTACTTGATATATTGCTTTGAACCTTACTGATTTTATCATCAAACTCAGCTTGAATTCTGTTGGCTTCAATCTGTGCATTTAATAATTCGTTACTATAGGTGAGTAATTTATTTTCAAGTTCAATAACATAGGCTTGGTTCTTTTGAAACTTAGAAAGCTTCTCCTCTACATCTTGTAAAGACTTTAGGCCTTCTTTTTCGAGTTCTTCATTTCGTTCGTATTGTTTTTTAGCAATTGCTAAATCAATTTTAGCTGCCTCTAAGGCTATACTATCGCTTTTATACTTAAGTTGAATTTGTTTAATTTTATTTTTGTTTTGTTCAGTCTTTAGTCTTCTTTCTTGTCGCAGCGCCCTTAATTGGTTGTTTAAAGCGGTAATTTTATCCTGATAGGCATTAACTGCACCCGATTTAGCATCAATTTGTTCACTTGTTCGCTTTATAAGTAAGGTATCAAAATATGCTTCTTTTATTTCATTTATTTTTAAAATAGTGTCTCCCCTTTGAACATAATCTCCCTCTCGCACATACCATTTCTCTATGCTACCGGGTATTACAGATTGTATGGTTTGCGGACGCTGATTCGGTTCTAAGGTGGTGACGTATCCATTACCCGCTATGGTTTGTGTCCATGGTAAGAACATAAACACAAAAAGTAACAAAAAACTAAAGAGTAAAATTTTAGTAAGGTAGCCACTATGCTTATTTTTGAACAAAAGCTGGTAGGCACTAAAACTGGCCAGTTCATTTTTTGCATTAAAGGCATCATCATTAAAATTGCGCATAGCTTCTATTCTTTAATTTCAACAATTTTTAATTGGTTTGAAAGCTTTTGATTACTTGATATAATCAAAGTAATTTCATTTTCTCGAGTATAAGTAATTAATTTTTCTAAATACGAGTCGGGGTTCGCAAAAGCGTGCTCAACAAAAAGCATCTTGGGCTTTTTAAGCAGTGCTCTTAATAGAAAAATAAGCTGTTCTAATTTAAAAGTTATCACATCACCATTTGGTACAATATATTGCTGCAAGCCAAATGGTAAAGTTTGAATCTCTTCAATCAAATTAAAATAGGAAAGTATAGAAAAAACATCTTTTTCTTTAATGTCTTTCCTGTTTAAGGTTAGATTTTCCCATAAGGTACCTTCAAAAATTTGGTCGTCGCGTAAAACTAAGCCAAGATAGTTGCGGTAATTTTTTAATGATACTGTATAGATTTCACGTCCGTCAAAATATATTTTGCCATCTTTCGACTTTTTAACTCCAGTAAGATAATAGAAAAGATCTCGGGTTTTTAAATCGTTCCCTACCACATTAATTTGGTCACCACGGTTTATGACTAAATCAGCTACGCTCAATTTACTGCTTTGCAGCCTAAAAATATGCAATGGAAAAAGGCTAATCTCTTGACTTAAAGTATCGGTGTTAAAATCTAACTTTTTTTCACCTATTTCTTCTAATTTTTCAATGGCCGTAGAAACATCATAAATTGTTTCAAGACCCAATACTAGTTTTTCAACAGAATTAATCAATAACAAAATAATGATTTCTGCTGCCACAAACTGTCCGATATTCATCTGCTGATTAAGTACCAACAATCCTCCTATAATTAGCAACCCAGCAGTTACCGTAACCTTAAAAATGACCATTATTTTAAACTGGCTTTTTAAAATAGAAAAGTGGTTTTGCCGATGCTCTAAATAAGATTCAACTAGTTTATTGTTTTTATTTAATTCTATATTATTAGAGGCAATTTTTAAACTGATGTAGTTTTTGGCTACTTGTTGCACCCAGTAAGCTACCTTATACTTACTTTTTGACTCTTGCAGACTAGAAACTAATGCTTTATCAAAGGTAAAACGCAGCAAAATATAAAACAAAATGACCAGTAGGAATCCAAACACAATAAAGAATGGATGGTATAAACTTAATAGTAATAATCCTAACAATATTTGTAAAACTGCGGCAGGTACATCTAAAAGCAGCTTTTGTAGTCCTTTCTGTAAATTTATTACATCAAAAAAACGGTTAGCTAATTCGGGAGGATATTTATCAATAAGTTCTCTTACCCTTATTTTCGGAATTCTATAAATCAAGTCAAAAGAGGTACGGACAAATAATTTTTGCTGAATATTTTCTATAATATCCAATTGTAATATTTGTAACCCTCCTGCAAAACCAACCCCCAAGGTTACAATGGTTACTAATATAATCCAGGAACTACTAATTTGAGCTCCTTGTAATAAGTTAATAATGGCCTGAATACCCAGCGGTAAGCTTAAGCTGATAATCCCTGCGAAAATAGCATAATATAATATTTGAAGAATATCCTTTTTATCTAAGGCTAATAAATTAACTATTTTTTTTAAAGCTGGTATTCTATTTGTTTCCATAGAGTTTTACTTTATCTTTAAATAAATCCATAAAAAATTCTTGAACCCCATTTTCTTCTTCGCCTTCAATTGAATTGGGGAAATGTTTACGTAAAAAATGTTGTTTTAAAGAGCCTTGCACCAATTGATGTGCTAACGATTTCTTAAATGTGTAATCAGGTAAGGTTAATTGAATAATTGTACTTATACGTTCTACTAATTGCTTGTATACTCTAAAATTTCCTGCTTTATTTTCATAATCAACATCGTGAACTTGAAATGCTTTGGCATATTCTTCTACCACTATAGCGTGTAATTTTTTAATAGATATGATTTCGTGATGTGGTAAATCTTGTGGTAAATCGGTAAGAATCTCTATCGTTTTAAAAAGAATTGCGGTGGGCTGGGTTAGACTTTGGGTTTCTAAAACCAAATTATACTCTATCCAGCGCCAATAATAAGAAATCAAATATAGTAAAAGTTTATGTTTATTCTCAAAATAACGATAAATAGAGCTTTCATTAGATCCTATTTGATTGGCAAGTTTCTTAAACGTAAAACCGTCTAAACCTTGGTCTTGCATCAACTCAATAGAATGCTTAAGAATTTTACGTCCGAGCGCGGTCTCTAACGGATTTTTAAGGTAAATAACTGGTGGAATAACAAAATGTAATTGATTAACCAGTTTATTCATAGCGTTATCTTTACTTGCAAAGATAGTAGTAATACTATTAAAATTATGTTATCAATAAGAAAATCTATTGAATTTTACATTTTCATAACATAAGTTTAGTTTTAGCAACAAAAGGCGATAATTTTTCGCTTTTTGTTGTAATTGATGTCTTATAGGAAATGTCCTATTTCAAATACCCTTTAAGCTTTTTTCGTTTAGGTATTCAGCTAAAGCTTAACTTAAAATTTTTAATTTAGCAAAGCGAAGTAATAACTTTTTGAGCCCTCCATTTTCAAAATTTATCTCTGCTTTTTTATCTTGACCAACCCCTTCTAATCCTACTACCTTACCCCGCCCAAAACGTAAGTGCTCAACCGCGGCACCTACTTCTAATTGTAGTACTTCTTTATCTATTTTTGCGGTACTCTGGCTGTTTTGAGGTCTTATTTTTCTTAATTTGCGAAGTTGCTCTTCACTTGGCTTATGCGCTGGAGGAGGCACTCCTGGAGTTGGCTTATTTTGCCTTAATTTACTTTTATCGACCTCACCAAATAAATCTGGATTCACAAATGAATTACCTCTTAGTTCATCGGGCGGCATGAGATATTCTTTATATTGCTCGTCGATTTCTTCTATAAAACGGCTAGGTTCGGCATCTATAAGTTTTCCCCAACGGTAACGAGACAGTGTGTAAGTTAAATAAGCTTTTTGTTCTGCTCTTGTTAAGGCAACATAAAATAACCTGCGTTCCTCTTCAAGTTCAGATCGCGTATTCATACTCATCCCTGAAGGGAATAGATCCTCTTCTAAACCTACAATATAAACATATGGAAACTCCAAGCCCTTTGCTAGGTGGATGGTCATTAGCGCTACTTTATTTTCATCATCTGTTGCATTATCCAAGTCGGTGGCTAAAGCGACATCTTCAAGAAATTCAGAAATATTACCCGTAGCATCAGCGAGTTCTTTTTGCTCTTCGACAAAATCTTTTAATCCATTAAGCAATTCTTCAACGTTTTCAATACGCGCAACTCCCTCTGGCGTCCCATCTTTTTTTAGTTCTTGAACCAATCCTGTTTTTTTAGCTACCATTTCGGTAAGCACAAAAGCATCAGAATTTTTTGCGGTAACCTGAAAACTCTTTATCATCGTAGCAAATTGGGTTAATTTACCTCTTGTGCGGGAGTTGATTCCAGTATTGAGCTCGTGTAAATGTTCAATGATTTGAAATATAGATTTATCATATGAGTTTGCCGCTAGAATTAAGCGATCTAGGGTAGTCGCCCCAATACCTCTAGCGGGATAATTGATAATTCTTTTTAAGGCCTCTTCATCATTCGGGTTTACTATAACCCGTAGATAAGCCAAAACATCCTTTATTTCTTTTCTTTGATAAAATGAAGTTCCTCCATAAATGCGATAAGGAATATCGCGCTTTCTTAACGCGTCTTCTATAGCTCTACTTTGTGCATTGGTTCTATAAAGTACGGCAAAATCGCCATTGCTTAGGTGGTTATTCATTCTGTTTTCAAAGATAGAACTAGCAACAAATCGACCTTCTTCCCCGTCGTTTAGAAGTCGGTTGACTTGAATTTTAGGACCATCATCATTATCAGTCCACACCACTTTTTCTAGCTTTACCTTATTTTTGTCTATCACCGAGTTGGCCGCGTTGACAATATTTTTAGTGGAGCGGTAATTCTGTTCTAAACGATAAGTTTTAACGTCTTCATAATCTTTTTGAAAATTTAAAATGTTGTTGATATTAGCTCCGCGAAAGGCATATATACTCTGAGCATCGTCACCTACAACACATATATTTTGAAACTTATCGCTCAACGCCCTAACAATTAAATACTGCGAATGATTGGTATCTTGGTATTCATCTACTAATATATACCTAAACCTATCTTGATATTTAGCTAAAACGCGAGGAAAACGAGTTAGCAATTCATTGGTTTTAAGCAAAAGGTCGTCAAAATCCATTGCTCCCGCCTTAAAACATCTTTTTACATACTCATCATAAATTTCACCAAGTCGTGGTCTTTTGGCCATAGCATCGGCCTCTTGCAAATCGGGATTGGCATAATATGCTTTAACAGTAATTAAACTATTTTTAAAAGATGAAATTCTAGAAAATACTTGTTTATACTTATAAATGTCTTTGTCTAAGTTTTTCTCTTTAATTATAGTTCTAATTAATCTTTGAGAATCTTCAGAATCATAGATTGTAAAATTAGAAGGGTAACCCAACTTATCGGCTTCAATACGAAGCAAACGAGCAAAGATAGAGTGAAATGTACCCATCCATAAATTTTTAGCTTCACTCGCACCTACAATTTTTGCAATTCGCGCCTTCATTTCTCTAGCTGCTTTGTTGGTAAAAGTAAGAGCAAGTATATTGAAAGGGTCTACTCCCTGTTGCATAAGGTGCGCTATTCTAAATGTAAGTACACGAGTTTTTCCAGATCCAGCACCAGCAATAACAATCATTGCTCCGTCTTTTTGTAAAACAGGAGCTCTTTGCGCTTCATTAAGTCCTTCTATAAATTTATTCACAATGCATTTTTTTTGAGGCGTGAATTTATCAAAAAATTAAAAATTAAACTCATAAAAGTTCTAGAGATATAAAAATAAAAACTTTTTAGTTTACCGAATAAATTAAATACCTTAGTCCAAAAATAAAATTTTGCTTTAATTCAAATTTAATGGATGCTATTCTTGATTTTTTAGGTAACCTTGCCTGGTGGCAATGGCTACTTATTGTGGTGCTTATAGTTGCGATACGGGATTTGTTTTTCAACAAAAAGCATATTATCACGAGAAATTTTCCTGTGGTCGGACACTTCAGATATATGTTAGAAAGTATTGGTCCTGAGCTTCGCCAATATATCGTGGCAAACAACCGCGAAGAATTGCCTTTTGATAGGATTCAACGAGGTTGGATTTACGCTTCGGCAAAAAATCAAAATAATTATGAGGGTTTTGGAAGTGATCGTGACATTTACGCAACTAATTATATTTTTATCAATAATGCGATGATGCCCTATAGATTGCCCGAAAATCATCCAAATGTAAATGATCCTTATTTTTTACCTTGTGCTAAGGTAATGGGTCTTTCGAAAAATCGCAGAAGACCATATAGGCCTGCTTCGGCAATAAATGTTTCGGCTATGAGCTTTGGAAGTTTATCGGCGAAAGCTATTGAATCTTTAAACCGAGGAGTAAAAATGGCCAATGCTTTTCACAACACAGGCGAAGGAGGTGTATCTCCTTACCATAAAAAAGGCGGCGATTTAATGTTACAGATAGGAACGGGTTATTTTGGAATTCGTGATGATGAAGGAAATTTTAGTATGGATAAACTCGTTAAACTGTGCGAAGACAACCCTCAAATTAGGGCAATAGAAATTAAACTTTCACAAGGAGCTAAACCTGGTAAAGGAGGTGTTTTACCAGCTTCTAAAATTACCAAAGAGATTTCAGAAATTAGACATGTCCCCTTAAATAAGGATGTTATCTCACCCCCATATCATTCGGCTTTCACCGATGTTCCTTCAATGGTTGATTTCATCGAAGACATTGCAGACAAAACAGGCCTACCAGTTGGTGTAAAAGCCGCAATTGGTAAAACTATAGGTTGGAAGCAATTGGCTGAATTGATGAAAGAAACAGGAAAAGGACCAGATTTTATCAGTATTGATGGCGGTGAAGGAGGTACAGGTGCTGCACCTCCTAGTTTTGCCGATCACGTTGCTGTGCCTTGGGCCTATGGATTTAAAAGTGTTTATAGAATATTTAAAGATTATGATCTCACCAAAGATATTTTCTTTATAGGTAGTGGTAAATTAGGTTTTCCCTCCTCGGCTATTATGGCCTTTGCCATGGGAGCAGATTGTATAAACGTTGCACGCGAAGCTATGATTAGTATAGGTTGTATACAGGCCCAATCTTGCCACAACAACACCTGTCCTACTGGTATTGCAACACAAAACAAATGGTTGCAACGCGGCATTGATGTCAAAGACAAAGCCAAGCGAAATCTTTTTTATTTTAAAAACTTTAGAAAAGAAGTATTAGAAATTACGCACGCTTGTGGTTATGAACACCCTTGTGAATTTACTATGGATGATGTAAACATTAACCTGAGTGATCAAGATTTCACCAAGACATTAGCAGATGCCTATGAGTATCATAAAACTAAGGTTGAATTTAAAGGTATGGAAGCAATTCAAAACTGTCCTTACCTTGGAGGAAATTATCAAAAAGAAAAATCTGAAGAAGACGTTAAAAAAGATACAGTAAGATATTAATTATGGAAGAAAACTTAATACAACTAGCTTTTTACTTGTTACCGGCTATTTTAGTGGCTTTAATAAGCTACTATTTCTTTGATGGTTATTTTAAAGCTGAAAATAAAAAACAATTGTTTGAGCTGCGAAGGCAAAACAGTAAACAAACCTTACCCATTAGATTACAAGCACTAGAACGACTAACAATTTTACTTGAACGTATAGATCCAGGCAGTTTGCTTATTAGAATAAAACCAACTAGTGAAGATAAAAATGAGTATGAAAATTTACTCATACATCACATAGAACAAGAATTTGAACACAATATCTCGCAACAGATTTATGTAAGTGAAGGTTGCTGGAATGCGATTAGAGCTACCAAAAACGCAACAATTGCTCTTATTCGAAAAACCAATATGAGCGAGAGTGTTGACTCTCCTACTAAGTTAAGAGAAATTATTTTATCTGAAATGATGGAAAAAAGTTCACCTAGTCAAACTGGTTTGGCCTACATTAAGCAAGAAGTTAAAGGCTTGTGGTAAGCTTTTCAACTTTAGAATAAAAATATCCTAACGCAGCTCATTCTCTTCTAAATGAGCTGCTTTTTTTTGTGCATATAAGTAACCTTGCTGCCACCATTCTGACATTAATTTTTTGTCAAAAATCAATGAATTCTCTGTTAATTTACTAGGTGTGTAATATAGGTTTAGGGTTACATTATTATTTATGGCTGCCAACTTTCCCTCAATTATATTACTTCGTTCAACTTGGTCGAGCATAAATCCGAAAAGATTTACCATAAGCGAGAAAGGGTTGTTCCCCAGTACTTTATTATGTTCCATATTTTCAGATTCTAACACAATTGCATCAATTTCTGTAGCACCACGCCGTATTGCTTCACGAATGGGTACTAATGAACCAAAACCTCCATCGGCGTACTCACAACCATTTTTCTTAACCAGACTCATAAATGGCGCGTAGTTACAAGAAATCCAAATCCATTCACAAAATTCATCATAGTTAAAATTCTTTATCGATTTATACTCCACCTTGTTTTTGGTAAGATTAGAAACGGTGACCACTACATCGGTTACACTTTCTTTAATCAATCGAAATTCTTCTGGTGTGATTTTTTGACGTATGAGTTTGTGTAGGTTTTTACTCTCTCCAAACGTACGTTTATTTTTAATGAACTGGATTAAGGTGTTAATAAAATTAATACCTACATACTCCCTATCTTCTTTTTTCTTAATGGTAAAAGGATTTATACTAAAAATACTTGATTGCGTAACCTGTGTATAAGTATTGTACAGCTTATCTAATTTACCGATAGCTAAGTGAGGAATTAATAAACTACCCGTAGATGAACCAACAAAGATAGAATATTTCTTATTTTGTGTACGAATTAAAAATTCAGCTACACCTCCTGCATAGGCGCCTTTACTACCCCCACCCGAAATAACCAATGCCTTCATTAATCTAAAATTGTTTTTAAAAATTGTTTATTCCTAAATTCTACTTGTTGGCTGAGAGCAATTATCTGTTCTTTTAACTCTCTTTGTTTTGTTAATTCTTTAATCAAATTACGCGCGAAGCTATAAAAACGCCAATTATAATGCTGAGTAGCTTTTATTAAATTGAGTAAACTTTCATCTGACCATAAATTAATTTGCCTTATTATAGAAAAAGCATTTCGTCTAATACTAATATCATGAAGAGCATTGGTATACTGATTCAATTCTTGAAAGATTATCGATTTATTGTGCGGATCATAAGACGGAGTTGCTAGATGTAAACCTAACCAGAGGTGCCGTAAACTTTTATTGTAAAAACCGTGCTTGTCTTTTAATTGATCTAGGTAACTCACTCGATTTTCTTGAAAATTGATCCATAAATTTAAAAGTGCAGCTTCTTGTGTGGTATATGATTTTTCATATAGCAATTGCTCATATTCTTCTTTTAAAGTGGGCGGAATTTTATCAATATGCAGTGCTACACTCTGTTTTACCAGTAAAGATTCGCTTTTAAGCGCCATTTTAAGTAAAGCAACCACTTCGGGTGAATGGGTATTTTCTAAACTCAATTGAATTACTGCCTCTTGCCCCAAATAATCATTTACTGGAACGCTTAGTGCATTCTTTAAATCTTTAATTTTCTGCTCTAGTGGAAGCTCTCTTAATGCGTTTAATGCTAAATATTTTTGCATAAATTCATTGGTGCTTAAAAGTCTCATTGCTTCATAAGAAGGAAATGTATTTGCTAATAACCACTTTTCCTCAAACCAACCTAAATCCTTGCCTGAAATTTCTTCGGCTAGCATTATAAAATCTTCGGTTCTAACATTCTGGTAAGCATATTTTTCTAAAAAACTTTTCACAATCTTTTTAAAAACTGACTCGCCTAATTTATTTTCTAAAAAAAATAGCGCCCACGCTCCCTTTTGGTAATAGGTGAGTGAGCTCGCTTTTGTATTCAAAAGCGCTTCTCCTCTACCCGATTGACTCGCTTCAGATAATCGTTCTGCGGTTTGGTACATAGAATAATAGAAATAATCGTCACCAAAAATTTCTCGCTCTGCTTTCAACGCATAATAAGTAGCAAAACCCTCGTGCAGCCAATGATGCGTTGAGCTGGTTTCAGTAATTAAATTGCCAAACCATTGATGAGCCAATTCATGGGCATTTACATTGACATAATTTTGATCAACAAAGCCTATAGAGTCCGTTAAAAATTGCTCCGAAAACACTGTAGCTCCTGTATTTTCCATCCCAGCGTATAAAAAGTCTTTAACGGGTACTTGTTTGTAATTTTGCCAAGGATAAGCCACCCCAATATTTGACTCTAGAAAATCGAAAATTTCTTGGGTATACCGGTAAGTAGGTTCAACCAAATTTTGATGTCTTGGGGCGTAATACAAGTAAATGGGGAGGCCTGATTTACTCTGTATCTTTTTATAATCAAATTTCCCTAAAGCTAACATTACCAAGTAACTGCTCATCGGTTTTTGCATATCATAAGTCCAGCGGGACACCTCCTCCAAATCATTCTTGCTTATTAATTTTCCGTTACTAATTAGGGTATAATCTCGGGGTGCTTCAAAACTTAGATCAAATTCTATTTTATCGTTCATATCATCTAAGCTAGGTAACCAGTGAGAGGTGTATTTACCTTGTCCTTGCGAGAAAATTTGAGCTCTTTCTGGAGTTTCCCAATTATTAAAATATAAGGTTTGTTGGGGTTTTGCCAGGTATTTAAATTGAATTGAATACAAACTATCTACCTTAAAATCGTTATAAAACCATATTTTTTGCGATGTAGTTTTCACGGATATTTGTGGGGTTTTCAAAACTACTTCTTTCATATTTTTAGCATCTAAAAAGATAGAATCACATGCTTTATTTAAGATAAATTGAAGTTCTACCTCACCGGCCACCTGCTTTTTAACGGGGCTAATTTTTAAAAATGCACTTATATTTTTAATGTCTAAATGTGTCTGATTTTGAGCACAAATCAATTCCGTAAAGAAAAAAGGGAGAAACAACAAATAAATCTTTTTCATAAAAGCGTTTTGGTGTTGAAAAATACAAAATTAATTGGTTTAAATTAACCTATTTTAAGGGCATTGTAGTTGCGAAAACTTTTTACAAAAACTATCTTAGCCCTATGAACTCAACTTATTTATTAACTCCAATAGATTACCTCAAAGGAATTGGTCCAAATCGGGCTAAACTGTTAAAGGAAGAACTGAGTATTTATACTTATTCAGATTTATTGCATTTCTTTCCTAACCGGTATATTGACAGAACTAAATATTACAAGATAAACGAACTACAAAGAAATGATGCAGAAGTACAAATTGTAGGCAAAATCACGCATTTTAAGACTATTGACCAGGGTAAAACCAAACGCTTGGTCGCTAGTTTTACAGACAATACAGGTAGCTTAGAATTGGTTTGGTTTAAGGGTATTAAATGGATAAGAGAATCGCTAAAATTAAACACAGCATATGTTATATTTGGTAAAATTAATTGGTTCAACGGGCAATTTTCTATGCCTCATCCAGACCTTAAAAGCCTTGAAGAACAGAAAAAAAGTTTAAGTGGCTTGATGCAGCCCATTTATCCAAGTACAGAAAAACTAAGTAAGCGTGGCGTGAGTAATAAGATTATTTCTAAAGCCATAGAGAATCTAATTAAGTTATCTTACAAGCAATTTTCTGAAACTTTACCCGATTATTTTCTAAAGGAGCTAAACCTAATGCCTAAAGCAAAAGCCCTTTTATATATACACTTTCCAAAAAACGCTGAGTTGTTAGCTAAAGCCAAGTATAGGCTTAAATTTGAAGAATTATTTTATGTTCAGTTACAACTGATTCTTAAGAATAAAATTAGGAAACAAAAAATTAAGGGCTATAACTTTACAAAAGTAGGCAGATTTTTTAAAGAGTTTTATGGGCAACATTTGCCCTTTACCTTAACTCATGCTCAAAAACGAGTTGTACGAGAGATTAGAAATGACATGGGCACTGGTGCTCAAATGAATAGGCTATTACAAGGTGATGTTGGTTCTGGGAAAACAATGGTAGCTTTTTTATCTTGTTTATTAGCTTTAGATAATGATTTTCAAGCTTGTATAATGGCGCCAACAGAAATTCTAGCTACTCAGCATCATCAGGGGTTACTAGAACTTTGTGCACCTATGAATATAGAGCTAGATTTATTAACTGGCTCAACTAAGCTTAGAGACCGCAAAAGAATTCATGAAGGTCTGGAGTCGGGAGAACTCAAAATACTTATAGGTACCCATGCACTTTTAGAGGATAAGGTTGTCTTTAAAAATTTGGGCTTAGCTATTATTGATGAACAACATCGTTTTGGAGTTGCTCAACGGGCAAAATTATGGACCAAAAATCAATTACCCCCTCACATTCTGGTCATGACCGCTACGCCAATTCCAAGAACCCTTGCCATGAGTCTTTATGGCGATTTAGATATATCTGTAATTGATGAACTTCCGCCCGGTAGAAAGCCTATTACAACGGTTCACCACTATGATAGTAATAGATTAAAAGTATTTCATTTTCTCAGAAAAGAAATTAAAAAAGGTAGACAAGTCTATATTGTTTATCCGTTGATTCAAGAAAGTGAACATATGGATTATAAAGACTTGATGGATGGGTATGAGAGTATTGCTAGAGATTTTCCTATGCCAGAATATCAAATTTCGGTGGTTCACGGGCAAATGAAACCAGCTGACAAGGAGTTTGAGATGAATCGTTTTGTAAAAGGTGAAACCCAAATTATGGTAGCTACAACGGTTATAGAAGTGGGTGTTAACGTACCCAATGCAAGTGTAATGGTGATTGAAAGTGCCGAGCGCTTTGGTTTATCGCAGTTACACCAATTAAGAGGACGGGTGGGCCGTGGTGCCGAACAAAGTTTTTGTATTTTAATTACAGGGCAAAAACTTTCTAACGATAGCAAAACCAGGTTAGAGGCGATGACTCAAACTAACGACGGTTTTAAACTATCTGAAGTTGATTTAAAACTGCGTGGACCTGGAGATTTAATGGGCACCCAACAAAGTGGTATACTACAAATGAAAATTGCTGATATTGTTCAAGATCAAGATATCTTACAACAAGCCCGTCAGTGGGCAAAGAAAATTATTGAAAAAGATGCTCGATTAGAACTCACTGAACATACCCGGGTAAAAAACACCTATTTGAATATTACCAAAAACAAAAAAAATTGGAAATATATCAGTTAAACAAAAATTCATAATATTGTAGAATTCTACCGAAGCCAATGGATATTTAAAGCTTTAATGAAAAAATAAATTTTATATTTGCTCCCCATAAAACAAGATGATTACCTATGAAAATTTCATATAACTGGATTAAAGAATTTATTAAAACAGATTGGAGTGCAGAAAAAATGGAGGTTTTACTTACAGACCTAGGTCTTGAGGTAGAAGGTATTGATGATTATGAGTCGGTAAAAGGCGGTTTAGAAGGAATTGTAGTAGGCGAAGTCATTTCTTGTATCCAGCACCCCAACGCCGATAAATTAAAGCTTACCCAAATTAATATCGGTGAAAAGGAAAACTTACAAATTGTTTGTGGTGCCCCAAATGTTTCCGAAGGTCAAAAAGTGCCGGTGGCTACCATTGGGACCCAATTGTATGATGATAAAGGAGAGGCTTGGAAAATAAAGAAAGGTAAAATAAGAGGTGAATATAGCTTTGGAATGATATGCGCCGAAGATGAATTAGGATTAGGACAAAGTCATGAAGGGATTTTAGTGCTAGATAGTAAATTAAAACCAGGCACACCTTTAAATCAGGTTTTTAAAATAACCTATGATAAGATTTTTGAGATTGGCCTTACCCCTAATCGCGCTGATGCTATGAGTCATTTTGGTGTCGCAAGAGACATAAAAGCTGGTTTGCTAAGACACGACATCAACGGTTCGCTAAACACCCCATCGGTGAGCGGTTTTCATGTAGAGAAACGTAGTCACCGCGTACAAATTGAAGTTCAAGATTATCAATTAACTCCTCGTTATTGCGGTATTACCCTTTCTGATGTTGAAGTAAAAGCATCTCCCACGTGGATACAAGACAAATTAAAAGCAATAGGAATTACTCCGAAAAACAATATTGTTGATGCCACCAATTATGTAATGCATGAGCTTGGTCAACCGCTTCACGCCTTTGACGCTAAAGCTATTAAAGGTAACAAGATTGAAGTTAAAACGCTCGCAGCAAAAACAAAATTTACGACGTTAGATGGTGTTGAGCGTGAGCTTCACGAAGAAGATCTTATGATTTGTGATGCAAACGGCCCTATTTGTATGGCAGGGATTATGGGAGGTTTAAATTCTGGGGTGACAGAAAAAACTACTACCGTATTTTTAGAAAGCGCGTACTTTAATTCGGTAAGCGTGAGAAAATCAGCTAAAAGACATGGTATAAACACTGATGCTTCGTTTCGATTTGAGCGCGGTGTAGATCCTCACATTACAGAATATGCCTTAAAACGAGCAGCCCTTTTAATTCAAGAAATTGCAGGAGGCTTTGTTTCTAGTGATTTAGATGATATATACCCAAAAAAAATAAATGATTTTCAAGTATTTTTAACGTTTAAAAAAATAAACTCCTTAGTAGGGCAAGAATTAGATCCTAGCATAATCAAGTCTATTTTGGCATCTTTAGATATTCGCGTCAATAACGTTACAGAAACCGGTTTAGGCCTTACAATTCCTGCCTATCGCGTGGACGTACAAAGAGAGGTTGATGTAATTGAAGAAATTTTAAGGGTTTATGGATATAATAATATTGAATTTAGCGAAAAACTAAATGCAACCATAGCCAACACTAACCGATATGAAGATTTTAAAATACAAAATCTTATCGCTCAACAATTAGTGGCCCAAGGTTATCACGAAATGATGGCCAATTCACTAACCAAAGATTATACCGCTCTAAATAAAGATCTGGTAAAAGAAGAAAATGTAGAAATCCTAAATCCACTAAGTCAAGAACTAAGTGTAATGCGCCAATCTATGCTGTTTAGCGGATTGGAAGCTATCGCCTATAATATAAATCGACAGAATACCGATCTTAAATTTTTTGAATTCGGGAAGATTTATCAAAATAAAAAAGGATACAAAGAAAATAAGCAATTACAGCTAATTGTTACTGGAAACAGAAATGAAGATAATTGGTTTGAGACTACGAAACCAACTGATTTCTTCTATTTAAAGGGTGTTGTAGGGGGTATATTGTCACGATTAAATATAACCAATTTTAATATTGTCCCTACCAATTCTAATGATTTATCAGAAGGATTAACCTATAGTATAAAGAATATCAATTTAGTAAATTTTGGAGTTGTTAAAAAGTCAATTTTAAAGGAGTTTGATATAGAACAAGAAGTACTAACGGCTTGTTTTAATTGGGACGCCATAATAGAATTAATTAGCAAGACAAATATTAAGTATAAACCTATTCCCAAATATCCTTCTTCAAGAAGAGATTTTGCCCTATTAGTGGATGATTCCGTAAAATTTAAGCAAATCTATGAGCTGGCTTTAAAAACGGAGAAAAAATGTTTGCAGTCTGTTGATTTATTTGATGTTTATCAAGGAAAAGAATTACCAGAAAACAAAAAGAGTTATGCAGTAAGTTTTACTTTTTTAGATAAAAATAAAACTTTGACTGATAAACAAATAGATAAAGTAATGAATAAATTACAAAAACAACTGGCTAAAGAACTCGACGCCCAGTTGAGATAAAAGGAACCGAATTAATTAGCTTAATACCCCAATATTAGTGCTTTTAAAAAATAAAAAATCTTAACTTTTATAAGAATAAACACCATTTTCTTATACCCTTTAATATTATTAAATTTTAAAAAAGACCACTTTTTTGCGGTTTAGGCTGTGATTGAAATAAAATCTAGTTTATACCCCAATAAAAATGAAAAATTCACATTTAATTAAGGCAGCCGAAAGGTTTGGCACGCCCCTTTATGTTTATGATGCGCAAAAAATTAAGCAACAATTTCACCGCCTAAAAAATGCCTTCAATTCTATTGAACGTTTAGAAATTAGGTATGCTGTAAAAGCATTATCTAATTTGAATATTCTCAATATTTTAAAGGAATGTGGGAGCGGATTAGATACCGTCTCCATAGAAGAGATTAAATTAGGGTTACACGCAGGATTTGATCCTAAAAAAATTATTTTCACGCCAAATGGAGTATGTTTTACAGAGTTAGAAGAAGCCGTAAGCCTAGGCGTACAGATTAATATTGACAATTTAAACGTATTAGAAAAATTTGGAAACAACTATCCAGAAGTACCGGTTTGTTTACGTATAAATCCACATATAATGGCTGGCGGAAACACTAATATCTCCGTAGGCCATATAGACTCTAAATTTGGAATTTCTATCCACCAATTACCGCATATTTTACGCATAGTTGCCAACACTAAAATGAATATAAACGGTCTCCATATGCACACGGGTAGTGATATTTTAGATATTGGAGTGTTTCTTCAAGCAGCCGAAATCTTATTTGATACCGCCAAACATTTTAAAAATTTATCATTTCTTGATTTTGGTAGTGGCTTCAAGGTGGCTTACGGACCAAATGATATAGAAACAGATATTGAAAACTTAGGAGAAAAGCTAAGCAAACGATTTATAGATTTTTGTGAGTCTTATGGCAAAAAACTTGCCCTTACTTTTGAACCTGGGAAGTTTTTGGTAAGCGAGGCAGGATATTTTGTGGTAAAAACCAATGCAATTAAACAAACCACTTCAACCGTTTTTGCTCAAGTTGATTCTGGCTTTAATCACTTTATTCGACCGATGCTTTATGGAGCAAAACACGAAATTATAAATATCTCTCAACCCAAAAACCACAAACGCTTTTATTCGGTTGTGGGATATATTTGCGAAACAGACACTTTTGCTAATAACCAGCAAATAAGCGAAATCAACGAAGGTGATTATCTAGCTTTTAAGAATGCTGGAGCCTATTGCTTTTCAATGGCAAGTAATTATAACTCTAGATTAAGGCCAGCCGAAGTGATGCTTTATAAAAAAGATCTTTACCTTATACGTGAAAGAGAAAAGTTTGAGGATTTAATCGATAAACAACTTATACAAGCATTGCCAGAATAATAAAATTATTGTATTTTACAAATAAAAAATGGACACAATCTTAACTTTGGTATATACTGGAAGCGATGTCAACATTCAATTTTTACAGAATATCCTAGAAAAAGCTGGCATCAATAGTATTAAAAAAAATAATTATGAATCTGGATTAAGAGCTGGTTTCTATGGCGGCGATATTAATCAGGTACAGCTATTTGTTCCAAAAACCCACCAATCAGAGGCAAAAAAAATTGTTCAAGCTACTTTTCCTGAATAAAAAAACCCTTCTGAATCTTCAGAAGGGTTTTTTTATCTATCGTTTAAAAGTGGTGACTCCAAATTTTTTGGCTTCAGCCATAGCTTCATCGGCCCATACCTCAAGATTATTAATTCTCGTATCGTTAGAGGGGTGAGTTGATAAAATCTCTGGAGGAGCTTGTCCGCCTTGAGCCTTCATTCGTCGCCACAAATCGGCTGCTTCGTGAGGATCATAACCTGCTACAGCCATTAGTGTGAGTCCTATTTTATCAGCTTCAGTTTCGTGGCTCCTACTATAGGGTAACATTAAACCTACTTGTGTGCCTATACCATAAGCTTGATTCAATAAAGCCGCATTTTCTTCGCTAACACCCGCTGCTTGAGAGCCAACGGCGGTAGCCACAGCGCCCAATTGTTGTAATTGGCTAGCACTCATACGCTGTTGGCCATGATTGGCTAAAGCGTGTGCTACTTCGTGGCCCATTACAACAGCCAAACCAGCTTCACTTTTAGTAATGGGTAAAATTCCTGTGTACACTACAATTTTACCTCCTGGCATACACCATGCGTTAACTTGGTCATCTTTAACCAAATTATACTCCCATTGGTAGCCTTCTAGATATCCTTGATAACCATTGGCATTCAGCCAACGTTGCGCAGCAGTAGCAATTTTTTGTCCAACTGTTTTAACCATCCTGGATTCTGAAGTATTTTCAACAACCTGGTTTTCCTGTAAAAACTGATCATATTGTTGAAAAGCCATCGGCAAAATTTGTGCATTGGGCACTAGGGCCAATGTTTTTTTTCCCGTAAACGGATTTTGGCTACAGCCACTCAAAATCAGAAAAATAAAACTTAATAAAATTACAAATTTGTTTTTCATGGTAATTTAAATTTTGTTTCAATATAGAAAAATATGATAGTATTCGTTTTTCCTTTATTAAGGTTTTAACAAAAAACACTCCGTAAAAGTATATAAAAAACGGCACGAAACTTGTTTCGTCTAAAAGAAAAAACATGAAAAATTTAATTTTAATCGGTTTTACCTTATTATTCGTAAGTTGTACTTCTCAAGCCCAAAAACAGAATGAAAAAGCTAAAATTGATAAGAAAAATATGAATAAAGAGATAAATTATTCAGTACAAAAAACTGAACAGGAATGGCAGTCTATTTTGACGCCAGAAGAATATCGAATTTTGCGACAAAAAGGAACCGAAAGGCCACATACAGGAGAATATAATATGCATTTTAAATCGGGCGAATACCACTGTAAAGCTTGTGATGCCTTATTGTTTGAAAGTGATACTAAATTTGATGCTCATTGTGGTTGGCCTAGCTTTGACCAAGCTATTGAGGGAAGCATAGAATATAAAAAAGACACCTCTTTAGGAATGATAAGAACCGAGATATTATGTGCCTCCTGCGGAAGTCATTTAGGTCACGTTTTTGATGATGGCCCTACCCAAACAGGAAAAAGATATTGCGTAAACTCAGTTAGTTTAAATTTTAAAAAAGACGAAGAATGAAAAAATTACTATTATTATTAGCCTTCCCTATTTTATGGAGTTGCGAAGGCGATCGAGGACCTATGGGGCCACCAGGCTTAGACGGAACCAATATTCTAGGACAAACCTTTGAGTATGAAAACGTAGACTTTAATTATGATTTTAATGCCAATCTTTTTACACGTATACTTGATATACCACCAGAGATTGCAATAGAACCCTCTGATGCTATACTGGTTTATCGCCTAGAAGTACAAAATGTTAACGGAAATAGTGTTGAAACGTGGAGTCTTATCCCGCAAAACTTTTTTTTACCGGAGGGAACTATTCAATATGTTTACAACCACACCGATTTAGATGTAGAATTGCTAATAGATGGTAATTTTGATTTAAGTAACCTTGATTTTGGTTTTACAGATAATCAAGTTTTTCGCTTTGTTGTATTACCTTCAGACTTTGCAAATGACCCTAAAAAAGATCTATCGACTTATAATCAATTAACTCAAGCACTCGAATCTGAAAAGTTAAGTTTAAAAGAGTTTTAGTTAACGTGTAAAAAAATCCCTATAACATGGAGTAGATATTAAAGTCTACTCTTTTGGTTATGGGGATTATTGTTTAAATTCGCAGCACATTACTACAGATAAAAAACAATACTATGAGTAAATATGATGTCATTGTACTTGGAAGCGGTCCGGGTGGATACGTTACCGCAATTAGAGCTTCCCAATTGGGTTTTAAAACCGCTGTAATAGAAAAAGAAAGTCTAGGAGGGGTTTGCCTAAACTGGGGTTGTATTCCTACGAAAGCACTGCTTAAAAGTGCCGAAGTTTTTAACTATTTGAAGCATGCAGAAGATTATGGTTTAAAAGTTAAAGAAGCCGATAAAGATTTTGATGCCGTGGTAAAAAGAAGCCGTGATGTGGCCAACGGGATGAGTAAGGGTGTTCAGTTTTTAATGAAAAAAAATAAAATTGACGTCATTGAAGGTTTCGGAAAGTTATTGAAAGGAAAAAAAGTAGAGGTTGCTAAAGACGACCAAACCACAACTTACGAAGCAGATCATATTATTGTTGCTACAGGTGCCAGATCTAGAGAATTACCAAATCTACCGCAAGACGGTGAAAAAGTAATTGGATACCGCCAAGCTATGACCCTAAAAAAGCAACCTAAAAAAATGATTGTAGTAGGTTCTGGTGCTATAGGCGTTGAATTTGCCCATTTCTACAATGCCATGGGAACCGAGGTTACTATTGTAGAATATTTACCAAATCTTGTACCAGTTGAAGATATTGATGTTTCAAAGCAATTTGAAAAATCATTCAAGAAATCAGGTATAAAGGTTATGACCAATGCTTCTGTTGAAAAAGTAGATACATCTGGAAATGGTGTTAAAGCTACGGTGAAGACCAAAAAAGGAGAAGAGATTTTAGATGCAGATATCGTTTTAAGTGCCGTGGGAATTAAAACGAATATAGAAAATATAGGATTGGAAGAAGTTGGTATTCAAGTCGACAAAGATAAAATCCAGGTAAATGAATGGTACCAAACAAATGTTCCGGGTTATTATGCTATTGGTGATGTTACCCCAGGCCAAGCTTTAGCTCACGTAGCTTCAGCTGAAGGAATTCTATGTGTTGAAAAAATAAAAGGAATGAAGGTTGAAGCCTTAGATTACGGCAATATTCCAGGCTGTACTTATGCTTCACCCGAAATTGCCAGCGTAGGATTAACTGAAAAGCAAGCAAAAGAACAAGGTTACGAAATTAAAGTAGGTAAATTTCCTTTCTCTGCCTCAGGAAAAGCTAGCGCTTCGGGTAAGAAAGATGGTTTTGTAAAAGTGATTTTTGATGCTAAATACGGCGAATGGTTGGGTTGCCATATGATTGGTGCTGGTGTGACCGATATGATTGCCGAAGCTGTATTGGGTAGAAAATTAGAAACTACCGGACACGAAGTTTTAAAAGCGGTTCACCCTCACCCCACTATGAGTGAAGCGGTTATGGAGGCTACAGCCGATGCTTATGATGAAGTAATTCATTTATAATCATCAATTATAAAAAAGAAAAAGCCGAGGAGTTCTAAACTTCTCGGCTTTTTTGATTTACTTATTTTTAATTATAAAGATGGGTTTACTTTAGCATCAAATTGCATATCTAAAGTAACCGTAATATTATTTGCATCTTCTGTACTGGTAAATTGCACAATTAATTTTAAATCTTCGGCACTTAAATAATCGTCTAAATAAGCATCTGTGGTGTTTAAACTAATTCGCTCGACTCCCTTTGGCACATTATCTAAACTGGCCACCTGCATAACATCCAGACCATCTTTACGAACGCTTAAAGTCACAGAATCAACAAAATCAAAATTATTCTGGTCATCGGCGCTGACCAAAACAATATCGATATCGTCTAGTTCTATTTCTTCAACTTGATTTATTGCCTCATCTGTTCCTAGCTCTTTTTCTAACTCTGCACGCAGATTAACGCTAGTTTCAATTGGGAAGTTGAATTCATTAATTGGTAAATAGTCAACTGTTTTACTAACACTTACTGGGATATCACTAATGGTTCTAATTCTATCTACTACATCGTCATCGCTGCAAGCGCTAAAAAATAAGCTACAGATTAAAAGGGATAGAAATAAAATTTTGTTTCGCATAATATATTTGATTTTAGATTATGATCAAAAATCGTTAATACAAAACTTAATTTTTCAAAACGCCTTCTTAAAACTATCTTATAATAACGGTCGGTATTCTAAAATAATAAAGTAAATTGTTAAGTTATGAATCAATTGGTATTACTTCTTGAAACCAAAATTGATTATCCCAAAAGCTTTGGTTTTTAAAGCAATCGTCTTTATCGTTACGTTTACTCGGCTGATAGCTTTGCATGATTTTATCTCCTAATTTAAAGGGTATTGGAAATTTAAAATTGGGTCCGTCATAAACAAAAGTATGAAACTCCCCATTTTCTCCACAAGGATCAACCCCTTTTGGTAAATCGTTTAAAAATTCCCTATCATAAATTCTACCGCAAAAAGAAGCATCTAACCTCTTAGCACTTACTGCTATAACTATTGCTTTAAACCCTAAATCGATAAAATAATTAGCTAGGTTTTGTGTGTCATTTCCCCATAGCGGAAAAATCGGTTCAACTCCTAAAGGTCGATATTGTTTTTCTCTATACTCTTTTAGATCATCTAAGGCGATATCTCCAAAAACACTCGCTGTGAATCCTTCCGCTTTAAGCGAAGTAACTTTTTTTTTAACCGCTGCATTATAGGTGGTCATCGAAACATCTCCTTTTAAGCTAAGAAAATCTAAAGGTAGTCCAAGAGATTTAGCTTGCGCTTCTACCAAAGAGATGGGTACACCGTGCATGGTTACCCGATTTAAATCTGCGTTATAAGTTGTTAGTAAAAGCTCAACACTTAAAGATTTAGATTGTTGTATATTATTTAGAGCTAAGCAAGCATCTTTACCGGAGCTCCAATTTAAATAAGCTTTAGTTGTTTTCATGCTTTAAATAGTATATCGCCATAGCATAGCCTCTAAGTCCGAAGCCAGATAAGCTAGCTTTACAAACCGCACTTAAGTAAGAATGATGGCGAAAAGATTCGCGGGCAAAAATATTTGAAATATGCACCTCGACAACTGGTGTTTGAATGGCCTTTACAGTGTCTGCCAATGCAATAGAGGTATGCGAATAGGCAGCTGCGTTAAGAATAACAGCATCTACCTTATCTGCCGCAATTTGTAATGCATCGATTAAATCACCTTCGTGGTTAGATTGAAGGTAGTCAATATTTATTTCTTTAAATTCTTGACGTAATTCACCTAAATAATTCTCGAAATTTGAAGTTCCGTAAATCTGGGGTTCTCGTGTTCCCAGTAAATTTAAATTGGGTCCGTTTATGATAAGAATTTTCATTTTGTTCGATTTATAAGTCTAAAGATAAGCCTATCATTAAACTATTAAAATCGCTTGACTGAAAGGTTTCACTATTTTTTGCAATTTTAAAACCATAATCTAAACTCACTGTAAAATCTTTTAAAAGTTTCAAGCCTGCTCCTATACTTAAATCTAAGCCCAATCTATCTTTAAAATCACTGTTGGGTATATCAAAAATGTAAGTAGCTTGCGGACCCGCTTGCACGCTTAAATTTGATAATAAGTAATATTTTAAAACTACTGGAAAATAAAGTAAATTATTGTCGCTAACATTTCCGTAAAGCAAACTAGGTTTTAAAGCAAAACTATTACTTAAAGGTGCTTCAATATACAAACCTGCGTAGAATCCGTTTTCATCTTTATTATTGGCCTCAACATTTAAATAACCTCCAGAAATTCCGGTTTGAATTGATTGTGCATAGGAAATACCACAAAAGGCTACAAAAATAAGGGCTGCAAGAACAATTTTTTTCATTCTATTTTTATTTTAAGTTAAAGCGAATGTACAAAAGAAAATGCAATTTATTTCTGGAACCCCCTTATTAATTATGTATTGAAGTCTAAGCCTAGGTAAGCTTATTCAGGTATTTTTATAGTTTAATTTTTTGTTAAATGTCATATTTCAAAAATCTCTTAAAAAAATCATTTTTTGATAATTGTTTTGCTCCAAAGCCTCCTTTCATTCCTAAAAACATAAATATTTAAATCAATTACACTTTAATTTGAATTAAATGAGAACAATTTCTATAAATAAAATTTAAAAAGCGGTGATTAACTTTGCTCTAAATTTAAAACTATACATAAAATGAAAAAGTTTATTTTAAGCGCAGTGGCGGTATTTAGCCTGACTTTTGCTCAAGCTCAAGAAACTGGAGAAAATCCAGGATTTGATACCGGAGACATGTTTATATCTGGATCTGTAGGTTACAGCACTACAAAAAATCCAGATGATTCTAAATCAAGTAATTTTAACATTATTCCGCGTTTTGGTTATTTTGTAAATGACTTCTTTGCTGTCGGTGCTCAGTTAGGGTACAGTAAGAATACTGCAGAAGATTCAAGAGGCCGTGATACCGTGGATAATTCAACTTTTGAAGTAGGAGTATTTGGTCGCTATTACCTTTTACCAGGAAAACGCTTTACCCCCTATGGTGAATTAAATTTAGGATATGGGCACACCAAAGATATTTTTGATAATAAAGTAAACGGTTTAAATATTGGGTTTATGCCTGGTGTTAGTTATTTTTTATCAAACAACTTTGCTATCGAGGCAAGTGTTGGAATCCTAGGTTATAGTTCGGCTAAACCGGATAGTGATGGAGCCGAAGCTACCAAACGTTTTGATTTTGGTATTGATACAAATGATATAAATTTTGGACTTATTTATAAGTTTTAAAAAACTTAAGCCATAAAAAAAGCGATTGAGTAACTCAATCGCTTTTTTTCAATCTAAATTCATGTTATTTAAAAGTATACCCAATACCGAATTGCAAAACAGAGTTGTGTACATCTACATCTTTTATAATTTCGCTAAACCCGTAGTTATAGCGCCCACTTATAAAAAATCCGTTATCAAAAGCATACTCAAGACCAGCTGCTAAACTAATGTCAATATCTTCTGGTTCTAAAGCGCCATCAATATCAATGTCTCCACTATCGCTATTAGGCTTATAATCTATTTCGTCATTTACTAAGAAACCTATTTGTGGTCCTGCGCTTACACTTAAACCTTCAACCAAATATATTTTTGCAAGTAAAGGGATTTGAATATAATCTAATTGTACCTCGATATTTTCATCATTATCTAAAAAATTATCTTGGTCTACTCGCACTGCATCAAAGCCTTGACCCGAGTACAATACCTCTCCTTGCACAGAAAAGCGCTCAGAAAAAGGAACTTCGGCTACAAAACCAGCGTTAAAACTCGTTCTAGAATCTGGACTATCAAAATCATCTCCAGTTACTGTAGCCAGGTTTACTCCCCCTTTTACACCTAATTTAACCAAATCTGAATTGGCTTGAGCTTGAGCGCCAAAAATTCCTGCTGCTGCAACTATTGCAGTTAAAACTAATTTTTTCATAATTTATTTTTTAATGATTTACAGCAAACATACGGCTCAGTCTCTTAAAGATATATTAAGTACTCACTAAAGTTTCCCTAATGTCTAAGATACCCATTAAATGTTTATTTTTACCGTATGGAATCAAGCCAACTCATTCAGAATTATAAGACTTACCTTAAATTGGAGCGCGGTTTATCTTACAATTCTATCGTGAATTATGAATTAGATATTGTTAAATTAACCAAATTTTTAGAACAAGAAAAGGCTTCAGTTTCGCTAATTCAAGTTAAAGACACTAGTATTTATAGTTTCTTATTTGAGTTAAATAAAGTGGTCAATGCTCGCTCTCAAGCGCGGATAATTTCTGGATTAAAAAGCTTTTTTGAATTTTTGGTGCACGAAAATTATCGAACAGACAACCCGATGGAATTAGTAGAAACGCCTAAGATTGGTCGAAAACTACCCGACACATTGAGTGTTCAAGAAATAGATGCTATTATTGCTGCCATAGATTTGAGTCATCCACAGGGTGAACGGAATCGCACTATTTTAGAGACCTTATATGGTTGCGGTCTGCGGGTATCTGAGCTAATAAACCTCAAGTTATCAGATTTATTTTTTGAAGAAGGCTTTATAAGAGTTACAGGAAAAGGTAACAAGCAGCGATTAGTCCCTGTAACAGAAAGTCTCATTACCTACATAACGTACTACATAAAAGAAATAAGAGTTTTAGATCCGGTAAAAGAAGAAAGTGTTGACATTTTGTTTTTAAACAGAAGAGGCAGGCAGCTTACGCGAGCAATGATATTTACCCTAGTTAAAAATTTCTGCAAATATGCCGGTATCAAAAAAAATATAAGTCCGCATACTTTTAGACATTCTTTTGCCACTCACCTACTCGAAAACGGAGCCGATCTTCGCAGCATCCAGCAAATGTTAGGCCACGAAAGTATTACCACTACAGAGGTATATATGCATTTGGATAGGTCACATCTAAAAACCGTAATGGAAAATTATCATCCACGAACTAAATATTAAATAAATATTAAACTAAACTTTTTTGTCTTGCCTTTACGGACTAGTTTTTACCTTTAAAATAAAAAATGAAAGAATTAAAATTTAAAAATGGAGACGCACTACCTGCAATTGGGCTGGGCACGTGGAAATCAAGCGATAAAGAAATCGAGGAAGCCATTAAAACGGCATTAGAACAAGGATACAGACATATAGATTGTGCTGCAACTTACGGCAATGAGGCTGCAATAGGAAAAGCTTTTAATTCCGTTTTTAAACAAGGAAATATTAAACGTGAGGACGTGTTTATAACTTCAAAGTTATGGAATAATGCGCACTTAAAAGAAGATGTAATTCCGGCCCTAAAAAAGACTTTATCCGATTTACAATTAGAATATCTAGACCTTTATTTAATTCATTGGCCTGTAGCTTTTAAACCAGAAGTAACAAATTTCCCTCAGCAAGATAGTGATTATCTTTCTATAGAAGAAGCTCCTATAATCGAAACTTGGGAAGCTATGCTTGAGGCAAAAAAGCAAGGCTTGGTTAAACATATTGGGGTTTCAAATTTTAGTATAAAAAAATTGAAAGATTTAATGGATAAAACAGAGGATTATCCAGAAATGAATCAAGTAGAACTACACCCCTATTTACAACAAAACGAATTACATAATTTTTGTACAGAAAATAATATTTTATTAACAGCATACTCACCTTTGGGAAGTCAAGACCGCATACCAGAGATGAAGGCCGAGAACGAGCCTTCTCTTTTAGAAAACGAAACCATCCTAAAAATAGCCGAAAAGCATGATGCTAGTGCTGCACAAGTATTAATTAATTGGTCTGTACAACAAGGAAATGCAGTTATACCCAAGTCTACCAATACTCACCGGTTAAAAGAGAATTTAAATAGCTTAACTATAAATTTAGACCGTGAAGACTTAGAAAAAATTAAACACTTAGATAAACACTATCGATACGTTAATGGTGAATTTTTTGTAACTCCAGGCAATCCTTATAGTAATATCTACGACGAATAATTTTTACAAAAAAAAGCTTAGCGAAATGCTAAGCTTTTTTTAATTAGTTTTTATTTTTTTGGTATTTCTTTTAATGCTTCTAATAAAAATTTCCAAAATTTCTGGGTAGACGAAATACTCGCCCGCTCATCGGGTGAGTGTGCACCTCGTATTGTTGGGCCAAAAGAAACCATGTCCATTTTTGGATAGTGGCTACCTATGATTCCACATTCTAATCCTGCGTGACATGCGGCTACATTGGCTTCTTCACCATTCTGCCTTACATATAATTCTGCAAGATTTTTCACCATTTGTGAATTTGGATTCGGAGCCCAACCCGGGTAATCCCCACTTAAATCCACCTTAAAACCGCCTAATTCAAAACTAGCTTTTAAGCTAGATACCAAGTTATGCTTAGAAGATTCTACAGAAGAGCGCGTCAAGCAAAGTATTTTAACTTCACCCGCCTCCAAACTTACCTTAGCGATATTATTTGAAGTTTCAACCAAACCTTCAACGGCAGGACTCATTCTAAACACTCCATTATGTGCCGCGGCTAAACTATTTAATACTAATTTTTGATCGGCAACAGCCATTACTTCTTTAATGCTATCAATTGCCTCAAATTGTATATTCAATTCTTTCTCTAATCCTTGATATTCTATCTTAATGTCCTGTACAATAGCATTAAAACTAGCTTTAAATGCGTCTAATTGATTATTGGCAACTACTACCTTTGCAACACTTTCTCTAGGAATAGCATTTCTAAGGCCGCCCCCTTGAATTTCGGCAACACGAAGTCCATTTTCTTGAGTAGCTAATAAAATTCTATTCATTAATTTATTGGCGTTTCCTAAACCTTTAATAATATCCATACCCGAATGACCTCCATTTAAACCATTCACAATGATTTTAATAGCTGTAGAATCTGTCGGCGATTTTTCTTGATCATAATTTCGCGTAGCAGTAAGATCTATACCACCGGCACAACCAATACCAATCTCATCATCTTCTTCGGTATCTAAATTAAGTAGAATAGTGCCTTCGAGAATACTGTCATCTAATTCTTTTGCTCCCGTCATCCCGGTTTCTTCATCAATGGTAAATAAAGCCTCAATTGCCGGATGCTCGATGGTATCGCTTTCAAGAATAGCCATAATAGTTGCTACTCCTAAGCCATTATCGGCTCCTAGGGTAGTTCCTTTTGCCTTCACCCAGTCTCCTTCAACGTACATTTCTATTCCCTGCGTATCAAAATCAAACTCGGTGTCGTTATTTTTTTGATGAACCATATCAAGGTGAGACTGCAATACAATAGTTTGTCTGTCCTCATATCCTGGTGTAGCTGGCTTTTTTATCACTACATTTCCAATTTGATCAACTTGTGTTGATAAATTTAATTTTTCACCAAAAGCTTTCATAAAGGCAATCACCCTTTCCTCCTTTTTTGAAGGCCTTGGGATAGCATTCAAGTCTGCAAAATTATTCCAAATCGCTTTAGGCTCTAAATTTCTTATTTCTTCGTTCATGCTCTGTATTTTTATATATTTCACAAAGGTATTGTTTCTGTAAGAAGAATAAAAATATACCCGTTTTTATTGGTTTTTCTTTACATTTGAAATAAAAAATTTGAAAAGAAAAATTCTCATTGCTTTTGCAATTTTCTTACCCATTCAAATTATGTTTTTACAGTTTTTAAAAACACAACCACAATGGGTAGAACTATATTACAGTCAAGGTATTTATCCTTATCTTTCCAGTTTACTTCGTTTGGCTTTTGGTTTTATACCCTTTTCTGTAGGTGATGTTTTATATGGGGTGCTTATTTTTATCAGTCTTCGTTGGATTTATAAGCGTATTAGAAATAATTTTCGTGAATTCAACAAATGGGGCGTAGAATTATTAGCTTTCTTTTCTATTCTAATATTTTTCTTCCATTTATTCTGGGGGTATAATTTTTATAGGCAACCTTTGCATCACAGCCTTCAGCTTAAAGCGGATTATAATTTACCCGAATTAAATAATTATACCGAGCATTTAATTGAAAAAACAAATAAACTTCAGTTACAACTCACCCAAAATGAAAACAAACCAGTGGAGTTTTCTTTTCATAAATTTGAAGTTGGACGGTTAATGACAGATGGCTACCATCATCTGGCCAAAACCAACGCAAATTTCATTTATGAAAACCCCAGCATAAAACCCTCATTACTAAGCATCCCCCTGAGCTATATGGGGTTTAATGGTTATTTAAATCCATTAACCAACGAGGCGCAAGTTAATACGCGAATACCTTTATTTAAGCTACCCACCACTACCAGCCATGAAATAGGTCATCAAATTGGGTATGCTAAAGAGAATGAGGCTAATTTTATGGCTTGCAAAGTAAGTATGAATCATAGCAATGCTGCCATTCGTTTTGCCGGTTATGCTTTTGCTTTGCAATATTGCTTAGGCGATCTTATGCAAAAAGACCCCTGTCAAGCCGATAATTTAATTGGTTTGCTTAATACTGGTGTACTCCAAAATTACCAAGAAGTTGGTGATTTCTGGCAGGCGCATCAAAATCCGTTGGAACCACTTTTCAAGTCATTTTATAATCAATTTTTAAAAGCCAATAATCAACCACTGGGAATGAAAAGTTATAATTATGTCGTTGCTTTATTGGTTAATGATTTTTATCAGACCAAAACGCTTGCCACGTATTAACCTTTCACTCATAATGTAAAGCAATCTCGTTCTGAATTAATGAATGGAGCGTATTTGATGGAAGAATTCAAAAGAGTTAGGTTAAATTATTTTACTATTTTTAGGCCTTAAATTTAAAGAGAATGAGAAATCTTTTAACCTATTTTGGGATATTGCTCCTATTTACTACAGCGCAAGCCCAAGAATATTTCCCTAAAAACGATGGGGTAAAAAGCAGGTACGATGCCCATACCCTATATCAAAATGCCGTTATTCACAATCCGAATGAAAAACCTTTTAAAGGAGATTTACTTGTTTTTAAGGGCAAGATTGTGAAAATAGCAAAACAAATTGCTGTTGAAGACAATTATATTTCCATAAACTTAGATGGCAAACACTTATATCCCTCTTTTATTGATTTAACCAGTGAATTTGGTATCAAAAAGCCGACAAAAGAACAGGCTAAAAAAGGAAACGGTTACGATGCCACTAGGACAGGCCATTATTGGAATGACCATATACGACCAGAGACTAACGCCAGCCTGTTTTTTGAATATGAAGAAGAGGAAGCTAAGAAACTTCTGCAAATTGGTTTTGGTGTAGTTAATACACATTATCCCGATGGAATTATGCGCGGCACCTCTAGCCTTGTAAGCTTAGTTAAAAACCAAGGCGCAATACAAAGTATAATAAAGAAAAAAGCAAGTACAGTTCTTTCTTTTGATAAAAGCATTCTCTCTAATCAAATGTATCCTACCTCTACAATGGGAGCAATGGCATTAATTAGACAAACTTATTTAGATGCTAATTGGTATAAAAACAATATTTCAGATTATAAAGATTTAGCACTCGAGGCTTTAATAAAACAAGAAAATTTACCTCAAATTTTTATTACCGACAATGGTTTAGATGAGCTCCGGGCAATAAAAATAGGCGAAGAGTTTGGTAAAAAATATTTAGTCAAGGGTAACGGGTTTGAGTTTGAGAATTTAAGTACGTTAAGAAAAATGGGCAATACGATAATTGCACCCCTTGACTTTCCTAAACCCTACACAATAAGTCATCCACACGTTGCAGAAAAAATTAGTCTCAAGAAATTAAAAAGATGGGATCAAGCACCAGCAAATTTAATGCTACTGCATAAAAATGAAATTCCATTTACCATAACAGCTCAAGGTTTAGAAGATTTGGCTTCCTTTAAAACCAATTTATTGTTGGCTATTGAATACGGATTACCGCAAGAGGTTGCATTGGCTTCCTTAACCAGCAAACCCGCTCAACTACTACGGCAAGATCATCGATTAGGGAGCTTACATACCGATAAGTTGGCAAACTTTTTTATTACTAACACGCCCTATTTTGAGGAAAATAGCGCTATACTGGCACACGTTATTCAGGGAGAGCTACATAATTTAAATTCGCTTGAAGCGCTAACCCCTATTGGTAAATATAATGTTAGTGCTATAGACTTTCCCCTCACATTAGTTTACGAGTATGAAAAAAAACAACCTAGTCAATTGCTATGGAATGGAGAGGAGATCGATTTTAAACACAAACAATTAGGTAAAGATCAAACATTAGTATTCGAAATTCCTGAATCTAACGAAATGGGAATGTATAGGTTGCTAATCGAAGCACCTAGAGAAAAAAAGCGTTTAAATATATGGTTAAACACGCCAAATGGTAAGCAGAGGAAATTAACCGCTGTGCGAGATGAAAACTTTAAAAAGAAGCAAGCAAAGAATGAGCAAGAAGACCTGGAAAAACCAAACTTTGCCCCTGTTTCATTTCCTAATATGGCCTATGGTTTTAAAACCTTACCAGAAACTAAAAAATTCTTGATTAAAAACGCAACCCTATGGACCAATGAGGAGCTGGGAATTATTGAAAACTACGACGTTTTAATAAAAGACGGTTTAATTCATAAAATAGGGCGAGATTTATCAAGCCGTAATGCTATTATAATAGAAGCAACCGGCAAACACTTAACCTCAGGAATTATAGACGAACATTCACATATTGCAGCCTCTGCTGTTAATGAAGCTGGTCATAATTCAACCGCAGAAGTGCAAATGGAAGATGTTATAGACCCTACAGATATTAACATTTATAGAAACTTAGCTGGTGGCGTAACTACCATCCAGTTATTACACGGGTCGGCTAACCCAATTGGTGGTCAATCGGCTATACTAAAATTACGCTGGGGGCATCAACCCGATGAGCTTATCTTTGAGCAAGCTCCTAAATTTATCAAATTTGCATTGGGTGAAAACGTGAAACAATCTAACTGGGGTAACGGCTATAGATTTCCTCAAACCCGTATGGGAGTTGAACAAGTTTATATCGATTATTTTAATCAAGCTTTAGCCTACGAGCAAGAGATAAAAAACAATCCGAATTATCGCAAAGACATTGAATTAGAGACATTGTTAGAGATTATCCGCTCTAAACGTTTTATCTCGTGTCACTCTTACGTTCAAAGTGAGATTAATATGCTTATGAAAGTGGCCGAACAATTCGGTTTTACCGTAAATACGTTCACTCATATCTTAGAAGGATATAAAGTTGCCGATAAGATGAAAGAACACGGTGCTGGTGCCTCAACTTTCTCTGATTGGTGGGCATATAAATATGAAGTAAATGATGCAATACCTTATAATGCAGCAATTTTGCATAATCAAGGCGTTGTCACTGCGATAAACTCTGATGATGCCGAAATGAGTAGAAGATTAAATCAAGAAGCTGCCAAAACTATTAAATACGGAGGTTTAAGCGAAGAAGAAGCCTGGAAAACAGTAACGCTTAACCCCGCTAAATTATTACATATCGATAATTATGTGGGAAGTATAAAAGAAGGGAAACACGCCGATTTGGTATTATGGAGTGATCATCCTTTATCTATCTACGCTAAAGCGGAAAAAACTTTTGTAGATGGTAAATTGTATTTTGATTTAGAGAAAGACAAATTACTTCGTACGCAAAACAATACCTTGAAAAATAAATTGATACAAAAAACTTTAGATGCCAGTCAAAGCGGATCAGAAACGCAAGATGTTGTTGAAGATGAAAAAATACTAATGCATTGCGACACCTTAGAAGAAAGAATTTAAAACTATGAAATCCTTATATCCCACTACTCTACTATTAATTTTGTTGTTTTTTGCTTTAAATGTAAATGCGCAACAAACCCCAGGAGCAATACAAGAAAGCGCTATTAGCATACAAGGTGCAACATTACACACCGGTAAAGGCGAGGTTATTAAAAATTCACGCATAGACTTTAATAATGGTAAGATTGAATATATCGGTAAGGCGAATGAAAATCACCCACTAAAACCCAATACACAAATTATTAAAGCCAATAACCAACATATTTACCCAGGTTTTATAGTACCTAACAGCACTCTAGGATTGGTAGAAATTGATGCGGTAAAAGCTTCTAAAGATGAAAATGAAACCGGTAGTTTTTTACCTCATATACGTAGTTTAATCGCATACAATACCGAAAGTAAGGTGGTTGAATCTATGCGGCCAAATGGGGTTCTTATTGCCGAAATTACTCCTAGAGGCGGACGAATATCGGGAACATCTTCTGTGGTTCAACTCGATGCTTGGAACTGGGAAGACGCCTATATAAACAAGGACCACGGTATCCATCTTAATTGGCCATCTATTTATAAGAGAATGAGCCACCTAGATAAAAAGAAAAAAATTAAACAAGATTTAGAAAATTACACCAAAGAAGTAAATAAACTTACAGTTTACCTCGAGCAGGCAAAAAGCTATAGATCTAAAGAGATTGGCACAAAAAGTATTGCTTTTGAGGCAGTTAAACCGGTGTTTAGCGGAAATAAAACCTTATACATTCACGCCAACACAAAACAGCAAATTGCTGATATACTTCAATTTAAAACAAATTTACAAATTCCAAAAATCGTATTGGTAGGTGGATATGAAGCTTTAATTTATGCCAGCGAACTTAAAAATGCAAAAATTCCAGTATTAGTTAATCGCCCGCACAGTTTACCAAGAAAAGACGATGAAGATTATGATGCCCCTTTTAAATTGGCTACTCAATTAACGCAAGCCGGGCTTCTCGTCGGACTAGAGCCAAGCGGCGATATGGAGCGAATGAATGCCAGAAACCTTCCGTTTTATGCTGGTACTTGTGCCGCTTATGGTCTCTCAAAAGAACAAGCACTACAACTCATAACTCATAATAATGCTCAAATTTTAGGTATTCATAACCATTATGGATCACTAGAAGTAGGCAAATCGGCTACTTTGTTTATTAGCGAAGGTGATGCCTTAGATATGCGGGGAAACAAACTAACACACGCCTTTATAGATGGTCGGGCAGTAAGTTTAAAAACTCATCAAACCAAGCTATATGAACGTTATAGCAAGAAATACAAAAAATAGTTTAAGTCCTACTCATGAATCATAAAAGTATAGCCAGCACACAAAACAAAAGTATCAAGCATTTAATCCAGCTACAAGAAAAGTCAAGAGTAAGGCTTAGAGAACAAAAGTTTATTATTGAAGGTGCTCGCGAGATTGAGCTCGCCCTAGAAGCTGGTTACCAGTTGTTAGAGCTGTATTATTGCAATGAAATACTTGGAAGTGACACAGATCTAAGTTTAAAATTTGAGGCACTTGAAAAAATTGAAATCAGCTTAGCGGTATACAAAAAGATTGCTTATCGCGGAAGCACAGAAGGACTAATTGCCGTAGCTGCTTCTAAGCCACACCTTTTAGCAGATTTAAAATTTAAAAGTGATAACCCGTTGTTGTTGATTGCCGAAGCGCCTGAAAAACCAGGGAACATCGGTGCATTATTACGTACCGCCGATGCCGCCAATGTAGATGCCGTTTGTATAGCTAACCCTAAAACCGATATTTACAACCCCAATATCATTCGGTCAAGTGTAGGTTGTGTATTTACCAATCAGATTGCCAGTGGATCTACTTCAGAGATTATAAGCTATTTAAAAAAAAACGATATTGCTATTTATACAGCTATCTTGCAAGACTCAGCAATCTATACCAATCAAAGTTTCACAAACTCAACGGCTTTGGTTGTAGGAACAGAAGACAAAGGCTTAAGTGAAACTTGGCGAAAAGCCGCCACAAAAAATATTCATATTCCCATGCTAGGAAAAATTGACTCTATGAATGTATCGGTCGCAGCCGGAATTTTAATTTATGAGGCCAAGCGCCAGCGCAACTTCAAATAACTATCCGCTTTAAGCCAAATAATACTTCGCTTAAGTCTTATTCAAATACAATGAAATTCATGAATAGAAAACAACTTAAAAATCGGCTTTAAAAGACTGCCAATGCGACTATTTTCCTAACTAATTAACCTCCAGCATTCGGCAATGTTCTCTCAAAACCTTTACCTATGTTTTGTTTTAGAAGCTGAACGATAAAACACATTTCTAAATTTTAATTTGAAAACAATCAGAGGTAAATAGAGGTTAAAGTTTAAAGCCAGACCAAGCAGAGATTTTTAAAAAATATTGCTAAACACCCTTAATTTGGAATAGTTTTTATGTATGAAAGATGTAAATGTTAATGCTTTGGTTGATAATTATCATAAAACCCATCTAAGCAAATCTTGGTTATTCCTCTATTACTAAATATATTGCAACGTAAATAATATGTTTTCTTTATGAGCCCAACTATTTTGTTTTATTTACTCATTGGTATTTTGATTCTTCATTTTGCGTTCGATCAACTATTAGGTGCTCTAAACGCTAAGCATTTTGAAGATAAATTACCTCCTAAACTACAAGACATTTATGATGAGAAAGCTTATTCAAGTTCTCAAGCATATAAAAAAACACGCTATAAATTTGGTGTACTTACCGCAAGTTTCTCGCTGCTAATTACCTTAGCCTTTTTCTTCTTAGATGGATTTGCTTTTATTGATAATTTTGCTAGAAATTTTAGTGATCATCCTACAATTGTGGCGCTTATATTTTTTGGCGTAATGCTGCTAACAAACGATATTTTAACTACTCCTTTTACCTATTATAGTACCTTCACCATTGAAGAACGTTACGGATTTAATAAAACCTCAAAAAAAACCTTTGTATTAGATAAGCTTAAAGCTTGGCTATTAGCCGCTATCTTTGGTGGGGGTATGCTCGCCTTGGTTATAAAACTGTATCAAATTACCGAAGACCATTTTTGGATTTATGCTTGGATTTCGATTGGTATTTTCTCTATTTTTCTTAATATGTTTTACAGTAAACTTATTGTGCCTTTATTCAACAAACAAACGCCGCTAGAGCCGGGTACCTTGCGTGATAAAATTGAAAGCTACGCCAAGCAGGTAGGTTTTGTTTTGACAAAAATTTTCATCATTGATGGCTCTAAAAGAAGTACAAAGGCCAATGCCTATTTTTCTGGTTTAGGTAAAGAAAAAAGAATTACCTTGTACGACACCCTTGTACACGATTTAAACGAAGAAGAAATAGTAGCGGTTTTAGCCCACGAAGTGGGACATTATAAAAAAAAACATATTTTATTTAACCTTTTAATTTCATTAATTACTACAGGACTCACACTGTGGTTGTTTTCCTTATTTATAGGGAACCCATTGTTGTCTGAAGCGCTTGGTGTTCGCCAGCCTAGTTTTCACGTTGGTCTTATTGCCTTTGGTATTCTTTACACGCCAATTTCTGTGGTAACCGGTTTATTGATGAATATGTTAAGTAGAAAATTTGAGTATCAAGCCGATGAATATGCTCAACAAACTTACGGGGCACAGCCTTTAATATCGGCATTAAAAAAATTATCCAGCAACAGTTTTAGCAATTTAACGCCCCATCCCTACTACGTATTTATGTATTATTCTCACCCAAGCCTTTTACAACGAATTAATAATTTAGAAAAATCATAGACTTTTAGTATCTTAGATATATGATAAGTGAACAAGAATTAGAATTAGAAAACAAGAAGATAGCCCAAGAATATAAAGAGCTATTGCGTATAAGTTACCGGCAGTTAAGTGAAGAGGACAAAAAACTCATCCGTAAAGCTTTCGATGTTGCGGTAGATGCACATAAAGAGCAACGAAGAAAGTCTGGCGAAGCCTATATTTTTCATCCCATTGCGGTTGCGAAAATAGTAGCATCAGAGATTGGCTTAGATGCCACTTCAATTGCAGCAGCTTTATTGCACGATGTTGTTGAAGATACAGCTTACACTAAAGAGGATATTGCTGAGATGTTTGGCGATGTAGTAGCCAAAATTGTTGAGGGTCTTACTAAAATCACCAACCTGAAGCCCGAAAAAGACATCTCTTTACAAGCGGAGAATTTTAGAAAAATGCTGCTTACGCTAAATGATGACATTCGGGTAATCATCATTAAAATTGCAGACAGGCTGCATAATATGCAGACAATGGAGTCGATGCGCGATGATAAACAAATAAAAATAGCATCAGAGACCTTGTATATTTATGCACCCTTAGCACATCGAATAGGCCTCTATAACATCAAAACCGAATTAGAAGATTTAAGTCTAAAATACACCGAACCAGAAGTTTATCAAGAAATACTTGATAAAATGAAAGAGAGTAAAGAAGACCAAGATCTGTACATTCAAGAATTTTCAAACATTATTTCTAATGCCTTAGAAAAAGAAGCAATTGAATTTGAAATAAAAGGTAGACCCAAATCTATTTTTTCAATTCGCAAGAAAATCATCAAACAAAATATAGCCTTCGAAGAGATTTACGACAAATTTGCCATTCGAATAATATATAGCAGCACCCCAGATCAAGAAAAGTTTTTGGCTTGGAAAATATATTCTATAGTCACTGATTTTTTTAGACCTAATCCCACTCGATTACGCGACTGGATTTCTTCGCCAAAATCAACAGGTTATGAAGCACTGCATATTACCGTAATGGGACCAAAGGGCCGTTGGGTAGAAGTACAAATTCGCAGCGAACGAATGAATGAAATTGCCGAAAAAGGATATGCTGCTCATTACAAATACAAACATGGTGCCGAGCAAGAAGATGAAAATCTTGAACAATGGCTCAATAAATTACAAGAGGCCTTAGAAAATAGCGAAGGTAATGCGGTAGATTTTGTCGAACAATTTAAGTTAAATTTATACTCGAAGGAAATTTTTGTTTTCACCCCTCAAGGTGAAATTAAGTCTTTACCAAAGGGAGCTTCACCACTTGATTTTGCTTTTAGTATTCATACCGATGTTGGTTTAAAAACTCGAGGAGCCAAAGTTAATGGTAAATTAGTCCCCTTAAGTCACGTTTTAAAAAGCGGAGATCAAGTAGAAATAATTACATCAGAAACCATAAAACCCAATAAAAATTGGCTCGACTATGCCACAACGGCAAGAGCTCGATCTAAAATAAAATCGGCTTTAAAAGAAGATAGAAAAATACTAGCCGAAAACGGAAAGGCCATCTTAAAAAGAAAACTAAGATCTCTAAAAATTCCCTTTAACGAACAAACAATCACCCAATTGGTTCGGTATTTTAAAATAAAAACCAGCTTAGATTTATTTTACCGTGTAGGAATTGGCACCATTGATAACGTGGCGCTTAAAGAATTTAGTGCCTCTCGTAGTAATGCTTTTGTAAATTATTTTAAAAATAAAATTAGAAAACCCAGTATACCAGATGATATACACAAAGAAGAAATTACAACGCAGTATGACCTGTTGGTCTTTGGAAAAGAAAATGACAAGTTACCATATAATTTAGCTAACTGCTGTAACCCAATACCTGGTGATGATGTTTTCGGATTTTTGACCACCACAGAAGGGATAAAGGTTCATAAAAAAGATTGCCCTAACGCCATCCAATTACAAAGTAATTACGCTTACCGTATTATAAGTGCGAAATGGATAGACTCTACTCAAGAAGAATTTAAAGCTGTAATAAAGTTAACCGGTTTAGATGATTTGGGGTTAGTGAGTCACATCACTAAGGAAATATCAAACAACCTTCACGTTAATATGCAAGAGATCAGCTTTAAAAGTAACCACTCGGTTTTTGAAGGAAAAATTACTGTTATCGTGAAAAACAAAACCATTTTAAAGAAGTTGATGGAACGTTTGAAAAAAATTAAGGGAATAAACAAAGTTACCCGTGAATAAAAGCTTAAATTTGCATTTTTAATTATGGAAGCAAATCAGTCAAAAGAAAATCATCAAGCCATTGTAAAAAATGTCTTTACTAAGTATTTAGAAGAAAAGAAGCACCGTAAAACCCCCGAGCGTTTTGCTATTCTTCAAGAAATATATGCAAGTGAAGATCATTTTGATATCGAATCGCTGTACATTACCATGAAGAATAAGAATTATCGGGTAAGTAGAGCTACGCTATATAACACAATAGAGCTTTTATTGGAATGCGGACTGGTTAGAAAGCATCAATTTGGAAAAAATCAGGCTCAATACGAAAAATCATATTTTGACAAACAACATGATCATGTAATACTCACCGATACCGGTGAAGTGATTGAGTTTTGCGATCCACGAATACAATCAATTAAACAAACAATAGAAGAAGTTTTTGATATAGAGATAAATAACCATTCACTCTATTTCTACGGAACAAAAAAAACACCTAAATAACATATTTTATGGCAGTAGACTTGCTATTAGGACTCCAATGGGGAGATGAAGGTAAAGGAAAAATTGTTGACGTACTTACCTCAAATTATGATATCATTGCTCGCTTTCAAGGTGGGCCAAATGCAGGGCATACTTTAGAGTTTGATGGTATTAAGCACGTATTACACACTATACCTTCTGGTATATTTCACCCCAATACTATAAATTTAGTGGGTAACGGTGTAGTGATTGACCCTGTAATTTTCAAAAAAGAGCTTGACAATTTAAATCAATTTGATCTTGATCTTAAAAAAAGTTTATTGATTTCAAGAAAAGCACATATCATATTGCCAACACATCGTTTGCTTGACGCGGCTTCAGAAACCGCCAAGGGTAAGGCTAAAATTGGTTCTACCCTAAAAGGAATTGGACCAACTTATATGGATAAAACCGGGAGAAACGGTTTACGTATAGGAGATTTAGAACTCAATAACTGGAAAGAAAAATATAGACAATTGGCCGATAAGCACGAAGCGATGATTTCGTTTTATGATGTGGACATTCAATATAATTTAGAAGAGCTAGAAACCGAATTTTTTACAGCCGTAGAACGACTAAAAGAACTGCAGTTCATCGATTCTGAAGAATATATTTATCAAGCTCAACAATCTGGTAAAACTATCTTGGCCGAAGGTGCTCAAGGTTCTCTATTAGATATTGACTTTGGCACCTATCCATTTGTCACCTCAAGCAATACAACTGCTGCTGGTGCTTGCACTGGTCTAGGCGTGGCTCCAAACAAAATTCAAGAAGTTATGGGTATTTTTAAAGCCTATACCACCCGTGTTGGTAGTGGCCCTTTTCCCACAGAATTATTTGATGAAAATGGAGAAAAAATGGCAAAAGTAGGTAGGGAATTTGGAGCTACTACTGGTCGCCCAAGAAGATGTGGTTGGTTAGATTTAATAGCTTTAAAATATGCCGTACAAGTTAATGGGGTTACCCAACTTATGATGATGAAGGGCGATGTTTTGAGTGGGTTTGAGGAACTAAAAATTTGTACCGCTTATACGTATCAAGGTGAAAAAATTCAACATTTCCCCTATACCATTGAAGATGAAAGTCTTGAACCAATTTATGAAACTTTACCAGGCTGGAAAGAAGATTTAACTCAAAAAAATAAGGAGGATGATTTTCCCGATAATTTTAAAAGGTATATCGAGTATATTGAAGATTTTATACAAGTCCCTATTAAAATTGTTTCGGTAGGACCAGATAGAAAACAGACTATTATACGCTAAGAAATAAAAAACGCTTCAAATAAAAATTGGAGCGTTTTTTGCCAATAGAAAATTTTTGAAACACTTTAAAGCTTGAAAAATTCATCTCTTTTTTTAATTTTATTTGCGTGCATTACCATTGGCTATGCGCAAGAAAACAAAATTGATTATACCAGCGATAGAACCATAACCGATGAGGATAAATACCCCGGTGCCCTTCTCTTTAGTAAAGTAGACAATCAGGTGTTTTTCACTCACGAAGGAATTAATGTTTGGTGTGATCAGGCCATTTTCTATGAAAAAGATCAGTTTTTTAAAGCGCTAGGGAATGTAAAGATGAAGCAAGGCGATTCCATTACTTTAACTAGTAAATACGCCGAGTATGACGGGGAGACACAATTTGCATTTGCCAGCAATCAAGTTAATCTAAAAACAAAAACCAGCAGACTCACAACAGATACGTTATTTTTTAAACGTGATGTACAACAAGTTTTTTATAGAAGTGGAGGAACTGTGAGGGATTCCGCAACTACCATAACAAGTAAAGTAGGTCGGTATTTTCTAGAGCAAGAAAAATTAAGCTTTTTGCACGATGTTCTGGTTAATCATCCAGAATACACCATTAATTCTAGTCAACTAAACTACTTTACGCAAAGCAAACATGCCTATTTGTATGGTCCTTCTACCATTACTGGAAAAGAAACCCAAATTTATTGTGAGCGTGGTTTTTATGATACCCAGAGTGATGAAGGCTATTTTGTAAAAAATTCTACCGTAAATTATAAAAATAGAAAATTAGAGGGAGACAGCATTTATTTTAACCGAAGTAAAAATTTTGCTTCGGCTACTAATAACATTCGGGTGACAGATACCATTAATCACTCTATACTCACGGGGCATTATGCAGAGGTGTACCGCGAAAAAGACTCCGTTTTTATAACAAAAAGAGCATTGGGTGCGATAAAACAAGAAAACGACACTTTGTTTGTACATAGTGACACCTTAATGATTACCGGGCCTACTAAACAGCGACTTATTCGCGGATTTCGAGATACTCGTTTTTATAAAAAGGATATGAACGGGAAATGTGATTCTATTGTTGTAAATGAGCAATTAGGTATTTCAAAACTTTTGGGAAAACCAGTTGTGTTTTCTGGTGAAAATCAATTAACTGGAGATACCATTCACCTACTCAACCATCCAAAAACCAACAAACTCGATAGTTTAAAAGTCTTTTATAACGCTTTTATGATTCAAAAAGATAGCCTTGGCGGATTTAATCAAGTCAAGGGAAAAGAAATGTTCGGATTATTTGAAAAGGATGAACTAAAAGAAATTAACTTTATCAAAAACACAGAAACCATATTTTACAGTAGAGATGATAAACAACAACTCATCGGGATAAATACAGTGATTTCTTCTTCAATTAAGATAGAATTTGAAGACCAAGAAATTGCCAAGATTTATTATTACAAAAACCCGAAACAAATCCTCTACAGAGAAGAGGATTTACCAAAAAATGCCCGTAAACTTAAAGGGTTTAATTGGCGGGGAAATGAGCGTTTAGAGTCTAAAAACGACCTTTTTAGAGGAAAACCTACTCCTACCCTAACCAAAATAGAAGGAATACCTTTACCATCTAATGAAGAGCCAAATTTCTTCAATAAAGGAAAAGACACAGATAAGCAGGAAAAAATTCATGAAAGTTCCCGATTGAATAAAGAATTGCTCACCCCTCGTGAGGAGGATCAAATGATTTACGAAACTAAACCTGAAGAGAATTAACTATATTATAATTGTTATATAAGTGAATTTAGATTTTCTAAAATATCAAGCTCAAACCACTCCGCACCCACTTGGATTAGAAATAAGCCATGCCAAAGGCAGCTACATTTACACCACCAATAATGAGGCTCATCTAGATTTTGTTGCTGGAGTTTCTGCGTGTAGTGTTGGTCATTGTCACCCCAAAGTTATAGAAGCCATAAAAATACAAGCAGATAAATATTTACACGTGATGGTTTATGGAGAATATGCCCAAAAACCCGCTGTAAATTACACCAAACATTTAGCACAATTATTACCTATTCCGCAAGCTTCAACCTATTTGGTAAACAGTGGTACAGAAGCCATAGAAGGCGCTATTAAATTGGCGCGAAGAGCGACCGGACGAGAAGAAATCATCGCAGCCAAAAACGCTTATCACGGCAATACTATGGGCGCACTAAGTTTAATGGATTTTGAAGAGCGAAAGGCACCATTTTACCCACTAATTCCAGAAATTAAGCATATTGCGTTTAATAAAACCGATCAACTTAATCAAATATCTTCCAATACAGCTGCGGTTATATTGGAAACCATTCAGGGAGGAGCAGGAATTATAGAACCCACGAACAATTACCTAAAAGAAGTTAAAAGTCGTTGTGAAGAAGTTGGCGCTTTATTGATTTTAGATGAAATACAACCAGGATTTGGAAGAACAGGATTTTTATTTGCTTTTCAAAAGTATGGTGTTGTACCCGATATTTTAGTAATCGGGAAAGGTATGGCTGGCGGCCTACCCGTTGGCGCATTTGTTGCGCAACGCAAATTGATCAATTTACTTAGCGACAATCCAAAAATGGGCCATATAACTACTTTCGGCGGTAATCCGCTTATAGCAGCAGCATCTTTAGCTACTTTAAAAATTGTAGAAAAACCAGAATTTCTTAAAACAATTTTAGAAAAAGAAAAGCATTTTAAGTCACTGTTGCAACACGAATTAATACAAGAAGTGCGAGGCACCGGACTCATGTTAGCATTGATAATGAAAGATGAAAATACAGCTAATGAATTGATTTTAAGGGCACAAAAAGAAAAGCTAATTTTATTTTGGCTTTTATTCGAAAAACGCGCCGTACGAATAACTCCTCCACTTACAATTAATCATCAAGAAATTGAAAAAGGTTGTAAGATTATCTTGGATATTTTAGACGATCTGGTATAAGATTTGTTAATTACTTTGTTAACAAGAATAGCTTAAAAGCCTTTATTTTATTATTTTTTGGACTTAACTTTATGCTTAACAAGCTTTGACCTATGTTTTTGAATCATAACGAAGAACCTAATTTCTCTATCAATCGATTTGAGTCGATGCTTAAAACAAATGATATTTTGTTTTTTGACTCTATTGAATTTGAAAATATTATTCATCATTACCTTGACTTGGGTAAGCTTTCTTTAGCTAAAAAAGCTATTCGTTTAGGGCTTGACCAACACCCACAATCTATACAACTTTTATTGTTTAAGGTAGAGGTAAGTATTATGGAGAATAAATTGGGTGACGCCAATCAAATTTTAAATAAACTAGAACAAATTGAGCCTTCTAATGAGGAGATTTATATTCAAAAAGCCAATATTTATTCTAAAAGAGATGATCATAAAACAGCGATACAACTACTAAAAAAAGCACTAAAATTATCAAAAGATTCTTCAGATATTCACGCTCTTTTAGCTATGGAGTATATGTTTGAAGAAGACTTTGATAATGCTAAATTACATTATATGGCTTGTCTAAAAGATGATCCCGAAGATTATGCCTCTTTGCATAATGTAATTTATTGTTTTGATGTTTTAGGTGAGAATAAACAAGCCATTGAATTCTTATTAAACTACTTAGATAAAAATCCGTATTGCGAAGTAGCCTGGCACCAATTGGGAAAGGCTTATAAGAAAGAAGATAATTTAGAGAAAGCTTTGCAAGCATTTGATTATGCTTTACTGGCCGATGAATATTTTATGGGGGCCTACTTTGAAAAGGGCAAGGTACTTGAAAAAATGAATAGAATTCAAGAAGCAATAAAAAATTACCAGATTACTTTAGAATTAGAAGACCCTTCTGCCTACGCTTATTTACGCATAGGGAAATGTTATGAAAAACTTGAAATTCTAGATGTTGCACTTCATTATTTACAAAAAGCCACTACCGAAGATCCTTTACTCGATAAAGCTTGGCTGGCTATTACTGATTTTTTCTTTAGGCAAAAAAACTATCGCAAAGCCCTGTATTTTATAGATAAAGCCATCGAAATTGATCAAGAAAATGTGCGATATTGGAAACTTTATGCAAAAATCAATCAGAAGCTAAATTTTTTAGAGGAGGCTGAAAAAGGATATAAACAGAGTATAGAATTAGGCAATTACGAATTAGAAACTTGGGTTTCTCACGCCGATGTCTTAATTGAAATTGGCGAGACAGCATCCGCTTTAAGCGTAATTAAAAAAGCAGCAGAATTTTATCCTGAAACCGAGGAGGTAATTTATAGGTTAGCTGCGCTTTATTTTGTAAACAATAAAGGAACCTTAGGTTATAAATACCTCGTGAAGGCCCTTGAAGTTAACAAAGAATATCTCCCTGTAGTATATCCATTATTTAAAACGATATTTGACAGACCAAGTATTCAAGAAATTATTAAATCGTATCAATAAGCAATTCCAAGCTTTTATCACAGTAAACACTAAATTATGAGTAGAAACACTAAAGACTACCTTAAAATCAGTCTTAAGGGAATCGCTATGGGAATTGCAGATACAATACCCGGTGTCTCTGGAGGTACAATTGCATTTATCACTGGAATTTATGAAGAACTTGTTTCTAGTATTTCCAATGTTAATTTAAGACTTTTTCAAGTGTGGAAAACGGAAGGTTTTTGGTCTTTTTGGAAAAAATTAAATGGTGGATTTCTTCTAGCCCTCTTAACAGGAATTTTAGTTAGCGTTTTTAGCTTTATGCGTCTGGCAAATTACTTGTTAAAGACGGAGCCACTACTTGTGTGGTCATTCTTCTTCGGCTTGGTTCTAGCGAGTATACTATTGGTGGGAAAAGAAATAAAAAATTGGCGAGGTGCTACCCTAACAACCTTAATTATAGGGGCTTGTATTGCATACGGAATAACCATTTTGCCACCTGCTACCCAAAACACTAGTTATTGGTTTTTGTTTATATCGGGAGCTTTTGCCGTTTGCGCCATGATTTTACCTGGAATAAGTGGTGCTTTTATTTTAGTATTATTAGGTAGCTATCAAACCATCACGCAGGCAGTTCACGATTTTGATTTCAAACGAATATTAGCGGTAGCCCTAGGGGCTATAATGGGATTACTAAGCTTTTCAAGAGTACTAAAATGGCTTTTTAATCATTATAAAAATTTAACTTTAGCATTGCTAACTGGTTTCATCGCAGGTTCATTAAACAAAATTTGGCCTTGGAAAAACACCATTGATTCAATAACAATTAGAGAGAAAACAATCGTTTTAGCAGAACAATCTGTACTACCAGATAACTTTAAGGGTGAGCCACAAACATGGAGTTGCATATTGTTTATGCTTCTTGGATTTTTTAGTATCTTGTTTTTAGAAAGAAAAGCCGCTAAAAAACAAACCAATAATGCAAAATAAGCGAAGTTTTAAAGATAAGGTCTTTTTAGTTTTAAAAGGATTGGCTATGGGTGCAGCCAACAAAGTACCCGGGGTCTCTGGTGGTATTGTTGCTTTTGTAGCAGGTTTTTATGAAGAATTTATCTATTCGCTTCAAAAATTCAATCGAAAGGCGCTACTCTTACTTTACAAGAAGCGGTATAAAAGTTTTCTAAATTATGTAAACGCATCGTTTTTAGGTTTACTGGTCTTAGGAATGGTTATTAGTTATTTTTCAGTTTCCAAACTATTAGATTACTTCTTACTTCACTATGAGTTATATGTGTGGTCTGGCTTTTTTGGCATGATAATCGGTTCAATTTTTTACATAGCAAAAGATTTCAAAGTTAAATCTCTCCGCCACGTGCTTTTTATAATTTTAGGATTATTAGTGGGTGGTGGTATAAGTCTGTTAGAACCGGCCACTGAGAATGACAACCTATGGTTTGTCTTTTTTTGTGGCGTTATTGGGGTTTCAGGAATGACCTTACCCGGACTTTCGGGGTCATTTATCTTAATACTAGTAGGCAATTATGTATTGCTCTTGGTTGACTCTGTAAATGCGCTCTTTGACACTTTAAAAGATCTAGCATCGTTAAATTTAGGTTTTCTTAAAGATCAAAAACGCGTACATTTATTAAAAATTCTAACCAGTTTTACCGCTGGCTCCTTGGTTGGGTTGGTCTCTCTCTCTCACCTGCTTGGTTATGTTCTCAAACACTATAAAAACATTACCTTCGCCACCATTATAGGCTTTATAACGGGATCTTTAGGCGTTGTTTGGCCATGGAAAGAAAAAGTCTATAAAATAGATATGCAAGGGCAACGGTTAATAGATGCAAATGGAAATTTTATCATTGATAATTACAACAGATACTTACCTGATTTTCAAGACACTCAAAATTATATTGCTGTGGCTTTTATTTTTTTAGGTGTAATTTTAGTTTACGGATTAGGTCTCTACGGTGCAAATACAAAAAATTTAAAATAATGAAAAAATACGGATTAATTGGTAAGGATATTGGGTATTCAAAATCTAAAACTTTTTTTCAAGATAAATTTGTCCAAGAAAACTTTGATGGGACCTATGATAATTTCGAGTTAAACGAGATAGATGAGTTGCCCACTGTATTAGCAAAAAATAACCTTGACGGATTTAATGTTACCATACCTTTTAAAGAAAGTATTATTCCTTATTTAGATGAATTATCTGATGAAGCTGCCAAAATTAAAGCGGTGAATACCGTAAAAATAATTGATCAAAAAAAGATTGGTTACAACACAGATGCTTTTGGGTTTATGAAAGCCTTATTCCCTATTTTAGAAAGCAATCACAGTCGAGCATTAATATTAGGTACAGGAGGCGCCTCAAAAGCAGTAGCCTATACTCTTGAAGCTATGGGGATTGAATATAAGTTTGTAAGTAGATCGCCTAAAGAAGGTCAATTGAATTATGAAGATTTAAACGAAAATGATATTACTGATCATAAACTTATAATTAATGCAACTCCACTAGGTACTTATCCAGATATTAAACAATCTCCCAAAATACCCTATGATGCCTTAAGTAAAACTCATCTCTTATACGATTTAGTATACAACCCTACATTAACTGAGTTTCTTGCAAAAGGGAAAATAAGAGGAGCAAAAATTGCTAATGGCCAAGCGATGCTGTTTCATCAAGCAAATCGATCTTGGACTATTTGGCAAGAATAAATAATACTTTAGTAGATCTGCTCGTTTTTTAAGTTGCTAAAAGTTATTACTCTAAGCCGTTTAAAATTATATTTTTTTTGCAGAAACAAGCCTTTAATAGTATCTTTCCACATTATTTATGAACCTAAACATTGAAAAATATGTCTGATAAAGAAGCAAAACGAGAAAGTACTGAAAATCAAGAAAACATAGAAAAATCTAAGGATGTTCAGCAAAACATGCCAGCACCTGGGAGCGATACAGAAGAAATGGAGAAGCAAGCGACTGACGCTCAGACTAAAGCCAGTGCTACATCAGACCATAATTCAGAACCAGAACAAGATTCAGATAAAATACATGATGAGTTAGATGAAACTTTGGCCGAAGAGAATGAAGATGAAGATTTACAAAAACGCCACGATATTGAAATGAAAGACTATCACGCCATGACTATGAATGAGTTAGTTATGGAGCTGGATGAGCTTTTAAAATCTGAGAAAATTCAAACAATACGCGACCACGTTCAAGAAATCAAATTAGAATTTGATAGTAAATTTGATGAAGAAATGGAGCAGAAAAAGGAAGATTTCTTAGAAGAAGGCGGTAATATTATAGATTTTCATTATTCAAGTCCTACTAAAAAACGATTTAACGAGGTCTACTTTAAGTATAAAGAACAACGCAACAAGCATTATGAAGAGTTAAAGAAAAACTTAAATCAAAATCTTAAAGAGCGCTTGGCCATTATCGAAGAGCTAAAGGGAATGATTGGCGACAGTGCCGATATGAATAATAGTTTCGCAACATTCAAACAATTACAAGAGCGTTGGAAAAAAGCAGGGCCAGTACCTAGAGAAGATTATAAAGATATTTGGAGAACCTACCACCATCACGTTGAGGTGTTTTATGATTTTTTACATTTAGACCGTGAGTTTAGAGATCTAGACTTTAAGCACAACTTAGATCAAAAGTTAAAAATGATCGCTAGAGCGGAAGAACTCACCCAAGAGACTAACATTAATAGAGCGTTTAGAGAGCTACAAATGTTACATAAAATGTGGAAAGAAGAAGTAGGGCCTGTTGCCAAAGAATATCGAGAAGATATTTGGGAAAGGTTTAGTGCAGCCACAAAAAAAATTCACGAAAACAGGCAAGCTTATTTTGAAGAACTAGACAAGGCACGTGAGAAAAATCTTGAAAAAAAGAATGAAATAATTGACAGTATAAAAAATATTGCTCAAGAAGAAATCACCTCTCATAAACAAGCGCAAGCCAACATAAGAAAAATTGAATCTTTGCGCAATGAGTTTTTTAAAGCTGGTAAGGTACCAAAAAAAAATGCAGAAGAAAGCTGGAAACGTTTTAAGGAAAACGTAAGGTCTTTTAATAGAAAGAAAAATGCTTTCTATAAGAACTTGAAAAAAGAACAATATGAGAATTTAAGCAAAAAACTTGAACTGGTACAAATTGCCGAAGAAAATAAAGATAATTTAGAGTTTAAAATAACCACTCCCATAATGAAACGCATTCAAAGTGAGTGGAAAAAAATAGGACACGTACCTAGAAAAGATAGTGATAAAATCTGGAAAAGATTTAAAAAAGCATGCAACCATTATTTCAATAGGCTTCACGAAAAGCAAAATGAAGAAAATAAAGATGAAATGCAGGCTTTTGAAAAGAAAAAAGAGTTACTTGAAAAGGTAAAAAACTTAACTCTTCCTCAAGATCACCAAGAAGCTCTTAAGCTTATTAAAGAGCAAATTAATATCTGGAAAGATTTAGGCCACGTACCTTTTAAAATGAAATACATTGAAGGTAAATTCAATAAAGCCCTAGATCAACTATTTAAACAATTAGATATCTCTAAGCGAGAATCGGAGCTTTTAAAGTACGAGAATAAATTACAATCTCTAGATCAAGCTGATGGTGCAGATAAATTGAGAAAAGAAGAGTTTTTTATAAGAAAACGTATTGAAGAGACCGACCAAGAGATCATACAACTAGAAAACAATATGCAGTTCTTCTCCAATGCAGATGAAAGCAATCCTTTGGTTAAAGAAGTTTTAAAAAACATAGAAAGAAAAAAACAAGAATTAGGAACTTGGGAAGCCAAGTTAAAGAAACTTAGAAATATCGATAGTTAAGAGGCAAATAAAAAAGGGTGTTTAAACAACACCCTTTTTTATTCCTCATATAATTACTCTTTATACTTGGTCTTCAAACTTAGATAATGTTTTAGTAATAATAGCTATACACTCATCCAATTGCTCTTTGGTAATAACTAAAGGCGGAGCAAAACGAATAATATTTCCGTGTGTAGGCTTTGCTAGCAAGCCGTTTTCTTTTAAATCAACACAGATATTCCAAGCCGTACTGCTTTCTTCTATATCGTTAATTACAATTGCATTTAAAAGACCTTTACCTCTTACCAGCTTAACTACTTTAGAGTTGGCAATATATTTATTCATTTCTGCTCTAAAATAATTTCCAAGTTCGCGTGCATTTTGAATTAAATTTTCATCATACACCACTTCAAGTGCCGCAATAGCAGTTTCACATGCCACAGGGTTTCCTCCAAAGGTAGAACCGTGTTGCCCCGGCTGAATAACGTCCATAATTTCATTATCGGCTAAAACAGCAGAAACAGGATACACTCCACCCGACAAGGCTTTTCCTAAAATTAAAATATCTGGTCTTACATAAGTTTCAGATTGCTGCTCACATTTATTCTGGCAAGTACAATTACCACATACAGCTAATAAAGAACCCGTTCTAGCAATACCAGTTTGTATTTCGTCGGCGATGAATAATACACCATACTTTTTACATAGTTTTCGCGCCTCACTTAAATAGTCTTCGCTTGGAACAAACACCCCAGCTTCACCTTGTATAGGCTCGACCAAAAAACCGGCTACGTTAGGTGTATTTTTTAGTGCCTCTTCTAGTTGTTCTAAATTATCATAACCCACCTTTAAAAAACCAGGTGTGTAGGGCCCAAAATTTTTGCGTGCCCCCTCATCATTACTAAAGGAAATTACCGTTGTTGTTCTACCGTGAAAATTATTTTCAGCTACAATTATTTGCGCTTCATTTTCATGAATTCCTTTCTTTTCATAAGCCCATTTTCTACAAATTTTAATAGCAGTTTCAACCGCTTCTGCACCTGTATTCATTGGCAGTAACTTATCAAAGCCAAAGTATTCTGTAGCAAATTTCTCATATTTACCAAGTACATCATTGTGAAATGCACGAGAAGTAAGCGTTAAAGTTTCAGCTTGTTTAGTCATAGCCCCAATAATTTTTGGGTGACAATGACCTTGGTTTACGGCTGAGTAGGCCGATAAAAAGTCATAATATTTTTTATCTTCTACATCCCACATAAAAACTCCTTCACCTTTCTTTAATACGGCAGGTAATGGATGATAATTATGGGCACCGTGTTTTTCTTCTAACTCAATTGCTTGTTGAGATGATTTAATTGTTACAACTGACATGCTTTTTTCTTTTTTCTTTCTTAAACTAAATTTGATTCCTGCTTATTGGGGAGAAATCACCCATTTTTTTGATATGTTTGCAAAATACTAAATGTTTAGGATAATCTAAACCTCTTCATCACAAAACTTAGTATTTTTGAGCTATGGCCAGAAGAAATAAAAACAAGATATTTGAAAATGTAGCGGTTACCGAGGCAGGAGCAAAAGGTAAAGCAGTTGCCAAAGCACCCGATGGTAAAGTTATTTTTATAGATAACGCTGTTCCTGGCGATATCGCAACAGTACGCACTTACAAGAAAAGAAAAGCCTATTATTTCGCTAAAGCAACTGAATTCGCAAAATTATCTGACAGAAGAACCGAACCAGAGTGTCAACATTTTGGCACTTGCGGAGGTTGTAAATGGCAGCATATGAATTATGAATCTCAATTGCATTTTAAAGAAAATGAGGTAATTAATCAGCTTACCCGTATTGGTAAGGTTAATCCACTAGAGGTTATTCCTATCTTAGGAAGCGAAAAGCAATATTTCTATCGAAATAAAATGGAGTTTTCGTTTAGTGACAGCCGCTGGTTGACCTTAGATGAAATAAATAGCCAAAAAGAAATTGAAGATAGAAATGCGCTTGGTTTTCATATTCCTGGTATGTGGGATAAAATTCTAGACATTAAAAAATGTCATCTTCAACAAGACCCTAGTAATGCTATCAGGAATGGTATTAAAGGTTTTGCCAGCGAGCAGGACGTTAGCTTTTTTAATCCGCGTAAGCAGGAGGGCCTTCTACGCACTTTAATGATTAGAACCTCCTCTACAGGGGAAGTCATGGTTTTGGTACAATTTTTCTATAAAGATGAAGAGAAAATAAATTTAATTTTAGGCTATTTAAAAGATAATTTTCCTGAAATCACCTCGCTTTTATATGTCATTAATGAAAAAGGAAATGACACTATTTATGATCAAGAGGTATTGTGCTTTGCTGGACGAGATTATATTATCGAGGCAATGGAAGGCTTGCAGTTTAAGATTACAGCAAAATCTTTTTACCAAACCAACTCTGCCCAAGCCTATGAACTCTATAAAATAACACGTAATTTTGCTGAGTTAACGGGAAATGAATTGGTTTATGATTTATATACCGGTACAGGTACTATTGCACAGTTTGTTGCTAAAGAAGCTAAAAAAGTTGTTGGCGTTGAAGTGGTTCCCGAAGCCATCGAAGATGCCAAGGCGAATGCCAAAAATAACAATATAAAAAATACCGATTTTTTTGTAGGCGATATGCGTAAAGTCTTTACAAAAGACTTTATTGCACAAAATGGAACACCCGATGTTATAATTACCGATCCGCCTAGAGAGGGTATGCATAAAGATGTGGTTGAGCAAATTATTAATATAAAACCCAAGCGTATTGTGTATGTAAGCTGTAATGCGGCCACTCAAGCTCGAGATTTACAAATGCTAGATGCGCTATACCAGGTAACAAAAACACAAGCAGTAGATATGTTTCCTCAAACCCATCACGTTGAAAACGTTGTACAACTTGAATTACGATGAGAAATAGATCAATTATAGGTATTTTATTTTTGGCAATAATCAGTTTTTACGGATGTCAAAAAGATGATATTTGCTCTGGCGCTACCCCTACTACACCTTTATTAGTCATTAAATTTTTAGACATCGAAAACCCTATTGAAGCCAAGACAGTTAATCGGCTTCAAGTTTATGACCAATTAAGTGTGAACCCTTTATTTGATTCACCTGTAACTGACTCAATTATTAAAATTCCACTTCAAACCAGGCAAAACAACACAAAGTTTATCTTTAAAAAAGATATTCCCGCCAATCCCGAGGGGATTGATAACGCTAATGCTGATAGCTTACAATTCACCTACGCGCCAGTAGAAGAATATGTGAATAGAGCTTGCGGTTTTAAAGTAGTCTTTTATGAATTAGAAGCATTTTTAACGCAAGAAAATCAAGATGAAAATTGGATAAAAAATTTTGAAGTTATACAACCCAACAACATTCTAAATGAACAAGAAACTCACCTTTATATTTATCATTAATTATTGTTTTTTTAGTTTGTACGGATTTTCACAAGAATCTGACTCACTAAGCGCTATTAAAACCCAAAATAAATATGGTTTACGTGTTGGCGTTGATTTGGCTAATTTAACCCGTAGTTTTTTAGATAATGATTTCGAAGGAATTGAAATTGCTGCTGATTACAGAATTACCGAAAAATTATATTTGGCTGGGGAAATAGGAAGGGACAAAAAGAAATATGACGAAGATTACCTATATGGAGATACGCAGGGGCAATACCTTAAGCTAGGAGTAAACTATAATGCTTACGAAAACTGGGCTAATATGCAAAATGAAATTTATGCAGGTTTTAGATATGGCTATGCCAATTTTAATCAGCATCTAGAAGCCTTTGAAATATACAATACCAATCTATTTTTTCCCAGAGACTTAAGAACTGTTAACCGTGAATTTAAAGGTCTTTCAGCGCATTGGTTTGAAATTCAGGGTGGTGCAAAAGCCGAACTTTTTAACAATCTTTTTCTTGGCATACACCTTCAATTAAAAGTAATGCTTAATCAAAAAAAACCAGATGGTTTTGGAAATCTCTATATCCCAGGGTTTAATCGCGTAAACGCTAATAGTGCCATAGGGGTTGGTTACGGTTATACTTTAAGCTACCTTATCCCTATAACTAAAAAGTAAAAAATTAGTTAGCCCATTTTTTTCTTGCCTTTTCAAGATCTTCTGGTATATCAATACCAATTACAGGCTGGTCGGTAACTACCATTTTTATAGTTTTACCGTATTCTAAGTACCTAAGACATTCAATTTTTTCTGCAGCTTCTAAATCTAGCATAGGTAGATTAGCAAAATCGAGTAAGGCTTGTTTTCTAAAAGCATATATCCCAATATGCTTGTAATGCGTGATCTTTTTATCTTCATCTCTAACAAATGGAATAACAGATCGAGAAAAATAAAGCGCTTTTTGATCTCTGTCTACAATCACCTTTACATTGTTTGGATTTTCAATATCTTGTTTATCGTGCAGCGGTGTCATTAAAGATGCTAAATCTATTTCTTGTTTTGCATCTTTTTTAAAAACCTCAAGAAGTGACGCTAGAATGGTACCGGAGGTAAAAGGTTCATCTCCTTGTACGTTCACAACAATATCGGCGTCTATATGTGCCACCGCCTCAGCAATTCTATCGCTTCCACAAGCATGATCTTTGATACTCTTGAATGCTTTACCTCCATTTGTTGTGATCTCATTAAAAATAATATCACTATCGGTTACCACAATCACATCATCAAAAAGATTGGTATTGCAAGTAGCTTGATAGGTACGTAAAATAACACTAGCCCCACAAAGATCTTGCATTAATTTACCTGGAAAACGGCTGGCATCATAGCGTGCCGGAATCATCGCAATTACTTTCATATTACAACTATTTTTGCCGAAATTTACGCATTTAATCCGTAAAGAAACTATTTTTAAAGCCAATAAGATAAACTTGCTTTTTGGCACGCGTACAAGCGGTGTATAACCACCTTAAGTATTCTTTATCTATTTGGTCTCTAATAAAAGGCTGTTCAATAAAAACCGTATCCCACTGCCCTCCTTGTGCTTTATGACAAGTCATAGCATAACTAAATTTTACTTGTAAAGCATTAAAATAAGGATTGTTTTTAACTTTAAGAAACTTCTTGTATTTTACAGTCTCACCGGCATAATCTTTCATCACTTCATTATACAATAAATTAGCCTGCTCGTAGGGTAAAGAAGCTGCATTAATTTGCAAGGTATCCAACATAATGACGGTTTCAAACGGCTTCATTTTAGGGTAGTCAACCATCTGCACCTTAACTTCGGCAAATCGAAAACCATACAATTCTTTGACGGCAAAAATCTCAAGAATTTCAATTATATCACCATTGGCTATAAAGCCTGCTTCAGAAGTTGGTTTGATCCAGAAGTAATTGTTTTTTACCACCATTAAAAAATCTCCTGCAGCAATTTCGCTTTCGCGGAATAAAATTCGAGACCTAATTTGCTCATTGTAAATGTTAGCTCTTTTATTAGACATTACTACAATAGCAGTTTCTTCGTGCCCCTTATTATCATATGACGCATTAATTGCGTCCATAATCTCATAACCATCTACCAAGCGAATAAAATCACTTCCTGTTTTACTAAACTGGAAATTAGCAAAATCACCATCTTTTATTTGCTCTCGTATAGCGGTTGCATTCTCAAGAATAAGAGAAAGTTCTTCTTGGCGCATCACTTGAGTCAATTCTATTTCATCTACCGTCTTATCGTATTGTTTAGAGAGTGTTTCGGCATCTAATGCCGGACTAAGGTTATGATGTATTGGCGGAAGCTGTGCGGTATCTCCAATAAATAGTAGCTTACAATTTCGACCATTATAAACATATTCAATTAAATCATCAAGCAGCGAAGCGTCCAAAAGCCCTTTCTTATCAAAAGTTGAGTCAGATATCATACTGGCTTCATCTACAATAAAAACCGCGTTCTTATGCTTATTTTTTTGTAATGTAAAACTTATTTTACCTCCACTCGATTTTTTGGGGTAATAAATTTTGCGATGAATGGTTTGTGCTGGGTAATTTGAATAATTACCCATAACCTTGGCCGCTCTTCCCGTTGGGGCCATAAGGATAGGAGTAGAATTGATATGCCATAAGCTTTTGACTAAAGTACCAATTAAACTTGTTTTTCCTGTACCTGCATACCCCTTTAGTACAAACATTAATTCTTTATCTTTTGAAACAAGAAAATGGCTTAATTTTTGGAGGGCACTTTCTTGTTTTAAGTTAGGGGAATGAGAAAAAGATTTAATTAGAAGTTTAAAAAATTCTGGGGCTGTCATAAATGAGGCTTAAATTTTCAAAGATAAAAAACGCATTTTTAACCAATGAAACTTTTACGAACAAAAAAAAATTGTAGATTTGTGCACATACACGTTTAGTAAATAAAAAGAAATCATATGAAACTTGTTATTCAATTAATTTTATGGGTGGTAATTGGGTTTTTAGGTTACCTAACCTTTAATTCAATTTATGACCCCATTCAGTTTAACAAAATTAAAGAAAAGCGTTATCAACAGGTAATTAATAAATTAAAAGACATTCGAGAAGCACAATTGGCGCATAAAGAAGTTACTGGTGTTTTCTCTGATGATTTTGATGGATTGGTAAGGTTTATAGACACCGCAGAATTTACAGTAACTCAGCGTAGAGACACTACCGTTCTAGATGAAGAGTACAAAAAAACATATGGTGTAGACCAGTATAAGAGTATTACGCTTATAGATACTTTGGGTTATGTACCGGTTAAAGATTCTTTGTTTAAGCAAAAAGATTATAAGAATTTAAAATATGTACCCACAACCGATAAATCTGTAACATTTGAAATTGACGCGGGAAAAATTAAAAAAAGAAAAACTATTATTCCGGTATTTGAGGTGAAAGTAGCTAAAGATAAGATATTAGCCGATCAAGATCCTGATTTAATAATGCAGGAAAAACAAGTGATTTCTGTAGATGGTGTAAACGGTGAATACCTTAAGATTGGTTCGATGACCGAAGTTAATACCAATGGAAACTGGCCAAAAGTATACGGATCTAGTGAGTAATACACCTACTAAAATAAATTATAGTTTATCCATCTTGATTGCTCAAGATGGATTTTCTTTTTTTGTAAAGGATCAAAATGGAATTCTTTTTCAAACAGAGAAATGGTTAACAAACAGCTTACGTATAGCAGAAATAATTAAACTTCTCGAGCAGGAATTTCTTCCTAAAATAAAAGATTTCAGAGAAGCTATTAAACAACTTAAGGTGACTTACGCTAACAGGCTTTTTACTGTAGTCCCTACCCCCTACTATACCAATTTAAGCGCCGCTCAATATTTACAATATAATACTAAAATTCTAGCTACAGACGAGGTATATACAGATACTATTAAACCTTTAGATTTAAGTTTAATTTTTATACCCTTTACAGCCATTAACAACTTTTTTATTGAAAATTTTGGCGATTTCAACTTTAATCATCTTGCCTCTAATATAATAGAAAAAACACACGGGATAGCAAAAAAAAATATAGCGCAAGATTTCACAACAACAGTTACCGCTTTTACAGATTATTTTTTTCTGTGCATATATCAAGGTGATAAATTAAAATTGTGCAATGTGTACCCTTATACTTCAAAAGAAGACTTTTTATACTATACGCTTTTTGTATTTGAACAATTGAGTATCTCACCACAAGAAATTCCATTGCAATTCTTATCTCCTCTTAACCAAGAAAGTGCTTTATACAGATTAATGTATAAATATTTTGTAAACGTTAAAATAAATAAAGAAATAACAGATACTAAAAATCTAGAAACAAAACAGAGCTTCATCCATTTATATTCATAAAATTATGAGAATCATTTCAGGAAAGTTTAAAAGTAAACGTATAACAGCTCCTAAGAAACTGCCTATTCGGCCAACCACCGATATCGCCAAGGAAGGCCTGTTTAATATTTTAAATAACACTTATAATTTTACAGAATTAAATGTACTGGACTTATTTGCAGGATCTGGCAATATTTGCTATGAATTTGCTTCAAGAGGGTGCTCTCAAATAACTGCGGTAGATAAGCACTACAATTGCATTAAATTTATAAATCAAACCAGTTCGGCTTTAGGCATTCAAATAAATACAATAAAAAAAGATGTTTACACTTATTTAAAAAGCGCTAATCAAAGCTTTAATTTAATTTTTGCCGACCCTCCTTATGACTTTACCATAGACCAATTTGAAGAAATTGTACAATTGGTATTCGACCAAAAACATCTTAAAGAAGACGAAGGAGTACTTATTATAGAGCATCCAAAAACTACTCCGCTATCAAGCTTAGCCTATTTTTCGGACGAACGTCGCTACGGCGGATCTGTTTTTAGTTTTTTTAAAAAATAAAGTAGGCCTATAAGCCGGATTCTGTTTTTCTAATAAGAAAATCTTATCATTTATCTGGAGTTTTTGTTACCAAAAACCTCTAGCTGTCTACCCTCCAACAATGACCGAGCAAGTCTTAAAGTTGGTTTACATGACATTGCACCGTATAGAGTTTACCTGATTTCACTACAGCTTAACCTGTACATTCTTTCTGTTGCACTTGTCCTAATTTCACAATTGATGGCCGTTAGCCATTATACTGCTCTGTGGTGTCCGGACTTTCCTCTTTCAATAAATTAAAAGCGATAAGACGGCCTACTTTTTTGCAAAGATAATATTAAATTAAAAGCAAAGCTAAGCAGCATTAATTTACTTTTTATACTTCTGCATTTAAGTCATTTTGAGAAAGCATAATTTTAAAATAATCTGCTATATTTGCGATGATGGAACATTTTATAGTATCAGCAAGAAAATATAGACCAGAATCTTTTGAGGATGTGGTAGGTCAGCGCGCAATTACCAACACATTGCAAAACGCGATTAATAACAACCATTTAGCTCAAGCGCTTCTTTTCACAGGGCCTCGAGGTGTGGGTAAAACTACTTGTGCACGAATTTTAGCAAAGAAAATCAATCAACAAGCACAAAACGAAATAGAGCAAGATTTTGCATTTAACATTTTTGAACTTGATGCAGCTTCAAACAACTCTGTAGACGATATTCGTTCGTTAACCGATCAAGTACGCATTCCCCCTCAAACGGGAAAGTATAAGGTTTATATTATTGATGAGGTGCATATGCTTTCTACGAGTGCTTTTAATGCCTTTCTAAAAACTTTAGAAGAACCGCCAAACCACGCCATTTTTATTTTAGCGACTACAGAAAAGCATAAAATTATTCCAACCATTTTATCGCGCTGCCAAATATTCGATTTTAAGCGAATAAGTGTTTTAGATGCTAAAAACCATTTGGCTAAAATAGCTCAACAAGAAGGAGTTCAAGCCGAAGATGATGCTTTACACATAATTGCTCAAAAAGCAGATGGGGCTATGCGCGATGCCCTTTCTATATATGACAGGGTGGTGAGCTTTAGTGGCTCAAACTTAACCAGGCAAGCTGTTGCTGAAAATTTAAACGTTTTAGATTATGAAGTTTATTTTGAAGCCACCACGCACATTTTAAACCAAAATATACCACAACTTCTTTTACAATTTAATTCAGTGTTAGCTAAGGGTTTTGACGGTCAACATTATATTGCAGGTTTAGCTGCCCATTTTAGAGATTTATTTATTTGTAAAGAACAAAGTACAATTGCACTATTAGAAGTAGGGGAGCAAACTAAAAAGAAATATTTTGAACAAGCCCAACTGGCGAACACCGATTTTTTAAAAGAAGCAATTGAATTGGCAAATTCCTGTGATCTCAAGTATAAGGAAGCGCAGAACCAGAGACTTTTGGTAGAATTATGCTTAATGCAACTCGCTTCGATTACAGAAGGTAAAAAAAAAACGCTGAACCCTATATAATTCCTGCCAGTAACTTTGTTTCGGTTAAAAAAGAACAAAAACAGGTTATTGAAACACAAGAACATGCCCACGCTAAAGTTGATAATGTAAAAGATCAAAAAACACCTTACAAGCAAGATCACCACCCACCACCCGCTTCTAACTTAAATAAAGTCAAAAGCAAAGCTAAACCAAAAGCCGTTTCTGGTTTGTCTTTAAAGAGTATTGACAAGAAAAAGGAACTGAAGCAGAAAAAACTGCAACGAGAAGAAAACCAGCCCAAAAAATTAAATGAAAGTTTTACGGAGAGTGAAGCTCTATTGGCTTGGGATGAATATGTTCTAAAATTAAAAAAGAAAGGAGAGAAAATTCTAGCCTCTATTCTAGAAACCGATAGACCAAGTCTTAAAGACAAAACCTTACATATCACCCTGCCCAACAGTACAATGAAAGTTGAACTAGAAAGAGCACAAGGACCGCTAATTAGCTATATTCGTAATCAGGTAAAAAACTCGTTTGTAGATTTATCAATTGCGGTTAATGAGGAGGTCGCCAAAAAATATGCATTTACAAGCCGTGAAAAATTTGACAAATTAGTACAAAAGAATTCCAACTTAGAAAAACTAAGAAGATTGTTTGATTTAGATATAAAATAATATGTTAGGACTTAAATTACCAACAGACCCAAGATGGGTGAATATAGCTGAAAAAAATATAGAGGAAATTTTAATAGATCACGCATTTTGTGAACAAAAAGCAGCATCAACGGCTATCTCATTAATAGTTAGTTTTCCTGAATACGAAGACTTGGTCAAAGAGATGATTAGTTTGGTTCAAGAAGAAATGAGTCATTTTAAAATGGTTCATGATCTTATATTAGAACGAGGTTTTGCTTTAGGAAGAGACCGAAAAGACGAATATGTTATAGAATTACTTAAATTTTTCCCTAAGGGAGGAAGCCGAGTAAACCAAATGGTACATCGTTTATTATATGCTGCACTAATAGAAGCTAGAAGTTGTGAAAGATTCAAGTTATTATCTGAGCAATTAAAAGATAAAGATTTGCGCTTATTCTATAAAAAATTAATGATTAGTGAAGCTAACCATTATACTATGTTTTTAAAGTTTGCCAGAAAATATGGCGATTTAGAAACCGTGAATAAAAAGTGGAATGAACTTTTGGAGTATGAAGCAGAAATAATGAAAAATCTTGGTAAAACACATAGTATTCATGGATAACAAAATGCAAAAACATTGGGAAGACGTCTATAAAAACAAACCCTTAAATACTGTTAGTTGGTACCAGCCCAATGTAGATACTTTTAAAAAGGTAGTTCAGCGTGTAAAGTTGAATGCAAATTCGGTCATAATTGACATAGGAGGCGGCGATAGTTTTGTTGCCGATTTTCTTATTGAAAAAGGATTTAAAAATGCTCACGTTCTCGATATATCTAAAAATGCGATTGAAAGAGCAAGAAAAAGATTAGGAACTAATGCTAAACAAATCAATTGGATAATTAGCGATGTAACAAGTTTTCAAACATCAATTAGCTTTGATCTATGGTATGACAGAGCGGCATTTCATTTTCTCAATGATGAAAATAAAATTGAGGCATATGTTAAACGAGCAGCGGAGTATGTAGCAGAAAGTGGTTTTCTTGCCATTGCAAGCTTTAGTAAGGATGGTCCAGAAAAATGCAGTGGATTACCTGTTAAACAACACAGCCCCGACTCATTAAAGGAAATTTTCGGAGGCGACTTTAAGCTTATTGATTTTTTTGAAGAAGATCATCAAACCCCCGCCCAGAAAAACCAAAATTTCACTATATGTATTTTTCAAAAAAAATAAAATCAAAATGACTAAAAAAACCTCGCTGTTATTATTACTGTTTTGCCTCTTTCTTTTTGTAGCGAATTTATTCACTTGGCATATAGAAGGATTCTATTTTAGAGGATTTGGTTTATTAATGATGCTGACTATTTTTTATTTGCGTTTTAGGAAATTACCTCCTAAAGATTAAAATATAGTTTGTTGCTGTTCTTCATTGTACATATATTTAATAATTCCATCGGCTAAACCTATTTTAGGTACATAAACTTTACGCGCCCTACTCCATTTCATAGTAGACAAATAAATTTTAGTAGCTGGTATTATCACATCGGCACGATCTGCATTCTGATTAAGCTTAACAATTCGCTCCTCATAGGTTAAGGAGGTTAGCATTTGATAATAAGAACTTAAATAAAAGTAACTCAAAGGTTTGCCTATTTTTTTACCACTACTCTTAAATATATTGTTGATATTACCTCCAGAACCAATTAAGGATATCTTTGTATATCTTTTCGTGACATTCTGTATCCATAATTTCATTTCATTCCACAAACTTTCTTCAACTCTATCATTGAGTAAACGCACTGTCCCTATTTTAAAAGATTTTGAAGCCAATTTTTCTCCTTCCGTAAAAAAACTGAGCTCAGTGCTTCCCCCGCCTACGTCGACATACAAGTAGTTTTTATCATTTTGAATTAGATTTCTCAAGTCTGTAGTGGCAATCATAGCAGCCTCGTGTTCACCATCTATAATCTCGATATCTATACCGGTTTCTGCTTTAATGTTTTGTGCCAGTTCTTGGCCGTTCTCTGCATCACGCATAGCCGAGGTAGCACAAGCTTTATACTTAAGAACTTTATGAGATTTCATCAATAATGCAAAGGCTTGCATGGTGTCTCGCATTCTCTTCTTATTGGACTCTGAAACCTTTCCTTTTAGAAAAACATCTTCACCTAAACGAATAGGAACCCGAACCAATGAAGTCTTTTTAAAAATTGGGGCTTGTTCTTGGGGTTCAGTTATGGTTGCAATAAGCAAACGTACTGCATTTGATCCAATGTCTATTGCGGCGTATTTCTTTATGCTAAGCATAACAATATATTTTTTTAATTTATCTTTTCTAAATAGTAGTCATAAGTTGCAAATTGACTGCGCACTATTGGCTCTTGCTGCGAGACATAGTGGTTATTTTCTTGTGCAGAGAACTTCCTGGCTTTTACGTTATCTTTCCAACAAATCTCAAAGGTTTCAATAAGTTCTTTTTGAATGTTTTCTTGATAAACAGGACAAGAAATTTCAACCCGGTAATCTAAATTTCTAGTCATCCAATCTGCCGAAGATATATAAACTTTAGGCTGATTGGCATTATTAAAGATAAATAATCGAGGATGCTCTAAATATTTATCTACGATACTAATGGCTTCAATATTTTCGCTCATTCCAGGCACTCCAGGAATTAAGCAGCAAATACCTCTAACAATTAATTTAATTTTAACTCCTTCATTACTGGCTTCGTATAGCTTGTCAATCAACTTATAATCCGATAAACTATTCAGTTTTAATTGAATCCCACTAGGCAAGCCTTGTCTTGCATTATCTATCTCTTGCTGAATTAACCTTGCGAATGTATTGCGAGTGTAATGCGGTGAAACTATAAGATGCTTGTATTTAGAAACCTTGTAATTAGTTTCAAAAAAATCGAAGACTTGATTCACCTCCTTTAAAATATCTTGATTACAAGTAAAAAGCGTAAAATCTGTATAAATTTTTGCCGTGTTTTCATTAAAATTTCCCGTACTAATAAAACCGTACCTCTTTTTCTTTTTTTCTTCTAGGCGCTCAACAACACAAGCCTTTGCGTGTACTTTTAAGCCAGGAACTCCAAATATTAAATTTACCCCCTCACGCTGCATCTGTTCTGCATATCTAATATTGTTAGCCTCATCAAACCGCGCTCTTAATTCTATAGATACAGTTACTTTTTTTCCGTTTTTCACGGCATTTACCAAAGAACTGGCGATATGAGAAACTTCTGCCAGTCGGTATATGGTAATTTTAATTGACTTCACCTTAGGATCGATTGCTGCTTCTCGCAAGAATTTAACCGTATAAGAAAAGGTATGATAAGGCGTATATTGCAGATAATCTTTTTGTGCAATAGCTTTTAAAAGACTTTCTTGCAATGGCAAATCTTTAATGGGTAAAGCAGGTACCTTTTTATATAATAAATGTTTTGCTCCCAGGCTAGGAAACTTCATGTAATCCCGTCTATTGTGATAACGGCCACCAGGGATAATACTATCTGAATGATCCAAGCCCATTTTAGTAAGTAAATACTTCAGCGTATCACGTGGTATGGTTTTATCAAAAACAAAGCGCACAGGCTCACCTATAATCCTATCTTTTATACTGCTTAACAATTTTTCAATATAACTTTTATCTAAATCACCAGCCATATCCAATTCTGCATCGCGGGTAATTTTAATCATATGTGCCGTTATACTTTTATAGTCAAAAATATTCAGTAAATTTTTTAGATTATAGCGTATTATATCATCTAGAATAATTAAATATTTCCGGTCGTCATTAGAAGGCAACTCGACAAAACGATCAATACCTCTAGGAATTTCAATAAGAACATAACGCTTATTTCTATTTACCTCATCGGGGTTCTTTAAATGCATAGTAACGGCCAAATAGGCAGCACTACCCTTTAAACTAGGCATTTCTTCTAGATCATCTAAAATTATTGTAACCAAAGCCGGACTCACCTTTTGAAGGAAATAATCTTTTAAAAACGAGGCTTGCTCTTGGTTTACTTCGTTTTCACGGATAATGAATATATTATTGGCCTCTAATTCCGCTTGAATTGTCTTTAATATTTCTAAGCTCTGAGCTTGCTGCTCAATAACTATTTGGGTGATTTGTTTTAGTAATTTCTTAGCACTTATACCTCCTAAGGCTTTCTTTGCTCCTTTACCTGCTTGCATAATTCTCTTAACCGTGGCATAGCGTACTTTAAAGAATTCATCTAAATTATTAGAAAAAATCCCTAAAAATCTTAATCGCTCAATTAAGGGCACACTGTTGTCGGCCGCTTCTTGCAAAACGCGGGCGTTAAATTGAAGCCAACTTATCTCCCTATTGGTATACTTAAAACCAGACTTTTTACTCATTCCGTAGGTTTTTAGGAAACAAGCAATAGTCCACCCTACCCTGTTTTAATTTACTCCAATCTTCTGTATCTGGAAAGTCTATTTTAACTAAACCTGTCGTAGGAATATTGATAATTGGCTTATCACCCCATAGATTAACAAGATTTGTAAACGCTGGGTTATGACCAAATAACATAATAGTATTGTATTTACTATGCTGTTGCTGAATTATATCAATTAGATTTTCATGGTCAAAAGTGTACAACGCATCTAGTCTTTTAAACTCACTTTCTGAGACATTCAATCCTTGTTTGAACAATTGTGCTGTTGTTATGGCTCTAGTAGCTGTACTACTTAGCACTAGCATTTTACTTGTGACGTTTAAATTGGGTTTTAGTGCATCCAAAACTAAATTTGCATCTCTAAAAGCCCGTTTCTTCAAGGGGCGCATTTTATCTGGCAAACTTTCTTTCCACGAAGATTTACCATGACGAACAAGAATTAAGCTTTTCATGAATTTAAGGGGCTAAGCGTTTTTTACTCCAATTGTTCTCTCCATTTTTGCTAAATAAAAACCTATCGTGCAAACGATTGGCTCTACCTTGCCAAAATTCTATTTCTGTGGGCTTTATTAAGTAACCTCCCCAGTGATCTGGACGTTTTATTTCTTTATTATTTTCTGCAACTTCTTTTTCTAAAGCACTTAATTTATCCTCCAAATATTCTCTGTTGGGAATTTCGTGACTTTGATTAGATACAATTGCGCCCATTTGACTGCCCTTAGGTCTTGAATAAAAATAAGCATCAGATTCTTTTGCATCTACCTTTTCGGCTAAGCCTTTAATAATCACTTGACGTTCAGCTTGAGGCCAGAAGAAACTAAGGTTTACCTTATTGTTTTTAGCTATAGCTTGCCCCTTGTCACTATTGTAATTGGTGTAAAAAATAAAACCATCTTTAGAGAAAGATTTTAGCAAAACAATTCTAGATTTCGGGAAACCGTCGGTTTCTATGGTTGTTAAGTTAACCGCATTCACTTCGTCTGCTAAATCATTTTCATCAATTTCTTTGAACCACTCCGTAAAGAGCATCATAGGATCCTTATTTTCTTTATCGAGATCTAAAGAAAATTTTTCATAAGATTTTCGGTAGTCGTGTAGTTTATTTTCCATACTGCAATTTACAAGATTATCAGTTAAGGAAAAACAAATTTAATCAAAAGTAATAGTTAGACCATCTTGAGCACAAATCACATTCTCAAAAAACTCCTGCGCTTCAATTTTAAAATTATTAATGTCATCATAGCGGGTAGAATAATGCCCTAGAATCAATTGTTGAACCTGTGCCTTTTTGGCGATTATGGCTGCTTGTTTGGCCGTAGAATGCATTGTAGAAGCACAAAGATGGGCGTGGCTTTCTAGAAAAGTTGCTTCGTGGTATAAAGCGGTTGCATTTTTTATTTGTTCAACTATTATAGGGTAGTATGCCGTATCACTGCAAAATGCATAACTTTTTGTAGGTTTAGGTGGTGCGGTTAATTTTTCATTGGGAATTAAATCGCCATTTTCAAGAAGTATATCTTTGCCTTTTACGATACTTTTATAATAGGCTTTATCTATTTCATAATTTAAAACCTCATTCATCAGAAGCTTTCGATCGCCCGGCTTTTCTTTAAATAAGAAACCGTTAGTATAAACACGATGATTTAGAGGTATAGTCTCAACAATTACTTTATCATCTTCTAAAAGTACCTGAGGCTGATTGGATTCAAGCTCATGAAAATACAGATTATAACAAGTCCAAGTTTTTGAATATTTTAATTGAAGAACAATTATTTCTTTAATTCCTTTAGGGCCATATATATGTAAATCTGTTTTTCGGCCCAATAAATTAAAGGTAGAAATAAGTCCTACCAAACCAAAAAAATGGTCTCCGTGAAGGTGAGATATAAATATATGTTTTATGCGTGAAAATTTGACTTTGTTTCTTCTTAGCTGCACTTGAGTACCCTCACCACAATCAATTAAAAATAAGTGATTTTTGATTTGCAAAACCTGTGATGTGGTATGATTAAAAGTTCTTGGGGTTGCCGAATAACAACCCAGTACAGTAAGCTGCATAAACAGTATATTAAAATGCGTCTAGATCACGTTCTATTTCTTCCATTTGAATGACATCCTCAGCTTCTTTTAAGGTTGGAACAACTATTAATTCCTCTGGCACCCGATCAATCATTATCGTATCATTTACTATAACAAAAGAGCATTTTTGTTTTCTGTGTTGATTGGATATACTTAAGAATAAAAGTAATTCTTCAAGCTCTAAGGTTCCGTACTTTAGAATATCAACAACCAAGTTCTTATTGCTAAAATCTTTGGGTATGCAATTCTTCAGGTAACTTACAAAAGACTTGATATCATTTTTTTCATCTCGCAACAAGGAATAGTTCTCTTTATTTTCTATAATCATAATTGTTTTATTTTAGCTGCCAATAAATAAATTACTGCCATTCTAACGGCCACCCCATTTTCAACTTGGTCAAGGATAATAGCCTGATCAGAATCAGCCAATTCACTAGATAATTCTACCCCTCTATTTATGGGTCCTGGATGCATAATCACCAGTTCTTTATTTAGCTTTTCCAGTCGCTTTTTTGTAAGACCGTATTGTTTTACATACTCCTTGGTACTCGGAAAATAATTAACGTCCATACGTTCATTTTGGACTCTCAACATATTAGCCACATCACACCCAGCCAAAGCCTTATCTAGATTTGTTTCAACTTTTACACCTAGTTTATGTAAGTGCTTCGGAATTAGCGTTTTTGGCCCACAAACCATTACCTCTGCTCCCATTTTTTTTAGCGCGTAGATATTACTTAAAGCAACTCGGCTATGAAGTATATCCCCAACAATCAGTACTCTTTTGCCGGCAATATCACCCAGTTCCTCTTGTATTGAAAAGGCATCTAATAAGGCTTGTGTAGGGTGTTCATGAGCGCCATCTCCAGCATTAATAATACTGGCGTCTACTTGCTTTGAAAGAAAGATACCGGCTCCAGGGTTAGGGTGACGCATAACCACCATATCCACTTTCATTGCTAAAATATTATTTACAGTATCTACTAGGGTTTCTCCCTTTTTAACCGACGAAGAAGCTGCCGAAAAGTTAACTACATCTGCACTTAACCGCTTCTCTGCTAATTCAAACGACAGTCTTGTTCTCGTACTGTTTTCAAAAAACAAATTAGCAATTGTAACATCTCTTAGAGAAGGGACTTTTTTTATCGGCCTATTAATTACCTCTTTAAAATGCTTAGCCGTTTTAAATATTAACGCTATATCTTCCTTCTTTAGGTATTTAATACCCAATAAGTGATTTACACTAAGCTCACTCATATTTTATTTTTTACTATATATACACTATCCTCTCCACTATTCTCTTTCCAATTTACCTCAACACGCTCTTGATTTATGGCATCTACTTGAACTCCGTTATAATCTGGCTGAATGGGTAAGTGCCTACTAAATCGTCTATCAATAAGAGTAAGAAGTTCTATTTCTTTTGGTCTACCAAAAGATTGAATGGCCGTTAGAGCTGCACGAATACTTCTTCCTGTATATAAAACATCATCAATAAAAATGACATTTTTATCTTCGACCAAAAAATCTATATGCGTTTTATTCGCTTCTAGGGTTTTTACCCCTCTCCTAAAATCATCCCGGTAAAAAGTAATATCTAATTGTCCCAATTTTAAAGCTTCAACTTTATAATTTTCTTTTAAAATTGCAGCAATACGCTCGGCTAAATAAATCCCTCTGGGTTGAATCCCGATAAGCACACAGTCATCAAATTTCGCATGTTTTTCGAGTAACTGACAAGCTAAACGCTGTAGGATTATTTCAATTTCTTTAGCATTTAAAAGAATTCTTTGACTCATGGGTTTAATTAATCTTATAACAAAAGCAAATGTAGTTAAATTTATTTTTTAGATTAACTCCTACCGTTCACAAAATTAAATTATCTAACCTTATGTAATTGTGAAAATCTCTGTTAATAAATACTTCTGCTATCTCGAGTTTAATTAATAGAATAAGATATATTTGTAATAGATAAATCTTTTGAATGATTGAAAATATGAAATTTATAGTCTCTAGTTCTTACCTATTAAAACAATTACAAGTTTTAGGTGGTGTAATAAACAACAATAATACTTTACCGATTTTAGATAATTTTTTATTTGAGCTTAATCAATCTGAGCTTGTAGTATCGGCTTCAGATTTAGAAACTACTATGTCTGCCAAACTTGAAGTAGATTCTAATGCCGAAGGAAAAATAGCTATACCAGCTAAACTATTATTGGATACACTAAAAACTTTTCCTGAACAGCCACTTACTTTCGTAGCAGAAAACAATACGTTAGAGCTGAGTTCTAGCCACGGTAAATATGCCTTGGCTTATGCCGATGGAGATGAATTTCCAAAAGCTGTAGAACTAGATCAACCTAATAGTACCAAGGTTCCGGCAGAAGTATTGGCAACAGCTATAAGTAAAACTTTATTTGCCTCTGGCAACGATGATTTAAGACCTGTAATGAGTGGAGTTTATTTTCAGTTTTCACCAGAAGGCCTAACTTTTGTAGCTACAGATGCGCATAAATTAGTTAAATATACGAGAGAAGATGTATCTGCACAAACAGAATCATCTTACATTATGCCTAAAAAACCATTAAATCTACTTAAAAGTATATTAGGTAACAGTGACAGCAATGTGTTATTATCATATGACGAATCAAATGCCAGATTTATTATAGAGGAAACTGAATTGGTCTGCCGCTTAATCGATGGTAAATATCCAAACTATGAAGCGGTAATACCTAAAGAAAACCCAAACAAACTAATAATAGATCGTGTTCAATTTCTGAATTCGGTTAAACGGGTTTCAATATTCTCCAATAAAACAACGCATCAAGTAAAGCTTAAAATTGCTGGTGCAGAATTAAACATATCTGCAGAAGATGTTGATTACAGCAATAAAGCAGAAGAAAGACTTACTTGTGATTATCAGGGAGATGATATGCAAATTGGATTTAACTCAAGATTTCTAACAGAGATGTTGAATAATTTAAATGCTAAAGAAGTGATGTTAGAAATGAGTCTTCCTAATAGAGCAGGAATTCTTACCCCAAAAGATGGTCTTGAGGAGGGTGAGCATGTAACCATGCTTGTAATGCCAGTAATGCTCAACAGCTAAGCAATATTATCTCATAAAAATTAGTAAAGGCAATGAAATTCATTGCCTTTTTTTGCGTTAAATTTATACTAAACAAGTCGTTTAAATTTGAATTCTTTGAGCATTATACTAAATTCAAACAAAAAAATTATGGAATATAAAACTTTATCACAAGCGATGAATCAATTAAAAGAAAAAGGGTATACTTATGATTTTAATTTATTGGATGAGCACATAGAAAACAAAAAAGACAAAGAAAGTTATAAACCAAATGAGTTTGAAATAGACAAGGTATATAGATTTGAAGGGATGTCTAATCCTTCAGATAATTCTATTCTTTACGCTATTACAACCAAAAATGGCAAAAAGGGATTATTGACAGATGCCTATGGCACCTATAGCGGGCAAATCTCTGAAGAACTCCTGAATAAATTAAAACGATAAAGAGATAAGTTAATTTTATATTAAATTGATCTACAATCATTTTTATTTATAGTATTTTTGTTTAAAATTAAAAAAGAAAATATGAGTTATTTAAATCTAAACAACGAAAAAACAAGTAAAACAGTTAAACAATTGGATGTTTTGCTGGCCGATTACCATATGTATTACCAGAAACTAAGAAACTTTCATTGGAATATTGTAGGTACTAGTTTTTTCTATTTGCACGAGCAATTTGAAGAAATGTATAACGATGCAAAAGAAAAAATTGATGAAATTGCAGAACGTATTTTAACCCTAAGATATCAACCCTCAAGTAACTATTCAGAATACTTAGACTTGTCAAACATTAAAGAATCGACTTCTAAAAAGACTGATAAAGCTATGGTAAAAGAACTTTTAGAGGATCATAGCAAAATTTTAAAGCAAATGCGTTTGGTGGTTGAAAAAGCAGATGACGCCGAGGATGAAGGAACAATTGATATGATTGGAGCATATATAGGTGAATTAGAAAAAACCAGTTGGATGCTAGATGCTTGGTCAATGAAAACCGAAGATACCCACAAAGCTATTGACGCATAATTGCACACTAAATGAAAGAAGAAGATTCAATTTTTAACATCACAGATGCCGTAGCCGATTTATGGAATAAATTAGGTAGTTGGTTAGATGCTTTAATACTAAAATTGCCAAATATTATTTTGGCAATTTTAGTATTAATCCTATTTTATTTATTGGCAAAATATAGCGTTAAACTAATTAGACGACTGTTAGAGCATAAAAACGTAGCACGCTCTATCATTAACATTTCAACAAGTGTTGTTAAAGTCATTGTAATTGCCATTGGTTTTTTCGTGGCCTTAGGCGTTTTAGATTTAAACAAAGTTTTAACCTCTGTGCTAGCTGGTGCTGGAGTGGTTGGTCTAGCCATTGGTTTAGCCCTTCAAGGCACCCTACACAATACTTTCTCTGGCGTAATACTCAGTTTTAGGCCAGAATTAGAAGTAGGAGATTGGATTGAGTCCAATGGTTTTTCAGGTGAGGTTATAGAAGTAAATTTACGTAATGTTGTCATTAAGCAATCCGATAACAATTTGGTGGTTATACCGAATGTGAAAATTGTTGAAAATCCTTTTAAAAATTTCTCTAATACTCAAAGATCACGTGTTTCACTCTCTTGCGGAGTAGGTTATGAATCTGATCTCGAAGTTGTTGAGAAAATCGCTAAATCGACAATTTCTGAATTATTTAATCAAGAAAATCTAGAAGAAGTTGAATTGGCTTATACCGAATTTGGTGATAGTTCTATTAATTTTACCATTCGGTTTTGGGCTGAGGTTTCTAAACAGCGGGATATTCTTTTTGCTAAACACAAAGCTATTGTAGCTCTTAAGAAAGCTTTTGATGAAAATGATATCAATATCCCATTCCCTATAAGAACATTAGATTTTGGAAAGAACAAGTTTAGATCTGAAACTATTTCTTTTCAGCAAAAAACATAAAATTTATTTTAATGTTAAGTCAAGAGTCAGGCGTTTGTGCCTGACTCTTTTTTATTTAAAAACTAACCCCAAAACCAAAGCTAAAGCGCCAACCTTCATCTCCATGAAATAAGTTTAAAGTACCGTTTACAGCATTGGCCGAAGTAATAAAAACACCACCACCATAATCTGGATGCCACTTACTACTTTCTTCTCCATCTAACCATACTCTACCTAAATCTGCTCCGCCAAACACTCCAATCTGAAACGGCAAAAAACGTGTTCTAAATTGATTAAAACTATACCGTAAATCTGCACCGGTAACTAAAAAAGATTCTCCTGTAAAACGTTCGTTCCTATATCCTCTTAAACCATTGTCGCCACCTAATTGCGCTCCTTGATAAAACTCAAAATCATCTCCCAGTAATACTTTAGAATTTAAGTGAGTTTTTAACACAAGTTTTCTATTAGTAGAAATCGCATTGTAAAATAATATTGAAGGCTCTATTCTCCCAAAATATCTTTGAGTGTTTTTTGTGTTAATCGTAGCGCCTAGATTCAATTTAAACTCCATCCCGCGCGAAGGGTTTAAATAATTATCATAACTCTCATAGGTATAACTTGCATCTAATTTTGCAAAGTATTTCCGTTCAAATAAATTCGGGGCGCTGAGTGAAGCTATTTCAGTTATATAACGGTTAGGCGAGTCATCCAATTCAACCGTTTCAAACCCTAAACTAGCTTCAAAAACACTACCAAAAGGAGTTCTATTTATGGCTCCCAACGCTACTTCTGTACGGCTAATTTTAACTCTATTATAGTCATAGCTTTTGTTCTGCGTATGTTCTTGATTTCTTGTGTTGTTACCTAATCCAAAATAATTCGCCGCAAAATTGTGACTGGTAGTTCGACCTTTGGCCCATAAATTATAGTTTCCAAAGATATTCGCCCATTCTCCTCTCCCTTCTAAATCAAATCCCTTTGTAGCAAAATAATATCCGGCTTTTAATTTGTATTGAGAAGAGTATGGGTTACGTTTAAACTTATTGATGGTATAGGTACCTTGCAGGCCTATGATTGCACCATCATCTGGGTTATAGCCCAAGGCGGGTAATATGGTAGATGCGTTATATATACGTTTATCCTTATCAAAATTATTTATTTCATAACTATCCGTTAATCTAATTTTTGCATTTATGGCTTCATCAAAGGTATTAGGCAAAGATTTATGATCATAAATTTTTAAATTATATTTATTATAGACCTTGTAAATATCATTATTTTGGCCTCCAATAATTTTTAAATGAATTGGGTTTCGCCCCTTCCCATCAATTAAAAACTCATCGTCATCATCTAAACCATACACCCAAATTTCATTTGTTTCACTTTTTTTATACACTTTATCGCTAACCAAGTATTTTCTTGCCCCTTTTATGTTTCTGTAAATAGCAACACGAGTATCTCCATTTTTTAGTCTAGTAATATCAATATAATCATCTTTATCTGTGGCGGTAACGATGGCCAATCTGGCTATATAATCATAATATTTAGTGGCAATTTCTGCTAAATTATCTCTTCTTTTCTTTAAGGTTTCTAGTATGTACTGAGTGGATTCGTGTTGATATATTTCTTTAGGAAGTCTTTTAAAAGCTATTTCGATGTCTTCATCTTTCAAATTTTGTTGAATAAATTTAGATTGTTGAATCCAAGCTCCTTTTCCTTGATTTTGAATTAAAGTACGGTCTAATCCGGCTGCAGCCGAATTAAACCAAGCTAAATCTTTAATCATGGGCTCATAAGTCCCAAATTGATTGGCAAAACCCGCTATTCCTCTAACCGTGGCAAAAAAAGCACCATCATAATTAGAAAATACTTGATCGCGATCTCGTGGTATAGGATAAAAAACTTTATCACCATTTGGCATTTTATTTTCACCCCATCGCCATTGATCTTGGTGCCTGTCCCAATCACCTAAAAGCATATCAAACAGTCTGGCACGTATATAGGCAGACTCGTCTAATTTATATTCTTCATCACGTCTTAGATGTTCAAACAATCCTGAACTGCTTTGAATATCTTTGTTTGGATTGTTAAATTTACCAGAGCCTAACCAATCATCTTCAGGTCTTTCAACAAGCATATATATTTCATCGCCATACTCGTCATTATAGTTCCCTAAAGCGGCTTGTTTGGGAATGTAAAACAACTTAGGATTAGTATGAGCTACACCAATAGCTTTAGCCAGTGTAGGCACAACAAGAAATCCATAAGGATGTGCAGCCGTATAAAAATCTTCAATAGCTTCTTGAGCTAAAGTATTTTTGAAATCATCTTTAATTTTTTTATCCTTAAAGGCGACCGTTTGTAAAAATTGAAGTGCATTCTTTTTTAATGCTCGTAAATTATAATCCCTTCCTTGTTTATCCTCCAATCGCAAAGATTTAGTCTGATGACCACCTCCTGCACGAACAACTTTTAATCCGCCGTAGAGTGTATCTAGAAAAGCAACTGGCACTTGAATCTCCTGGTAATAGAGATCTCTGTAATGATTGCCCCAAATACTGGTGAATAATTTGTTTTTTTCTTTTTCTTGGTCTGCGTTTTTATAGATTGAAGCTTTGATGAATTTTTGTTTATATTTTGTAAAATCTTTTATAAACCGATCTGGACTTTTTCTAGATGGAAAAACTTCTTTGCGATAAATTTCATTTAACTTTCCATCTTTTAAATTATAAAATCGAACAAAGGTAGAGCCGTCTTTAAAAATATCGTATACCGCCATACCTTGACCAGGATAAGCAAATTGACCTGTATTTCTTAAGTTGGCGTAAGATAATTTAGATCCAGATCCAGAAACAATTTGATGTACTCCCTCAAAAATATTATACTGTAAATTGTGTTCGTGCCCCGAAACGAAAATGACATTCTCATATTCATGAGCAATAGTAGACAAACGGTCAACCATAGATTTATAACGCTCGTTTTGAGCGTCCTGAATACTTACTCCGCCAGTTGTGCGTATCAATGCAGCTAAAGAACCTAGAATGGGTAATGGAATGGTCTTTTGTGAAGGATAAAGATGCCTTTCTATTGGATAGGTACCACCATGTACACCATTAGTATAAAGCGGGTGGTGTGTAGCCACAACAATATTCTTATTTTGATTTTTCTTTAATTCTGATTCAAATTCCTGTAAAAAAGCTTCCCTAGTTTTAATTTCGGGGCAATTATCATTAATAGTAGGGCTTTTGTCCCAATTTTCTAGATACCACTGTGTGTCTAAAATAATTAAGGCCACATCATCTGAAATATCACGCACCTCAAAGCCACAACCTGTTTTGGGTGCCCAAGTATCTTTTTTATTGGGCATATGTTTGGCAATAAAATCACGCTGTTCTTTTAGGCTATGAATTCTGTTATGATACCAATCGTGATTTCCTGGTATGAATACTACCTCACCAAGACTTGGTGTACTCGCCTCAATTTGAACTCCCATACGATATTCAGCCTCAGCTCTACCAGGATCTCCTACTTCTGGCATTCCGTCTGGGTATATGTTATCCCCTAAAAATAAAGTATGTGAATTTTTCACATTAAATGCTTCTAAGGCTTGTTCAAAAACTTTCATACCATCAGATTTCCCATTTTCTTTGGCATAGCCGGCATCGCCTACGAGTAAAAAGCGATGCGCCAGTTCTTTATGAGCCGGATAGCTGGTATCTAAAAATTCTTGTTGGTTTCTATATTTTGGTTCATAAGAGGCACATCCTAAAAAAAATAATACCGAAATTGTTAGAAGTATGTTATTTTTAATCATAAATATAAATACAGTTTACTTTTTTTGTACTTTGCTTTATTAAACGAGGCACCTTATGAAAGATTTAATAGCACAAACAGAAACTTTTGTTTTTGAATTATTCGCTACAAAATTACCTAATACATTTGTTTATCACAATTTCAATCATACAAAGCGCGTTGTTAAAAGTACCAAAGAATTAATTGAAAATTCTGAAATTCATGTTAAAGAGCATCAACCGCTGATCTTAGCCGCCTGGCTACATGACACTGGTTACACCAAGACTTACAAACAACACGAAGATGAAAGTATTAAAATTTCACAGGATTTCTTAAGCCAGGTAAATGCCGACGCTGATTTGATTGATAGGGTTTGTCATTATATAGAGCAAACAAAAAGCCATATTGAACCCAAGCAAATAGGAGATAAAATTATAAAAGATGCAGATTACTCTCATTTAGCCAAAGATTATTTCGAAGATATAAGTGAATTATTAAGGCAAGAGCTCAAATTATTGAATATCAAAAACTGTTCACCAACAGAGTGGATTGCAGAAAACATCGAGCTCTTTACTGTGAAACATCAGTTTTATACACCACATGCCGTAAAAAACTGGAAAGCTCAGAAAGAAGAAAATCTATTAGAACTGCTCCAAAGTCAGCAAAAGCTTAAAAAGAAATTAGATAAGGAAAGAGTAAAAGCCAAGTTAAAAGCAAAATACAAAAGTAATAATCCAGACCGCGGAATTCAAACCCTTTATCGCACCGCCTTGCGCAATCATATTAAATTAAGTGATATTGCAGACACCAAAGCTAACATTTTACTTTCTGTAAATGCCATTATAATTTCATTAGCACTTGCCAACATTATACCCAAATTAGATGCAGCCTCAAACCGCCACTTAATGATGCCTACTTTGGTTTTGGTTTGTTTTAGTGTTGCATCAATGATTTTATCAATCATGTCTACCCGGCCTAATGTTGGTACGGGTGAATTCACAAAGGAGCAAGTAAAAAACAGAGAAGTAAACATTCTGTTTTTTGGTAATTTTCATAAAATGAAATTTGATCAATATAAATGGGCAATTGATGAAATTCTAAAAGATAATGATTATATCTACGAAGCCCTAACCAAGGATCTTTACCTTTTAGGAATTGTTTTAAATAGAAAATATAAATTATTGAGATGGACCTATACCATATTTATGACCGGTATAATCATATCGGTAATAGCTTTTATTTTAGCTTTTAGCACAATTTAAAAACGGCAAATAAATAACACTACTTTTTTCATCTATTTAATTTGGTATTAAGCATAGACTAATTCTTTGGTTTGCTTTACGGATTTAATTCGTTCATCAAATCTTCATAGGTAAACTTAATTTGATTAGGTTCATCTGGCAGATGATATAAAACTCTAACGCGTAAGGCTTTTAAACCTATTACTCCTTGTACATCTTCAAGTTCTAGTTTTTCTATTTCATCACCTAGATAATTCTTTTTCTGTAAATATTTAATATAGCGTAGATACTCTAATTCATCTGTTTTTTGTGAGTAAATAATAGCGATTTTACCTTTTTGCGTTATACGCTCTTCGGTGTTTTTAATAAAAGCCTTATCTATTCGTTTCTTGATAATTTCATATCGTGCATTATATGTGCCGTCTACATCAAATTTTTTCTCATCCATTCTATATTTAATGGATAAAGTTGAACTAAAAACCAATATGAGTGATGCAGCGTCTAATTTTAAAGCTAAGTCTTCTTGAATAGAATAAAACTTATTCTCCATCTCGCACATTGTTTGCAACTGCCATAGCCTTAAGTTATAAAGATAAACTTTATGAAACGGCCTGTTATTTACCAAAGCAGCTCCAATATACATATTATGCTCTACCCCATCAGTTTTATAACGTTCAAAATAATGCGGATACATTTTCTGGGCTTCTTTTTGTTGCTTATCTAAATAACGCGATAAACTGCGATTGATACGTTGAACCGTATCATCATAATTTTTTCTATGGTTATAAATAACACCAGATTGAGAGTTTAAATCTTCTCTATAGGCATCTATTTCTTGCCTTAAACTCTTTTCATTGGTTCTTATGTGATCAATTAAAGGATCTAACTCATCAAAGATAAAGTTCATTATGCGTTGCTCACTAGACGCATTTAAATTTTCTTGCAATTCTTCTTGAAACTCATTTATTCTAAAAATAATTTGTTCATAAATAGGTATTGCTTCTAATTCAAAAGCTTTTTCTACCAGTTTGGTAATGACTTGCAATTGGCTCAATAAGTCTTTTTGAATGGCTTTATTTCGTTCGTCAGAAGAGCCAACAATATCAATTTGTCCATATAAGGGATAAATGTCTTTAAAGCCTATATCTCTAAATGAAGCGATCCCATCCTGCTCTAAATCGTTAATATAGCGCTCGGCTTCTTCTTCAAAAATCCATAAAACACTTGGGTGAATACTAGTGCATTCAGATTGTATTACTGCTTTAACTCTATTTTCAAATTCTGCTTTATTTCGCTCGACAGCCATTACAATATAGGGTATAATATCGTCTAACTTTGATGCGTTAATACGATTTAACTCGTTTTTACGCAACGAACCCAGTTCTAAAACCCCCATTAATTCATTACCTCGCGCTACAGGAGCAAAGATGCTACTTTTTATTCCGTGGGCCAATAAATTCTCAGCTAGTAAATTATGCTTGGTTTTTATAGCGTATTGCTCAACGTTTGCAATCACAAAATTTTCTTTCTTCTCGATTAATTGATTAATACCCTGTTGGCATAAAGCTTTTGGACAATTAACACAATCATCCTGGTCTAAAATAAAACTATTGATGTAAGAGCTTTTATCTTGACTCATTTTCACAAACTTATTGTTTGCTTGATCATACAAAGTGAAGCCTATTTTTAAATCTGGTAATTTAAAAATAGATCTAAAAATCTCTATTAAGCTCGCCATTGTAGATTCTGGTAACTTCTTATTAAGCAATTCAGATTTCAAATCAGAAATACCATCGTCTATGGTAATATCAGTAAGGTTCAGAAGAGTAAACCCTTTAAAGATATAACTATTGGGCGGAAATTTTTCTTTCCATATCTCAAGATCATCTGGGTTTAACAACAGCTCGTCTACATCTGCATCGGTAATATCTGGAGCGCTATTTGTCTTATGAAACTGAATAAAATCTGCATTTACAGATAAACGGTAGGTTTTTATGATCCCTTCTTTATTTGGTATATCATAATAGATTGGTCGACTAAAATCTATTTTATAGTTATAAAAAGTGTTTAAGATAAGTACACAACCACTTACATAATCTAACTGCTTATCAAAATTTCTGGGTGTTAATTCAAAATTTTTACCAGCCTCATTCAATATTCGTTCGAACCGAGCAGAAATAGCTAAGAAAATGTCGGTTTTTGGCACCGCTGCGGCTTTAATTTCATTTTCGGTTAAAAGATCTGGAAACAAATCGTCTAATAAGGTAATAATAGGTTGCTCATAATCAGATAGTCGCTCCAAGTCTTCAACGCCCGTTTCCAACTCCGGAAAATCCTCAATATAATCAAGTAATTCTTTCAAATATTTTTTAGCCAAAGGTTTCTTCTCGGTTGTTAACCGAGCCTTATACGCGTCTATAACCTTTTTAAAACCAACTTGAATAGAAAATGGAAAATCTTCTTTTGTTTTTTGTCTCAAATTACCTACCATATTTAAAATTAAAGCTCTTAAAAGAGATTACAAAAATAAGCGTTTAAAATTAACAAGAATTTATATCGTCAAATTTATATTGTACTTTAAAGTAAATATATTTGCAAGAATAAAAATTTTACAACAATGAAAAAACTATTTCTACTCTTCACAAGTTTAGGCCTTATAGCTTGTGGTTCTAAAAATAATGATAACGATAATACTTTAATGGCTAGTATAGATGCTGAAGAGGGTTCTGCTGTATATTTCTCTACCTTAAATGATAACGGTTCGCCAGAGCCAAAAGACACTGTACTGGTAAAAGATGGTAAGATTAATTTAGCTCTCCCTAATACGGATTATCAGGGGCTAGGGATATTAAAGCTAGAAAATAATGCCAATGGGAACGTATTATTTGTTTATGAAAATGAGAAAATTGAAGGTGAAATACATGCCGATAGTTTAAGTAAAACTGACTTAAAAGGAGGTGATAACCAAGATTTGCTACAAGAGTACATGCATTTTCTTAATAAGCAACAAAAAGCTGGTAAAGCTCTATCTGAAAAGTTTAGAAACCCAGAATTACAGGAAAATCCCGCATTAGCGAGTCAGTTAAATGAAGAGCGTGATGCATTTATTGAAAAGGAAAGTAAGTTTAGAAAAGAGCTTATAAAGAATAACCCTAATTCATTGGTATCTGTAATGATACTTTCTGATATGCTCAATATGAACCGTTCTAGCCTTCCAGAAATCAAAAGTTTATTTGAAGGGCTTTCAGACAAGGCGCAAAGCACTCCAGCCGGTAAACGCATAGCAACTTTTATAAAAACTAATGAAGCTACCTCTGAAGGAAGTATGGCTCCTAATTTCACCGCTAAAACACCAGAAGGCGAAGACCTTAGTTTAAAAGATGCAATGGGTGAAGTTACCCTGATTGATTTTTGGGCAGCTTGGTGTAAACCCTGTAGAATGGAAAATCCGAACGTGGTAAAAATGTATAATAAATACCACGATAAAGGTTTAAATATTATTGGAGTTTCATTAGATAAAACTAAAGATGCTTGGGTGAAAGCTATTGAAGATGACCAACTTGACTGGTACCATGTTTCTAATTTAAAATATTGGAATGACCCTATTGCTAAAATGTATCAAGTACGATCTATACCTTCTACTTTTCTCTTAGATAAGGATGGCAAAATTGTCGCCAAAAATTTAAGAGGCCAAGCTTTAGAAAATAAAGTTGCAGAATTATTGGGTGAATAATTTGTTGAAATACTCTTTAAATAAAAAGGCGCTTGTTACTTCAAGCGCCTTTATATTTTACGACCTTTAGCTACCACAAAAAGGGATAATCTTGCTCTGCATAGCCGATCACCCAAGGCCAATAATTGGGCTCCTTAACGCCATGAAACCATAAACGCAATTTCCCATCTTGAATAATACCATCTGGAGCTGTTACTTCATTATCCCAATAAAATTCAGGTTTGATAACAGCATTGGGGTACACTTCAAAATCTCCAAAAAAAGTTTTCGACCTAGCTAATCCTATGCTTCTATCTGTAGAGAAGGGAATTAACCAATACCCATCTATTTTTGATTTTAGCAAACTTGCTTCATTAACATCTGGGCTAAAACCAATATCCGCACTAGTTAAAAGTGGCTCTCCTATTTTAGTCCATACCCTACCATCACTTGATGTTGCTCCTAAAATTCTTATACCAGCATTTGTAGCCGTCCAGTTTTGTGAAACATTCCAACCGGCATAAACCATATAAAATAATCCTTCTTCAAAAATAACACCTGGACTAGTTAAAGCATGATGATCAAAAGCTGAAGGGTCTGTAATATTTCTATTAATTATGGGACCATCCTCAGACGATGAAATTCTATCAAAGTCGAATCCGTTTTGAGAAGTTGCCAATCCTATTTCATAATTTTGAACGTGTTCATTATCAGACTCTCCTTCCCTATAACCTGTATAGTACATATAAAACAAGTTATCCACTTTTACCACTTCGGGAGTTTCTAAGGTATTATCCCATGCTGAGGATCTTTTTTTAAGCGCCAGGTAATCATCAGTAATATTGTTACTGGGATTCATCCATGATTTGCCATTATCTAATGAATAGACTACTGCAATTCCGCCTTCTGCGGTGAAATACATAAAAAGTGTATCTCTCAGCATAAGTACAGAAGGATCGGCTGCTAAGCCAAAAGAACTTTCAAATACAGGCTCTGGGGTTCTATTGAATAAACCATCAAATTCTGTAATATTTTCATCTTCTTTTGTGCAGGCTGCACAAAGGAGAACTAAGATTAGGAGGCTAGAAACAGTAGGTTTAAACATTCTTTGTTACGGTATTGAAGAATCTTACTTTTTCATCAAATAATAGGAAGCAGCAAGATCTCCTTCAATTTCCTCTCTAGCTTGGTTTAACTGAATAAGCTTATTTTCTAAAACCCTATAATAAGTGGGGCCGTCTTCTTCCTTAAGTTCAATTTCATTTCCACTTTCATTCCAAACAAACTTACCTGAAGAAATAAATGGCTCTTCATTTTCATCTAAATAAATTTCTTGCTTTTGATAGGTCATATCTTCATTTAGCACAATTGCCGTTTCTATTCCTCCACAATCTGCACATGGTAAAACCCCTTCGTAGGTCGCAGCCCAATCTAATGAAATACGACTGGTATGCTCATCGATAGTCACTTCAGGTTCCTGCTCTTCAGGTTCAACCCCCTCAATACGCGCATCTTCAACACGAGAATTTTTTTGATCTGTTTTGCAAGAAAACAAAAGAGCAATTAAAATAAATAATAATAAACTGTTAGATTTCATAATTCAAAACATTTAGTTACTTATCTAAAATAAACAGAAGCTTATAGTTTACCTATTCTTTTAAGAAAAAATAACAGAATTAAAGGAATTAATAACAATATGGCCATAAGCAAATTGGTTTGTAATAGGCTTGGTGCTAAAACAAGACTAATAAAGTAACCTGCCATGGCTCCACCAAAATGCGCATCATGCCCTATTAAATCATTTTGTGCTTTCATTCCGTAAAGGGTGTAGAGTAAGTACCCTATTCCAAAAACATATGCAGGAATGGGAATAATAAAAAATAAGCCCAACATCATATCTGGACGCAATAAAATAGCCGAGTAAAGCACTCCCATAACTGCTCCACTTGCACCTACAGCACTATAATAGCTGTTTTTTTTATGCATCATAAACGAGAATAAATTACCCGCAATTAAACTACCTAAATAAATGATAATGAAAGCAAATACACCAAGATCATAAATTACCACATTGGCAAAAAAGTACAGCGTAAGCATATTCACCAAGAGGTGCGTAGGGTCAACATGTAAAAAGCCAGAACTTAAAAAACGAACACGCTCTCCATTTTTGATTGGCCCTACCATAAATTTATAACGATTAAAAAAATTGGTGTCTTGAAAGCCTTTAAATGATACGATTACGTTGATGGCTATAAGCAATAATGTGACTAATTCTATACTATTCATGTAACATTGGTTTGTGTTCAAAGATAGTATATCTTTGCAACAAAATGCACCTCCATGCAACGATTGATATTTGTTATTAGTTACCCTTTTTTATGGGTTCTTGCCATTTTACCATTTCCATTACTTTATATGATTTCTGATTTTGTCTACTTGTGGGTTTATCATGTAATTGGCTATAGAAGAAAAGTAGTAGAACAAAATCTTGCTTTGGCTTTTCCAAAATTATCAGCCAGTAAAAGAAATAAAATCCGTAAAGAATTTTATCATTATTTTTGCGATTCATTTTTAGAAATGATTAAAACCCTAAAAATGAGCGATGAACAACTAAAAACCCGTTTTAAGATTTTAAATCCAGAATTGCTCAAAGAAATAGAAGGCCAGAAAAAAAGTTATATTTTATTAATGGGTCATTATGCTAGCTATGAATGGGTTCACGCATTGCACTTTCATTCTATTACTTTTAAAGCTTATGGTGTTTATAAGCCTATTAAAAATAAATATTTTGACAAGCTTATTCGCAAAATTAGAGGAAAGTACAATACCCACATGCTGCCCAACAAAACAGTGCCTAAAATAATGTTAAAAAATAAAAAAAATAAAACATTAAGCAGTTATGGCTTGGTTGCCGACCAATCTCCAAGACCCAAAAACGCAAAACACTATGTAAACTTTTTTAATCATAAAGTCCCCTCATTCGTCGGACCTGAATATCTTGCTAAAAAACTGAATCTTAGCGTTGTTTACCTTAAGGTTAATAAGGTAAAAAGAGGAAGATACGAAGCTGAATTACTACCTATAACCTATACCCCTAAGCGTTACGAGGATTTTAAATTAACCGATTTGTATTACGATTTACTCGAAAAACAAATAAACGAAAATCCTGCTTATTATTTATGGACACACAAAAGATGGAAACACAAATTGAGTGGATTTGATGCTGAAAAGACTTCTTAAAATCATTACAATTTAGTTAAAAGTTTTTAAATTTGATAACAACTAAACTTTAACTAAAATGATTTTAAAAAACCACATTTGCAAAACGCTATTTTTGTGTTTTCTGGGCTTTACAGCTGTATTGTTTTCTTGCAGTGATGATGATTCTTCCACTGTTTCCGAAGAAGATAAAACCTTGCTAATTTCAACTAATATTAACAGTTTAACTTTTGAAGACACAGAACTAGGAAGTAGCAGTAATCGAAATTTTTCATTGCAATATGCAAACCTCAACGCTCCTATTAAAATTACAACCATGGGAGATTTCCAAATTGGATTTGATCTGGAAAATTTATCCAAAAGTATTGATATTTCAAATGAGGATGAGGAAACTACAAAAACTATTTACGTAAAATTTACACCTACCCAAACTGGTTTACAAAACAGTGAGTTAAAAATTGTAAATGGTGATGAATTCGAAAAAATTATCACTTTACAAGCAAAAGGAAAAGTGAAAACCATAACGATGAGCACCTTTTCAGATAAGCGTGTGGCCTTTGGTAATGGACACGACCAATCAGCGGTTCAAAGTTTTGATTTTCCTACCGATATTGATAAAGTTTCCCAAATTAAAATGTTTGTAAAACTAAGATGTCCAGCCGGTGGCTGTGATGAATGGGATGTTTTTGCTAATGTAAAGGTAAAAGACCCTGCAACTGGTGAATTTTATGAAATGGGCAGGTTTATAACCCCTTACTGGAATGACAACAGCCAACTTCCTCGTGGTTTTGAATATGATGTTACCGATTTTAAATCTTTACTTACCGGAAATAATGAATTGCGTATTCGTACAGAATGTTGGAATAGTAAAGGTTACCTAGTATCGGTTGAGTTTGATTTTATTTATGGTACACCTGAATATAAGTATTCAGCCATAGTACCGATTATTGCTTATGATGATTGGTCATCTTCGGGAGTTCCTTATGGAAAAACACATAATTTTGATCTCGATAAGTCGGTAAGTATACCTAATGAAGCCGAAAAAATACATTTGCGCTCTACTATTTCTGGTTGGGGACATGCGACACCTTATGATAGTGGCGGAAGAGGTTGTGCAGAATGGTGCTACAGAACCCATTATATAAAAATAAATGGTACTCAAAAATATACGCACGATTTGGGACCCATTGGTTGTGCACAAAACCCAGTAAGTAATCAAGAGCCAGGAAACTGGAAACCTGATCGCGCTGGTTGGTGCCCTGGTATGGAGGTTCCCATAAGAATTGATGAAATGGAAAGTACCTGGGCTGGTCAGTCCTTTAATTTTGAATATGATTATGAAAACTGGACCAACAACGGTGCTAATGGTGACGCTTTTTATGCCACCAACACCTTTGTCGTAGTACAAAGTAACAATCCAATTAGTCCCGCGATTGTGAATTAATCAACTAATTTATTGTACAAAAAAAGCCTTTCGAAATGATCCCGAAAGGCTTTTTTTATTTCTTAAAAGACTTATTAGCTTAAACTTTCCAATTCATTCATAAATCTTTCTGCCAATTCGTCGGCTTGTTTTTGAGTTTTTGCCTCAGTATAAATACGAATAATTGGTTCTGTATTTGACTTTCTAAGGTGCACCCAACTTTCTAAAAAATCAATTTTTACTCCGTCCACAGTACTCACCTCTTCATTGCTGTATTGCTTCGCCATCGTATCAAGTAAAGCATCAATATTTAAATCAGGAGTAAGCTGGGCTTTATTTTTGCTCATATAATAGCTCGGATAGGTTTTTCTAACCTCAGAAAGACTAAGTTTTTTATGTGCTAAATGAGATAAGAAAAGTGCAATACCTACGAGGCTGTCTCTACCATAATGCAAATTAGGTAAAATTATCCCTCCGTTTCCTTCTCCCCCTATAACCGCTTGCTTTTCTTTCATCAAAGCTACAACATTTACTTCACCAACGGCACTGGCAAAATACGATCCGCCGTGTTTTTGAGTAACATCGCGCAATGCCCTAGAAGAGGATAAATTACTTACAGTATTGCCTTTTTGTTTACCTAAAACATAATCCGCTACAGCTACCAAAGTATACTCTTCTCCAAACATAGCTCCATTTTCATCAATAAAGGCTAACCGGTCAACATCTGGATCAACCACAATCCCCATATCTGCATTTTCCTGAACTACCCGTTCGCTAAGATCTGTCAAGTGTTCTTTTAATGGCTCTGGGTTATGCGGAAACTCCCCAGTAGGATCGCAAAACAATTTAACCGTTTCAACCCCCAAACGATCAAGTAAGCGCGGTACCGCTATGCCTCCCGTAGAGTTTACGCCATCTACTACTACTCTAAAATCGGCAGCTTTGATAGCTTCTACATCTACCCAATCTAATGCTAAAATTTCATCGATATGCAAATCTATATAAGCCTGATTTTTGGTAATTTTCCCTAATTCATCCACTAATGCAAAAGAAAATGATTCGTCTTCGGCAATCTCTAAAATTCGTTTTCCATCAGCAGCATTTAAAAATTCACCTTTATAATTTAGTAATTTTAGCGCATTCCATTGTTTTGGGTTATGGCTAGCTGTTAGAATTATGCCGCCGTCTGCATGCTCTAACTTTACGGCCATTTCTACGGTTGGAGTAGTTGATAAATCTAGATCTATTACTTGTATACCCATTCCTACTAAAGTATTCATGACCAATTGCTGAATCATAGCTCCAGATATTCTGGCATCTCGTCCAATTACAACTCTGTAGGTTTCTTTATTCCTATCTTCTTTTAGCCAGGTCCCGTAAGCAGCGGCGTATTTTACGGCATCTATAGGGGTAAGATTATCTCCTACCCTACCACCAATTGTACCTCTAATTCCTGAAATTGATTTTATAAGTGTCATCTATTTTGTATTAATTAAAAAAACAAATATACTGTTGTATTGTAAGCTTGCAAAATACTTGTTTAAACAAAGCCTTTCTCCTATCTTGTGCCTATGAATTATTTGGCACATATTTATTTATCTCAAGAAAGGCCAATGGTCACTTTGGGCAATTTTATGGCTGATGCCGTAAAAGGTAACGATTATCAAAATTATAGCACAGCTATTAAAAAGGGAATATTACTTCATCGTTCTATAGATAGCTATACCGATAGTCATCCTATAGTATATCAAAGTGCTCATCGGTTTTTCAACAAATTTAGACACTATAATAAGGTAATTAATGATGTGCTGTACGATCACTTCTTAGCCGTTAATTGGGCCGAGTATAGCATTGTAAACCTAGATGATTTTATTGAGAATTTTTATATTTTACTTGACCAACATAAATCGGTTTTACCGCAAAAAGTGAATCAGTTTTACCCTATTATGATTAAGCAAAATTGGCTCAAAAGTTACCAAAGTATATCGGGAATTACTCAAATACTAGATCAAATGTCACGTCGCATTCCTACCAAGGCACCATTATCAGAAGCCGTTCCCATTATGCAAAATCATTATTTACCTATGCAGAATGAGTTTAAAATTTTCTTTACGGATTTAATACAGCACTCCCAAGAAAAGCTGGCACTTTTAGATAAAGAATATCCTGAGGAAACAAATGAAAAATTTTATTAAAGGTTTAAGATTGGTATTTTCACTATAAGCTAATATTGGCTAAATTAGCAGTCTGCAAAAATTGTTATGAAAAACTCTGAAGATTTTATAGAAGTACTGGGCGCTCGCGTGCATAATTTAAAAAATATTGATGTCAAGATTCCGCGAGATCAACTGGTGGTAATTACCGGTCTCAGCGGTTCGGGTAAGTCGTCTTTGGCATTTGATACCATATATGCAGAAGGCCAACGTAGGTATATAGAAACGTTTTCGGCTTATGCTAGGCAATTTTTAGGTGGCCTTGAAAGACCTGATGTAGATAAAATTGAAGGACTTTCTCCCGTCATTGCTATAGAACAAAAGACCACGAGTAAAAGTCCACGAAGTACTGTTGGTACAATTACCGAAATTTACGATTTCCTCCGACTTTTATACGCGCGGGCTTCTGATGCCTATAGTTATGAAACGGGAGAGAAAATGGTAAGTTATAGTGATGAACAGATTCAAGAACTAATTACTAAAGATTATCTAGGGCAACGGATTAACATTCTTGCACCAGTTATCCGTTCCCGTAAAGGGCATTATCGTGAATTATTTGAACAAATAGCTAAACAGGGTTTTGTAAAGGTACGTGTCGATGGTGAGATTATCGATATAGAAAAAGGCATGAAGCTAGATCGGTATAAAACCCATGATATTGAGATTGTCATAGACCGATTAGCTATTGACGAAACAGAGAATACGCAAAAAAGATTATACAATAGTATACTAACCGCCTTAGACCATGGAGAAGATGTACTTATGATTATTAAACATGGAGATAAAAAAGAGCGGTACTTTAGTCGGACCCTGATGTGTCCTACTACGGGTATCTCTTACCCTAATCCAGAGCCTAATAACTTTTCTTTTAATTCACCAAAAGGAGCCTGTCCTGTTTGCAATGGTATTGGCGAGTTGTATCAAGTAAACATAGAAAAAATTATTCCAGACAATAAGAAGTCTATTCAAGCAGGCGGTTTAATACCTTATGGTGCATACAAAAAAAACTGGGCTTTTAAACAGTTAGAACTTATAGCGCAACGCTATGATTTTAATCTTAGCGATCCCATAAAAAAAATACCCCAAGAAGCACTCAATTTGATATTGCATGGGGGTAAAGAAAAATTCACTTCAAATTCTAAGGATTTAGGTGTTAAACGTTCACATAAAATAGATTTTGAAGGCGTAATACCTTTTATAGATAAAACTTTTAACGACAATGATTCTAGGAAATTAAAAAGATGGGCCAAGGCTTTTATGGATAGAATTGACTGTACCACTTGCGCAGGAACTAGATTGCGTAAAGAGAGTTTATATTTTAAAGTCAATCATTTAAACATTGCTCAGCTAGCTCAAATGGATATCGCTACTCTAAGTGTTTGGTTTGCTAAGATAAAACAACAGCTTAGTAAAAAACAAATTCAAATTGCCGAAGAAATTATTAAAGAAATTCAAACCCGCCTACAGTTTTTACTTGATGTAGGGCTAGATTATCTTAATCTTAACCGAAGTGCGAAAAGTCTATCTGGTGGTGAGGCACAACGTATACGCTTGGCAACGCAAATTGGCTCGCAATTGGTCGGGGTACTCTATATATTAGATGAACCTAGCATAGGCTTGCACCAACGTGATAATGAAAAATTAATCAATTCTCTACTCAATTTACGAGACGTAGGTAACTCTGTAATTGTAGTAGAGCACGACAAGGATATGATTGAACGTGCAGACTATGTTATTGACATAGGTCCTAAGGCAGGTAGAAATGGCGGTGAAATTATAAGCGAAGGTAGTCCCAAACAATTATTAAAACAGAATACCCTAACGGCATCTTATTTAAATGGAAAGGTTGCGATTGAAATACCAGAGAAAAGAAGAGAAGGTAACGGTAAAAAAATAATTCTTAAAGGCGCCACGGGTAACAATTTAAAAAATATTACAGCTACTTTCCCCTTAGGAAAAATGATTGTAGTTACCGGTGTTTCAGGAAGTGGTAAATCAACCCTTATTAATGAAACGCTATATCCGATCATGAATGCGCATTATTTTAATGGGGTTAAAGAACCCAAACCCTATAAAAACATAAAGGGTCTTGAACATATAGATAAAGTTATAGACATTAATCAGTCTCCAATAGGCAGAACACCACGATCTAATCCTGCCACTTATACAGGAGTTTTTTCTGAAATTAGAAGTTTATTTGCTAAAACACCCGAAGCCCAAATAAGAGGTTATAAGCCAGGAAGGTTTAGCTTTAACGTAAAAGGCGGAAGGTGCGAAACTTGTCGTGGAGCAGGTTTACGGGTTATTGAAATGAATTTTTTACCTGATGTTTTCGTGGAATGCGAAACATGCCAAGGCAAACGCTTTAATAGAGAAACACTCGAAATTCGTTACAAAGGAAAATCTATTAACGATGTTTTAGAGATGACCATCGATGAAGCTACAGATTTTTTTGAACCGGTACCTAAGATTTACAGGAAGCTCAAAACCATTCAAGATGTAGGTCTTGGATATATCAGTTTGGGACAGCAAAGCACTACACTATCGGGTGGCGAAGCGCAACGCATAAAATTGGCTACAGAATTATCAAAGAGAGATACTGGTAATACCTTTTATATTCTAGATGAACCCACCACTGGATTGCATTTTGAAGATGTAAATGTATTGATGAAGGTACTAAATCAATTGGTGAATAAAGGGAATACTGTATTAATTATAGAACATAATATGGATGTAATTAAATTGGCAGATCATATTATTGACATCGGTTTTGAGGGAGGTAAAAACGGTGGAGAAATTGTAGCGACCGGTACCCCAGAAGAGATAGTAAAACAAAGTAAAAGCTATACTGCCCAATTCTTGGCAAAAGAGATTGGTACTAACAAATTAAAATAAATAACATTATAAGTAAATGAATATGAGAAACGAAAAAAGACACAAGGGATGGAATGAGATTAAAACCAATGACAGTTGGGCCATTTTCAAAATAATGGGTGAATTTGTTGAAGGCTATGAAAAAATGAGCCGAATTGGTCCTTGTGTTTCAATATTTGGATCGGCACGTACTAAAGAAGATCACAAATATTACCAATTGGCACAAAGCGTTGCTGCCAAAATTGTAGAACACGGCTACGGTGTCATTACAGGAGGTGGTCCTGGTATTATGGAAGCTGGAAATAAAGGCGCGCACCAAGCAGGTGGTGTTTCGGTTGGTTTAAACATAGATTTGCCTTTTGAACAGCATGACAATCCCTATATTGATAAGGATAAAAACTTAAATTTTGACTACTTCTTTGTGCGTAAAGTAATGTTTGTAAAATATTCTCAAGGTTTTGTAGTAATGCCAGGTGGTTTTGGCACATTAGATGAACTATTTGAAGCCATCACGCTAATACAAACTCATAAAATAGATAAATTTCCTATCATCTTAGTGGGGCGCGAATTTTGGGGAGGTTTATTTGACTGGGTCAAAACAACATTGTTAGACTCTTTTAAAAATATCAGCGCAAGCGACATGGATTTAATACAATTGGTTGACACCGAAGAAGAGGTTATTGAGATACTCAATAAGTTCTACGATGAATTTAATTTAAGTCCGAATTTTTAATAAAATAGATGGGTACTTACATATTAAAAGTAAGTACCCCTAGTTTTTTTATGCATAAACACCTCTTTTTTTTTCTTATTCTACTTAAATGCGCTTCTGTTTTCGCACAGCACGAAGTAACTGCTCAAGTTACACTTCATACTGCAGAAAAGGAAATGAGAGTTTCGCAAAACTTAACTTTTAAAAACACTTCAAAAGATAGTCTGGAGGTCATTTATCTTAACGATTGGATAAATGCCTTTAGCCATAAACAAACTCCTCTTGCTTACAGATTTAGAGAAGATTATCAACGTAATTTTCATTACGCTAAAGCTTCAGAAAGAGGTAAAACGCAAATAATAAGTATACGAAATGTTGATTCTAATTTGAATTGGTTTCGACCCGAAAATCAACCCGACCTCTTGGTTATTCAATTAGAAAAAAAATTGCCTCCGCAAAAGCATATTTCAGTTAATCTCGAATATAATTTAAAAATACCCCATAGTAAATTCACACGCTATGGCTATAAAGATTCAGATTTTATTTTACGATACTGGTTGCTCACCCCTGCCGTATATGCGAAAAGTTGGAAGGTATATAGCCATAAAAATGTAGATGATTTTTATATGGCTCCTATAGATCTAATCGTTGATTTTATAGTGCCAGAAAATTATTATATTTTTTCTAATTTTAAAAAAGTGCACGTTAACCACATCGCACAAACTAAAAATATCCGCCTTAGCGGAAAAAACCTCAGACAATTAGATTTTCATCTAACCACCAACCCAGATTATGAGCAGTTTAACACCGATTTAATGCAAGTGTTTTCTAATATTGAAGATGACGAGGTGCCCCAGCCTTTCCGGAATATTATTGTGCATCGCATTTTACACTACCTAAATAAAAATCTGGGACATTTACATCAAGAAAAATTACTGGTTACGAAAACCGATTATGCCGACAACCCTGTTTACGGTTTAAATCAACTCCCAAAATTCATTCGCCCCTTCCCCGATGGTTTTCAATATGATATTAAAATGTTTAAAACCATAACCAATAAACTATTAAAAGGACAATTAAATTTAGAGCCCAGAAAAGAAAATTGGATTAAAGAAGCTTTATTAGTGCATTTAATGATGAATTATGTAGCAACCTATTATGAAGACACCAAGCTTTTAGGTGCTTTTAGTGAACTTATAGGTATCCGTTGGTTCCATGCCTCCGAATTAGATTTTAATAAGCGTTATGCATTGTTGTACCAAAATATGGCGCGTATTAATCTTGACCAAGCTATAACCACCACTCAAGATTCATTATTAAAATTTAATAAAAATATTGCAACGCCTTACAAAGCTGGTTTAGGATTAAATTATTTAAAAGATTATTTAGCTAATGATGAAGCGTTTAAAAAATCAATATCGGCATTTTATCAAAATAAACAAAAAGACACTTTGGCCCTTGCCAAGCTAAAGAGTGCATTCAAAACATATACAAATAAGCCAATCGATTGGTTTTTTAACGAGTATATTCAAACCAATCTACCAATTGATTTTAAAATAAAAAAGGTAACTACTAAAAACGATTCTTTACAAGTAATCGTAACCAGTAAAAATCATAAAAATTTACCCGTTGCCGTGTACGGGTTAAATGGTAAGAATATAGTAAGTAAACATTGGTTAAGAATTAAAAACGGAGAAGGTAAGATTCATATTTCTAAAGACGCTATAGACCGCATAGCCTTAAATCATGAACAAATCATACCTGAATATAATCAGAGAAATAACTATAAAAGTCTTAAAGGAGTTTTTAATAAACCACCCCAAGTGAGGTTGCTTATGGATATTGAAGACCCCTATTACAAGCAGCTCTTTTTAATTCCTGAATTTGATTATAATTTATACGATGGCTTCATTATAGGTCCTAAATTGCATAATCGCGCTGTTTTACCTCAAAATTTTAATTTTAATATTTCTCCAAAAATCGGTTTAAATAGTAATGCATTAATTGGTTCTATTGGTGTCTCTAGCAATACATTTTTTCAAAACCAAGAATTACATGCCATTCGGCTGGGGATAAGTGGAACCAGAATGTCTTATGCACCAGATGCTTTTTATTACCGTGTTGTACCTTATTTTAGTTTAAATTTTAGAAATCCTTATTTACGCAGTAACCAAAGACAATCGTTAAGCATTCGAAGTGTAAATGTTCGTAAAGATCAGAGCTTATTCGCCACCAATCAAAATCCTGATTATAGCGTAATGAATTTGCAGTACAACTATAGCGACAGAAACTTTGCCGATTATTTTACTGCAAATTTTGATTATCAAGTGGCTAAGAAATTCAGTAAAATCTCGGTAACAACAAAGTGGCGTAAATTATTTTTAAACAATAGGCAGTTAGAACTACGTGTGTTTGCAGGGGCGTTCTTGTTTAATGATACCCGTAATGAAGATTATTTTAGCTTTGCCCTTGACCGCCCGTCAGATTATATGTTTGACTACAATTATTACGGTAGAAGTGAAACCAGCGGTCTATTTAGTCAGCAGTTTATTGCGGCCGAAGGCGGCTTCAAGTCAAAAATTCAACCGGGTTTTGCCAACCAATGGATAAGCACAGTTAATGGAAGTTTTAGTATTTGGAATTGGATTCACGCTTACGCGGATGCTGGTATCCTAAAAAATAAAAATAAGGATGCCAAGTTTCTATATGATTCTGGGATAAGGCTTAGTTTAGTCCAAGATTATTTTGAAGTGTTCTTCCCATTACAATCAAGTTTAGGTTGGGAACCTAGTCAATACAATTACGACCAAAAAATACGGTTTATTGTGGCCTTAGATTTAAAGACACTTGTAAGCCTTTTTAAAAGACGTTGGTATTAAGTTTTACGCGCCCAAGTTACATAACACAAATCAAAATAATTAGAAATACCAGTAGTGTGAAAATGCTAATAAATATTGGCGATTTTTAGAATTACGCAAAAATTAAGGCTTTTTAAATTGTTTTTTTATGATAATTTTAATCAAAAAGCCTTAATTAGAAATTATTATTAATGCCTCAAATCATTTTCTATTGAAAATCTGATTCTAATTTCTTATCTTCGTGCCGTTCTCAAAAAGATTTAAGCATGCAGAAAGAAGTAAAAGAAAATATAGACCTTTCCTTTGAAGACTTTAAGTCAGAAGTTTTAAAAGACTATAAAACAGCCGTAATTAGCCGCGAATGCAGTTTACTAGGTCGTAGAGAAGTTTTAACAGGAAAAGCCAAGTTTGGGATATTTGGTGATGGTAAAGAAGTGCCTCAACTAGCCATGGCTAAGGCATTTAAAAATGGTGACTTTAGATCGGGTTATTACCGTGATCAAACCTTTATGATGGCGTTAAACCTATTATCTGTAGAAGAGTTTTTTGCAGGACTTTACGGTAATACTGATATTGAACAAGAACCAATGTCTGGAGGACGTCAAATGGGAGGTCATTTCGGGACCCATAGTTTGCAAGAGGATGGCCAATGGAAACCTATAGTTAATCAAGCCAATTCAAGTGCAGATATTTCACCTACTGCAGGCCAAATGCCTCGCTTATTAGGATTAGCTCAAGCTTCTAAAATTTACAGAAATGTTGAAGGTATAGATCAAGAATTATTTTCTAATAAAGGCAATGAAATCGCTTGGGGAACCATAGGTAATGCTAGTACAAGTGAGGGTCTTTTTTGGGAAACCATAAATGCGGCCGGCGTTTTACAAGTTCCTATGGTAATAAGTGTCTGGGATGACGAATATGGTATTTCTGTACATGCAAAACATCAAACTACAAAACAAAACATCTCTGAAATATTAAAAGGCTTTCAACGTGATGAAAAAAACGAGGGATATGAGATAATTTGTGTTAACGGTTGGAACTACCCAGAATTAATTGAAGCTTATCAAAAAGCCGATAAAATTGCAAGAGAAGAGCACGTTCCTGTTTTAATTCACGTACGCGAACTCACGCAACCTCAGGGGCATTCTACTTCAGGGTCTCACGAGCGTTACAAATCAAAAGAGCGTTTAGAATGGGAAAAGGAGTTTGATTGCAACGCACAAATACGACAATGGATTATTGCTAATAACTTTGCTAACGATGAAGAATTAGAAGCCATAGAAAAAGAAGCTAAAAAAATTGTGCGCGAAGGTAAAAAAGCAGCTTGGGAAAAAGTTACTGAGCCTGCGAAAACAGCTCAAAAGCAGTTGATTGATATTTTAAATCAATTAGCTTCAGAATCACAAGTAAAGCAAAAAATAGAAAAGGTTATACAAGATTTAGCTTCGCATAAAAATCCTGAAAAGCATCAAGTTCTACAAGCTGCTCGCAGTGTTTTGCGTTTGATTATAAAAGAAAATCTTTCACAAAAATCGACTTTATTAAACTGGACAAAAGAGTTTAGTTCTAAAACCCAATTGGACTATAGTAGTCATTTGTATAGTGAGAGCTCTTCAACAGCAATAAATATTGAAGGGGTAGAACCAACTTATGATGAGGAGGCAGAGCTTGTGGATGCCAGAATAGTGATTCGAGATAATTTTGATGCTATTTTTGGCAGTAAACCAGAAACCCTAATTTTTGGTGAAGATAGCGGAAATATTGGTGACGTTAACCAAGGCTTAGAAGGTTTGCAAGAAAAGTATGGCGAACTACGAGTGGCCGATGCGGGTATTCGAGAAGCAACAATTCTTGGACAAGGAATTGGTATGGCTATGCGCGGATTAAGACCTATTGCAGAAATTCAATACTTAGATTACTTATTGTATGCTCTACAGATAATGAGCGATGATTTGGCAACCTTACAATATAGAACAAAAGGAAAACAAAAAGCACCACTAATTGTTAGAACTAGAGGTCATCGATTAGAAGGTATATGGCATAGCGGATCGCCTATGGGAGGTATCATTCACCTTCTAAGAGGAATTCATGTGTTGGTACCTCGAAACATGACAAAAGCAGCAGGATTTTACAATACTATGCTAGCCAGTGATGAACCTGCGCTAATAGTGGAATGTCTTAACGGTTACCGCTTAAAAGAAAAGTTACCTAATAATCTTGGAGAGTTTAAAACACCTATTGGTGTAGTTGAAACCATTAGAGAAGGAAAAGATATTACCCTTGTTTCATACGGGTCAACATTAAGGATAATTGAAGACGCTGCGGAGTTATTAAGTGAAATAGGTATAGATTGTGAAATTATAGATGTACAATCGCTACTACCTTTTGATTTAAATCACGATATTGTGAAAAGTGTGGCTAAAACAAACAGGTTATTGGTTATCGATGAAGATGTTCCAGGCGGAGCTTCTTCTTATATACTTCAGCAAATAGTAGAAAAACAAAATGCTTATGTTCACTTAGATAGTAAACCGCAAACCTTGACCGCCAAAGCACATAGACCTGCTTACGGTACAGATGGGGACTACTTTTCTAAGCCTTCTGTTGATGATGTTTTTGATAAAGTATATTCAATTTTTAATGAAGTAAATCCAAAACAATTTCCATCTATGCTATAGTTTAAATCGGATTTTATAATATAAAAAGCCTTCAGTTGAACTGAAGGCTTTTTTTACATCCAAGCTTGTTGCGATGATTCTACACGGTATAGCAAATAGTTCAATCTAGCACAATAACGCTTGGGAAGATAATTAAAACGCAAATCTCCGGCAGCGGTATGAAAAGTAATATGCACCAACTTTCTTTTCCTTAAGAAAATAGGTTCATGAACACTAAAGGCTTGTATCTTGTAAAGCTCGATATACTTTCTTTTTTTAAACCAAACACCTTGGCTTTTTATAATAAAATTTGGAGTGATAGCCAATTTAGAACTCCGAAAGATAAAAAATTGTAATGTAAACAAAATTAATCCAACAGGAATTAGAATTGAGGCCAGCAATTCTATTCTAAACCAACCTACAAAATAATTTAAAAAGAATGCACCCACAACAAGCAGTGTAATTATAACTAATCGCTTAACCAGCCAAATAGGATACATTCTAACAAATTCTCCCTTTTCTAATTTTACGGAAAACAAAAAGTTTTGAATTTGCTGCATCTTACTTATCGTCAACGCAGGAATACTAAGACTATTTTTTTTAATCTGGTCATCGCTGCCAATTAGTGCTAATTGAAGCTGATGTAAATCGAACCGACTTTGTAATGGATTTGAGCTACGGGTTACTATTTGAACCCGATTCGGATTTAAACTCCATTTTGTATTGGTTTTTAAACCCATTTCAACTTCTAAAGATTCTTTTTTCTTGGTGATCTTAAGCTCAAAATTTTTTAATATAGTTTCTATAATACTTACTAGGATACTTAAGCCAAATAATATGAAAAAACTGAGAACCAATACCAAAGTTATTTCAAATACACTAGTATACTCTTTTTCCAAATACTCCTCTGCCCCATTCCAATATGCATTATCATCAACAAATTGAGAAAATTGACCATATACGGTACTTATAAACACTATGATTAATCCTAGACCTCTGAAGTAGTTGCTGGTTAATCCCAATAATAATAACTTCTTAAGACCTAATTTATAAGTCCACTCGACATTATTCTTTGATATGGAATCTGCGGCCTGTTTAAAATCATTTTCATTTAAATCTTCCTTTAACAGGTCATTACTTAACTCTTTATTTACCGAATATTTTTCCGCTTTAAGCGCTAATAATTCTTGTTGTAGGGCCAATGCCTTATCTTCTGATAATGCCTTGATTTCAATTTCTTTATCGGAACTACCGGCAGATTCTACCACTAGACTACAAACCCCTATAATTCGATGAATAATTGTTCTTTTAACATAAACTTGTTGTATTCTTTGTAAGGAAATATCTAGGGTATTCGTGGAAAAAACACCCTGTTTGAGAACAAACCTATAATTTTTATAATCAATATGAAATTTAAAATTCTTATAAGATAAGTAACTAAAAACCAATACTGTTAAGAATAATACACTTAAGCCCAAAGTGATATAAAACCAATAATTACTAAGCTTTTGAGTGAGAGCACTATAAAGAAAAATGGCAATAAGACCCCGAGTAACTTTGTATAAAGAATAAAGAAAAATAAACAAAATACCCAGTTTATTTTGATTCTGTGGTATAGCAAAGAGCTTATTCTGTTCTTTCTTCGGCATCGATTAACTGAATTATAAATTCTTTAATTTTTAAGGCCTCTTTAGGCAAAAGACCTACAATACTAATATCACTACCTGAACCACCAGCGGTATATATTCTTAGTACAGCCAGCCCCAATTTTTTATCTAAAAAACTTTGCTTTGAAGCCACGTGTTGTATACGGTTAAAGGGAATGACAGTTGTTTTTTTTATTAACCAACCCTGTTGAAAAATCACATCTTTCTGTCTTAAAGCATAACCTATACTCTTATAGCGTTTAAAACTTAAAAAGACGCCTATTAAAACAAAGCTAAAAGCAAAAAAACTGCTTAGCTTGAAAATCCATATAGGAATACCCCATTTAGCATTCATAAGCGCTAATAAAATTAAGCTGTAAACGAGGCAAAAGATGGCCCATTGCATGACCATCTTTTTAAAATAATTTTTTTCACTAATTTCTAGATGAACCGATTCAAAATCTGGTAAATCATTTAGGTCAATTGAATTATTTACGAAATCTTTCATTTTTTATGGCAACCACATTTTATCAAAGTTTGGTTTTCTTTTTTCTAGAAAAGCATCTCTTCCTTCTTTGGCTTCATCTGTCATATAAGCTAATCGTGTCGCTTCACCAGCGAAAACCTGTTGGCCTACCATTCCATCATCGGTTAAATTCATTGCAAATTTCAACATTTTAATAGAGGTCGGACTTTTGGCTAGTATTTCTTGAGCCCACTCATAGGCGGTATCTTCTAGTTCATCGTGGGGTACCACGGCATTTACCATTCCCATTTCAAAGGCTTCTTGAGCCGAATAATTACGCCCTAAAAAGAATATTTCACGTGCCTTTTTTTGTCCCACCATTTTCGCTAAGTAAGCTGAACCATAACCTGCGTCAAAACTGGTTACATCTGCATCTGTTTGTTTAAAAATTGCGTGTTCTTTACTAGCTAAAGTCATATCACATACCACATGTAAGCTATGTCCACCTCCTACTGCCCAGCCGGGTACTACACAAATCACTGCTTTTGGCATAAACCGAATGAGGCGTTGTACTTCAAGAATATTTAATCTATGGTACCCGTCTTCTCCAACATAACCTTGATGCCCTCGTGCTTTTTGGTCTCCCCCGCTACAAAAGCTATACACACCATCTTTAGGCGATGGCCCTTCTGCAGACAGTAAAACTACACCAATACTCGTATCTTCTTGTGCATCGTGAAATGCGTCTAAAAGTTCTGATGTAGTTTTGGGTCTAAACGCATTTCTAACCTCGGGTCGGTTAAATGCAATTCGAGCTACCCCGTTGCTTTTCTTGTAAGTTATATCTTCATATGTTTTTGCGGTCTGCCAATTTATTTTACTCATGCTTAAATTTTTATAAGATTTAATTTTATTAATTCTAATTGCAATTTACAAATGTCTTAAAAGTAATAACAATTTCATAAAGACTAGATAATACAGCAAAAATAGCTAATAATTAAGTACAGTTACTCTATTATTAATATCTTTAGCATAGTTTTTGCTTTAAAATTATTCCGCGAAAAGCTGATTATGAAAAAATTTTTATTACTTCTTTTTATGTCAATAGCTATGTTTGTAAATGGGCAAGAGCTAAAACAAGCACAAAAGATTCCACAGACAAATTACAACTTAGAATTGCCCTTGCGCTTAAAAAACCATAGCCTTGCGTTAGGCACTTTTTTAGGCGCTATAGAATCAAAAGAACGTAACTTTAGCATACCGCCAATAAAGATGCATCAATTTTCTACTTTTAAAAAGATTGATATGCTTGCTTTAGCTGAAGAAAAACACTACAACAAAAATAAGGCAAACTACTCTATGCAACTACCTACTAGACAACTACAGCAAATTAAACAAAGGGTTGAAGTCTATTATGATTCACGAAGCAATTTTAAACGTCAAACGGAATTTAGTGTAGATACAGATCCTAGAAAAACCAGAGACGGAGGTATTAAAAATGAAGCTTACGAAGATATGAGTAGGCCCTTTATTCGAAATCCGTATGGGTATTATTATAGAGGAAATTATATGGGCAACAAAAATGCAAGAGGTAGAAATTTCAATTTTTATCTTAATTAATTATGTTTCAACGAGATTTACTTTGTATTCTAGTTTTAGCATGCTCAACTATATTCTGTCTTCGTGCGCAGGACAGTCTAGCCCATAATCAATACTTTAGGCAATACCCAAATAAGGTTTTAATTAGAACCAATCTGATTAATACCAGTAATGAATTTTCTTTATATAATGAAAATTTAAAAACCAATATTGAGGTTATACCGAATAGAAAAACAACTTTAGGTCTGTCTTTTAATTATGATTTATTAGCATTTAGTTTTGGCTTCGCACCAGAAATATTTAATAGTAACCGAGATAAGGAAGATGGACAAATTTTTTCCTTTTCTTTAAATTTATATCCAGGACCGTGGATTCAAGAGATTGATTTCTATAAACAAAATGGTTTTAAAGTACGGGCAGTAGACTACGCTTCTTCTCATTTACCAAATGCCAGATCACTAAAAATTAAAGGTAAAACCGGATTTAATTTTAATCCAAATTTTTCTTTCCGGGCTAAAAATTTTGAAAATCAAAGACAAATGATTAGTGCTGGTAGTTTTATACCAGCCATTTCTTACTCGTTTACAGCACTACGTAAAATTCGGGTTTTAGATAAAATAGAAAATGCAAATTTTTACACATTAGCTATAAATCCTGCTTATTACTATAATTGGGTGATAAATGAACGCTTTTTAGTTGCCGGCGGATTATCGTTAGGCTTAGGAGCCTTTCACACTAGTGACCGGGAGAGTAGTTCTACGCATCTGCTCACTACCAGTAGTTTAGATCTAAGTTTGGGTTATACTACAGATTCTTTTTACTCTGGTATACGGGCTTATACCCAAGTTCAAAATCAATCAAGTAGTTCACACGCGAAAGTTGATGACGCCGTGCGCTACTTTTCTGTAGTTATTGGTTACCGATTTGATGCTCCTAAATTTATTAAAAAAACCAATGAAGATTTACGCCGATGGCTTAATTCTCTATAAGATAAATCCCTTGTGGCTTTATTTCTATCATTCTTTTTTTATATAGTGTACCTATGGCGCGTTTAAAGCTTTTTTTACTCATAGCCAAAAGCTTTTTTATTTGCTCAGGTTCTGATTTATCGTGCAAAGGCAAGAAGCCATTTTGAAGCTGTAATTCATGTATAATCTTATCGGCATTAGGCTCTATGCTTCTATAACCTGGTCGCTTGAGTACAATATCAATTTTATTGTCTTTCCTTGTTTTTTTAACCCAACCTTTAAGTTTATCTCCAGTTTTTAAATCTTGGAAAACATCATCATGATAAACCAAACCTTGGTGTAAGTCGTTTACAATTACATTAAACCCTAATTCCGTTTTATTGGCTACCCACAATTCTACCCGCTCAAAAGGAGCCACACTTAAAGATGAATTATCTAAAAAATGTAATACTTTACTTGAAGCAACCAACCTCTCTGAAGTTTCATCTAAGTAACAAAAAATAAGGTACCAATCTCCTTCCTTCATAGGATAGGCTTGCTCTTTAAAAGGGACAAATAAATGTTTTTCTAATCCCCAGTCAAGAAAAGCTCCTAGTTTATTCACCTCTACACATTTTAAATAAGCGAATTCGTCCAAGGCGACATAAGGTTTCAAAGTAGTTGCTACTGGTCTCTCTTCGTGATCTAAATAAACAAAAACCTCTATTTCATCACCAATTTCAAAATCTTCTGGCTTATATTTGTTAGGAAGTAATATTTCGTTTTCTTTTAATCCAGAATCATCTCTTAAAAAAAGCCCAGGAGGGGTATCGCGATCTATAATAAGTTTGTGAGTTTGCCCAATTGCAAGCATAGCTATAAATTTTGTGCAAATGTACGCATAATGATTATGGTAAATTTCATTAAACAAAAAAAGAACCTAAAAAAGGTTCTTTTCGTTCTTCTATAATTTAAACAAAATTAATTGTAAATAGATTCTTTGTTAAAATGTTTCGTTAACAAGTAGTATACAACAGCTCTATATTTATTTGGTTTTGAACGTCCGTAGATATCAATAACCTTGTGTATAGCATCCATCAAATCATCAGATTCAGGCAAACCTAACTTTTTAATTAAGAAGTTATTTTTAACGGTTTGTAATTCTTTGTCATCTGATCCTGAAACTGTCGAGGCATCTCTATTATAAATGGATGGCCCTAAACCCTTTGCCACTTTACGTAATAGGTCGATATCGTGATTACCTTCTATTTCATCTAGGTGTTTGATGTAATCACCCATTTTTTCATCAAATTTACTCATAATTTTATTTGTTAATATTTTAATATAATGCTCAAGATAAATTTATTTTTCTTTTTAATCAAGTTTTATCCTAATTTTTCGTTTTGTATTTAAAATAATTTTTTAACAAAACATCATTGTGCTCATTTCCTGTAAAAATTTCCACCAATTGGGGTTTATCATTTTGTTGAAAAACATGAGACAAGCAGTCTGCCAATGTGGTTTCTTGGTGTACGCAATGGTACTCAAAACCATACATTTTACAGAGGTGAGATGCATTTAATTGATGTTTGGTTTCAAAATATGTTTCAAACGTAGGATTCTCTTGTGCTCCAGGTAAAATTTTAAAAATTCCGCCTCCCCCGTTATTGATTAAAATAATTTTAAAATTATGCGGGATATAATTATTCCACAAAGCATTAGAATCATAAAAGAAGCTTAGATCACCTGTGACTAGGGTCGTAGGGAAATCACTAACAATGGCGGCGCCAATTGCAGTAGAACTGCTTCCATCAATACCGCTTGTTCCCCGATTACAATAAATATATTGATGAGGTTTAAATTTAAAAAGTTGGGCGTATCGAATGATACTGCTATTAGAAAAATGAACCAACTGTTTTTGGGGTAAATTTTGCACCAAATACTCAAACGCTTTTAAATCTGAATAAGGTAAATTTTTCATATACTCTTGATGATGTGCATCTCTTTGATTCTTTTTATTTATCCAAAACGCTTGATAATCACTTTCTACTTCTTTAATCATTGGAAAAAAAACACTAAAAAAATGATTTATGGTCACATCAAAATGTTTATTCAAACAAAAGTAGGTATTCAAGGCTTGGTTGGTACCTACATGCCAATGTTCCTTAGGTTGATAGTTTCTTAAAAATGCTTTTACTTTCTTTGAAATAATAAGACCGCCTAAACTAATTAAAATATCTGGTTGTAATTTTTCAAAAGCCTCAGCTGGATTAGGTATATTTTCAAGTGGTGCAATTAGCTTATCTATACGAGAGATTAAATTTGGGTGGTGCAAGTTTGATGTAGTTTCAGTAAAAATCAGCACCGACGGATCTTTTACCAAAATTTCTAAATATTGCTGCTCGATACTATTAGGCGCCAAAACACCAACAATAATTAGTTTACGCTTGGCTTTGCTCCATTTATCTGCAAAAGGTTTCACCTCCTGCATCTCTAACTTTTTACTAGCTAAATTGGGTTCAATTAACAAAGGAGCGACTGTGGGTTTATCTACCAAACCATATAACGGCTCATAAAAAGGTACATTGATATGAACCGGTCCATTCTTCTCGATAGCCGTATTTAAGGCTAAATTAATTTCACGCTGATTATGCAACTTAGCCTCCCCAAATTTTTGCTCTATTTTCTTATCGTTCTGGTATACATCTGTAACCACCTCAGAATGTAAATTGGCTTCGTATAAAATGTGATTGCTAAAGACATTTTTTTGTCTAATGGTTTGTCCATCGCCAATATCTATACGCTCTACGGGTCTGTCTGCAGAAATTACCACTAAAGGTACATCGCTGTAAAAAGCTTCTGCTATAGCAGGATAGTAATTCAGTAAAGCACTACCAGAGGTGCACAATAACCCAACAGGCTTATTTAATTGCTGCGCCATCCCCAGGGCCACAAAAGCAGCAGATCTTTCATCTACTATACTAAAAGCTTTAATTTCAGGATGATTTGAAAAACTTATAGTAAGCGGGGCATTTCTTGAACCGGGAGATATCACAATATGATTTATACCCTTTGACAAGCATAACAAGACAATCGATTGAGCTAATGGAATGCTCGAAATTTGCATAGATTAAATTTTATTTCAAAATTAGTAAAATACCCCATACCAAAAGGTTAATAATTGCAAAGCTTACTATAAAATAGAAGCTAAAGTACTGGCTTTTTTTAAAGTTTCTTCCCACTCCATTTCTGAATCTGATTCTTCAGTGATTCCTCCTCCTAAAAACAGATGAACATAACCCTCATTTAACTTCATACAACGTAAATTCACATATAAATCAGTTTCTTTACTCAAGCTTCTAAAAGCTGAATTTTCTACATTGCGCTTTCGCGGATTGCGGTCTTGGGTGACCGATTTATTTATTTCTCCTAAATATCCTGAATAATAAGTGCGTTTGTAATTTTCGTTTTCGGCTAAGAAACTACTAGCTTCATCTTTTGGTGTTCCACAAACCGCAGGTGTAGGATGCAATTGATTGATAATTTCTTTCAATTTTTCTGGATTAAACTTAGCACTGATATCAGTTTTTAAATGCGCAACTTTTCCCGCAACCTGCGTTTTTAGACTTGAAATTTCAATTTGCTCAACTCCATTGATAGCATTTAAGTTATCTTTTATAAAAGCAGTAACAAAGGCTTGCTCTTTTTTCTCCTTTTCTCCCCATACAAAAGTTGTTTGATTTTCTCTGGCACTCTGAGTTCCAGCCAATGCCATTGTTTTTAATTTATTTCTTTGCGTTCTAACTAAAACTTCAGGAGTAGCTCCTAACCATACCCCTTCGTCGGGGTGATACCACATATACACAAAGGCTGAGTCGTACTTATAAAGCAAGCGTTTAAAATAGCTCAGTGCATCTTCTTTTGCTGCATATTTTGCGATTCGTGAAACTACGATTTTTTGGCAACCGCCCTGCTTAATTTCATCAATCGCTGCAGAAATAAGCCTTACATGTTGCTGTTTTTGAAACAAAATTTCCCGTTCTACTGGCAAGACTGTTGGCTCTGCATAATCTATTGAAGATTTATCAAAACTAGTTAACTTCAAAATTTCGGCATCTCTAATTGAAAAAAAGTAGCTGGCTTCATCTTTATAAAATGGTGCAAAAATAAAACCTTCTTGTTGATGCTGCTTAAAAGTTTGCTTTGCTAACTTCTGTTGTAATTGAGCGGTCACCAAGGACTGGCCTGGTTTTCGATATACAACCAAAGGTTTTTGAGCCTTTAAATGATTGGTTATAGCATTAAAAAAAAGGTCACTTTCCATAAGTTATTTTTTAGGAATAGCTAGAGTTGTCAATTTAACTGCAGAAATTAATTGACCGTGCTCATTGGTTAATTTTATATCCCAAACTTGAGTGGTGCGTCCCTTATGTAAGAACTTAGCTTTAGCTTTGACTAGCCCTTCGCTAATACTTTTAACATGATTGGCCGATATTTCTATCCCGCGTATATAATAATTTTCCTTATCTAGGAAAATCATACTGGCCGCACTTCCTACACTTTCGGCTAAAGCCACCATTGCCCCACCGTGCAAGACACCGTCAGGTTGATAAACTTTTGAATTTACTGGCATTTCGGCTTCTAAAAAATCATCTCCAATTGCCGTGTAAACAATGTTTAGTGTTTCCATCAAAGTGTTTTCGCATCGAGCATTTAATTCTGCCAATAACTTTGTTGTATCTTTTTTCATTTTTTTATGTAATTAAAATACGTTTAATTCGCATTTTGAAAGGGTAAAAATACAAAATGCATAAGATATGAGTAGTCTCGAAAAAGAAGTTTCTTACCAACACACCAACACCTATTCTACCCTCAATCTTTTAGGACCTCAGACTGAGCAGCTTTGGTATTGCTTCCACGGCATGGGCTACCTCAGCAAATACTTTGCTCGTTACTTCAAATCGTTTGACCAGCAAAAGAATTACTTTATTGTTCCGCAGGCTCCTTCAAAATATTATCAAAAATCAGACTTTAAACATGTTGGTGCCAGTTGGCTCACCAAAGAAAATACTTGGCTAGAATTAGAAAACTTATTTCAGTATTTAGATGCCGTTCATAGAGTTGAAAATAAACAAAGTGAGTTGCCTTTAAATATTTTAGGATATTCTCAAGGGGTTTCTATAGCGCTGCGTTGGATAGCTAAACGAAAATTAAATCCGAAGCAAATTTTTATTCATTCAGGGAGCATACCAGCGGAACTTGACGTCAAAGCGTTTTCACACCTGAGTTCAGAAACAAAAGTTTTCTTGATTTATGGCAGACAAGACCAATACCTTACCAAAGAAAAACTTAATTTACAATTACAAAAAGCGAGAGCGCTATTCGGTAAAAAATTAAGTATTCACGCTTTTGATGGTAAACATGTTATGAATCCTGAATTACTAAAGGAACTCCACGGTAAATAACAGCATTATTCTTTACGAATTTGCTTCTGTATAACCTCACCTGTTTTTAAATGAACTTGAAGAATATATACTCCAACTGGTAAATGTTTTACATCTACAGAAGCTGATGAAGTTTTCACCAATACTCTACCCGACAAATCATACAGCTTTAATTTTTTAAGCTTTTGCGGATTTGTAACATATAAAATTTCTTTTACCGGATTGGGAAAAACCTTTATTTCTTCTTTCTCTACTTTGCTGACTGATAGATTTGCGGTATTATTTTTTGCAATTAAATCAAACTCTGGGTTTATTTCAATTTGAGTAACTGTAAACGGAACATTAAACGTAAACATTTGATTATTTTGTTGATGATCTGCTACCACATCTAGTACCTGGTTATTACTCCCTTTAAAACGTATAGGAACTTGTGCTTCAAAAAAACTAACACTGCTATGGCTTTGCGACTGACTTAGGCTAAGTTGTACTTGATTAGCATTTTGAGTGGCATTTATGCTAAAGCTAGGATACCCCTCTCCATAAACCCAATCATTAAAAAAATCGGTTAAATTTTGACTCGTAAACTGCTCTACAACTTGTTTAAAATCATCGGTTTTTGCATAGTTATATTGTAAGTTAGGATCATTCAAATAAGCATTTAACGCGCCAAAAAAATCGGTATCACCTAATTTCTTTCTAAGCATATGTAATACCATTGCGCCTTTACCATAACTTAACCTACTGCTAAAAACCCGATTAACACTTAGGGTGTCTTGTGCCGGTATATAAACGCTACCATCGGGGGCACTTGTAATTTGATTGACTTTTGAAAATTTCCAATTATTAAAATCTGCACTTCCATCAAAATCTTCTATAACCATACCTGACAAGTAAGTCGCGAAGCCTTCATTTAGCCATATATCTTGCCAACTACCACAGGTTATTTGGTTTCCAAACCATTGGTGAGCCAGTTCATGGGCTATTAATCTTCGGCTAAAATTCCCCATAAAAGATATGGTGGTATGTTCCATGCCACCTCCCCACCCAAATTGAGCGTGGCCATAATTTTCGTTTGAAAAAGGATAGCTTCCAAACTTATTCGAAAACAAATCCATAATAAGAGGCGTCTGCTGTAACTCTACAGTTGCAGAAGCCAAATTTTCTGGATATACATAATCTGTTAACGGAAAAGTAATTCCGTTATGGCTATAGTTATTTGAAATAGTGCTGTAATTGGTTACCGCTACCGCTATTAGATAGGCTGGGATAGGGTATTTATGTTTAAAATGTGTTGTTTTTAAACCGTTGTTAACTACACTACTTTGCTCCACCCCATTGGTTACAGCGATATTTTCTTCATTAAAGGTATTAAATTTAGGTACATTAAGGTAAACATCTATACTATCTATTTTATCGTTTAAATCTTGTTTACAAGGCCACCAAGCTTTAGCGCCATATGGTTCTGATAGCGTCCATATTATACCTCGATTATTATGAGTAGTTTGGGCAAAAGAACCAAAACCCGAACTTATTGGGTTTCCTTCATAATCGACTGTCAAACTTATACTTTGACCCGCCATAAGTAAATTAGGAAGTTGAACAATTAATTCATCTCCCACTCTAGAAAAACTCAAAGAAGCTCCATTAGTAAGGTTTACCGCGTTCACCTGCATATTTGCGGCTAAATCAAATATAATTTGCATTGTATTTGAAGTAGCGGTTAGCTGGGTGGTAATTTCACCCGAGATATAAGAAACATTGGGATCTAGATCTAAATCTAGCATATGGTAATTAATATCGTAGTTACCAGTATTTCCACTAGCTTTAAAATTTATATGCTTTTTTGCAGCTAACCTTTCTGCCTTGCAAATTTCGAAATCTTGATCGTGTTGCGCTAAAAGGCTAAAGCAACCTAAAAACATTATTAATAAAACAAAATTCTCTCTCATTTGTAGTAAAATTATTCTTAAAGACAGATGAAAATAAACAAACTATCGTTTAATTCCTAGTTTGAGTGGCTTTTAGTCATTTTGTTTAGCTTCTTCCCAAAAAACATCCATTTCATCTAAGCTCATTTGATGTAGACTTTTTTTATTTTCTTTTGCCTTATCTTCTATATAACCAAAGCGTTTGATAAACTTTTTATTGGTTCTCTCTAGTGCATTTTCTGGATTTACGTTCAAAAAACGAGCATAATTCACCAAAGAGAAAAAAACATCTCCAAGTTCATTTTCTATCTCTTTCTGCGACTTGTTATTTTTTGCATCTTCTAATTCTTGTAATTCTTCTTTTACTTTTTCAAAAACTTGGTCTGGCGTTTCCCAATCAAATCCCACTCCAGCAACTTTGTCTTGAATACGATTTGCTTTGACCATTGCGGGCAATGTTTTAGGAACCCCAGAAAGCACACTTTTATTCCCCTCTTTTAACTTAAGTTTCTCCCAATTTTGTTTGACCTCTTCTTCGTTTTTAACCTTTACATCTCCATAAATATGAGGATGACGGGCTACCAATTTATCTGATATAGCATGCGCTACATCGGCAATATCAAAGCTATTTTTTTCACTTCCTATTTTAGCATAAAAAACAATGTGTAGTAAAACATCTCCTAATTCTTTTTTTAGCTCGTCTAAATTATTATCTAAAATCGCATCTCCTAGTTCATATACCTCCTCAATAGTTAAATGTCTTAGACTCTCTAAAGTTTGCTTTTTATCCCAAGGACATTGCTCTCGCAATTCATCCATAATATCTAATAAACGGCCAAAGGCCTCTAATTTTTGTTCTTTTGTATTATTCATTTATATAGGTTTAAGTTTGGTTCTTAGTGATCCATTTGGGCTTATTGGGTGGAACAAAAAGGTGCATCTTTTCTAATAATGATGATTCATTTTTTGAGACAACTATTAAATTTAAGTTCTCTTGTTTCAAAAACCCAGATTCAACCATAGCTTTTATCATTTTCAAGAGATCATCAAAATACCCTTCGGAATTCAAGATACCTATTGGTTTGTGATGTAAGCCCAATTGCGCCCAAGTCAAAATTTCGAAGAACTCTTCTAAAGTACCAAACCCGCCAGGAAGCATAATAAAACCATCACTCATTTCTTGCATTTTCAACTTCCTCTCGTGCATATCTTTTGTGGTAACAAGATTGGTAAGTTGGGTATGAACTATTTCTTTGCTTTTAAGAAATTGAGGAATTACCCCATACACTAAACCGCCATGATCAAGTGCTCCATTTGCTACTTGTCCCATTAATCCTAGTTTACTGCCCCCAAAAACCAACTTAATATCGTTTTGTGCGAGATGAACCCCGAGCGCATAGCTTTGTTTTATTATTTTTTCATTACTTCCTGTATTGCTACCACAAAATACAGCAATACTTTTAAGCTTATTTGAACTATAATTTTTAATCATAAACTTGCTTTTATCATTCGGTCATTTCCATAAAGGTCTTTTCGTAATTCCACGTCATTAAATCCGATTTTACGGAGTAAATCTAGCGTCTCTTTTGCTAAATATTGATTGATCTCAAAATATAAGCTACCGTTTTTCTCAAGATGCCTAAAGGCTAATCGACCTATTTTATCATAAAATAAAAGCGGAGAATCATCGGTTACAAATAGGGCTAAATCAGGTTCATAATTCAATACATTTTTCTGCATTTGTGACTTTTCTAGTTCCCGAACATAGGGCGGATTGGATACAATGACCTGGTAATTTTGATTTAACGCTTGAGTCGACAATATATCTTGTTTTATAAAATTTACCTTAGCACGATTCCTTTTTGCATTTTCTGCAGCAATCTTTAAAGCTTTCTCAGAGACGTCTAAAGCCGTTACTCGAGCATTAAACATACCAAGATCTAGTGCAATAGCAATGCAGCCACTACCCGTACCAATGTCTAATATATGTCCGTCAACTTCTCTATAATCTTCTATAATCCATCGCACTAGGTCTTCGGTTTCTGGTCGTGGTATGAGCACTTCCTGCGAAACAGAAAAAGGATAATCCATAAAATATGTTTCACCAAGAATGTGCTGTATAGGTTCTTGAATTTTGAGTCGGTTTAAAGCATCATCAAAATTTTGTTTCATTTCATCTGTTAGCTGATGCGGATTTAAAGCAAGTTCTATTCTTGTTTTGTTCAAATAGAATTCGGTTAACCAGCTCCAAAAACTCGAAATTTCAGTTTCAGGATAAATAGTTTTTAGCTGATTAAAAAAATAATTTTTGTACTTATTCAATTGCATATTTTATAATTCTTTAAGCATATAAACCGTACATGCGTGATGCCCGGTTGCACCCATCGCTTGGTCTATAAAGTCAAAGCCGTATTGCCTGTACAAGTTTTGGGCAGGTAGCATTTGCGGCATGGTTTCTATATAACATTGTTTAAAAGGAGCATTTTTAGCAAATGATAAACAGGTCTCAATTAACATTTTTGCAGCACCATGCCTTCGCATAGTTTTACTAATGTACATTTTTTGAAGTTCACACACGTCAATTGTATTGGGTAAAGGAGCGATTCCGGCACCTCCCACAACATTTTTACCCTTGGTGGCTACAAAATAGCGAGAATTTGAATCTTGGTAAAAATCATATAAAGCATCTAGGCTTTTATCCGCGAAAGCAGTACCCGGCAAATCAGCTTTATTTTCTTTTAAACAATTTCGAATAATTTGAGCCATAACCTCATTATCACATTCCTGTATCCTTCTTATTTTTATTGAGCTCATTCCAAAAAAACTTAGTAATTTTAGACCGTGAAAGTACACGAAAAATATATAAAACGCTGCATACAACTGGCAAAAAATGGCATAGGTAAAACCTATCCAAACCCAATGGTAGGAAGTGTAGTGGTACACGAAGGAAAAATAATTGGAGAAGGTTGGCATCAAAAAGCTGGTGATGCTCACGCAGAAGTGCGGGCAATACATCAAGTTAAGAATGAAGAATTACTCTCCAAATCGACAATTTACGTTAGTCTTGAGCCTTGTAGTCACTTTGGTAAGACACCCCCTTGCAGCGATTTAATTATCGCCAAAGGTATCAAAAATGTAGTAATAGGTACTGTTGATCCATTCGCTAAAGTAGCTGGTAATGGCATAAAAAAGCTTATGGAAGCCGGTTGTAATGTTACCGTTGGCGTTTTAGAAAAAGAATGCCAAGAGCTTAATAAAAGATTTTTTACCTTTCACCAAAAGCAGCGCCCCTACATAATTATAAAGTTTGCACGAACAAAAGATAATTTTATTGCTCCTATAAATCAAAATCAAAAAAAACCTGTATGGATTAGCAATGCGTTTAGCAAACAGTGGGCTCACCGTTTAAGAGCTAGAGAGCAGGCTATCTTGGTGGGAACAAATACTGCCTTAAAAGACAATCCTAGTTTATCTACACGGTTGTGGTATGGCGAACACCCAATTAAAGTTTTAATTGATGCTAAACTTAAAGTAGATTTGACTTCGGAAATCTTTAAAGACAATCAAAAAGTTATAGTTTTTACCGAAGATCCTAAAAAAGGTTATACCCAAAAGCACATTGAATATTTTAAAATTGACTTTAAAAAAAATGTTCCCGAGCAAATTACCAAAGTACTATACGCTAATAACATACAATCTTTAATTGTCGAAGGAGGCACAAGAACTATCAATTCGTTTATAGCTAGTAATCTTTGGGATGAAGCTTATGAAATTATTGGAGCCAAAAAATTTGAATCTGGTATTGCAGCGCCAAAAGTGAAAGGCAATCTAAATAAAGAATTTGAATTGGCAGATAACCTTATAAAATTATATGTGAATGATTAAGCATATTGTATTTGACTTTGGTGACGTTTTCATCAACCTAAACAAAATGGCCACTCACGATGCTTTAAGCCAATATTCTTGCAAAGCTAGTCTTAGCGAAATAAATCGAATTAATCACTTATACGAAACCGGGCAAATAAGCACTGAAGATTTTACCGCCTTTTATCTGAGTAATTTCAAGGGGCTATCACCATTTCAATTTAAAACCGCGTGGAACCAAATTTTACAAGATATACCCAATCATCGTCTTCGATTTATTCAAGCCTTATATAACGATAATCAATTTGAGTTAATCTTGCTAAGTAACACCAATGAACTTCATATCGATTTCATTAAAAATAATGAACCGAATTATACTGATTTTAAATGCTGTTTTCACGGATTTTACCTTTCCCATCTTATAAATATGCGTAAACCTAATAAAGATATTTTTTTACACATACAGCAAAAGCATCAAATTAATCCAAACGAAGCTTTATTTATTGACGATTTACCAGAAAATATCGCTACAGCACAGCAACTAGGTTACCAAACCTGGTTATTGGATAGAGCAAAAGAAGATGTTACCGAGTTATTCAATATAAAAGCCGACCTATTTTGATCTATTTGCTTTTTAGTATTATAAGTTCAAGTTTAATTTATACCGTATTTAAACTTCTTGGTAAATTTAATATCAATACGCTATACGCTATTGTGATTAATTATTATACCGCATTTTTTGCGGGTTATCTTTTATTAGAAAGAGATTTTAAGGTAACAGATTGGCTACAACAATCTTTCTTTTTAAGCGCACTATTACTTGGAGTCTTATTCATAAGCGTTTTTAAACTTATGGCAGAAACTACACGTATAAGCGGTTTATCTGCCGTTTCTGTAGCCAGTAAGATGAGTCTAGCGATTCCGGTAGTATTTGTTATTATTTACTATCAAGAATCCTTAAACTTCCTAAAGGTAATAGGTATTATCACTGCTCTAATTGCGGTTTATTTTAGTGCTTTAAAATCAAACAAATTAAAAAATATAAGGTTAAAAACCCTGCTATTTCCACTAGGGGTTTTCTTTGGAAGTGGAATAATTGAAACCCTTATAAAATTTGTAGAAGAGCATCAAGTAGCCAATAGTGATGTTGCCCTATTCTCGATGAGTATATTTTTCTTTGCAGCAATAATAGGTAGTATTGCCGGAATTATACAATACAAAAGAAAAGCCATACCTTTTAAAAAGAAAGACTTGTTAGGCGGCATTGCACTGGGGATTCCCAATTATTTTTCGGTGTACTTTTTTGTCCTCGCTTTAAGAAGTTTTAAAGACGCTTCAATGGTATTTATTGTGAACAACGTTAGCATTGTGCTTTTATCAACACTAATAGGTATCATCTTTTTTAAAGAGAAACTCATCCGTAAAAACTGGTGGGGAATTCTCTTGGCCATAATTAGTTTAATTTTAATCACCCTTACAAACCAATAGATTTGAAAGAAGACGCTTACCTAACTTTGCTAGAGCCTGGAAAAGAAACCTTATATAAAGAAAAGGGAAGTAAATTTTACAGTTATGCTTTCCCTGTACAAAACGAAGCGCAAATTCAAGAAATCTTAACCGATTTAAAAACCCGACATCATAAGGCTCGTCATTGGTGTTATGCTTGGCAACTTGGTGCCCGCTACGAAAATTACCGGGCTAACGACGATGGAGAACCAAATAACTCGGCAGGTATGCCCATTTACGGGCAATTACAAGCTTTTAATGTCACCCAGGTATTAGTTGTTGTTGTACGTTATTTTGGAGGCACCAAATTAGGAGTAGGCGGATTGATTAGTGCGTATAAAACAAGTGCGCAAATGGCTTTGGAAGCTTCAAAAATTATAAAGAAAACCATAAAAACTAGCTTTCAAATTAATTTTGACTATCCTTTAATGAACCAAGTTATGCGCATTTTAAAAGAAGAGCAAATTGAACCGCTTACCCAAGAGTTTCTTATTGCATGTAAAATTACTTTTAGTGTAAGAAAAACGGAGAGTGAAAAGGTGTTTGAAAAATTCAACAAGGTTTATGGTGTTGAAATCAAAAAAATAGACGAATAAAATTTAAAATCCCATAGCTTTTAAAATAGCGTCTGGACACTTTATGGGGCGTTTTGTTTTAGCATCCATAAAGACCAAGGTTATATTTGCTTCATGAATAATTTCTTGAAGATTATTATATATAGTGTAGTCAAAAATAATCTTTACCCCTGGCTTCTCGCGTAAACTTGTTTCTACCGTAATTTCATCATCAAAAAAGGCAGATTTTATATACTTTGAAGACAATTCATAAACGGGCAAAAATATGCCCTCCTCTTCCATTTTCTTATAAGAAATACCAAATTGATTTAACCAGTCTAATCGCGCTGCCTCCAAGTATAATGCGTAATTAGCGTGATGCACCACCCCCATCTGATCGGTTTCGGCGTAGCGTACTTTGAAGCTGCTTAATGATTTTTTCATAAAATACAATAGTAATAAATTTGTTTATCATTTCTCTTTTTAAGTATGGCGAAAAAAAACCAAATATTCAATAGCATTATGGTTTTTTTATTAGCTTTTTTGTTCACATATTTGTTTTCCCAAATAAGTAAAAGGGGTTTTCCTGTAATTTACTTATTAGCATTAATTTAAGTACTAACCTAAAATAAAAATAACAAGAATGGGTAAAACTGCGCAATCAGTTTGGAATAATTGCTTGGCTTTTATACAAGACAACATTACACCTCAAGCATACAAAACATGGTTTGAGCCGATAAAAGCAATCAAATTAACAGATAATGCCTTGAGCATACAGGTACCCTCTAAATTTTTTTATGAATGGTTAGAAGAGCACTATGTAAATATTTTAAAAGTATCTCTAACAAAAGAATTAGGTAAGCAGGCTAAACTGGTCTATGTTATCAAAATGGAGAATACTTACGGCAATAAAAGTCCGTTTACCGAGAAGATTCCTAGTACTCAGCGTTCAACTGTTTCTCCACAAGAAATAGATCGACCCTCAAAAAGCAAAAAGCCAGAGCTTAAAAACCCTTTTATCATTCCGGGTATTCGTAACCTTAAAATAGACTCGCAGCTAAATGCTAATTATAGTTTCGAGAATTTTTTAGAAGGAGACTCTAACCGCCTAGCTAGAAATGCTGGAATGGCGGTTTCAAACAAACCTGGAGGAACATCTTTCAACCCTCTTTTAATATTTGGTGGTGTAGGTTTGGGAAAAACACACTTAGCCCATGCTATAGGGGTAGAGGTAAAAGAAAAGTATCCTGAAAAAACGGTATTATATATTTCTGCCGAAAAATTTACCCAACAACACATAGAATCTGTTCGTAAAAACAACAGAAATGATTTTATCCATTTTTATCAGATTATAGATGTTCTTATTGTAGATGATATTCAATTACTATCGGGTAAATCTGGAACACAGGATGTATTTTTCCATATATTCAACCACCTGCATCAAAATGGAAAGCAAGTAATTCTAACCAGTGATAAAGCACCGGTTGATATGCAAGATATTGAACAACGTTTATTATCGCGCTTTAAATGGGGCCTTTCGGCGGAATTACAAAATCCAGATTTTGAAACCCGCGTAAAAATAATTGAAAACAAACTGTATCGTGATGGTGTAGAAATGCCTCAGGATATAATTGAATATTTAGCCAACAATATACAAACCAATATTCGTGAATTAGAAGGAGCTATCATTTCATTAATTGCTCATTCTTCTTTTAACAAAAAAGAAATCACCATAGATTTGGCACGTAAAATTGTTGAAAATTACGTTAAACACACCAAAAAAGAGCTCTCTATAGATTACATACAAAAGGTGGTAAGTGATTATTTTCAAATGGATGTAGCGACTTTGCAATCAAAAACGAGAAAAAGACATATTGTTCAAGCTAGACAATTGGCCATGTTTTTTGCAAAAAAATTAACCAAAGCGAGTTTAGCCAGTATAGGCTCGCAAATTGGTAAGCGTGATCACGCCACCGTACTTCACGCGTGTAAAACGGTAAATAATTTATCGACTACAGATAAACAATTTAAGAAATTTGTAGAAGAGCTTGATAAACGATTAACAATATAGGATGATGCGGGTTTTAATGGTTTGCTTAGGAAATATATGTAGGTCACCTTTAGCCGAAGGCTTGCTTAAAAGCAAACTAGACCCTAATAAAGTTTTTGTAGACTCTGCGGGTACCTCAAATTACCACGTTAATGATGCGCCAGATAAACGATCTATAGCTATTGCCAGAAAACACAATTTAGATATTAGCCAACAGCGTGGACGACAATTTGAAGTAAAGGATTTTGACCGGTTTGATCTTATCTATGTTATGGATAATTCTAATTATAAAGATATAGTTAAGCTGGCAAGAACAAATCAAGATAAGAAAAAAGTACACTTAATTCTAAATGAATTGTTTGTGGATGAAAATGCTGATGTACCAGACCCTTATTATGGCGGGGATCATGGCTTTCAGCATGTTTATTCCTTACTGGATGAGGCTACAGATGAGATCATAAAGAAGATAAATAAGGATTCTTGATGACAAAATCAGCGGCAGCTTTATATTTGATTCCTACTGGCTTAGGTAATGACGATTTAATCAATGTGCTATCTCCACAAGTAATTGAGCATGTCAACAAAATCACTCATTTTATTGCCGAAAACGAGAAAACAGCACGAAGATTCATTAAGCAAGTTGCTCCTAATAAATCTCAAGTAAAACTAAATTTTAAAGTTTTAAATAAATTTACAGATCCCTTAGATATACCTTATTTTTTAGAGGCTTGTCTTAGCGGCGAACCTATGGGGCTAATGAGTGAAGCAGGATGCCCAGGTGTAGCAGATCCAGGTGCCCAAATTGTTAAACTAGCGCATCAAAAAAACATTCAGGTAATTCCGTTAGTTGGTCCTTCTTCCATACTACTAGCTATGATGGCTAGTGGTTTAAACGGCCAAAATTTCGCTTTCAATGGATATTTACCCATTGATAAAGGTGAAAAAAAAGCGGCCATTAAACGATTAGAAAAACATTCTTTTGAGCATCAGCAGGCTCAAGTTTTTATTGAGACTCCCTATAGAAACAACAAATTTTTAGACCAATTATTAAGTAGTTTAAACCCTAACACTCAACTTTGTATCGCTTGCAATATCAGCACCAGCGAAGAGTTTATAAAAACCTTACCCGTAAAAGAATGGTCAAAGCAAAAAGTGGACCTTCATAAAAAGCCCACTATTTTTATATTTCAAAAAGAACATTTTAATTAATGTAAGCGGTAAAGTCTGCGTCTAATTGTTTTAAATCTACCTTTGCTTTTCTGTTGGGTTCTATAAAACTAGTATCATAGCCAGCGAACTTTTTCATATAAAAAGAAATACTAGATCCAAACGCATCTGAAAAACTATTCTTACCTTGAGAACGTAAAAACTTTTTTACATTCCCTGGTCCAGCCAAATGAGCCGCAGCTAAAATACCCGATTCGGTTACAAGTACTTGGTTAACCTTTTTTCCTACATAATTTTTTATCTCTCTACGTAGAATCCACTTGTTGCGCGAGGCATTAGCATAAAATGCAGCCTCTTGCATAGCTGGCGAATTTAAGAAGCCAAGGCTATCATAAACACCTACCAATTCTAAGGTACCAGACCCGAACTGATATTTTCCTAAATAACCAAACTGATTAATTACCGAATAGTCGCCCCCCGATTCCTTAAATGCAAGTGCTTCTTTAAAGCCTAAATAACCCTTTCCTAAAATGGGATAATTTATTTTTCTTTGGGCTAATAATTCTTGGGAAGATTTTACTGTGTAATAATCTGGAAGATTATCGGTTGAGGCCACTAAGCGGATTGCCTCTTTTTTTGTTGAAAAACTTAAAAATAACACAGCACCCAAAACAGCTACCGTGGTTAATTTTATCATCTTTTTCTTCAAATCTTAAAGTTTCAGAAGGACTTTTACTATCTATGTAAACCATAAACCGCCTTCTATTTTTGCCGTGCAAAGATACAACAAATTTACTGATAAGTCGTATAGATCAATTTAATATTTAATACGAATTTAACATATTGATTATCAGTGTTTTGACATTTTTTATGATTTACTACAAGCCTATTTCTTACTAAAAATTCCTTATCTTTATCTAAGTATTAACGCTTGTTTTAGCTTAAAACGAAGTATATTTACGCTAAAAAATTGAAAGTCCTCCTACCACTACTACTACTCTTTTTTCATTTTAATAGTTTTGCCCAGAACAACCAAAAGAATTATCAAATTTCAGGTAAGATCATTGCCACTTCCACACAAGAACCAATTTTGGGCGTAAATATAAGGCCCGAAAATACATCTAAAGGCGATGTAACCGATTTTGACGGAAAGTTTTCCTTTAGCCTTCCCGAAGGAAATTATAAATTAGAAATTTCTTGCTTAGGGTTCGAAACAAAATATCTAGATATAAACTTAAATCAATCGATTAATCTAAATATAGAGTTAAAAGAGAACACTCAAGAATTAGGAGAAATTGTTATTACCCAAGATGTTCGTCAATCAAAATTAGAACAAGCTCAAATGAGCGTAAACAGTTTACAAGCAAAAGACCTAGAGTCTATTCCTGTGGTATTGGGTGAAAAAGATTTTTTAAAGTCCTTAATTTTACTTCCAGGGGTTAGTAATACAGGAGAAGGCGCGGGCGGTTTTAATGTTCGCGGCGGTGCTGCCGATCAGAACTTAGTACTTCTTGATGGTGCCACACTTTACAATGACTCTCACCTTTTCGGATTTTTTTCTGTACTACAACCCGATGCCATCCAAAGCCTTACATTATATAAAGGTGGGATTCCATCAAAATTCGGGAATCGTGTTTCGTCTATTTTAAACATTGAACAAAAAGAAGGTAATTTCAAAACATTACAAACCGAGGGGAGTTTAGGATTGGTTAGCAGCAAAATACTTATTAATGGCCCCATAAAAAAAGACAAAACCAGTTTTTTAATTGGAGGTAGAAGTTCTTATGCGCACTTGTTTTTAAAACTTGCCGATAATCCAAATAGTGCTTATTTTTATGATATCAATGCGCAATTAACCCATATTTTTAATACTCGACATCAACTTTCAATAAGCTCTTACTTTGGCAGAGATGTATTTAATATAAATAATTCTTTTAAAAATATTTTTGGTAATTCTGTTATAAGCTTAAACCTTTTATCTACGTGGAGCGATGCTTTCAAAGGCAATCTGAGAACCTATTTCTCTGATTATGTTTACGATTTAAATTTAGATGTGATTGGCTTTAATTATAAAAATGGTATTACAGAATTTGGCTTGGGTTACGATTTAACCCATCGACTTAATGAAAACATTAGCTTAGAATATGGTTTGCAAAGTAATTATTATCGTTTTAATCCAGGTTTTTTGGAGGCCTCTAGGCCAGATGCTGGCTTTAACACCACAGATTTAGTCAACAAATACGCTTGGCAAAATGCCATTTATCTATCAAGCAAACAAAAAATCGGTAAAAAACTTACTTTAGAATATGGAGCTAGACTAAATACTTTTCACCGATTAGGTCAAGATCAAGTGGCTTTATACGCTAATAGCAATCCGCTTCTATTTAATGAAGACTTTGGAATATATGAAGAGGCTCCAATAGAAGCTTACCAAAAACAGAAAAGAAACGAAATTGTAAAAAGTTTTTTTCATTTAGAACCAAGATTTTCGGCTAATTATCGCCTAAGCGAATCAGAGTCGATTAAGGCAAGTTACCAGCGCATCAACCAGCACCTTCATCTTATAAGTAATAACGATGCTCCTACTCCACTCGATATATGGGCCCCTAGTGGTAGATACCTTAAACCACAAAAAAGTGATCAATGGGCGGTAGGTTATGTAAAACTTTGGGATAATTATAGTTTAGAGACTGAGTTATTTTATAAACAAGTTAAAAATAGAGTCGATTATATAGACGGCGCAAATTTAATTATTAACGACCAGATTGAACGCGTAATTTTGCCTGGCGAAGCACGTAGCTACGGTTGGGAATTGCTTTTCAAAAAAACCAAAGGTAAATGGCAAGGTTGGGTAGCCTACACTTTATCAAAATCTGAGCAGAGAACACCAGGAAGAACACCTACAGAGACCGGCGTAAATAATGGTAAATGGTACAACACAGGTTGGGATAAAACACACGATCTGTCATTAGTTGCTAATTACAACCACAATGAACGCTGGAAATTCAATGCAAGCTTTGTATACCAAACTGGCCGACCTACTACCTACCCAACAGGAAAATATGAATATTTAGGTTTATTGGTACCTAATTACGATACCCGAAATGCTAACAGGTTACCCGATTTTCATCATCTCGATTTTTCGGCTACCTTAACTCCTAAAAAAAACAGAGATAGAGCTTTTAAAAGTTCTTGGGTCTTTAGCATTTATAACATTTACGGAAGAAAAAATGCAGCTAACATTAGCTTTAGAGAAAATGAAGACTCTGGGCGTAATGAGGCCGTTCAACTATCTATATTCGGTATAGTTCCGGCTATAGCCTATCAATTTAAATTTTAATTATGAGCCTAAAAAACATATTACTAATCGCATTACCTTTATTATTTATCTCTTGTGAAGATGTAGTTGATTTAGAATTGCCTAAAGCAAAACAAGAACTAGTTATAGAAGCTAATGCTATACAATACGCCAATAAAGCAAGCGGTACTTTACGTGTTAAATTAAGCTTGACAAATAATTTTTATGATGAGTTAACAATTCCTGTAAATAATGCCGATATAATACTGCAAGTAAACAACTCTGCTCAAAAAGTGCCTTTTAAAAATGATGGCCTTTACTCCCTACCCATTTCCTTTTATGAAAATACAGAGTATGAGCTTACTGTAAACTATAAGGAACAAACTTATTCGGCTCGTACAAAGCTCTTTAAAACTGTACCGATTGATTCCATTCAACTTACCGAAAGAAGCTTTTCAGACGATAATAGTGCACTCAATGCTTTTTTCACAGATCCTGATACTGCAGGAGATTGCTATTTATTTCTCACTTCGGCTACCAACCAACTCAATGAGGTTAGCGTTACAGATGATGAGCTTTTTAATGGTAATACCACTGCCGTATTTTATAGCGAAGAATTGAAACCTAAAGACACCGTCACCTTCAAAATTCAAGGAATAAGTCAAGATTATAAACGTTTTTTAAATATTTTATTACAACAGTCTAATTCAGGAGCGGGCGACAACCCCTTTTCTTCGCCTCCTTCAAAAATAAATGGTAATTTTGTTAACCAAGATAATCCAGAGAAAAGAGCTTTAGGCTTTTTTTCTATTTCACAAGAATATGAATTAGATTTTATCATCCCAAATGAATGAATTTGAAAAAATAACCGAATCGACTAGTTTATACGATAATTTAGAACAAATGCCGCTAGCAGATATTTTAAAAAATATTAACCGGGAAGATCAAAAAGTAGCTCTAGCAGTTAAACAAGAATTAGAATCTATCGAGCATCTTGCCCTGCAAATTAGTAAACAATTACAAGCGGGTGGCCGTTTGTTTTATATAGGTGCTGGCACCAGCGGTAGGCTAGGTATTTTAGACGCTAGTGAATGTCCGCCCACATTTGGTGTACCTGCTCAACTTGTTATAGGTATCATTGCCGGTGGTGATCAAGCTATAAGAAATGCTGTAGAGGGAGCCGAAGATGATACACAACAGGCGGCTAAAGATCTTCAAAAATTTAATATTATCCCCCAAGATATCGTAGTTGGTATTGCCGCTTCAGGGACAACTCCTTATGTAGTTGGCGGACTTGAATTTTGTAATGAAAATAAAATTAAAACGGGAGCAATAAGCTGTAATCCCAACAGCCCGATTAGTAAAATAGCCAATTTTCCTATTACCGTTAAAGTTGGTCCCGAATTTTTAACGGGAAGCTCAAGAATGAAAGCTGGAACCGCCCAAAAAATGGTTTTAAATATGTTAACCACCAGTGTTATGATTCAAATGGGAAGAGTTCAAGGAAATAAGATGGTAGATATGCAATTAAGCAATACCAAGTTAAAACAGCGTGCTATAAAAATGATTTGTGATGCAACCAATGTTTCTCCAACAAAAGCCGCTGAAGTTTTAGAAAAATTCAAAAATGTGCGCCAAGCAATTGAAGTAATTCAAAAAAAATAGTTTATGACAAAAAGAACCAATAAAACCACTTTAATGCGCGGCGTACGCTATTTAGCCATTGCATTACCCTTAGCCTTTATAGGACCTTCGGTTATTTACTCTGCCTTTAATAATCAAGAAAACGATCTTTACATACCTATTCTCATTCTAGGTATTTTGGCTTGCGCCGGATCTGTATTTTTGATGTTTAGAGGAATTCTCACCATGGTAAAAGCGCTTTTTGATGAATAGCGAGACATCTAAAAAAGCGCTTTTATAATTTTTAAAATAGCTTTAAAAATTTAGTGAACCTCTAACAAGGGCATATCAAATTTCCCTTTAGTTATACTAATCATAGCTGGAATTGTGTTGTCATCACCCAATCTTTCTGCATCAAACTCAAAAGTTCCTTTAATTCTTTCATTGGCTCGATCAACTTCTGTTATGGTCAAAGTGCCACCAATCATTTCGCCTGTCAACCAACCTTGAGCTTCAGTTGCAAGATCTGAGATTGTATATGCTCCCATACCAACCCCGGGAGTATTTAATTCACCCATCACATTTAGCGGATAGGAGCCTGGAATAATACCTTTATCATCTTCAATGGTCATATTAATTGTTTTGATGTTCGAAGAGACATCCTTTGCGCCTTGAATTACAGTGGTTTGACCTCCTGGAAAGAATCGAGAAGGTGACCACATAGCTGCAGCAGCTTCTGCGACAAACGGAACCCCATCTATCTCTGCTGAAAGGCTTCCAAAATTTGAGTTGTTTGGTGGATTCAATTTACCGAATTCTCCCTCTAAAGGTTCAGTTTCACAAGAAGAAAAACCTAAACAAAGTGTTACAATAAATAAAGATTTTAAAAGTAGGTTTATTTTTTTCATTAAGTTGAGTTTTATGGTAAAACAAACATAAATAAAATTTCTTAATATTTTGTTATTTTCTAGGAACTCTTGTTAGCAGTATTATCCCTAAAATAAAGAATAGAATTAAAAATAATATCGCCGAGCGTATGCTACCGGTTACTTGAGCTACAAAACCGTAAGAAAGCATACCAATAACAATTCCTATCTTTTCGGAAACATCATAAAAACTAAAGTAAGACGCAGTATCTTTTGCTTTTTCTGGGATAAATTTAGAATAAGTACTTCTTGAAAGCGATTGAATACCCCCCATTACCAATCCCACACATGCAGCGGCAACGTAAAATTGCTGCGGTGTATTAATAAAATAAGCATAAACGCATATTGCAACCCAAATAAAGTTTATACCCATTAAAACCTGTATATTTCCGTATTTGCGGGAAAGCCTACTGGTAAAGAGCGCTCCTAAAACAGCGACTAATTGAATAAGTAAAATGCTAATAATTAGTCCTACGGTAGCATCTTGCCCACCCCAGTCTAATTCTTCTATTCCAAAATAAGTAGCAATTAACATAATGGTTTGCACCGCCATGCTATAAAGGAAAAACGCATAAAGATAACGGCGCAAGCTAAGGTTTTGCTTAATTTTTACCGCAATTAATTTTAACTCTCTAAATCCGTTTAAAAAAACATCTTTCTTTCGGGTGTATGCTTTTTTATTGCCTTGTGGCAAGTACAAATAAGTATACTGGCTAAAGCCGATCCACCAGACACCAGTTAAGATAAAAGACAGGCGTGTTGGAAAATCCTTGCTTTCAAAACCCCATAATTCGTAAAACATTATGAGTACTAAACAAATGATTAAGAGAATAACACTACCAATATATCCCATGGCATATCCTTTAGCACTTACTTGATCTTGTTGTTCAGGAAAGGCAATATCTGGAAGATAGGAATTGTAAAAAACTATACTACCCCAAAACCCGATTAGGGCTAAATAATAGCAAAATAAACCAAACCATAGTATTTCTAGATTAAACCAAAACAAGCCAATACACGAGAAGGCGCCTAGATAATTAAAAAAACGCATAAAACGTTTTTTATTGCCGAGATAATCGGCTATACCGCTAAGCAACGGACTTAAAATGGATATGGTTAAAAAAGCTAATGCAGTTACATAGCTTATAAGGGTATCATTATTCCAAGTAAAACCAAGAAAATCAATTTGATCATTTAGAATGTTTCCTTGCTCGTCTTTTACCAAAGTAAGGGCCCCATAAAATATAGGGAAAATGGCCGATGAGATTACCAAGCTGTAAACAGAGTTTGCCCAATCATAAAATGCCCAAGCTCGCAATAATTTTTTATGTCCTTTAGGGAAGTGTTTCATAGCGCTAAATTGAATTGCCTAAAATAAAAAAATCCTTTCTTTATTTAACAAGAAAGGATTTTTATTGTGCAAGGGGTAGCAGCGGCATCCTTTTTGGCCTTTCTTGCCAAAAAGATATAGCGGATGACCCGACCCGCTGGTAGCTAATTACCAGCGGGTTGCACCCTATTTATTTTTGATACAATTTATTGCGTTGCTCTTTAATTTTTGCATCACTCATATATTCATCAAATGTTAAGTAACGATCTATTACCCCATTTGGTGTTAACTCTACTACCCTATTGGCAACTGTTTGAGCAAATTCGTGATCATGAGTCGTGAATAAAATCGTGCCTTTAAAGTTCTTTAATGAATTATTAAAAGCGGTAATCGATTCTAGATCTAAGTGGTTGGTTGGCTCATCTAGCATCAAGACATTGGCTCTCATCATCATCATTCGGCTTAACATACAGCGCACTTTTTCTCCTCCTGACAAAACATTTGAGGTTTTTAAAGCTTCTTCGCCACTAAATAACATTTTACCTAAAAATCCGCGAATAAAAACTTCTTCTCGCTCCTCCTCTGTCTTAGCGTACTGTCTCAACCAATCTACTAATGACAATTCATTTTCGAAAAACGAAGCATTGTCTAAAGGCAAATAAGATTGTAAGGTGGTGATACCCCATTCATACTTTCCGCTAACGGCCTCGCGATTACCATTTATAATTTCATAAAACGCCGTAGTTGCTCTAGAGTCTCGTGAAAAAACTACAACTTTGTCTCCTTTGCTTAGATTAAGATTAATATTTTTAAACAGTGTTTCTCCATCTATAGAAGCCTCTAGATTCTCAATATTTAAAATTTGATCTCCTGCTTCGCGTTCACGCTCAAATATAATAGCAGGATAGCGACGACTTGAAGGTTTAATTTCTTCTATGTTTAATTTTTCAATCATCTTTTTACGCGAAGTAGCTTGTTTTGATTTGGCTACATTGGCGCTAAAACGTTGAATGAATTCTTGTAATTCCTTTTTCTTTTCTTCGGCTTTTTTATTTTGCTGGGCGCGTTGTCTAGCTGCCAGTTGTGACGATTCATACCAGAAAGAATAGTTACCGCTATAATGGTTTATCTTTCCAAAATCAATATCAGAAATATGGGTACAAACCGCATCTAAAAAGTGCCTATCGTGGGATACTACTATAACTGTATTATCATAATTGGCTAAAAAATGCTCTAACCAAGAAATGGTTTCATAATCCAAATCATTGGTAGGCTCATCCATAATTAATACATCTGGATTCCCAAATAGAGCTTGCGCCAAAAGTACACGTACTTTTTGTTTACCATCTAGATCTTTCATTAAGGTATAATGCAAATCGGCTGGTATACCTAAATTTGAAAGTAGCGCGGCCGCATTGCTTTCTGCATTCCAGCCATCCATCTCTTCAAATGCTACTTGAAGTTCACCTATTCGTTCTGCATTCTCATCGGTATAGTCTGCATAAAGCGCATCTATCTCAGATTTAATATCAAACAAAGGTTTGTTTCCTCGTAAAACTGTTTCTAAAACCGAGTATTCATCAAACAAATTATGATTTTGTTCTAAAACAGACATTCTCTTACCTGGTTCTAAGTGAACATGGCCCGAGGTAGGTTCTGTTTTTCCAGAAAGTATTTTTAAAAAAGTAGATTTTCCCGCTCCATTTGCGCCAATGATTCCGTAACAGTTTCCTTGGGTAAAAGCGGTATTCACTTCATCGAATAATACACGCTTACCAAACTGAACCGATAGATTAGATACTGATAACATAATGATTGTAAAATTTTTGCAAAAGTAGGTAAATAAAGCTAGGAAAAGAAAAATTAACTTTTAAGTTTTGTATTTAACGTCAGCTTAACAAAGCACTTTTAACGAAGACATTATATTTGAAGGCTGAGTTAGTATGTAAATTATGGGGCATTATTTTTATCGCATTTTGTTAGTGGCTATATTAGTTGCTAGTTGTCAAGACAATACAAAAACAAATGAGATTACGGGTAGTTTTTTGGGTGGTGAAATTGTAAACCCGAATCAAGATTTTCTGACCCTTGAGCGCGAAGGAGAGCTTATTGATACAATCTTTCTAGATAAGAGAAATCGCTTTAAGTATGTTTTTAAGGATAATGATTTAGGCCTATTTACCATTCGGCATCAGCCTGAAAGTCAAATTTTATTTGTTGAAGAAAATGATAGCATCTTACTTAGATTAAATACCCTTGAGTTTGATGAGTCTTTGATGTACTCGGGCAAAGGAGCTGAAAAGAATAATTTATTGATGGAAATGTTCTTGCAAAATGAACAAAATAATGATCTTATTTTATCTTACTATAAAATTAGTCCGCAAGAATTTTTAAAAAAAACAGATTCTATACACCAAGAACGCTTAGCTAAATTGAATACGCTAAATGAGGTTCATGAGTTCTCTGATGCTTTTCTCAATATTGCAAAAAAAGGAATTGATTATGAATATTATGATTTGCGTGAACGCTACGCATTTTTAATAAATAAATACTTCACAGAATTTAGAAAAAAAATACCTCAAGACTTCTTTGATTACAGAAAACAGGTGAACTTTAATGATGAAGATTTAACGAGTCATTACATTTACCAACGATTTCTTGATAATTATTTAAAAAACAGATCTTTAGAATATTGTATTACGCACAACTTAGGGAGACCTTGTTTTAGTTTAAGTAATGTAGAAAATTTAGAGAGAAGACTTAAGCTTGCCGATTCGCTTTTTAAGAATGACAATTTAAGGAAACACTTTATTAAAAAATTTGCGAAAAACCAGATTATATTTTCTGAAAATGACAAGCAAATAAGTGGCACGCTTAGCTTGGTTGAAACCTTAGGATTTTCTGATGATTTAATCAATCAGCTCAAGGCACTGGGTAAGGTTCATCGCTCTTTTTTCATCGGTGAAAACATAAAAGACAAAGAACTTGTTACGCCTAAAAATCAAAACAAAAGCTACCAAGAAATTGTAAAAAGAAATAGTATTATATTTTACTGGTCCGTTTATTCTTCAAACCATCATAAGGAATTACATCATAGAATAAATGAGCTAAGAAATAAGTATCCTGAAATTGATTTTATAGGAGTTAATATAGACGCAACTGAGCCAAAAATTTGGAAAAAAACCTTGAGTAACTTTGATTACAATCAAGATTTTGAATACCAAATCAAAGAACTAAAGTGCGATAAAAGCTTATACAATAACTACCTTAATAAAATACTATTTGTGAATAAAAAGGGTGAAATTGTAAGAGGTGACATTCAGATAAGTGATCCGGATTTTGAAAATTATGTTTTAGAATTTTTAAACCTATAATTTTATTTGAAAAAATTAACGAACCCCAAACGTGAAGGTCTTTAGAATCTCCCGTTTAAGGTTCGCTTTGTTTTACCCCTCACAACTAGCACAATTCACAAGATTACCTACAAATTCTTTAGAAACACTTTGGCTTCTTTGGTAATACAAGGTTTTAACACCTAATTTCCAGGCCTCAATAATCAATTTATTTACTTCTTTAATAGGTAAGCTCGCTGGAATGTTAATATTTAAACTTTGGGCTTGATCAATAAACTTTTGCCGAATTGAGGCTTGCTGTATAATTTCTAACTGACTAATTTCTTTAAAGGTTTTAAAAACAGCTTTCTCGTGTGTAGTTAATTTGTTTAGATGTTGCACGCTGCCGTGGTTTAACATTATGCTCCTCCACACGTCTTCATTATCAATACCTTTTTTTGCTAGTAATGTCTTTAAATAGCGGTTTTTACGCATAAAGTTTCCTTTTGATAAACCAGCTTTATAATAATTACTGCTATAAGGTTCTATACCTGGAGAAACCTGTCCTAAAATGGCCGATGAGGAAGTAGTTGGGGCAATTGCCAATAAAGTTGTATTGCGCAATCCGTAACCTTTTAGTAGTTCTGGTTCTCCAAAAAAAGCAGCCAACTTTTGTGAAGCTGCTTTGGCTTGCTTGCTAATATGCTCAAAAATTTTGTAATTCATTTGCTTAGCCTCTAAGCTTTCAAAAGCGATATTGTTTTTTTGTAAATAAGAATGCCAACCCATTGCTCCTAAGCCTAACGCACGGTGCCTCTTAGCGAAATTGTGAGCAGCCTTTAGGTAATAGTTCTCTTTAGTTTTTGCTATAAATTCTTCTAAAACAGCATCTAAAAAAAATACAGCTAATTCTATGGTATTTGTATTTTTCCACTCATCATAACATTCTAAATTTAAAGAGGAAAGGCAACAGATAAAAGATTCTTCAGGCGTACTAGGTAGCATAATTTCAGAGCATAGATTACTAGCATTTATTGAATAGTTTTTATCTTTATATACCTGAGGCTTGCTTCTATTTACGTTATCTGTAAAAAAGAGATATGGCAAACCTTTTTGCTGTCTAGACGCTAACACCTTAGCCCATATTTCTCTTTTTTGCATATCTCCGTCAATCATTTCTTGCATCCAATAATCGGGAACACAAACGCCATAAAATAAATTTTGCAGTGGATTACCGATATCTTTTATTTGCAAAAATTCGAGAATATCGGGGTGGTCTACGTCTAGATACGCCGCAAAGGCTCCTCTTCTTACCCCACCTTGCGAAATGGTATCCATGGCCGTATCAAATAGCTTCATAAAAGAAACAGCACCACTACTTCTTCCATTATCAGTTACAGTGCTACCTCTACCTCGAAGTGAACCAAAATAACCAGAAGTACCACCTCCTATTTTAGTTTGCATAATCACTTCTCCCAATTTATGGGTAATCCCTTCAATATTATCTGGTATATGCACATTAAAACAAGAAATAGGCAAACCACGCTCAGTACCCATATTGGCCCAAATTGGGGAGCTCAGACTCATCCAGCCCTTCTCTATTATGTTGATAAATTCTTCTTTTAATTCAGGTTTTTGTAATCGATTGGACGCAGCTGAAGCTACACGTTCTATAGCACCAGATACCGTTTCTCCTTTTAGTAAATAGCCTCTATTTAATATTTGCTCACTTTCCTTGTTAAGCCACCATATATTGTTCATGTTTTTAATCATTTAATCCAGTATAGGAGTTGGTTTTTTATTTTCATCTATGGCCACTAAAGTAAACAGGCCTTCTATTGATTTTTTTCGTGTGTTTTCTTCATACATCTCTTCTTGATAGATGGTAACGTTTACTTTTATACTCGTTCGGCCCACGCGAACAACTTCCCCGATAAGCTCAATAATAGTATCGGCAGGAATAGGTTCTTTAAAATCTATTTGACTAGAAGAAATGGTCACCATTTTTTTTCGACTAAATCGCGTAGCGGTTATAAAAGCAACTTCATCCATCAAATGCATGGCAGTACCTCCAAAAAGCGTATCATAATGATTGGTAGTATTAGGAAAAACTACTTTAAACAGTTGCGTTCTTGATTTACAAATGCGTTCTTTTAAATTTTTCATCTATTTTTCTTTACGGATTTGAGTATTGTTTAAAATAAATCTAATGCGCTAATGCTCTTATCGTGCTTGGTATAATCTACCGGTCGCTTTGCAAAGAAATCATCTAATGAATTTGCAAATATCTCTTCTTCAAACCATTGCATGGGGAGATATTCTTGTGCGGTAATATTAAAAATGGGGTTTATTCCTATTTTTTTAAGGCTATCGTCTGTCCTAAATTTCATGAAATTTAGTAAATCTGATTGGTTTAAATGCGCTACTGCACCTTCTGCAAAAATCCAGTCGAGAATTTCTGCTTCGACTTCAATAGATTTTTTAACAATAACAGTAATTTCTTGTTTGGTTTCTTCCGTAAAGAAATCGGGAAACTCTTCTTTGATCTTGTTGATAATAAATATTCCCGCATTGGCATGAATTTGTTCGTCTATAGAAGTCCATGCGATGATATTACTCACATTTTTCATTAAGCCTCTAAATCGTGTAAAAGAGAGAATGATTGCGAACTGACTAAATAAGGAAACATTTTCTATTAAAATGGCAAATAAGATTAAGGAGAAAAGGTATTTCTTATTGTCATTTTCTTGTGTAAATTGAAGTGCCTGAGATAGATATTCAAACCGTTTTTTGATAACAGGAACATCCATTAGCTCTTCAAAGGCTTGATTATAGCCTAAAACCGACAACAAACGCGAGTAGGCTTCTGAATGTCTAAATTCACATTCGGCAAAAGTACTCCCCAAGCCATTAAATTCTGGTTTGGGTAAATGATGATACAAATCTCCCCAAAATGATTTTACCGCCACTTCAATTTGAGCAATGGCCAGTAAACTCTTTTTTAAAACTTGTTTTTCATTTAAGGTAAGTTGAGCCTGAAAGTCTTGTACGTCTGCGGTGAAATCTACCTCGTTGTGCACCCAAAACGATTTGTTAATCGCCTCTGTAAATTCTATTACTTCTGGGTATTCAAATGGTTTGTAATTTACTCTTTTGTCAAAAATGCTCATTGTGTATATTTATTTTAAGTGAAACAAAAACACAAAAAACAAAATATACGTTATCTGCTTTAGGCTGAATTACCTTGAAACAAAAGACAACGGAATTTGCTTTTTATGCGAAAACAAATCCTCTTTGAAGAAGTTAGGTAATCTGACTTGACAGGTTTAATCCTGCTTACAGTTGCGCAACAGTTCGTGATTTTCACACGATTCCCCTAATGTACTTGAGTTAAAAAAACTTCGCTCTTCTTCAATTTAGATGCCCAAAAGTAAACAAGATATCTCAGCTTGGCTAAAAAACTTTTTAACCGGTGTTAATAAGTTTTTTAAATGATTATAGTGCAAAAAAAAAATCAGCCAAAATTTGACTGATTTTTTATTCGCTTTTGAAAAAATTTTACTGGTTACCTTTTTTGTAATCTGCCAAAAACTTTTCTAATCCAATATCGGTTAAGGGGTGTTTAAGGAGTCCTTCTATAGAAGAAAGCGGTCCTGTCATAACATCGGCACCAATTTTTGCACAATCAATAACGTGCATAGTATGCCTTACCGATGCTGCTAGAATTTCGGTTTCAAATGCGTAGTTATCATATATTTGTCTTATTTCGGCTATCAAATTGAGTCCGTCTGTTGAGATATCATCTAATCTGCCTATAAACGGCGAAACATAGGTTGCACCTGCTTTTGCGGCAAGTAACGCTTGACCAGCCGAAAAAACAAGCGTACAATTGGTTTTAATTCCTTTTTGACTAAAATAACGTATAGCCTTAATGCCGTCTTTAATCATAGGAACTTTCACCACAATTTGATCATGTAATGCGGCTAGTTCTTCCCCCTCTTTAATTATATTATCATAGTCCGTAGCAATAACTTCTGCGCTTACATCTCCTGTTACAATTTCACAGATAGCTTGGTAATGCTTTTTAATGTTATCTTCTCCTGTAATACCTTCTTTAGCCATTAAAGAAGGATTGGTAGTAACCCCATCAAGAACGCCTAAGTCCTGAGCTTCTTTTATTTGATCTAAGTTTGCTGTGTCTATAAAAAATTTCATGCTGTGTTGTTTTTAAATTTTTACAAATTTACATTTTATAATGTTTCATCAACATTTTTTCATACCATTTGTCTGGTAAAATATGTTTGAGAGCAATGCTAAATTTCTGCAGCCAATCTCCTACCTTATAGTGTATCGTAGGATTCTTTTCTTGCATAACAGCATAAACCTTTTTCGCCATAAGGATGGGGTCTTGACCTTTATCTACGTGTTCGTCCATCAAGGCTAAGGTTTCCTTATACTTTTTTTCATAGGGCGAGCCAGCAATTACTGGCGCGTGGTATCTGCCTGCAGCAATATTGGTAGCAAAATCACCTGGTGCAATATTGGTCATTTTAATATTAAAAGTTTTTAGCTCCATACGGTAGGCCTCGGTAGTCAGTTCAAGCGCTCCCTTTGTGGCTGAATAAATCCCCCGAAAGGGTAAACCCATATATCCTGCAATTGAGGTTATGTTGATAATAAAACCACTTTGTTTAGAACGCATATGCGGTAAAACGGCTTTAATCACCTGTAAAGCTCCAAAATAATTAGTATCGAATACTTTTTTTATCTCGTGATCTGGTGTTTCTTCTAAAGGACCCGTAATTCCCATTCCTGCATTATTAATCAAATAATCTATTTGACCCTCTTTTTTGATTAGCTCTTGAACTGCTAATGCTATACTTTCTGGTTGGGTAACATCGAGTTTTAAAAATTTAATGCCATCGATTTCATTTTCTTTAGGATTACGACTCGTTCCGTAAACGAGGTAACCTTTCTCCACCAGAAACATACCTATAGATTTTCCTATTCCTGAAGACGCTCCTGTAATCAATACAACTTGCTTGCTCATATTTAAAATAATAGAGCGCAAATATCTACTTTTTTAAGAGAAAAATTAAAGATTTAGAGTAAAATAAAAAGAAGATAGGCTTTGACCAATGTCATGAAAAAATGGCAAGCTACCCACATCACACCGCTACGACCGTTTACCTTTGCTGCGTTCCCGCCCTGGAGGATTCAACAGGAGCTGGTTGTGTGGGACTTGCCGCTGCAAATATACAAGGTTTATCTATTTTCGCAAGGATTTTTTTAATAGATTTGACTAAATTCGCTAACAAATTTAAAGCAAAATCTCGTGAAAACATTTAAAAACCTGACATTCATTTTATTAGCCACAAGCCTATTTTCTTGTTCGAGTTCAAAAAAAGAAGAAATAGCTAAAATGAGTATTCAAGTTAAAGCTAAAAACGACTTATTACAACGTGATAGCCCAGTTAAATTCACCCTCAATAATCCTACAGACACTAGTTTTGACAGTATACAGCTTTACTATGCAAATAAATATTTAGGTTCATCAAAAACCAATCAAATAGCTGCTAAACTAGTAGCTCCATTAGGAAAAAATCAGCTTAAAGCTGAAATATATTCAGCTGGCGAAAAATATACTATTGCACAAGAAATTGTGCTACATAACAACAAGCCTCCAAAGATTTATACCTATAAAATTAAAAACAAATATCCGCACGATAACTTAGCATTTACTCAAGGATTAGAGTTTTTTAAGGACACTCTTTACGAAGGAACTGGTCGCAATGGATTCTCAAGTTTACGTAAAGTAGATTACAAAACGGGAAAGGTGTTAAAAAAGATCGAGTTAGATAAGCGTTATTTTGGCGAAGGTATAAGCATATTAAACGATAAAGTATACCAGCTTACTTGGCACGCTGGCCAAGGGTTTATTTATGATGTAAATCAACTCAAAAAACTAGGCACATTTAAATATGGTACCAGTAAAGAAGGTTGGGGACTTTGCAACGATGGTGAAAATTTTTACAAAAGCGATGGTACTGCAAAAATATGGAAGTTAGACGGTAAAACACTTGAAGAACTTAGTTACATACAACCGGTAACGCACAAAAGTTTAAGCACGCGATTAAACGAATTAGAATGGGTAGACGGAAAAATATATGCCAACACTTGGCAGAAAGATGGTATTGCCATTATTAATCCGGAAAATGGAGCTATTGAAGGCTTAATTGACTTACGCGGATTGAAAAAAGAAAATGGAAATGCAGCACAATTAAATAATGAAGATTTAGTTTTAAATGGTATAGCCTTTAACAAAAAGTCAAATACACTGTTTGTCACGGGTAAACATTGGGATACTCTTTTTGAAATTGAAATTGAAGAAAGGTAATTAAAATTAATTTAAACATAGCAGGGATGAAAAAGGTATATGGGATTTTATTGTTTTTAAGCTTGATTTTTTGGAGTTCGTGTAGAAAAGATTTTGACACCCTACCAAGCTCGGGAAATTTAAGTTTCTCTAAAGATACCGTTTACCTAGACACTGTTTTTACTCAAACCGCTTCTAGCACCTACAGGTTAACGGTTTACAATCGGTCAAAAGAAGATATTCATATTCCCGAAATAAAATTAGCACAAGGTGAAGCCTCTAAATACAGACTTAACGTAGATGGCCTACCGGGTAAGAAGTTTAGCAATATTCCTATTTATGCCAAAGACAGTATTTTTGTTTTTATTGAAACCACTGCAGCCATAAAAGATTTTACCAATAGTGCCACCCAATTTTTATATACCGATGAACTGATTTTTTCGGGTACCGAGAAAGAGCAAAGTGTAGAACTGGTAACCCTAATTCAAGATGCACACTTCCTATATCCCGAGAAATTCGCCGATGGCAGTACAGAAACACTATCATTCGGTTTTGACGATGAAGGAAATGAAATATTAATTTCTGGCTTTTTATTAGACGATACAGAGTTAAATTTCACCAATGAGAAGCCTTATGTAATTTACGGATATGCTGCCGTACCACCTCAAAAAACATTACATATTGATGCTGGCGCCAGGTTACATTTTCATCAACAAAGCGGAATTTTAGTTAGCAATCAAGCTTCGCTACAAGCCAAAGGTTTATTAAGTACCGATCTTGAAAAAATGGAAAATGAAATCATTATGGAAGGAAACCGCCTTGAACCCGAATTTAGTGAAGTACCAGGACAATGGGGGGCGTTGTGGTTTACCCAAGGAAGCACAAATAATTTAATAGAACATACTACCATTAAAAATGCCAGCGTAGGAATACGTGTAGATGGAAATGATGGATCTAACACACCCACTCTAAAGGTGAACAACACCCAAATCTATAATGTATCTAATATTGGTTTATTGGCTAGAACGGGCTATGTTACAGCAGAAAATTTAGTTATAAATAATTGTGGGCAAATGGCTTTAAATTTAAGCCTTGGCGGAAATTACCAATTCAACAATTGTACTTTTGCCAATTATTGGCGACAAGGGTTTCGGCAATTTCCTGCGGTTTTTATAGAAAATGTCCTTGAAACACCCAATCAGTTATTTTTGGCTCCCTTAGAAAAAGCAGATTTCACCAATTGTATTATTTATGGCAATGAAAGCCGAGAACTATTATTTAATGCTCATCCCGATGCTGATTTTAATTTTAAATTTGAGAACACCTTAATTAAATTCAGAGATTTCCAAAATAAGTATACCGATGACCCTATGTACAATTTTACCGATTCAAATTTGTACACTCAAATTAAACTAAACGAAGATCCCGACTTTAAAGACTCTACTTTAAATAAATTGCAAATTGGAGAGGAATCTGCAGCAAATGGGTTAGCCAACCCCGTTACTTCAAGCAATATAGATATTTTGGGAATGCAAAGAGATGGCAACTTACCCGACAGTGGAGCTTATGAAAGTAGTTCTTTCACTGATTAACTCGAGGCTTTAACAGACCTTGGGCAATAAAAAAAGATTAAAAATTTAAAATTAGCTATTATTAAGTTAAAGTTTCTTAACATTACTTGTAGAAACGCACTTTGTTTTAAATTTGAGAATAGTTACCCGTTATAGTTAGAAATCTAAACTAACTTAAGTTCAATTATTTACAAATTTAGTAAGACTCGAAAATCATGGCTATGATTAGAAATTTAAAAAACGAAACGTGGAAAGTAATTCGATTCGACGAAAAAATATCAGAGAAAGAGAAATATAAAATCTCTAATTATGGTCGAATTTTAAATTGTAAAGGGCCTGAAGAAATATTGGTTAAGAAATATTTTATCAATGGCTACCAAAACTTACCTGTAGTTCAAAAAAGCAATGGCAAAAAGACCAGTCGCTATGTTCACAAGTTAGTCGCACAACATTTTCTCAATAAAACAGAAGAGGATCGATATGTAATTCATATCGATTACGACAAAAAAAACAATCATGTAGACAACTTAAAATGGGCTACGAAAGAAGAAAAGGAACGTCATCAATTCACCAACCCCGAATTTAAAAATATTAAGCGAAAAATACCCTCTCACGCTAAACTAACAGAATCTAAAGTAAAATTAATCAAGCGAAAAATTAATGATCCTAATAGAAGGACTCGTATGAAAATGATTGCTAAACAGTTTGGAATTTCTGAAATGCAATTGTACAGAATAAAAAACGGTGAAAACTGGGGATCTGTAACAGAATATTAAAAAAGAGGCTGTTCGTCACGAAACAGCCTCTTTTTGGTTTTTAAAAAATTCAATTAAGCCTAATCCTCATTTTCAACGGGTTGTTCAACCATATACTTTTGCATCAAAGGGTATAGTTTATTTACTCCCATCTGTTGACCAATAGCTTGCGATTCCATCATAATTTCAGAGGTCTTCCCTAAAATTCTTTTACCAGCAGGAGTTTCATAAAAGGCGAGTAACTTCTTTAAATCGGCTTCTGTACAATGCTCTTTATACACCGCAATAACATCGGTGTACATTGCGTCGAACATATTTTTCACTTCGGCTTTAAAGGCATCTCTATTACTTTCAGGAATATTGACAATTATTTGCGATAGTGCATTTTCTATCATATTGCCGCTTTGAGCCTCTATTAATTTACGAAGTCCTGAATCGATTGACTCTTGGGCTTGTATCTTAGATGCAGGCAAGGTTAATAAAAGCAGTAGAAATACTTGAAATAAAGTTGATTTTTTCATAATTACATTTTAAACAACGGCTTCCCGCTCATCATTTCCTTAATTTTCTCTTTGGTTTCTTGAATTACCGCCTCATTTTCAATGTTTGAAATTACTTGATCTATAAATGTCACCACCTGAGGCATATCTTCTTCCTTCAATCCTCTGGTTGTAATCGCCGGTGTACCGACGCGAATTCCAGAAGTAACAAACGGTGATTGTGTATCAAAAGGAACCATATTTTTGTTCACTGTAATCTCAGCCTTTACCAATGTTTCTTCGGCTTGTTTTCCTGTTACGCCTTTATTCCGTAAATCAATAAGCATCATGTGATTATCTGTACCTCCAGAAATAACATCATATCCTTTTTCTACAAAAGCATCGGCCATAGCCTTAGCATTCTTTTTAACCTGAACCATATAATGCAAAAACTCATCAGAAAGAGCCTCTTTAAAGGCTACTGCTTTGGCTGCAATAATATGTTCTAAAGGTCCGCCTTGATTTCCTGGAAACACACCACTGTTTAAAAGAGAAGACATCATTCTGGGTTTACCACTTTTCAATTTTAAACCAAAGGGATTTTCAAAATCTTTCCCCATTAAAATCATGCCACCTCTTGGTCCGCGTAAGGTTTTATGCGTAGTTGTGGTAACAATATGACAATGAGGTAAGGGATCCTGAATTAAGCCTTTAGCTATTAATCCGGCTGGATGAGCCATATCGGCCAATAGAATGGCTCCTACTTCATCGGCTATTGCTCTAAATTTTTTATAGTCAATTTCTCTACTATAAGCTGAGGCCCCTGCTATGATTAGCTTAGGCTTCTCTTTATGCGCCATTTCTTTAACATGCTCATAGTTTATTAGCCCCGTTTCTTTTTCAACTCCATAAAAAACAGGGTTATAAAGTTTTCCCGAAAAATTTACAGGCGAACCGTGTGTTAAATGTCCTCCGTGTGATAAGTCAAATCCTAAAATTGTATCTCCGGGTTTTAAACAAACAGAGAAAACAGCAGTATTTGCTTGTGAACCTGAGTGGGGTTGAACATTAACATATTCTGCATTAAACAATTCTTTAGCTCTATTAATGGCTAATTGTTCTACCTCGTCTACCACTTCACACCCTCCATAATAGCGTTTCCCAGGATAGCCTTCTGCATATTTATTAGTAAGCACAGATCCTGCGGCGGCTAACACATCTTTACTTACAAAGTTTTCACTTGCAATTAGCTCTAAACCATTTAATTGTCTTTCTTCCTCACGTTGAATAAGATCAAAAATCTCTTTATCTTTATACATGACTTTATATTTCGTTAAAAATTTTACCAAAAATAAGAAATTCATTCGGTTAATACAGGGAAAATAATATATTTGAATAGCTTTATTTTAACAATCTTAGAATTAAAAAAAATGCATATAACAGCAAATGATCCAAAAAGAAAAACTTGGCTAGAGGTGCCGGAAAATTCTGATTTCCCTATCCAAAACATCCCTTTTGGGGTATTTCTTACGCGAGATGATATTATTACCATAGGAACACGAATTGGTAACTATGCAATAGACTTAGGAGCACTACATCAATTGGGTTATTTCAAGGGTATTCCCTTAACGGATGATATCTTTTTACAAGATACACTTAATGATTTTATCGCTGATGGTAGAAAAACATGGCGAACAGTACGCAACCGCATTGCTGATATTTTTGATATTAATAATACGACATTAAAAAATAATGAAGAACATCAGCGTGTGATCCTTTTTACAATGGATGAAGTTGAAATGCAACTTCCTGTTCAAATTGGAGATTATACCGATTTTTACTCTAGCGAGGAACACGCACGCAATGTTGGTGAAATGTTTCGTGGAAAAGAAAATGCTATGGTGCCCAATTGGTATCACATGCCTATTGCTTATCATGGTAGAAGCTCGTCTATAATCCCAAGTGGTATTGCCATTAATAGACCATTAGGGCAAAAAATGCCAAAAGGAGCTAAAACCCCAATTTTTGGTCCAACACGTGCTTTAGATTTTGAACTTGAAATGGCCTTCATTACAACAGATGCCAATAATATTGGTGAATCTATACCTGCGCATGAAGCAGAAGATCACATTTTTGGAATGGTACTTTTTAATGATTGGAGTGCGAGAGACATTCAACGTTGGGAATATGTACCCTTAGGTCCATTTTTAGGCAAAAATTTTGCAAGTACTATTTCTCCCTGGATCGTCACCTTAGATGCACTTGAACCTTTTAGAACAGAAGGACCCAAGAAAAATTCAGAGTATAAACTTTTAGATTACTTGAAAACCGAAGGAAAAAAAACCTTTGATATCAAATTAGAGGTTTCTATTCAACCAGAAAATGATGAACCTACTTTAGTTAGCAAATCAAATTTTAAATATTTATATTGGAATATGAGTGAGCAATTGGCGCATCACACCATTAACGGATGCCCCCTTAACAGTGGAGACATGTTAGCTAGTGGCACTATTTCCGGGTCAAGAGAAGGTACATTTGGTTCTATGCTAGAATTAAGTAAAAATGGTGAAAACCCGATTAAATTGAGTAATGGAAGTGATCGCAAATTTATTCAAGACAATGATACAGTGATATTAAAAGGATTTTGTGAAAACAAAGATGTTAGAATAGGTTTTGGCGAATGTAGTACCAAAATTTTGCCTCATTTATAATATAATCAACACAGGGCTTGCTAATTAGCAGGCTATTTCTGCTTAAATAATATGCAATCCATTTTTATAGCTGCAAAAAATAATAATACCCTGAAAATTAAAAAGCTGACCGAACGGAATAGCTCAATAAACTTGAGAAATGAGCAGCAACAAACTCCGTTAATGGTGGCAACCTATAATAATAATATTGAGGCTGCTAAACTTTTGATAAAGCCAGGTGCCGATGTAAATGCACAAGATAATCGGCTAGAAACTCCTATTTTACACGCTGGTGCTGCTGGTTATTATGAAATTTTAAATGCGTGCTTAGGAACCGACAACGTGAATTTTTTAAAGCTAAACCGTTATGGTGGTACGGCTTTAATCCCTGCCTGTGAAAGAGGACATGTAAAAATTGTGAAACGGTTACTTAAAATAGAAAACTTCCCTGTAGACCATATCAACAACCTAGGATGGACGGCCCTTTTGGTGACGGTTATTTTGGGTGATGGAACACAAAAATACATTGATATAGTACAGATGCTCATTGAGGCAGGTTGTAATATTTATATCGCCGATAAAGATGGAGTAACAGCATTAGAACACGCGCAAAAATCGGGATTTACAGAGATGGTTAATCTACTAAAAGCAAACGGTTAATATTTCCGTTTATAGCAATAGCTGTAGTGAAAATAAATAAGATGTTCTTTTATTGCTTTACCGAACTGTTACAATAGGTTTTTTCTTTTTCTCTCGAATCAGATATATTCCTATTAATATTAAAATAGCACCCAACAGGTAATAAAAATTGAATTGTTCACCATCAATAACTCCCCAAATAACCGCCACAATAGGAAGCAAATAGGAAACCGTACTAGCAAAAACAGCCGAAGTATCTTGAATTAGCTTATAAAATAGAATAATACCTATAGCCGTACCAAAAATACTCAAGAAGCTTAAGTATCCTAAGGCTTCTAATGCTTCAGAAGAGAACGATACATTAAAAAAATCGGTAAACAATAAGATTATTAATGAAGGGATCATCCAGAAGGTAAAAACACTGCTGGATACTTGTATTGATTTTACGTGTTGTAATTTTAATTTGATGATTAAAGCCGATAAAGCATAGGAGGCAGACGCAAAAACCATAAGCAAGGTAAAACCAATTTGACTTTCTTGGGTACTTACTTCTGAAAAATATAATAAAGTAGCTGCCCCCAAAAAGCCAATAAATGCTCCCATTACCTGGGTTGGTTTACTTTTTATTCTAAATATTAAGAAGCCTAACATTAGAACAAAAATTGGTTCTAAACTATTTATTATTCCAGCCAGAGAACTACTTACCTTAGTTTGCGCAATAGGGAATAAAAACATGGGTAAGAAATTGCCAAAAAAACCTGCAAGAATTACCCATAAAAGATCCTTTTTAGGCATTTTACGCATAGCTGGTATACCTAATGAAGCTAATATCAATCCGCTTAAAGCGACGCGAAAGGCACCAATTTGAAAAGGATTAAAAACAAGTAAAGATTTTTTGATTAAAATAAAAGAGCTACCCCACGTAAGCGCCATTATACTCAGTAAAAACCACTTATTTTTAAGTAATGTAGGCATTGAATTTGGTTTAAAGAAAAAGGCAAAGTTAATTGTAATTATTGATTTTTTAGGTTTAAACTTAGATTTAACATCCTATTTTAATATTAGGTGCTTTGCTATTTTTTAATAAAAAAAGCCTAAAAAGAAAAATTTACTCTTTAGGCTTATATGATATTATTTAAGTAATTTACTCCGCTTTCTCTAATTCAATCTCTACTTCATCTTGAAAAGCTAAATAGCGCTCTTTACTGTCGTCGAGTTCCTCCATCCATTCGGTATGATGTTCTTCGGCCTTGGTTCCTGTTACAACACTGGTAAAAGTTTTGTCTCTATAGGTTAAGATGTTTTCTTCTTTATCGCCTAACCATTCCTTAAACATTTCGGCCACCTTATCTACATTAAAATCGGGGTAATCAGATAAACTTAACAAGTCTTTAATGTAATCTGATTGAAAATCGACAGCATCATAGCAACCATCTAAGTTGTTTAATCTTTTCAACCAATCATCCATATCTTTTCTTCGTTGGTCTTTTTCAGGAAGCACTAATTCTTCCATCATAAAATCTCTTGCCACCCAAGCTTGTGCATCAAACATATTAAAAGTATAGTATTGATCTTGCATACCCAAGTAAATCAATTGAGGTAATTCATTAAAGAAAATACCTTTATACACTTGATCTGGATATAAATTATTCTTGGTTTTTAATCTTAATTCATCTGGCAAAAATGGAAATTTATGCTGGTAACCCGTACACATTACTACGGCATCAAATTTTTCTGAAGTACCATCTGCAAAATGTGCAATATCTCCTTCAAAATGAGTAAGTAAAGGCACTTCTTTTATTCCATCTGGCCACTCCACTCCTATTGGGTTGCTTCTATAACTTAAGGTTACCGATTTGGCACCGTGCTTGTAACATTGCACCCCTATATCTTCGGCAGAATAGCTGCTACCAATTAATAATAAATTTTGATTTTTAAATTGGTCTGCTCCCCTAAAATCGTGCGCGTGCATAACACCGCCTGGAAAATCTTCAATTCCTTTAAAGTAAGGCATATTTGGCGTCGAGAAATGACCAGAAGCCACCACTAGATAATCGAATTCTTCGCTATAAGTTCTGTTTTCTTTTAAATTATCTAAAACTAAAGTGAATTTTTGATTGGCATTATTATAATCTACCCAGCGAGCCGTAGTATTAAAACGAATGTATTTTTTTGCATTACTTTTCTTAATACGCCCTTCTATATAATCAAAAAGAACTGGTCTTGGGGGATAAGAGGAAATTGGCTTTTTAAAATGTTCATCAAAAGAATAATCAGAGAATTCTAAACATTCTTTCGGACCGTTTGACCAAAGGTACTTATACATTGAACCGTGAACAGGTTCACCGTAACGGCCTACACCAGTTCGCCAAGAATAATTCCACATTCCTCCCCAGTTCTCTTGCTTCTCAAAACAAACAATTTCAGGTACCTGAACTCCATTTTTTTCTAAGGCTTCGAAAGCCCTTAATTGTGCCAATCCGCTTGGCCCTGCTCCAATAATTGCTACTCTTTTATTTTTCATCTTATAGTAATTTTTATTTATGGCTGTTACTGCCAATTTAATAATAACTTAAACTAAATATCTCTAGGACTTATAGAGGATAAGTAAAATATTTTAAATAATCAAATTATTCTAAATGAAATTAACTATTAAATATAAATAATATAATAATCTTGAATTTTAATGTAAAATATTGTGATTTTATTAATTTGAAGCCTGTATTCTATGAAAGTTTTTTAAATCTAGCTGCTTAATTTTAAGTAATAACTCATTCGCAAAAGGGCCTCTTATATTGGTGTGCTACATAATATCTCTAGCGGCTATAAAATTTATTGGAGATTTACCTAAATCAAATTGTTCTCTCCATATCATTTGGTGCTGGCTAGAACATAGAAATACCATATTTCCTATTTCAGACCAAGCGTGAGCACCTGCACACATAGGGCAATGCTCTCCAGATGTGTATAAAGTAGCTTTTAATGAGTATCTGATGTATCAACGCAAACACAAAAAGGAGATTTGCTCGATTGACTTTTTAAAATACGAGGCTATAGAGACACAAGACTATTCGAGCAAAGAACAACTTGAACAAAAAAGCAAAGCGATACAGCAAAGCATTTCTAATTTACCTCCGACCTGCCAAAAAATCCTACGATTAAAAATGAGTGGAGCAAGCCAAAAAGAAATTGCAAATGAGCATAGCTTATTAAAAACTTAGAGTAGCACTAAAACATCTTTTTTTGCTATTTTGGTCAAAAATTCGTCTTTAAATCTGGATTATTTATAAATTTAAACTTTTATTCCCCATCCAACATTAAACACACCATGAAAGTCAACTATTTAATTTATTTGTTTGCCACCCTAATTTTAATGAGTTGTAGTGGTTTAAAAAAAACCAAACAAGCCCTTAATAGTGGTAATTATGAACAGGCTATTTATATTGCTACTTCAAAATTGCAAAGAAATAAAGATAAAAAATCGAACGAATCCTACATAAAATTATTAGAGCAAGCTCACAAAAAGTTTGCTCAAGAAAAGGAAGCCCGGTTAAGGTTTTTAAAAAAAGATAAACTAAGCAATCATAATGAGGAAATTTATGACACTTACGCTCAATTAGACGCCATACAGAGAAAAATTAATGCCTTAATGCCGTTAAATTACCAAAACGGTAAAACAGCCAAATTTAATATTCGTGATTATTCTGCTGAAATTATTAAAGCTAAAAACAACTATGTAAGCGATTTATATAATCAATCGCAAACATTGCTGAATGAGACACCAAAAGAATCAGCACGACTAGCTTTTGACAAATTGCAGTTAATCAATCAACTTGCTCCAAATTATAAAAACACGATAGAATTATTAAACCAAGCACATATTCAAGGTACAGATTATATTTATTTGAGTGTTGAAAATCACAGCGATAAAGTAATTCCTAAAACTTTAGAAAAAGATATTTTAAACTTTAGCGGATATGATTTAGATAATTTTTGGCAGAGCTACCATGCTTATATCAATCCAGAAATTAACTACGACTACGGAATTCATTTAGATTTTAAAACCATTGAAATAAGTCCCGAAAAGTTAAATGAGAGAGAGGAAGTAATACAAAAAGAAATTACAATCCGTAAAGGATATCGAAAGGACAGGAATGGAAATTACCTTAAAGACAACGAAGGAAACAAAATAGAATTAAACGAAACAAAAACTGTAAAAGCTACATTATTAACTACCACTCAATTTAAAGCTATTTATGTTAAAGGTCAAGTAGATTATCTAGACACCAAAACCAATCAAGTGCTTCGTTCTTTTCCATTAGACACTGAATTTATTTTTGAAAACATTTTCACAAGATTCAATGGTGATAAGCGTGCTCTTAATAAAAAACAATTAATTTTAGCGCAAAACAATTTTGTCGGTTTCCCGACATCTGAGCAAATGCTTTTTTATGCGGCAACAAATATTAAAGAAAAATTAGCTAGCATTATTAGGCAAAATCGGTTCAATTAAGTAAGTCGGCAACAACATCGGCTTCTATTTCGTGGTGAGAAAAATGCCCTACCACTTGACTATTCTGAAGTATGATAATTTGAGGGGATTGATGCGTTACCTGAAATTTTTCGGCAATTAAGTTAGAAACTTCACGGTATTGGATTAAATCTAAAAAAAAGAAAGCTACTCGGTTAGCATCAAAATCAGCTTCAGCTTCAAAACGATTTAGAGCCATTCTACTTACGGGGCATCTTGTAGAATGTTTAAAAACAATTGCCGTTTGCTCTTTAGAAGCCTCTAATATAGCTTCGACATCACATACTTTTTTAATCTCTAGCCAATCAATTGAGGTTTTTGAATTACTCTCTTTAGCCTTTAAAAATTTATCAAAAAATCCCATATATCATTTTTAAGGTAAACTTACAAAAAATATAATAAAAGTGATTTTTGCGAGTAAATACCAAAAGTTTTTAGATTTAGGGTTTTCTTAAAACTGCTCTTCTTAAATCTACACTCGTATAAACAGAAGTTCGATAATAGACGGCTAAGCAGCTTTCGGTTTGATTGATTTGCTCAACAACTCTATTTAATGACTCACCATCTAATTTTTTGATAATCTTATTTGTAGAAACAGATAAGTTTAGTACAACAACAAGCAAGACAAGCACAACTTTAACAAGAGACATATAACTTTTTTTGCTAAATTAGAGACAAAGCGGTTGGTTTACCATACCCATAACCGGGTATATTTACGTCATTTTGTCATTAAATCAAAATAAAAAACTGACTTTTTGTCTTGATTTCGTTAAGGCATGAAATTTGTAAATTCAAATAAAAATTAAAATTATGAATCTAAACAATTTTACAATAAAATCGCAAGAAGCCATACAACAGGCACAGCAACTTGCACATCAATTGGGTCATCAACAAATTGAAAACGAGCATATATTTAAAGGAATTTCTACTGTTGATGAAAATGTTACACCCTTTATTCTAAAAAAGCTAGGAATTAACTTGGGGCTGTTTAACCAATTATTAGACAAAACTCTAGAAAGTTTTGCCAAGGTAAGCGGTGGCGATATTATGCTATCGCGAGAGGCCTCTAGAAGTTTGACTGAAGCCCAGAGTTTGGCGAAGAAAATGAACGACGAGTATGTATCTATAGAGCACCTTATTTTAGCCATTTTCAAGTCGAATTCTAAAATTGCACAAATTTTAAAAGACCAAGGAGCTTCAGAAAAAGGTTTAAAATCTGCCATAGAAGAATTACGCCAAGGTGGACGCGTAACTTCACAAAGTGCCGAAGAAACCTATAATTCGCTTAATAAATTCGCAAAAAATCTCAATGAGTTAGCCGAAACAGGAAAATTAGATCCCGTTATTGGGCGCGATGAGGAAATTCGCAGAATTTTGCAAATTCTTTCCAGAAGAACTAAAAATAACCCGATGCTAGTGGGAGAGCCTGGCACAGGTAAAACAGCAATTGCCGAGGGTTTAGCACACCGTATTGTAGCAGGCGATGTACCCGAAAATCTAAAAAATAAAATTATTTATTCTTTAGATATGGGCGCCTTAATAGCCGGAGCCAAGTATAAAGGAGAATTTGAAGAGCGACTCAAGGCAGTGATTAAAGAAGTAACTTCTAGCGATGGAAACATTGTGTTGTTCATAGACGAAATTCACACCTTAGTAGGAGCTGGTGGAGGCCAAGGTGCTATGGACGCTGCCAACATCTTAAAACCAGCTTTAGCACGAGGCGAATTAAGAGCTATAGGAGCAACCACTCTAGATGAATACCAAAAATATTTTGAGCAAGACAAGGCATTAGAAAGAAGATTTCAACGCGTTACAGTAGACGAACCCGATACAGAAAGTGCAATCTCAATACTACGGGGTATAAAAGAAAAGTATGAAACACACCATAAAGTAAGAATTAAAGACGAAGCTATTATAGCCGCGGTCGAATTATCTCAACGCTATATCACCAATAGATTCTTACCCGATAAAGCTATTGATTTAATGGATGAAGCAGCCTCTAAGCTTAGAATGGAAATCAATTCTAAACCAGAAGAGTTAGATGTACTTGATCGTAAAATCATGCAACTAGAAATTGAAATAGAGGCCATTAAACGCGAGAAAGATGAAGAAAAATTAAAATCGCTTAAAGCGGATTTAGGCAATCTTAAGGAAGAACGTAGCGAACTGAATGCTAAATGGCAAAACGAAAAAGCAATTGTAGATAACATTCAACAAGCTAAAACCGATATTGAGAATTTTAAATTAGAAGCAGAACGAGCGGAACGTGAAGGTGACTACGGAAAAGTTGCCGAGATACGCTACGGGAAAATTAAACAGGCACAAGAGCAGCTTGATAAACTGCAAAAAGAAATGGCCGAACAAAAGGCCCAAGGAACCAAAACACTAATACAAGAAGAGGTTACCAACGAGGATATTGCAGAAGTAGTTGCGAAATGGACTGGAATTCCAGTTACAAAAATGCTCCAAAGTGAACGCGAAAAACTATTACTACTTGAAGAAGAACTCCATAAAAGAGTAGTTGGTCAAGAAGAAGCTATTCAAGCAGTTAGTGATGCCATTAGAAGAAGCAGAGCGGGTTTACAAGATCAAAAAAGGCCTATCGGGAGCTTCCTTTTCTTAGGTACCACGGGGGTTGGTAAAACTGAGTTAGCCAAGGCTTTGGCCGAGTATTTATTTAATGACGAGGCTGCCATGACTAGAATAGATATGAGCGAATATCAAGAAAGACACGCCGTTAGTAGATTGGTTGGGGCACCTCCGGGCTATGTAGGCTATGATGAAGGAGGTCAACTTACAGAAGCGGTAAGGCGTAAACCATACTCTGTGGTTTTATTAGATGAGATCGAAAAAGCACATCCTGATACATTCAATATTTTATTGCAAGTACTGGATGAAGGCCGTTTGACTGATAATAAAGGAAGGTTAGCAGATTTTAGAAACACTATAATTATAATGACATCAAATATGGGAAGTCAAATTATTCAAGAAAAATTTGAAGCTAGCCAAAATACAGAATCCGCAACAGAAGCTGCTAAAATTGAAGTTCTTGGCCTGCTAAAACAGCAAGTGAGGCCTGAGTTTTTAAACCGAATTGATGATATTGTTATGTTTACTCCTCTAGATGAGCAAAATATCAAAGCAATTGTTCGCTTGCAACTAAAGGGTTTAAGCAAAATGTTAGCACAGCAAAACATTACCATAGACGCTACAGAAGAGGCTGTCAATTGGCTAGCTCAAAAAGGTTTTGACCCGCAATTTGGAGCAAGACCGGTGAAGAGAACCATCCAAAAAGAGGTTTTAAATACCTTGTCAAAAGAGATCTTGGCTGGCAAAATAAGCGCAGAGAGTATAATATTAATCGATGCTTTTGACGACCAATTGGTCTTTAGAAATAACGCCTAATAGTAATTATCATATTTTTAATAATAGCAGGTGGTTTTTCACCTGCTATTTTATTTTTATGGTATTTTTGTTTCTTTTCATTTACCTCTATGTATAAATTTATTTTTTTCAAATTACTTGGTTGGGAAATTGAGGGAGGTTTTGATCCCAAAGTTAAAAAATCAATCATCATTGTTGTTCCTCATACCAGTTGGCACGATTTCTATATTGGCGTTCTTACGCGCGGAATACTAAATATACCTATTCATTTTATTGCTAAAAAAGAACTTTTTAAATGGCCATTTGGTGCTTATTTTAAAAAAATGGGAGGTCACGCATTAGATCGTACACCAGGACAAAAAAAGGTTGATGCTATTGCTAAAATGTTTAAAAATGAAAGTGAGTTTAGACTGGCCTTGGCTCCCGAAGGAACCCGAAAGAAAGTAAACCAATGGAAGACTGGTTTTTATTTTATTGCCTTAAAGGCGAACATACCAATTATACCCGTGGCTTTTGATTACAAAAGAAAGGTAGTTAGAATAGGCACTACCTTTTACCCATCAGGAAATTTAGAGCAAGATTTGAATCGCTTACAATTGTTTTTTAAAGGAATTAAAGGCAAAACAGATTTATAGGTCTTCATTTTTTTAATTTGAAGAAAAAGTTTAACTTCCCTTCATTGGTCTAGTAATATTATGAGAATTTTACATACGGCAGACTGGCATATTGGTAAACGCTTACATAAACATTACCTATACCAAGATTTTGATTTATTCATAGGTTGGTTGTGCGATATTATTTTAGAAGAAAAAATAGAGCTTGTTCTTGTTTCTGGAGATGTTTTTGACTTGGCTAATCCTTCCGCAGAAGCTAGAAAGCAATATTACCAAGCCTTGTTAGCTATAAAGAACTTAAACTGTAAACTTATTATTACGGGAGGCAATCATGACTCCCCTAGTATGCTAGATGCACCCAAAGAATTACTTAATGCTTTAGATTTAAATGTAATTGGCGGTTTACCTGAAAAAATTGAAGACTGCATCATCGCTTTGCCTCAATCCAAAAATCCCGAAATTGTAATAGCCGCCCTACCCTATTTACGTGATGCCGATATTAGACAAGCAAGCGACGGCAATACCTATGAAGATAGACTGAAGGCGATGCGAACGGGGATTCAATTAAAATTTGATGCAGCGGCCAATTGGTGTGAAAAAAATTACAATGGAATTCCTGCTATTGCTATGGGGCACTTATATGCAGCAGGAGTAAGTACTTCTGAAAGTGAAAGAGATATTCAAATTGGTAATCAAGCCGCCTTTAAAGCCGAACAGTTTAATGGCTATTTTAAATACATTGCTTTAGGACATATTCATCAGCCTCAGCAAGTTAAAGCTAAAGTACCTACTTATTATAGCGGCTCACCTATACAACTTTCTTTTAGCGAACGCAAAGATGAGAAACGGGTTTTAATTATTGATACTGAAAAAGATTTTACTCCAAAAAGTATCACCATCCCAAAGTTTAGAAACCTAAAAAAAATCACTGGTACACTTGAACATATTAAAAACAAACTAACCAAATTAACATGGCAGGGTACGTTAACCACCTTAATTGAGATAGAGCTGCATGAAGAAAATTATAGTCTTAAAAAGTTAGCTGAACTGGATACGCTTATAAGTGATTTTAGTTTACCAAATTTTGAAATTATAAAGCACCGTGCTCAATTTAGCAACCAACAATTGCAAACGGGAGATGTGTTCTCTGGCAAGCAAAAACTTGAAGACTTAAAGCCTAAAGAAGTATTTGAGTCCCTATTAAATCAAGAAAGCTATTTACCTGAAGAACAGATTGAGTTACGACAGACTTTTGATGAATTGTATGAATTATTGCATACCACCGATTGATTCATAGCCATGAAAATTTTACAGCTAAGTTTTAAAAATATTAATTCCCTCAGGGGCGAACACCATGTCGATTTTACCCAATCGCCTTTTATTCAAAATAATTTATTTGCCATAACTGGGCCAACTGGTAGTGGCAAAACAAGCTTATTAGACGCAATCTCGTTGGCGCTATTTAATCAAGTACCAAGATTAGGCAAACTAAGCACCACAGAGGTTATAAAAAAAGGAGCTATTCTTACCCGGAATCAAACAGATGCATACGCTCAAGTTACCTATTCTTGTGAAAGTGGAATTTTTGCCTCCCGTTGGGAAATTTCAACCGCAAGAACAGGCAACTTGCGCGATTATGAAATGCGTATCATCTCTTTAAAAGAGGATAAGACCTTAGATTTAAAAAAAAGTGAGGTGCCCAATCATAATGAAAAGTTAATAGGCTTAAATTATGAGCAATTCATTAAATCGGTAGTCTTGGCTCAAGGTGAATTTGCCAAGTTTTTACAGGTTAATAAAAAAGACCGTGGCGCCCTTCTAGAGAAAATAACAGGAACGGGAATCTACAGACAATTAGGACAATTAGCATATAGAAAATACGGTGAGTTAGAAAAACAAATACAGAACCAGAAAGAAAAGATAAACACCTTCAGCGAACAGTTAATCTCTGATGAAGTGTTTAAACACAAAAAAAAGGAAGCGGCTGAAAAGCGAAATCTTAAAAAGAGAATTGCCAAAAAAATAGATGATTTAAAGGAACAAATAAGAATAAAGGAACAAAGCCAGGCAATTCTTAAAAATTTAGTCGAAACTGAGAACAAATTAAATGAGCACAACCTTAAACTTGAAAATTTTAATAAAGAAAAAGGTTTAGCACTTAAAAAGCATCTAGCACTACAGGCTACAGTTACAGAAATTAACGAAGAAAAAAACCTGAGTGTTCGCTTGGGTGACATCACTAAAAAAATTGATAGTAATCAAAATAGTATTCAACAAAATCAGAAAGAATGGCAAGAAAATCAAAATCTTTTTCAATTAAAATTCAAACTAAACAGCACGGCTTCAGATTTTGAAAATCATCTCCAACAGTACAAACAACACATTCGTAATCTAGAGTCAAACCGTCAAAAAACCTTGAATGACTTTAAAAGCTTGGTCAATCAAATTACGTTTAATCTAGAGCCCTTATCTATTCTATTAAAAACCAAAAATCCTCAGCTTACCAAAGCAGAAACTGTAGATATTTTTAGGAAAAATCAGGTTGAATTAAAAGCACTCGAGCAGAAATTTAGTTTTGACACCATAAATGATTTGGATCATGAAGATAGGCAAATTACCCTTCGTTTAAATAAAATCCGTCAAGCGGAATTAAATTATTTACGTTTTCTCGATATTCAGAAAGACATTAAACAGAAGCAAGAAGAGAAATTAACAAAAGAAAAAAGCATAGCCTCGAGTCCCCAAACCATTACTATCGCTAAAAAAGAAATAGAAAAGCTTGAATTGCAATTGGACAATGAAGAAAAAGAGGAAAAAATTGCCTTTTTACAAAAGAAACTAAGTCATTACCGCGAAGAGTTGCAAACGGGTGAGCCATGCCCCCTGTGTGGAAGTTTAGATCATCCATTTGCCAATCATACACCATTACAAAAAACGGAAAAAAACTTAATAGCCTCATTGAAGGAGAAAATTAAACATCATCAGCTTCAATTAACAAAACAACAAGCAGAGTTTAAAGCTGCAAATGAGAATTTAGAAGCTATACATAATACAATTCAAACCAAGCAAAAAGAACTCAACGCTGAAAGGCAAAAATTTGAGGAATTATTTTCAAAAGACATTAATCAAATCCGTGCAAACGATTTGAAAAATTCAGTAAAATTACTCGAAGAGCGACGAGAAGAATTAAAAAAATACACGTTAATAAAGCAACAACAAAAAGGGCTTAAAAAGGCAATTGAAGATTTAAACAGTTTAGCGAAACTATTGGACAATGGTAGGGCTATTAAAAAGCAAATAGAACAACAATTTAATGGGGAGAATTTCGAAAATGAAATTGAGCAAGCCGAAAAACAATATTATAAGTTAAATCAAGAACTTTTTCAATTAAAATCGACTCAAGAAAGCCTTAAAAAAGAGCAGGATGTTTTAAGTATAAAGCATAAAAATTTGGTAAGCGTGTTAATCCCTCAACTGTCAAAATTAGGCTACAAAAGCGTAGAAACAGCCAGAGAAGATTTATTAAACCATTCAGAGTTTAAGGAATACCAAGAAAGACAGGAGAACTTAAAACGTGCTATTTTAACTTTAGAAACAAGTTTAACAGATTTACGCAATCAAAACAAAAAACTTGAAGCGAACACCAGTGTTTTAAGTCTAGACGAATTAAAAAAATCGCTGGAAGAACATCAGCATACAATGCACTTGAATGACGAGTCTTTAAACGAATTAAATCACGTACTCAAAAATCAAACTACTTTTATAGAAAAGATAGAAGAGCTTCAAGCAGAAATTAAAGCCCAAACTAAAATTAACAAACGCTGGAAGATAATGCGAGATTTAATTGGCGATGCTACCGGTAATAAATTTAATGATTATGCTCAAGATTTAACATTAAGCCAATTATTAATTTTAGCTAACAAACGCTTAACCCATTTGACCGATAGGTATAAAATGGATAAGCCCCTCTCTCAAGAAGATGATAGTTTAATTGCAATCGACCAGCATATGGGTGGCCAACGCAGGTCTATTAAAACCTTATCGGGTGGTGAAACCTTTTTAATGAGTTTGGCTTTGGCTTTAGCCTTGTCTGATTTAGCTTCACACAAAGTAGAAATAAACAGTCTTTTTATCGATGAAGGCTTTGGAACGCTTGATCCCGAAACTTTAGATCAAACCCTAGACACGCTTGAATTGTTACAAGCCAAATCAAATAAAATGATTGGTATTATAAGCCACGTAACCAGTTTAAAAGAGCGTATATCAACACAAATACAAATCAATCAAAACGGTCAGGGCTACAGTAGTTTAAAAATAATTGGATAATAGGGTTATCTCACGATAAAGTCAAAATAAGTAGAAGGAAAAGGCTCATTTTTAAGCGTATAATGCCACCATTCTTTTGCATAAGATAGAAAACCAAATTTTCTCATCCCAACTTTTAGCATTTTTCTGTTCTTCTTCTGGATTTTGGTTAACCCTTTGGCATTATGATGAGAAATTTCATCAAAAAGATCATAGGGGCCACCCATATCTAATTCTTTACCAGTTTTTAAATCTACCAGTGTTAAATCGATGGTACTACCTCTTGAATGCCCAGATTTTGTTGCGATATAACCCAAAGCGAATAATTTTTCCTTATCTAATCCTGGGTAAAATTCGCTCTTCATCAAGGTATCTTCGCTTATTTTTGACCAATCAAAAAACTGATCTACGGCTCGCTGCGGGCGATATGCATCGAACACCTTAATAATATATCCTTTGGCTAAAAAATATGCACTAGCCTGTTTTAATTGCTTTATGGCTTTTTTAGACATTATCGCTTGTGGTTGCTTATAACCTTTGATGGGTCGCCCTACAAAGTTATGCTTACCCGCGTATCTAATGTCTAAGATTATTAAATCTACATGCTCATCTATATAAGCAAACTCGGGCGGAATTTTATTGTTCTGAGTATAGAGTATACTTGAAAATAGAATTCCGCACAGAATAAGCAAATATTTTTTTCTTAAAACCAATTTTTAATTTTTGGTTTTTTTAGCAAATCCGCGGTCACGCAAAAGCGCTTCCACATCGGCCTCTTTTCCTCTAAATAGCTGATAAGCTTCGGCGGGATCGATAGCATTTCTAGGGGCAAATAAATAACGAACCAATTTATCTGCTAGTTGTTCATCATAAAATCCGCCAGGAGCTTCGGCAAAAGCCTCTGCCGCATCTGATGTAAGCACATCTGCCCACAAATAGCCATAGTAGCCGGCAGCATAGCCCTCGCCTGCAAATATATGCCCGAAATGCGGCGTGCGATGACGCATAACTATTTGTTCTGGTAAACCAAGGCTGTCTAATGTCTTCTTTTCAAAATCAGCTATATCTATATCGGTAGGGTCTGTCATATGCAGTTTCATATCTATCAGTGCCGATGCTAAGAATTCTGTTGTGGCAAAGCCTTGGTTAAAGGTAGCGGCTTGTTTAATTTTGGCTACTAATTCTTGAGGGATAACTTTATCTGTTTTATAGTGCCGCAAGAATCTATTTATAACCTCATCTGTAGATAGCCAACGCTCTAATAACTGCGATTGAAATTCGGTATAATCACGAACCCCTCCATTTAAAGTTGGGTAATCTACTTTGGCCGATAAAAAGTGAAGCGCATGACCAAATTCGTGAAAAAAGGTTTCGGCATCATCCCAAGAAATCAAAACAGGTTCTCCTGGCGCAGGTTTAATAAAGTTAGAATTATTCGATGCTAAAACAGGCTTATTACCTTCTAGCTTGGTTCTACTTCGATAAGTAGTAGCCCAAGCTCCCGAGCGTTTTCCTTGTCTTGCATACGGATCTAAGTACCAAAGCCCAACTAAATTATTACTATCTTTTTGCCGCACTTCATAAACTTCAACATCTTCATGAAAAACAGGAACACTGCCTTCTTTCACGGGCTCAAATTGATAGCCAAACAATTCTTCGGCAGTAAAAAACAGAGCTTCTTTTAGGTTGTCAAGCACTAAATATTGTTTGATTTCTTCACCATCTAAATCATATTTTTCTTTTCTTACTTTTTCGGCATAGTAGCGATAATCCCAAGGCTTAATTTGAATTTCGTGTCCCAGTTTATCGGCTAATTTTTGCATATCGGCAACTTCCTCTTTGGCTCTATCTACCGCCTTTGGCCAAACATTCAGCATTAATTCCATTGCAGCTTCAGGTGTTTTCGCCATACGATTTTGCAACCTCCAAGAGGCATAATTATCAAATCCTAATAATGCCACTCGTTCATCTCTTAATTTTAAAATTTGAGCAATTATATTCTTGTTATCATAGGTGTCATTGTTGTCGCCACGGGAATAATAATTCTTCCAAACCTTCTCTCTTAAATCTCGATGTTCTGAATAAGTTAAAAAAGGATCTATTGACGATCTTGTATTCACAATAGCATAGACTCCTGGTTTTCCTTGCTTTTCTGCCGTAGTAGCAGCTGCTTTTATAAATGAATTAGGAAGACCATCTAACTGATCTTTAATTAAAAAGACAACATAATTTTCCTCATCGGCTAATACGTTGTTTGAAAAATCGGTATAAAGTGCAGATAACTCCTTTTGAATTTGTGCATAGCGTTCTTTATCATTTTTTGACAAATTGGCACCATTCATAGTAAATCGCTCATAAATTAAATTTAGTGTGCGCTGTTTTTGCTCGTCAAGCGGATTTTTTTGTGCGTTATCATAAACTTGCTTAATCCTTTTAAACAAGTTTTCATTTTGGAGAATATTAGACTGATATTCGGCTATTTGAGGGGCTAAATCCTTTTGTACGGCTCTAAATTCTTCTGAGGATTTATTGCTGCTATATATACCATAGTAAGTAAAAGCTCTATCTAAAGCCTTACCCGCTTTTTCTATGGCTACAATAGTGTTTTCAAAATTCGGTTCACTTTCTAGATTGCTTATACTATCTAATTCTTTTAGGTGTAAAGCCATACCTTGCTTAATAGCAGGTTTGATTTGGTTCACCTTCATTTTGTCAAAAGCCGGTACACCTTCATAAGGCCCTTCCCAGTCATTTAAAAGCACTGCTTGATTCAAGGTTTCTTTTTCTTTTCTAGGTTGTTGAGAATTTTCTTGGCAAGCACCAAATAAAATTAAAATGGCTATACCTATTCCTGTTGTTGTTTTCATTTTACTTTTTAAAGCTAAAGATACTGTATTTTTTGTGGATATAAAATTAAGTGAGTCGCTACAATAACATATAAACAGCTATTAAATATCACCTTTCTATTTCTAATCTTCGCCTTCTATTTCTTATTTCGAAAAAGCTTCAATGGCGGGTTTTTTTGAGTTTTTTAAATAAAAAATCCACCTTAAAATACATTTAAAGTGGATTGATGTATTTGAAAAGCCTTTGCTTATTTTGCAATATTGACTGCGCGGGTTTCCCGGATTACGGTAACTTTTACCTGACCAGGATAAGTCATATCGGTTTGAATTTTTTGTGAAATTTCAAAAGACAAATTTGAAGCCTTCTCGTCATTCACTTTCTCACTCTCAACAATTACACGTAATTCTCGACCAGCCTGAATCGCATAGGCTTTTTTAACGCCATTAAAACCAAAAGCTATATTCTCAAGATCCTTTAAACGTTGAATATATGAATCTAGGACCTGTCTTCTAGCTCCCGGTCTTGCTCCACTAATTGCATCACACACTTGTATGATTGGCGACAATAAAGAAGTCATTTCTATTTCATCGTGGTGAGCTCCTATAGCATTACAAACATCTGGTTTTTCACCATATTTTTCTGCCCACTGCATTCCTAAAATAGCGTGTGGTGTTTCTGTTTCGGTTTCGGGCACTTTACCAATATCATGTAAAAGTCCGGCTCTTTTAGCTAATTTAGGATTTAAACCTAACTCAGAGGCCATAACACCACAAAGTTTAGCCACTTCTCTTGAGTGTTGTAGTAAATTCTGACCATAAGAAGATCGATACTTCATTCGGCCTACCGTTTTGATCAATTCTGGGTGCAAACCGTGAATTCCTAAATCGATTACAGTACGTTTTCCTATATCAATGATTTCTTCTTCAATTTGTTTTTTGGTCTTTTTAACCACTTCTTCTATACGTGCCGGATGAATTCGACCGTCGGTCACTAATTTATGCAACGAAAGTCTAGCAATTTCTCTTCTAACCGAATCAAAGCAAGATAGAATAATAGCTTCTGGGGTATCATCTACAATAATCTCTACTCCAGTAGCGGCTTCTAAGGCTCGTATATTTCTTCCTTCTCTACCAATAATTCGGCCTTTAACATCGTCGCTCTCTAAGTTAAAAACCGAAACGCAATTATCTATAGCTTCCTCGGTTCCTATACGCTGTATAGTACTAATTACCACTTTTTTGGCTTCTTGTTGAGCTGTCATCTTAGCTTCCTCTATAGTGTCTTGTATAATAGCCATCGCATCGGTTTTTGCCGACTCTTTTAGCGATTCGATGAGTTGAGCCTTAGCATCTTCTGCACTTAATCCACTAATCACCTCTAATTGTTTTACCGTACTTTGGTGAATCTTGTCTATTTCCTCTTGCTTTTTTTCCAAATAAGAAGTTCTGTAGTCGTAATCCTTAAGCTTAGCTTCTAAATCTTTGTTTAACTTCTTGTTTTTTGAAAGTTCATTTGATACTTGAGATTCTTTATCCCGTGTTCTTTTTTCTGCATCGGCTATTTTTTTATCACGAGATAAGATTACTTTTTCGTGTTCAGCTTTTAGCTCAATAAATTTCTCTTTAGCCTGAAGTATTTTATCTTTCTTTTTACTTTCTCCCTCGGCATTTGCCTCTTTTACAATGGCAAGGGCTTCTTTTTTTGCTTCGGCAACAATCGAATTAGCATCTTTTTCTTGATTTGACTTTAACCAAAAATAAACCGCAATTGCACCTATGATAACACCCCCCAGGGCGCCAATAATAATACTTAATATTTCCATAATTGTTATATATATAAATAAAAAAAGCCTGTATCGGCAAAGATTTTGTATAAACTCCTTTAAACAAGTTTAGGGCTAACAAGCTGATCAAGAATCCGCTCTAGACGGCGCGCTTTTACAACTTAGACTCACCCTTTTTAAAAGAATAAGTGTTGAGTTTATCAAATATAAATAACCAATACAGGCAGTAAAAAAATTTATTTTTAAGAACGTTCAGATAAATGTAGGTCTATTTTGTTTTCTAATTCAACCAACTTTTCTTTAGACCACTCTATCTCTTTATCACTATTTATTGATTGCTGTTCGAGTTTTGCTGCAAATTGTAAGGCGCACATTGCGAGTACATCTTGCTTATCTCGAACCGCATAACTTTGCTCAAATTGCTTGATCACCCCCTCTATACTTTTTGCCGCTTTGCGTAAACCCTCTTCTTGCTCGGGTTTTATGCTTAAAGGGTAAACCCTGTCGGCTATAGAAAGTTTAATTTTCAGCTTATCATTCATGCTCCTTTTCTATTCTGATAGATGATAAATACAATCATCTATCTCCTTTATCAAGCTATTTATTTTGAGTTTTGTCTCTCTTTTATATTCTTTACTGCCAAGCAAGGCATTTGCAGATTTTAAAGTAGCATTTTTTTGCTTCAGTTGGATCAAATCTGTTTCTAACAAAGCTACCTCTTGCTTTTTTTTAGCTAAGGCCTCTCTTAAGGCTTCGTTTTTCTGCTCCAACAATTGATTTTTTTGTATTAAGCGACTAACTTTAACACGCAGGCTTTCAACAACATCAATCAATTTTGTCATCTACAAAGTACTTATTGCTTCTTGCACAAAGTTAATATTCCTAATTGAAACCTCAATAGATTTTCTTTATATTTTTAATGTCAAGCTTTGTAATTTACTACATTTATATTTTTTAAATTTGAAAATCAACACTTTTACTCATTCAAACTATGCGTATAATTTATAGCATTTTCTTTTTTTCACTCACATTGTTTTTTTGCCTTAATACAAGAGCGCAATCAACTGGAAGTGCCGCTAAAGAGAATTACTTTGAAAGCCCACTAGAAATTCCATTAATTTTATCAGGAACCTTTGGTGAACTTAGAAGCAATCATTTTCATAGTGGTTTAGATATAAAAACACATCAACGTATTGGTTTAAATGTTTTAGCCAGTGCTTCGGGTTACGTGAGTCGTATAAAAATTTCTCACTTTGGATATGGTAAAGCCATTTACATAAAACATCCTAATGGTCTAACGACCGTTTACGGCCATTTAAATAAATTTGCTCCGCATATTCAAAAATACATCCGTAAAGTACAATATGAAAAAGAGCAGTATGAAGTAGAAGTTTTTCCAAAGGCCAACGAACTGCCCGTTGAACAAGGAGAACTTATCGCTCTTAGCGGAAATAGCGGCGGTAGTGGGGGGCCTCATTTGCATTTTGAAATCCGTGATGAAGCGCAAAAACCAATGAATGCTTTAAATTTTGGATTTACAGTTCCCGATAATCACGCCCCACTTCTAGAAGGGCTTTATGCTTATACTTTAGATGAAAATAGCCATATAGAAAGTCAACAAGGTAGAATTCAGCTAAGGCCAATACACAAAGGAAATCATCGCTATACCACCGAACCAATTCAGGCGTATGGAAAGATCGGGTTTGGGGTGATAAGTCGCGATTTACTCAATAACGCCTACAATAAAAACGGTATTTATAAAATACAAACTTATTTAAACGGAGAAAAAATTTTTACGGCAAGCTTCGATATTTTTTCGTTTGCTGAAAGCAGATACATCAATCGTTTTATCGACTATGAGTTTTACAAAAGCGATAAAAAAAAGATTCAAAAACTTTTTATCGAAAAAAACAACCCACTTAGTTTGCTAGAACATACTGGCAATAATGGGTTGATAAATTTAGAAGAAGAACTAGATTACAACTATAAAATAGTAATTACCGATTTCGCCAATAATACCACCGAAATCACACTACCTATTCAAGCTAAAAAAAGAGATAAAAAAGAAATAAAAACCCCTACCCCACTTAAAACAGATTATTTAGTTAAGGCCAATCATGCCATCGCTTTTGAAGAGGGCATTTATGATATATACATTCCAAAAAACGCTCTTTATGATGATACTTACCTCGATATAAAAGCAGAGGAAGATTACATTAAAATTCATAACGATAAAACCCCACTTCATAAGAATTTCACTCTTGGTATTGACGTTAGCGATTATAAAACAGAAGACAAAGAAAAAATGTATATCGCCCGATTAACCGACTGGGGGAAAGCCTATTATGTCAAAACCTATAAAAAACCAAATCGTTTCACCATAAGAACCCGAACTTTTGGTAAGTATACTTTAAAGCAAGATTGGGAAGGCCCAAAAATAGAACCGGTAAATTTTGTGCATAAAAAATGGATGAGTAAAGAAAAAGTACTTCAATTTAAAATTGAAGATGAATTGACAAACATCCAAGCTTACCGCGCTACGGTCAACGGTAAATTTATTTTAATGGAGTATGACTACAAAACCAATATGCTTACACACTATTTTGAAGATGGTGCCGTTGTAGATACTGAAAACCATTTACAATTAATTGTTATAGATAATGTAGGAAATAGCACTACCTTTGAAGGCATATTTTACAGGAAAACTAAATCTTAATCTTTTGAAGAATTTTTTCTTATGGCTCTTTTTCCTTTACGGATTTATTTCCTTGGGGCAAGAAGCACAATTACAAGGTGTAATTTTAGATGAAAACAACGTACCTGTTGTGGGAGCGAACATCAGCACACCAACCAACGGAACCCAAAGTAATATAAATGGATTTTATACCTTAACCTTACCGGCCAATAAAATTACCACTGTTAAATTTAGCTATTTAGGTTTAGCACCTATGCAGGTGCAATTTAAACTCAAAGCTGGTGAGACCAAAGAATTTAATCCGGTACTTAAAACAGATGTTGAACAAATAGGAAGTGTAGTTATTACAGGTGTTAGTCGCAACAAGGTAGAAGGTATTACCTCAATTGAACCAGAAACGATTCGAAGAATCCCTGGCGCCAATGCTGGGGTAGAAAATTTACTTAAAACCCTGCCTGGCGTTTCTTCTAACAATGAATTGAGTACGCAATATGCTGTAAGAGGAGGAAATTATGATGAAAACCTAGTTTATGTAAACGGAATCGAAGTCTATCGGCCGTTTTTGATACGATCTGGGCAGCAAGAAGGTCTTAGTTTTGTAAACACCGATTTGGTTAGAAATGTCAATTTTTCGGCGGGAGGTTTCCAAGCCAAATATGGCGATAAATTATCTTCTGTTCTAGATATTACTTATCGCAGGCCAACTAATTTTGGCGCATCACTTGATTTAAGTATGTTGGGTGCTAGTGCTAGTGTTGAAGGAATAACCAAAAATAAAAAATTAACCGCTATATTGGGTTTACGCTACCGCAACAATAGTTTGTTCGTAAACAGCAAAGAAACTGAGGTAGACTTTAATCCTATATTTGCCGATGCACAGACTTATCTTACCTATCAATTCTCAAAAAAATTTAGCTTAAGCTTTTTGGGTAATATTTCGCTTAATGAATACCGCTATGAACCTAAATTCAAGGAGACAAAATTTGGTACTATTCAAGAAGCTCAGGCACTTCAAGTATTTTACGAAGGTCAAGAAGAAGATCGATACATCACTTACTCGGCTGCATTAAAGGCAGATTACCAGCTTAACGCCAATTTTGAGACCAGTTTCATCGGATCGATCTATAACACCCAAGAGCAAGAGTATTTTGACATTTTGGCCGAGTATAGATTAGGACAGCCCAATACAAATATTGGTAGTGACGATTTAGGTGAAGTTGAGTTTACAGAAGGCGTAGGCGGTCAATTAACCCACGCACGTAATGATTTAGACGCTCTTATTGTTAATTTTCAACATAAAGGTAAAATTACCATAGAAAATAGTGAAATTAGCTACGGTTTAAAATATACACACGAAAATATTCGTGATCGTATTCAGGAATATGAAATAATAGACTCCGCTGGCTATTCCATTCGTCCACCACTAGAAGGTTTTGAAAATAATCAGCCCTACGAAGCTTTTGAAGCCCCTTTAGCTCCCTACTACTCCATTCGCGCCTATAACGAAACCCAAATTAATCGAATTCAGGCTTTTGCACAATACAGCTATAAAACTAAAATAAAGGAGGCCGACTTTTGGCTAAATGCAGGCCTGAGAAGCCACTACTGGCAAGTAGAAGGAAAAGCCATTGACAAACAAGCCTACAATGTAATAAGCCCCAGAGCACAAATAGCTTTAAAACCCAACTGGGAAAAAGATATGCTCTTTCGCCTTTCGGGCGGATTTTATTACCAACCTCCATTTTACAGAGAACTTCGCAGTGAAACAGGTGCGGTAAATCCAAAAGTAAAGGCTCAACAAGCTATACATATTGTCGCCGGAAATGATTATAGTTTTAAGCTAGGCAAAAGGCCTTTCAAATTAATTACCGAGGCTTATTATAAAAATTTAAATGATGTAAATCCTTACACCCTAGAAAATGTTCGCATTCGGTATGCAGCGCAAAACAATGCTAAAGCGTATGCGTACGGCGCCGATCTTCGCTTAAATGGTGAGTTTGTTTTAGGAACCGAAAGCTGGGTGAGTGTCGGCTACTTAAAAACAGAAGAAAATATTGAAAATCGTGGCTATATTTCAAGACCAACCGATCAACGCCTAAAATTTGCTATTCTTTTTCAAGATTATGTGCCCAATATTCCAAAACTTAAGTTATACTTAAACATGGTGTATAATACAGGTTTACCCGGAGGTGTACCCAATTATGCAGACCCTTATGTTTACCAAGTTCGTTTAGATAATTACCATCGCGTAGACGCTGGTTTCTCATACGTTTTAGTTGATTCTTCTAAAAAGGAAAAAGAAGAAGGACCCAATTGGCTCAAATCTTTTAAGGATTTAAGTATCGGTTTTGAAATTTTCAACATTTTTGATCGTCAAAATTCAATCACCAACACCTATGTTCGTGATGTTTATTCCAAACGATTATATTCGGTACCTAATTATTTAACGCCTAGAGTATTCAATCTTCGAATGAGTATGCGTTTTTAGAATTAACTAGATACTTCTTTTAGTTTGTTTAAGATGGCTTGACGATAAAGTGGTTGCCAATTTAATTTTTAGCACGGTATAAATCCGTAAAAAAAAAACCGACTAGCAAAAGCTGTCGGTTTTAAATAGGATATAATTAATAATTATTAATGGTGCTCTTCAACAAATTTCTTAAGTACATCGACCACATAATCTAATTCCTCTTTGGTGTTATATGCCGAGAAAGAGAAACGAATTGAGGGTTTTTCAAGATCTTCATCGCTTAAAACTTGAGAAAGTACGTGTGAACCTTTAGTGCTTCCACTTTGACAGGCACTTCCTTTAGAACAAGCAATTCCGTTTAAATCCAATTGAAACAAAAGTAGCGCTGCTTTTTCTTGAGCTACTGGCAAACATACATTTACCAAGGTATAAGTACTTTTATTAAAGTCTGAACAACTGCCGTTAAATTTTACCCCAGGCACATTTTCTTTTAAAGCATTGATAAAGTCTTTCTTTAATTCTTCTATGTATTGCTTTTCTTCTTCTAAATGCTCATAAGCCAAATCTAAAGCTTTTTGCATTCCAACAATATTATGAACGCTCTCTGTACCGGCTCTTACACCGCGCTCTTGAGCGCCACCAAAAATCAAGGGTTTTAAACCTGAATTTTTTCGCACATAAGCAAAGCCTACCCCTTTAGGTCCGTGAAATTTATGAGCACTTACCGCGGTAAAATCCACTGGTAATGCATCTAAATCTATATCGAAATGCCCAATACTTTGCACGGTGTCACTGTGAAATAAAGCGCCGTGAGCTTTACACATCTGCCCTACTTTCTCTAAAGGTAAAATAGTTCCTATTTCATTATTAATGTGCATTAAGCTTACCAGCGTTTTTTGGCTATCTTGTTGTAGCAATTCATCTAAGTGATCAAGATCTACTTGACCGCAAGGTTTAATAGCTACATATTCTACTTGAATATCATAACAATGCTTAAGCTGTTCAACCGTATATAAAACAGCGTGATGTTCTACCTTACTGGTAATAATTCTTTTAACACCTAAATCACGAACAGCACTATTTAAGGCTAGGTTATCGGCTTCGGTCCCTCCAGAAGTAAAAATAATTTCTGCAGCTGTAACGTTTAAATGCTTGGCGATGGCCTTGCGTGCGTTCTCCATATAAGCCTTGGCTTTTCTACCAAAAGCGTGCGTTGAAGACGGATTACCAAAGCTATCTTCAAGTACGCTAGTCATTTCCTTAATTACTTCAGGTCTAACTTGTGTCGTTGCGGCACTATCTAAATATACACTTCTCATAGGGCGAAAATATTTTTTTTGCGAAAATAAGTATTTAAAATTCTTTTTACGCCTTTTAAATTACTCAAATAATTAAATTTGTTGTTATGAAAAAAATAATCCTACTTTTAGCTTTTGCAGGGGTATTACAAGCCTGCGACGACGGAGACCTCATTGTGACCAACTTTTTATTTGATGAAAATAATAAGCTTGCTTATTGTCAAAACAACAATACAACGGTGGCCTTTAGTATTAACACAAGTCCCGATGAAAGTATATTTTTTAAGTTTAATGATTCAAATTTTAGTCCTATTATAAGTGATCTAAGTGAGCAACGCACCCAGAGTTACCCTATTAGTTCCAGCAATATATTGACCTACAGGGCATTTTCTCAACCTATAAGCGCTTCTTATTTCTGCAATAGCGTACCACCAGCAAATAATAATATCACTCAAGAATATGAAGCTGACAATGGAGGAAGTGTTGATTTTATTACACAAGCAATTTTAACCGAAGACTCAGATGGTGATGGCATACCAGATAATCAAGAAGGAAGAAGCAGTAACCAAGATACCGATGGTGATGGAATTCCTGATTATCTTGATATGGATGACGATAATGACAACGTAAGCACTTCGATAGAAATTGCGCTAATCGGGCAACCGCTAGACAATTTAAATTTTCCGGATACAGATGAAGATGGTATCCCTAATTATTTGGACGAAGATGATGATAATGATGGTATTCTAACACGTAATGAAGATCTCAATTCGGAAGCCGGTGAGGACGTAATTTTAAACCCTACTGACGATGACACCAACAATAATGGAATCCCTAATTATTTGGATCCCGCAGACCAGGGTGAATTAATTCTAAATCTCTATAAGGACAATACTATTCTTAGAAGATTTAAAACCATTGTAACAGCGAAAAATTTTACGTTCAAAAATTTAAACGCCAATGAAAGCATAAGTATTGAGGAGCTAATTCTTGGAAGTTTTGAAGAAAGCGCCAACGTAACTACCGAAATCAATCCAGGCTAGGAAATTGATTTTTGATAAATATATACGGCTGTGGCCGCATCAAAACCATACTTGGTGCTGTCTGCATCTTCATATGCTACTTGGTTATATCGGCTAAATAAGGTTCTAAGCTCTTGTTTCAACACTCCTTCTCCAACACCATGAATAAAAACCAAGCGTTGATTTCTATTTTTTATCGCCTTTTCTAAGTGATGCCTAGCCGTATCAATCTGAAGATTAAGTATATCATACTTGTCCAATCGATTTACCCGATGAGTCAATTTTTCAATATGCAAATCAATTTCTATAGCGGGAATAGTTTTCTCCCTTCTTTTGGCTATAACTTGTTTCCGCTTACTGGGTTGCTTTTCTTTTAAAGCTTGTCGCAATTCTGCCTCGGTTACCTTTAAGCTTGCGTTTTCTAATTTTATTACTTCATCAGATTCTACCTGTAAAATAAAACCATCTGATGTTTGAATGGTTAAACTACTGCCAGAAACATTCTCTACCCAACCGCTAAGATTTTCATCTATAAGTTCAACTTCATCTCCTGTCTTAAAATTCATGAGGTTGTTTTTCTTTGTTATTACTGCTCAAGCCTTTATTAATTTGATACAAAGCCAACATCAATAAAATGATGCCAGCAACATTAAGAAAAACGTTATACTTTTCTATAAACAAATTACTCACCAAAACGATTAAGGCTAAAAAAAGCAAAATGTATTTCGGCTTTAGCATAACAGTTAATTATTGAATATAAATTTTAATTGCTTAATTTATATCTGATTTCAACTCAAATATATTATTTTTGAATAAAATACCTAGTCATGCGGCCAATATTATTTATTTTTTATTTTTTTATGTACGGGCTTATCTCTGCTCAAATATCCGTAAAGGGGGGTGATGATAATACCGAAAGCCCCACAAACTATATATATGTAGAAGGAGGTTATCTATTTAGTACCGGGAAACTGCTACTTACCCGCAACTCAGATACAGAAATTGCCAACATTTATTTACGGAATAACGCCCAATTTATACAAGAAGATGATGTAGCCAATGAAGGAAATGGTACTTTATCTGTTTTTCAAGAAGGAGCTGCCGACCAGTATGCCTATAATTATTGGGGTGCACCCGTTGGCTTAATTAGCAATGGTAATCCTACGGGAAATTTATCTTTTGGTATTAATGAATTGAGTACTCCCAATTCTAGATTAAAAAGTTCTGGTGTAAATATAATTTCAGGATACAACAGTACGACAACTAATACAACTCCAAATAACTCGACTGCTGTTTTAAATTTGGCTAAGTATTGGATTTTTAAATACATCAATCAACAAGGCAACGCCTATGCTAATTGGATATCTGTACAAGATGCCAATAACATTAACCCAGGTGAAGGTTTTACTATGAAAGGGGTTGGCGGAACCGACAATTTTACGCTTTATAGCGTACAAAACAACCCCGGTTCTGCGCAACGTTATGATTTTAGAGGTAGACCTAACAACGGAGACATTGAAGTAACCACCTTTAATTCTACTAATGACATTGCCTTGCTGGGTAATCCCTACCCTTCTGCTATCTTTCTATCTAAGTTTTTAATTGAAAATTCAACAGGAGGTTCCCCTAATACTGATTGTAATTTGAGTACCACACAGCGAAATGCAACCACTGGTGTGGCTTATTTCTGGGACAGTGACCCCAATGTACAATCGCACAATCTTAGAGATTACAACGGTGGTTATGCGACATTCTCTCCCAATGGCAGTTGCTTAGGTCTTGGAACCTATACCAATGCGGTGTTTTACAATTATGACGCTAGCGGTAATCCTATTGGTAGTGGTAACGGAACAGGCAGTCTCGATATAAATAGAAAGTTTATACCCATTGCTCAAGGTTTTTTTGTACAAGCACCCGATGGCACTTTAGATGCGGTTAGGTTCAACAACTCCCATCGCGTTTACCAACCAGAAGGGAAGGATAATACTAATTTTGATCGACAGAAGACAATATCCAGCTCTAGCCCAACGGACAGCATACCCCTATTACGTCTTAATTTTGTGTTTGATAACCTGTATACACGTCAAGTTGCCGTAGTCTTTAATGATGCCGCGACAACTGGTGTTGACATGGCTATGGATGCGGCCAATATAGACGCCGTAAATTCTGATGCCGGTATTTTTAATAACAACAGGAATTATGTAATTGATGTGCGACCCTTTAACCAAGACGAGCATATACCACTTTATATTTCTTTAAATGAAGATAAAGAGGTTACTTTTAAAATCAATAATCAAGAACACATCGATTTAGAGCATATTTACATTTATGATTCCCAATATAAAATGTATAATAAAATAAATGACGGCAAGTATTTTAATATCAATTTACCAGCAGGGAATCATCACAACAGATTTTATTTAGCTTTTAAAGATCAACGCTTGGGTATTGATGAATTAGAAGGAAGCAATTTTATTATTACCCAAAATAACAGTTTGCAGACGTTAAATATTGGCAACCCCAATAACGCTAGCATAACGGCAGTACGTGTTTTTGACATGATGGGTAAGCGAATTCTTTTTAAAAACCAACTAGGAAGCAATTCTAATTATAGCTTCTCAACCCAAAACCTAGCGGCAGGAATTTATATTGTACAAGTTCTAGATGAGAATCAAAACGCATTTACCCAAAAAGTGAGCATTTACAACAAATAGATATTTTGGAAGATTATCTACTTACTTGCTATACTAAGAAGTTTTTTGCTTTCCCTTGCCCGGGTTGCGGTGGCCAACGCGCCGTATTATTACTAAGTGAAGGAAACCTAAAAGAGAGCTTTTTGATGTATCCTGGTCTTTATCCTTTATTGATTTTTTTACTACTTTTACTTGTAAACAAGATTTACCCTTTTAAAAACTACCATAAATGGATAACACCTTTAGCTTTTATAACAACGATAACTATCGTTGTTAGCTACGTTTATAAACTTTATTATTTATATTTTTAACTTCAATATTTATCAACTAAATACTTAACTCAAATTTTAAAAAATGGAATTAGAAAATCGGAAATTACCCAATGCTACACTATCTTTAATTTTAGGAATATTATCTTTTATAGCCTGCTGCTTTAGTGCAGGATTAGGAGGCGTGATATTATCTGGTGTAGCGTTTTATTTAGCGAATAAAGACACACGCTTATACCATCAAAATCCTGATGGATTCGACAACTATAGCCAAGTAAAAACTGCCAAAATTATTGCAATTATCGGCTTGGTTATAGGCTTATTAGTTTTAATCTCTAGCATTGCGTTCATCGTTTCTTTAGGCGGAATTAACGAGTACTTTGAATATATTCAGGAAATGCAAATGAAACAATTAGAAATGCAGGGGCAATAACAGCTTCTATTTTTTCATTTTATTACAAACCTTTTTCTGTTTGATTGTTTTTTATATTCAAACAGGAAAAGGTTTTTTGCATTATGCCCTACTTCCGTAAAGGTCTTTAGAAGCCATTAGCAGCGAAGTTGACTTAACTAGTAAAATATAATTTAGCAATATATAAGCTAAAGCGCATCAACTCTACTTCCATAAACCCTATAAGTGCATTATCATTAAAAGCCTAAAAAAAGGGTTTAGAATGCTCCCCCATACCTGAATTTAAATAAATTAATAGTCTAATCGAATATTCAAATATGAAAAATTTGAGTTTGGGTAATTCAAGGAATGAATTAAACTTATAAGAGTTAAAAAATTTGCTTACAAAAAAAGACCCTCAAGCTTTCGCTTGAGGGTCTTAATATATAAGAACAAAATTTAAGTAAAATTAGTTTTTACCTTCCATTTTATCTTTTAAAGCTTGAAGATCTGCGTTAGCATCACCTATAGTAGGCTTATTCTCTTCTTGAGCTTTTTTAGCTGCTTGTGTAACTATCTTAGCCTCTTCCTCTTTGTGAATAGACATATGAGAAGCCACAACACGCTTAAATTCTTTATTGAATTCGATGATTACAAATTCAGCTTCATCTCCTTTACCTAACTTGGTACCGTCTTCTTTTTCTAAGTGACGAGTAGGAACAAAAGCAGTAATATCTTCATTAAACTCAATAGTAGCTCCTTTACTTACAACATCTGCAATTGTTGCTGTATGCTTAGTACCTACCGCGAAATCTTGCTCATATTTATCCCAAGGGTTTTCTTCTGTTTGCTTGTGACCTAAGCTCAATTTGCGTCCGTCAACATCAAGTTCAAGAACAACAACATCTAATTTATCACCTACATTACAGAATTCTGATGGATGCTTAATTTTCTTAGTCCAAGAAAGATCTGAGATATAAATAAGACCATCGATACCTTCTTCAAGTTCAACAAATACACCAAAGTTTGTAAAGTTTCTTACAATTCCGGTATGTCTTGAACCAACAGGGTATTTAGTCGTAATGTCTGTCCATGGATCTGGTGTTAATTGCTTAATACCTAGAGACATTTTACGCTCTTCTCTATCTAAAGTTAAAATTTGTGCTTCAACTTCATCGCCTACATTTACAAAATCTTGTGCAGATCTTAAGTGAGTAGACCAAGACATTTCAGAAACGTGGATTAATCCTTCTACACCTTCAGCAACTTCAATAAACGCACCGTAGTCTGCAATAACAACTACTTTACCTTTAACTTTATCACCTACTTTCAAGTCAGCATCAAGTGCCTCCCAAGGGTGCTTGTTCAATTGCTTAAGACCTAATTGGATTCTAGTTTTAGCCTCATCAAAGTCTAAGATTACTACGTTTAATTTCTGATCTAATTCTACAATCTCGTTTGGATGATTGATTCTAGACCAAGATAAATCAGTAATGTGAACTAAACCGTCTACACCACCAAGGTCAACGAACACACCGTAAGAAGTGATGTTTTTAACCACACCTTCTAACACTTGTCCTTTTTCTAATTGACCAATAATTTCTTTTTTCTGCTCTTCGATATCTGCTTCGATAAGCGCTTTATGAGAAACTACTACGTTCTTAAATTCGTGGTTAATTTTCACCACTTTAAACTCCATAGTTTTGTTTACGTAAGCATCGTAATCTCTAATTGGCTTCACATCGATTTGCGAACCAGGTAAGAAAGCTTCGATACCAAATACGTCTACAATCATACCACCTTTTGTACGGCATTTTACAAAACCGTTTACAATGGTACCTTCTTCGTGCGCTTTATTTACGCGATCCCAAGCCTTAATTACACGAGCTTTACGGTGAGAAAGAATTAATTGCCCTGTAGCATCTTCACGTACATCAATTAAAACCTCAACTTTATCGCCAACCGCTAAATTAGGATTGTATCTAAATTCATTTAGTGAGATTACACCTTCACTCTTAGCGTTGATATCGATAATAGCATCACGATCGGTGATATTGATTACCGTACCCTCAACAACTTCATCATCAAGTGTATCTACAAAGTTTTCCTCTACAAGTCTCTCAAACTCATCTAACTTACCATCATCAATTGGGTCGATACCCTCTTCATAATTGTGCCAGTTAAACTCCTTTAAAAATTGTTCTGGATTTTGTTGTTGCTCGCTAGGAGCTGGTTGAGAAGAAGCGTCCATCCCGGCTACTTCTTGAATCTCTGGATTGTTTTTTTCTTCAGCCATTGCTGATCTATTCATTTGTATTCTACACACCTTGGAAAATTAAACAGCTGATGCACAGAAGATTGTTTAAAAATAAAAATTAATTCCGCTTGATTTTCCAAATGCTGCCAAACGGATTGCAAAAGTAGCTATTATTTTTTGATAATCAAATACTTATTCTTGTTTTTTTATTATGAGATAACTTTATATTTGTAGAATAACCTAGCCCTATGCATCCTAATAAAAATCACCTATTAATTCTTGTTTTTCTTTTTCTTATATTTCCAATATTAAGCTCAGGGCAAGCCCAAAAATTGGTTTTTGAGCTTGTATATAAAGATAAAAACCTAGGTAAACTTACTGCCCGGCACTACAAAAAAGGCGACACCTTATTTTATATAAGCAATACGAGCATCAAGACAAGAATAATTACTCCCCTTAACGTTGAGTACACTTATTTAGTTAAAAAAGACCTCAACAAACAATTGCTTTTTGCAGAAGTTACTATAGTAGTCAATGGCAAAACTAGAACGCATAGTTTTACCCGTAAAAAAGAAAACGCCTATATTTTTACAGAAAGTAATAAGAGCCATAAAATTAACCGCCCCATAAACTATTCTAGTGTACAACTTCTTTTTGAAGAGCCCGCCGGAGTCAAAGAAATTTATTCTGAAGAACAAGGTAAATTTCTCACTTTGCAACAAGAATCGCGTCACAAATACATTAAATCTTCCAAAAATGATTCAGAATACCATTATGTAAATGGCAACTTGCATAAAGCTGTTTTAGATATAGGAATAATTTCTTTTGAAGTGTTAAAAGCTACCGTTTCAAAATAAAAAGAATTTGGCTTATTCTACAAAATCTGGTTTACGTAATTTAACCTATATTCCTATTATCGAATGAAAACTGGTTCATTTGATTTATCAGTATGCTCTTCGCTGTACTTATAATCCATCCCAGTAAAGCCCAGTAAATCTTCAAATTTACTCACCTGATGGTCAATTAAGTAACGCGCCATAGCACCACGGGCTTTTTTAGCATAAAATGCAATAGTTTTAAGCTTATCTCCTTTAAAATCTTTAAATATAGGCGTTACTATTTGACTTTTTAATTTGGTTTTATCTACCGCCTTAAAGTACTCATTGCTAGCTAGGTTAACAAAAAGTTCGTTTTCTTGTAACTCTTCATTCAATTGCTTTGTAATTTTGGTTTTCCAAAAAGCATAAAGGTCTTTGTTACGCTCAATACTCAATTTTGTTCCCATTTCAAGTCGGTAAGGCTGCATCAAATCAAATGGTTTAAGAATTCCATAAAGTCCAGATAAAATACGTAGACTATTTTGCAAAAAATCGGCTTGTTTTTCTTCTATTGTATTTGCCTCTAGTCCAGAATAAACATCACCATCAAACATATAAATAGCCGGTTTAGCATTTTTAGCTGTAGGTTTAGCTTCAAAATCTTGGTTACGGGTGTAATTTAAATCGGCCAATTGGTCGCTGATATTCATTAAATCGGCTAATTCTTTTTTCGAAAAACGAGCCAGCTTTCTATTAATTTGAGCTGCTTCTTCTAGAAATACAGGCTGTGATGATTTTTGTATAGGCCAATCTTGGCTTTCATTCAAAGATTTAGCCGGTGAAATTACTATCTTCATAATTTAATTTTTCCCTAATTTACGATAATGGCTGATTTTAGATTTACAAAGTCAGTAATTTAAAACAATCTTACCATAAATCTAAGTTATAAACTAAAACTAACACCAAATTTGGCCCACCTGCCTGGCAGTAAGATATTGCCATAATCAAAGGCGTCTTGGTCTAAAATATTAAAAACATCAAGTAAAAAAGTAAGTTTTTTATACTTGTAAGATATTTTCGTATTCAAAGTAATCACATCGTCGTAAGGCACAAAACCAATGGCTTCCTCATTGACAAAACGTTGGTAACCCCCGTTGCGTTTTTGATAAAACCCACCTATACTCCATTGCATGTTCTCTAAAGGGCTAATTACCAAATTGGCAGTAAGTTTATGTTTTAGAAAATCAAAAGCATAAGTAGATTCGAAATCTTCATTAGCGTCTGCATTATCTAAGTAGCTATAGCCTACTCTAAGGTTATTTAAAAACTCTGTTTCAAACATCAGAGCCAAATTAAAATCAGTTTCCACCTCTACTCCAAAACTACCTAACTCAGAGATATTCATCGATCTAAACACTTCTTCCCCTGGCGTTAAAGTCCAATCAATTAAATTTTTAGCATCTCGATAAAATACAGCAGCCTGTGCATTAAGGATTTTATTCTTATATGCATAGGTAAGGTCATAAGTTATAGCTTCTTCTGCTCTTAAATTAGGATTGCTTATTTGGGTAGGGCCTTTATAAAAAAGATCGGTAAACGTAGGTAAACGCATCGACTTGTTCACCGAGGCCACTACGTAGTTGCTTCGATTTATCTTATACCCTAAATCTGCTCCTGGGTAAAATTTAGTCACTCCCTCAACATGTAAACTTTTAAGCCCTATATTCAATTTTAAATCTTTCCAATTGTATTGATGAGCCAAAGTTACATCCAGAATATTGCGAGCAAAAAAATGATTGAATTCAGCTTCTTTGGTAGCGGTATAAAATAAATTTTCATCTTCTTTTACAGAAGTTTGTGGTTCACCTAGCACATTACTATTGATGAGTTCCCGCCTCCATTCGCTATGCAAACTAGTTTTACCTATTGCGCTAGTATAATTAACCCCCAAATGAGCCGCCACTACATCGGTTTGGTGTTTATTGTGTTGGGTATACCATGTAGGTGGGTTTTCTCTAAAAAGCTCAAACCTATCATTGCTACGCAGTCCGTATATATTTGCATTTAATTGCAATTTACCTAAGTCTTGATTCCATTTAATTGCTGCAAATTGGGTGGTCACCTCTTCAAATTGATTTGAAAATCGGGGCGTATAAAAATTAAAAGCACCAAATCCTTTATTGGCATACCCTGCCATCCAGTCAAATTGGGCCTTATTTTGTTGATATTTACCGTGATAAAATAGATTTAGACTTTCAAAATCTGTATTTTCTTGATGCCCATCGCCTTCTTGGTATCCCGCCATAAGATGATGTTCGAACTTATTTCCCGTTTCGAAATAGGTTTTCCCTTGCGCGGATTTAAATCCAAAATCTCCCCCCATAAGTTCTAACTGTAACGGACTTTTATCTAAACCTGTTGTGAAGTTAATGGCACCACTAAAAGCATTATATCCGTAAAGCTTGCCTCCAGCGCCCTTTAAAACCTCAATTTGATCTACCCCAAAAAAAGAAACGGGTAGACTCAGTGTGTTGTGCCCCGTATGCGGATTGGTAACATTTATGCCGTTAAGTAAAACCATGTTCTGATTGAAGGTACCTCCACGAATCGAGATGTCAGTCTGCAAATCTGACATTCCACGTTGTCTAAGATCTAGAGCAGGTAGCAAATCAAGTGTTTCACTTAATGTTTGAACAGGTAAGGATTCTATTTCTGAACGAGTAATTAAGCGCGTAAGCTTACCTTCTTCTTTAAAAGTTCTTCCTAAATGGGTTTTAAGAACAACCTCATTTAAATTAATGGTGTCTTTTTCCTGGGCATAAAGGTCATTGCTGATGCACAAGACTGTAAATACAAAAATTAATATAGCAAAATTAACGGTAAAACTTAATCTATTATTTGTCATAACTCAGTTAAAAAAAGCGACAAACTTAAATTATTTCTAGCTAAAAATTACAATAGTTCCTTCTGATTTTTTGCGTATTTTCGCCATCGCTCAACACAATCTTTAATGTCTTGCGGCACTTCAGAATCAAAACTCATCCATTTTTTGGTAACAGGATGCTCAAACCCCAAAGTTTTCGCATGCAAGGCTTGACGTGGTAACACTTTAAAACAATTATCTACAAACTGTTTATATTTTGTAAAAGAAGTCCCCTTTAATATGCGCTCTCCTCCGTAACGTTCATCATTAAACAGGGTATGACCAATATGCTTCATATGCACACGAATTTGGTGTGTTCTTCCTGTTTCTAATTGACACTCGACTAAAGTAACATACCCCAATCTTTCTAAAACTTTAAAATGAGTAATCGCTGGTTTTCCCTTTTCGGAATCATCTCCTTCAAAAACCATATTCTGTAAACGATTTTTGGGATGCCTACCTATATTGCCTTCTATCGTTCCTTGATCTTCCTCTACATTACCCCAAACTAAAGCTATATATTTACGTTCGCTGGTTTTATGAAAAAATTGATTCGACAAATGCGCCATAGCTTGTTCAGTTTTCGCAACAACTAATAAACCGCTAGTATCTTTATCGATGCGATGTACCAAACCTGGTCTTTCACTACTATTATTGGGCAAATTGTCAAAATGATGCACCAAAGCGTTAATTAAAGTACCTGAATAGTTGCCATGTCCAGGATGAACTACCATTCCCGCAGGCTTATTTACAACTAAAAGCGCCTCATCTTCATACACAATATCTAAAGCGATATTCTCTGGAGTGAGTAAAAATTCATAAGGCGGATGGGATAGTAAAACTTTTACCTCATCGCCTGCTTTAACCTTATAATTTTGTTTGACTGGTTCGCCATTTACAAAAACACTACCGTCTCGTGCGGCTTGTTGTATTTTGTTTCTAGTGGCATTTTCAATAAAATTCATTAAGAACTTATCTACCCTTAAAGGATCTTGCCCCTTTGAAGCTGTAAAAGCGTAATGCTCATACAAATCGTCATTACCATTATCTATTCCTGTAGGCTCTTGTGTCATTATTCCTCGCTATTATAATTTCTACTCCCATCTCCTAAAACCAAATCAATCACAGATGTTTTTGGTAAGCGTTCTCCCGCTTTTACGGCTTTTCCATTGTGTCGCAAACCAATAACGGCATCTTTTGCTAAATTGGGCTTATAGGTAATCTCTCCTATTTCAAAGCCAATTGATTTCAAAGTAGGAATCACTTGCCTTTTTGTTCTTCCTTCAATCTCGGGAATTTCAATTTTAGCGTACCCCGAAGGGTTTAGAGTAAGATATATTTTCCTATTTTCTTTCACATTTTTACCAGGTTTAGGGTTTTGCTCTATAACCGAATAAATTGGATAATCTGGATTATAATTTGAACTGTCAATAACTACATAGCGCAAACCATAAGCCTTTAGTTCCTCTTCTACAACCTCTAAAGAAAGTTTTGAAAGATCTGGCACCTCTATACGCTGATCGTGATTAGTGGTGCTATCTAACCAACTTAAAGCGGCAAACACAATTATAAAAACAACCAATAAGGCTATAAGCAACTGGTAAACAAAGAGCTTACTAAATAGGAATCGAAATAATTTCATTATTCTATTAAATTATTAGGCAAAGATATAAAAACACCCGTATTTTTGTGTTAGTTATAAATTTGGTTTATGAAAAAAAAAATTGCTGTCGCCATGGGCGGTTATTCCAACGAGGCTCAAATTTCTATCAATAGTGGCTCCTTAGTTATAAAACATCTCGATAAAAATCACTATATCCCTTATGCTGTACATATCACAACCAATGCTTGGGAAGTGGTTATGCCCGATGGTGAAAAGTATCCTATCAATAAAAGAGATTTCTCTTTTACCAAGGATGGTGACAAAACACAATTTGATGCGGTTTTTAATATCATTCATGGAACTCCAGGCGAGGATGGCCTTTTTGCAGCCTATTTGCAAACAGTCAATATTCCACAAACCAGTTGTGATTTTTATCCTGCAGCTCTTAGTTTTAATAAAAGGGACTGTATTAGTGTTTTAAATGCATACCAAATTCCAACCGCAAAAAATTATTTTTATAATGATGGTGATGCTATTGATGAGGAAGAAATAATCAAAAAGGTTGGCTTGCCTTGCTTTATAAAGGCCAATAAAGCGGGAAGTAGTTTTGGAGTTACTAAGGTAAAAGAAAAATCAGAAATTCAATCGGCTATCAACCATGCTTTGAAACAAGACGATGAAGTTATTATTGAATCGTATTTATCGGGCACAGAAGTTTCGGTAGGAGTGATACAATACCAAGGTGAGATTATAGCCTTACCGGTGACCGAAATCGTAAGTGAAAATGAGTTTTTTGATTATAAGGCCAAATATTTGGGCGAGTCCCAAGAGATTACCCCTGCAAGAATTGGTGATAAAGACACCCAAAAAGTTCAGGAATTGGCTATTAAAGTCTACAAGAAACTTAAATTAAAAGGCTTAAGTAGAGCCGAATTTATATTCCACCAGGGCGAACCTCATTTTATTGAAGTAAACACCTGCCCAGGATTGAGCGAAGCTAGTATTCTTCCCCAACAAATTAAAGCAGCCAATTTAAGCTTGAAAGAAGTATTTGGAGCTTGTATAGAAAGGGCCATTAGCAATCGATAATTTTTTTGTAACTTTAAACTAAAAAATATGCGTAGAGCAGTATTTCCAGGATCGTTTGACCCTATAACTCTTGGACATTACGATATAATAGAACGCGGTCTTACACTTTTTGACGAAATCATCTTGGCTATTGGCGTAAATGCCGAAAAAAAATACATGTTCAGTCTAGATGAGCGTATAGAATTTCTAAATAAAACCTTCGAGCACGAGAAAAAAATCAAGGTAATGCCCTACAAAGGTTTAACAATCGATTTTTGCAAAGCACAAAATGCAGATTTTATTTTAAGAGGCTTAAGAAATCCGGCCGATTTTGAATTTGAAAAAGCAATAGCACACACCAATAGAAAATTATCTAGTATAGAAACTTTATTTCTACTTACATCAAGTGGAAAAAGCTACATCTCTTCTTCTATAGTTAGAGATGTCATTCGAAATAATGGAGATTATACCGTTTTAGTGCCTAATGCCGTGCGAATAAACAAATAGCAATGAAAAGCAAAAATACGTTTTATTTAATCTTCCTAGTAATTGGCCTGTCGAGCTTAATTAGTTGTGATTTCTCAAAATATATCAAAGCAGAAGAAAAGTTTGATTTCGAAACAACTTTCGAAAAATCAAATGGCTCAAAAACAGCAACTTATCAAGAAGTAATAACATTTTATCAAAATCTCGCGCAACAATTTCCATCGGTTTCCATACGCGAAATGGGATTCTCTGATAGCGGTAAACCTTTGCATTTAGTTGTTTTTAACCCAACTGCCGTATTTACTCCCAAAGCTTTTCAAGAAAAATTAGTAATGCTTGTTAACAACGGCATTCACCCGGGCGAGACAGACGGAATTGACGCCAGCATGATGTTTTTTAGAGATCTTGCGCAAAATAAGATTGATTCTCCTAAAAATACGATAATTGCCACCATACCAATTTACAACGTGGGAGGCGCATTAAACAGAAATAAATACAGCCGAACAAACCAAAATGGGCCTGAGGCTTATGGCTTTAGAGGAAACGCCAAAAATTATGATTTAAACAGAGATTTCATCAAAGCCGACAGTCAAAACGCCATGGGTTTTACAAAAATATTTCACTATTTGAAACCGGCTGTTTTTTTAGATAATCACGTAACTAACGGCGCAAATTACCAATACACGCTAACGCATTTGATTACGCAAGAACAAAAATTAGACGGACCCTTAGGCACATTTCTAGCAGATGAATTTCAAAAAGAAATAAAGAAAAGATTACTTTTAAAAAATTGGGAGGTAACCCCTTATGTAAATGTATTTGGAAAAAGCCCAGAACAAGGTTTTGATCAATTTCTTGACCTGCCCAGGTATTCGGTAGGTTATGCTAGCCTATTCAACACTTTAGGAATAACTGTAGAAACTCATATGCTTAAAGATTACAAAAAAAGGGTTAGCGCTACTTATGATTATATGCTATCTTGCCTAGAAATAAGCGAGGATTATCACCAACAAATAAAGGAATTAAAAGCAAGGAATACTGCATTTCATCAAAATAAAAAATGGCATAAAACCAATTTTAAATTAGATAAATCAAATTCTTCAACTTTATCATTTAAAGGATTTAAAAGTTATATCCAAAAAAGTGAGGTAACAGGGTTAGACCAATTGTACTATGATGATTCTCAGCCTTACACGAAAGAAATACCATTTTATAACTATTATATCGCTAAAGACAGTATACGCGTACCCAAGGCTTATTTAATCCCTCAAGCTTGGCAAGGTGTAATTGCAAGACTTAAAGCGAATGAATTAATTCTTGAACCTGCCCAAAAAGACACTCTATTGGAAGTAACAGCATACAGAGTAAAAGACTTTAAAACACTCAGCAAGCCATTTGAAGGGCATTATTTGCATTACGAAACAAAAATCCAAAAAGAAAAAATTTTAAAGCAAGTAAGAAAAGGAGATATTTGGGTACCTGCAAGACAACCTGGTATAAATTATATTTTAGAAACTTTAGAGCCAACGGCTCCAGATTCATTTTTCAATTGGAATTTCTTTGATAGTGTCTTACAGCAAAAAGAACATTTCTCTCCTTATGTTTTTGATCAAACAGCAGCTGAACTACTTAGAGAGATTCCCGATTTAAAAAGAGCCTTTGAAGCAAAAAAAGCGACTGACCCCAACTTTAAGGAAAATGCCTATCAACAATTAGACTGGCTACACAAGCAATCTAAACATTATGAGAAAGCTCATTTACTTTACCCTATTTTCCGGTTGGAATAAATTCTTTTTTTGATTGAGTAATTCAACAATATTGGCATAAGATTTTTGTAATGCTTTTTGTGTTTTCTCAGCATTTTTCCACTTCACCTTAGTAATACCTTCATTTAATTGAGGATACAAAGGTCCCTGATAATCGGTACTCATCTTATACCAAAAGGTTTCTTTTAACTTATAAGTGCCATTTCGCTTTAAAATATGATAAGTTTTGGTAAGAAAATGATCTATTTTTAAGCCTTCAACCATTGTTTCCTCCTCAACCTCCCTCAGGGCTGTCAATTCTATAGTCTCATCTTTTTCGGCTTTCCCCTTGGGCAAATCCCATTTTTTATTTCTGTAAATAAATAGAATCTCCTGTTTAGGATTGGTCACCACTCCCCCACCAGCTTTAATCGTCTTTAGCTTCTTTTTAAAGTAGTTTAATGCTTTCTTATCGCTTTTATGATAAAGATTCACATATTTTAGTTCGCCTTTGTCTACTTTTTTAATAATACGTTTTATCTTAGCGGCTTGAATTGGAATAGAAGTATAGGGAGATTCCATTTCTGGATTTGCCGACAGCAAAATAGGATGATCATTTACAAATATTTTATACATCGTTATGATTTTAGATAAAGACACGGCCAAAAAAACAGCCGAATTACTTTTACAAATAAAAGCAATTAAATTAGAACCACAAGAACCTTTTACGTGGGCAAGCGGATGGAAATCGCCGATTTATTGCGATAACCGGATAATTTTGTCTTATCCTCCCATCCGTAATTACGTAAGAGAAAATATAGCCAAACAATTAGAGCAGCACTACGGCTTACCAGACGTTATCGCAGGTGTTGCTACCGGAGCGATTGGCATTGGCATGCTAGTAGCAGAATACCTAGGTCTACCTTTTGTTTATGTTAGACCAGAAGCAAAAAAACATGGAAGACAAAACCAAATTGAAGGTCATTTAGATAAAGGCGCAAAAGTTGTTGTTATTGAAGACCTAATCAGTACAGGAAAGAGCAGCTTAAATGCTGTTAAAGCTTTAGAAAAAGGTGGCGCAACTATTAAGGGTATGTTCGCTATTTTCAGTTACGGATTTGATATCGCTCAACAAAACTTCCTAGATAAAAACCTTGATGTGCACGTATTAAGCAATTATGAAAACCTAATTCAGCAAGCCTACGACACCAAGTATTTAAACGATAAAGAATTAGAAACTCTAAAAAATTGGCGCACCAACCCCGCAGAGTGGAACCCAAATAAATAAAATCATGCAACTAGAAACAGATAAAGTACACGTAAATAAAAGCCAGGAAGAGCTATTTCAATTTTTACTTAAAGTGGATAATTTTGAAAAAATCATGCCATCTTCTATTCAAAAATTTGAAACCACTGGAGATGATAGTTTTCTTTTTCAGTTAAAAGGAATGCCAGAAATCAAATTACTGATTAAAGAAAAGCAAGCCTATGATAAAATTACGCTAGGAGCAAAAAGTGAAAAACTACCTTTTTCATTGATTACCTTAATCGAGGAAGATAGTCAAGCCGAAAATAAAAGCTATGTACAGCTTCAATTTGAAGGTAATTTTAACCCCATGATGAGTATGATGATAAAATCACCACTTAAAAACTTTATTAATACACTTGCCGAAAATTTAAGCAAACTCTAATAAAGCAATTTTACCTCTTTCAGGTTAAACTCACGAATTTTGGCGTCCTCTAAAAGTACTTGTAAAAGGCCTTCTGGAGAGACGCTTTTTATTATACCTGAAATCTTTTCTCCATTCGGAAATTCAAAAACAGCAACCTCATTTCTTTTAAACAGGGTTTGGTGATATTTTGCCCTTAAAAAATCAAATGATTCATTTAAAAATTTTTCCATTTCATCTTTTAGATGGTTCGCCAATTTCGTTTCTAAAGCATCTAGATCAAATAGTTTATTTTTAAGCAAACACAATGAGCTAGCTTGGGGTAAATCTCCAAAATCAGTTTGATTTACATTCACCCCCACACCTATCACACTTCCTTTAATTTGTTTACCTACAATTATATTTTCGATTAAAATTCCCGCAATTTTTTTACTATCTGCCAAAATGTCGTTAGGCCATTTTATCATCCAGTTGGCTGAAACTTCCTGCTTCAAAACCGAATGAATAGCTATTGCTGCAAGCATACTTATTTTAAAACTATCTTTAATCGGTAAATTCAAATTGGGCATTAATAGACTAAATGCTAGGTTTTTATGAGCAATAGATTCCCATTTTGCGCCTAGTTGCCCTCTTCCTTGCGTCTGATTTCGACAACTTACCAAAACAGGCTCGTCTTGTTTGTAGGATCGATAAAATTCTTTAAGATAAGTATTGGTTGAGGGGGTGGTATGAACTTTGATTATGTGCATATCTAAAATAAAGCACTAAAGTAAATATAACTTTTTGTTAACTGTGCTAAAAGAGCATTAAAAGTTATAACTTTGCCAAAATTTGAAAATTAATTGAATGACAAAAGATAACAGCAACACAGACTTATTACTTACCCACATAATTAAGGGGATTGAGGACGTTAAAGGCAATGATATTGTTTTAATGGATTTGAGAGAAATAGAAAATACAGTTTGTGATTACTTCGTAATATGTAGTGGTAATTCAAATACACAGGTCAATGCGATAGTAAATTCCATACAAAAAGTAGTTAGTAAAAGTTTGAAAGATAAACCTTGGCACATTGAAGGAACAGACAATGCCGAATGGGTCCTTATGGATTATGTGGATATTGTCGTTCACGTTTTCCAGAAACAAACCAGGGAGTTTTATGACATAGAGAGTCTTTGGGGCGATGCTAAAACTACTGCAATTGAGACCAATTATTAAAATATTAGTACAATAAATAATGGCTAAACAACAACAGCAAAAAAATCAGCCAAAAGGCAAAAAACCAAAATTTAATTCTTATTGGATTTATATCGGTATCATTCTTATATTTCTGGGTATTAACTTTTTTAGCGGAGGAGGCTTTAATGAACCCGAAAAAATAAGTCCGGCTAAATTTGAAGAAATCCTTAAGAATGGAAACATCAAGAAATTGGTGGTTATACGGAATGTTCAAAAAGCAAATGTATACCTTACACCCGAGGCAGAAGAATCGCTAGCAAAAAAAGGTAAAGAAAATCCTGGTGTTTTGGCGGTAGGGGAAACTCCTCATTACACGGTTAATTTTGGAAGTCTTGAAAAGTTTCAGGAGGATATTGAAAGAATTGAAAAAGAATATGATGTCAAAGCAAATATTTCTTTTGAAACCGAAAGCAATATTTGGGGGGAATTATTATGGACACTCCTGCCCTTTATTCTTATCATCGGGTTGTGGATTTTTATAATGAGACGAATGAGCGGCGGTGGAGCCGGTGGCCCTGGTGGTCAGATTTTCAACATCGGTAAATCTAAGGCAAAATTATTTGACCAAAATACAGACGTAAAAGTGTCCTTTAAAGATGTAGCTGGTCTAGAAGGGGCGAAAGAAGAGGTTCAAGAGATCGTTGACTTTCTAAAACAGCCAGAGAAATATACATCATTAGGAGGTAAGATACCTAAGGGGGCACTTTTAGTTGGTCCTCCAGGAACAGGTAAAACCTTATTGGCTAAGGCGGTAGCAGGAGAAGCCAAAGTGCCGTTTTATTCGTTATCAGGATCTGATTTTGTAGAAATGTTTGTAGGGGTTGGAGCTTCACGTGTCCGTGACTTATTTAAACAGGCAAAAGAAAAATCACCTTCTATTATTTTTATAGACGAAATCGATGCCATTGGTAGAGCAAGAGGTAAAAACAACTTCTCTGGTTCTAATGACGAAAGAGAAAACACCCTGAACCAGTTACTTACCGAAATGGATGGTTTTGGCACCAATACCAATGTCATTGTTTTGGCCGCCACCAACCGCGCAGATGTTCTTGACAAAGCTCTTATGCGAGCTGGTCGTTTTGATAGACAAATCTACGTAGACCTACCCGACTTAAGAGAGCGTAAAGAAATTTTCGAAGTACATCTTAGACCACTAAAACGTCTAGATGATGAACTAGATATTGAATTCCTAGCCAAACAAACACCAGGCTTTTCTGGAGCAGATATTGCCAACGTTTGTAATGAAGCTGCGCTTATTGCTGCTAGAAAAGGAAAAAAAGCGGTAGGTAAACAAGATTTCTTAGATGCTGTAGATCGAATAGTAGGAGGACTTGAGAAAAAGAATAAAATTATTACACCAGAAGAGAAAAAGACCATCGCTTATCATGAAGCAGGACACGCTACAGTAAGCTGGATGCTAGAGCACGCAGCTCCTTTGGTTAAAGTAACTATTGTACCCAGAGGGCAATCTTTAGGAGCGGCTTGGTATCTTCCCGAAGAACGCTTAATTGTAAGACCAGAACAAATGCTTGATGAAATGTGTGCCACTATGGGTGGTCGCGCAGCTGAGAAAGTAATATTTAATAAAATTTCTACCGGAGCTTTAAGCGACCTTGAAAAAGTGACCAAACAAGCTAAAGCAATGGTTACCGTATACGGTTTAAATGAGAAAATTGGCAACCTAACGTATTACGATTCGAGTGGACAGTCAGAATATACTTTCACAAAGCCTTATAGTGAAAAAACTTCAGAATTAATAGATAAAGAAATCTCTAATATTATTGAGGTGCAATACCAAAGAGCTATTGACTTGCTAGAGCAGCATAAAGAAAAATTAAGTGAACTAGCCGAAATACTATTAGAAAAAGAAGTGATTTTTAAAGATGATTTAGAGAAAATTTTTGGAGAGAGACCATTTGCAAAAAAAGACAGTAAAGTGGTTGAAAAACCCTCTGAAGAATTTTATGAAGAGCAAAAAGGTGAGTCTACTAAGTAAATAGCAGATTTTATACTTATCTAGACACAAAAAAACTTGATTTATCACTTGTATAAATCAAGTTTTTTTATCTTTGAACGAGATGCTATTAAACGTTTGTTAACACGTATATGAACTTATTTCGTAAATTTATTGGTTATGTCACTTCTGCCAAAACAGAAGAGGAACAAAATCATAACAAAAACCAAAGCAAATTCATGCCGGAGGAAGAACTTCCTACCGACGAAAGTTTTATGATTAAGTTTAAAGAAAATGGCGGAAAGTTTCTTTATTGCACAGATGAGAAAGAGATGAAAGAAACTTTCGGATTAATTTTAAAAGAGAATAATTGGCATGAAGAAGAGGTTATTTGCTTTGACCAAGAGCTCCAAAACAAATTAATACATTTTAATTTAAACTTTACAGATCAAAAAGAAGCCACTTTTTTTATTTCGGGATGTGAATATTTAATTGGTAATACTGGCGCCTTACTTATATCTTCAAACCAAATTAAAGAAAAGAAACTTGCAGACCTACCCAATAACTTCATCATTATTGCACGCACCAGTCAATTGATTAATAGTATTGGTGAAGGCTTATCTGGCATAAAAAATAAAAGTAAAAACCGAATTCCTACCAATATTACCACTATTAAAACCTTTGGTGAAGATCAAGAAAACGATTTCTTGAATTATGGTAGTACATCTAAAAACCTATATTTGCTGCTTGTAGAAGATTTGTAAATCGCATGAAAGAAACCCTCACCCGCGCCTTGTCTGGTGCTTTGTATGTTATACTTTTATTGGTAGTTCTATGGCTACCTAACCCCTACCTCTTTAAAGGATTGTTTTTCATTTTTGGGTTATTTGGCGTATATGAATTGCAAAAACTACTAGGATTAAAAAGCTATTTATCCTACCTTATTTTTGTTATATTTTACTTGTTTTTCTCGGTTCTAGATAGTGATGAATATTTATCTAGCAGCACACTTATACTCAACACCTTGTTGGTGCTCACCCTACTTATTAAATCACTATTATTAAGAGATCTAGTTATTGTGAGCAGAATACCACTTTTTGAGGAAAAAAAATACCTAGTGGTTATTTTTTACCTAATCTCATCGTTTATTTTTATTACTCGTATTCCTTTTTTTAACGGTGATTATGAACCTTTACTGCTTCTTGGAATTTTTATAATGATTTGGACCAACGACACATTTGCTTATTTAGTTGGTAAAAGCATAGGTAAACGCAAATTATTTGAACGCATTTCGCCTAAAAAAACAGTTGAAGGTTTCCTTGGCGGATTTATTTTTACGCTTATTACAGCTATTATTCTAGCCAATTATTTACCACTTCTAACTTTAGCACAATGGATAATTTTAGGTGCCCTATCTTCAATATTCGGGACTTGGGGAGATTTGATTCAATCAAAACTAAAGCGGCAAGCTGGTGTTAAAGATAGTGGAAATTTAATGCCGGGCCACGGCGGCATTTTAGATCGTTTGGATAGTATACTTTATACTGCTACATTTGCATATACCTATTTATATTTTATAAAATATGTTTCATAAAGAAGGTTTTAAGATTCTGGGCGTAAGCGCTGCACTATTTTTAGCGATTAATATCGCGAGCTTGACACTCCTCTCAACCACGTGGATAAAATTGCTTATTTTTATCGTATCGCTGTTTTTTTTCATTCTAATCGCTCAGTTTTTTAGAAACCCAAAAAGAAACACCGCCATAGATAACAGTACGGTTGTTTCTCCCGTAGATGGCAAAGTAGTAGTAATTGAAGAAGTTTACGAAAAAGAATATTTTAAAGAAAAAAGAGTTCAGGTTTCGGTATTTATGTCGCCTATTAACGTTCACGTGACCCGTTACCCTATAGGCGGAGAGGTAGTGTTTAGTAAATACCATCCGGGAAAGTTTCTTGTTGCTTGGCATCCAAAATCTTCAGAAGAAAATGAAAGAACCACCGTAGTGGTAAAAAATCAAAGTATAGGGGAAGTTTTATATAGACAAATAGCAGGCGCACTTGCAAAACGAATTGTAAATTATGCTAAAGAAGGAGATACAGCGAAACAAGGAAGCGATAGCGGATTTATAAAGTTTGGCTCACGAGTTGATTTATTTTTACCCTTGGGAACACCTATACATGTAGAATTAAACGAAAAGGTACGCGGAGGAGAATCTATAATAGCTAAAATTTAACTGGATATGACCCAGAAAATGTCTCAAGAAGAGCTAGACAAGTCTTTCAAGGAAGCTTACAATAAAGCTCGAAAGACTAAGTTGCGCTTCCCTCCCGACTTGATGCTAGAGTTTTATGCCTATTATAAAAAAGCCACCAGTGGTAGTAAGCGTTTTAACCATAAAGATGAGCATCAAGAAAAATTGATTACTGCATTCAAAATGAACGCTCTCTTTCAGGTTGAAAATTTAGAACCCAACCAAGCTAAACTAAAGTATATTGAAATGGTGAATAAGTATATTCCCCATTAAAAAATTAGTTCCTAAATTTAATAGGTTAAATAAATACAGAAAAGATGCTCAGAACAAAATAATTCGTATTTTGTGAGTTATAAAATGCCTGTATTTGATGGAATCAACTTTTACAAGTTATGCCGAGCCTTTTAAGCCGCAAATTATAGCTATAGGAGCCAGTGCCGGTGGTCTCGAAACGCTACAAAGTTTCTTTAGAAATCTTCCGAAATCTGATATAAACGCCTATGTAATAATTCAGCATCTCTCCCCCAATTTTGAAAGTATGATGGCAGAGTTGCTAGAAAAATTCACCCATCTTACAATAAAAAAAATTGAAGATAAAGAGTGTATAAAGCCAAAACATATTTACCTCATCCCTCCACAATATAATGCCGAAATTATAGACGGATGTTTTAAACTTATGGCTAAGCCAAAGGGCAACACAATGAATTTCCCTATAGATATTTTATTTAATTCGCTGGCTAAATACAAAAAAGAAAAAGCTATTGGAATTATTCTTAGTGGTACAGGAAGTGACGGCACACGTGGTCTTAAAACTATAAAAGAGTGTGAAGGATTAATTATGGTTCAAGATCCTGAAGAAGCTAAATTCGATGGCATGCCCAGAAGTGCCATAAAAACTGGTTTAGCTGATTTTATTCTACCAGTAGACCAAATGGGGAAAGAACTTAAGCATTTCATAAAAAACAGTTTTGCTAACCCTCTAATGAAATATCAAGAAATTGAATATGACAAGGAAGCTATAAAAAAAATTCTACATTTGGTAGATCAAAAAACAAATTTAGATTTTTCTAATTATAAGTATGCTACGCTTTCCAGAAGGCTAATTAGAAGGTTTCAAGTTTGCAAATGCAACACATTTCAAGAATACCAAGATTATGTAGAAGAAAACAAAGCTGAACTACATCTACTCGCTAAAGAGTTTTTAATTGGTGTCACGCAATTTTTTAGAGACGAAGAAGTGTGGATAAAATTGCAAGATGAAATTATACCACAGGTGGTGGCAAAAATCAAACCTAATGAGACACTAAAAATTTGGGACATAGCTTGCAGTACTGGCGAAGAAGCCTATTCCATTGCTATATTAGTAAACGAGGAGATTGAACACCAAGAAAAAAATGTAAAGGTTAAAATTTTTGCAACAGATGTATCTCAAGATTTTTTAAATATTGCCAGTACAGGAATTTATCCAGAAAGCATTGCTGCAGAAATGGATCCTTATTTATTGAATAAATATTTTACGCATACACATCAAGGTTATAGGGTGGTAGAGAAAATTAGAAATCACGTAATTTTCTCTCAGCATAATCTCTTAAAAAACCCCCCTTTCGGACAAATGGAAATGGTTTTTTGCAGAAATTTACTGATCTATTTTCAAAACAAAATACAAAATCAAAGCCTAGATATTCTTCATTTTTGCTTGAACAAAGAAGGTTATTTAATATTAGGTACAAGCGAAACCCTCCATTCTCATAATGAACACTTTAAATATGTTGATCGCAAATTAAGAATTTTTCAAAATCAAAATCCAACAGAAAGATTACAAAACACCCCTGATCTTAGGAACAATACTCAAAAGATGATTAAAACCACGCCTAAAAGTGATACTTCTATAATTCAGCATTCAACACGTAATAAAACTAAAAATAATTTACAGTTTTTAGATCTTTTCAATGAGTTGATTTTAGAACAATTCAACTCAGCTGCCGTATATATCGATGAAGAATTTACTATCTTACAAGGCATAGGAGATTTTAAGAGATATGCTCAATTACCTGAAAAAGGATTTAGCGTCAACCTATTAGATATGTTGAATGATAGTTTTAAAAAATTAATAAAATCTGGGGTATATAGAGCTAGAAAGACCAGAGAAAAGCAGCTATTTTCTCAATTGAAAGTAGGAGATTTAACCGAGGATAAATCGGTGAAAATAATCATTAAACCTATAGAAAATCTAGTAGGTAACTCCTCAACTCATTTTGTTATCTGCTTTGCTGAAGAAGAATTTGATAAAAATCAAAAGGCTACTAGAATTGAAGTCAGCAACCAAACTATCGAACAAGAATATATAAAGCAATTAGAGGAAGAATTAAAAGATGTAAAACTTGAGCTTCAAACATCTTTATCTAATTTAGAGACTAGTAATGAAGAGCTTCAAGCCGCGAACGAAGAACTATTGGCTTCTAATGAGGAATTGCAAAGTACTAATGAAGAATTGCAAAGCGTTAACGAGGAAATTAATACTGTAAATGCAGAAAATATACAAAAGGTTGATGATCTCGAGCAATTGAATTCAGATATGAACAATTTACTAGAAAGCACCAATATAGGTACCATTTTTTTAGACAAAGAGTTATGTATCCGTAAATTCACACCTGCAATAAACAAACATTTTAATTTTATAGAGAGCGATATTGGACGTCCTATCCATCATTTTACTGGTGCTTTTAACAAACGATCAAAAAATAAAATTGTAGAAAAGTGTAAACGCGTGTTGAAAAACGGTGGTGTAATCGAGAAAAAAATTTTAACCCAAGATGGGACTAATTATCTACAACGTGTTTCTCCATTCTTTGATTCTAATGGTAATAAAAATGGTGTAGTAATTACTTATATTAACATAGAGTCTTTAGAAGAAGCTAAACGCAAACTAATGCTCAGCGAAAAAAGATTTAAATCATTTTACGAAGAAGACCCGGTAATGCATTTTAGTGTAGACCCAATTACATCAAAAATAATTCATTGTAATCAAGAAGCTGCAGAAACCTTAGAATTTGCTAGTAAGGAAGAATTAAAAAACATCAATTTCTTTAATCTTTACAAGAATAAGCAACAACTCAAGGCGCTTAAGTTTGAAAAACTATTTAAAGAAGAAAGCGAGCTTAAAAATGTAGAACTTGAAATGTGTTCAAAAACAGGGAAAACCATTCCAATAATGCTTAATTTCACGGTAGAATATGATGAATTCGATAAGCCTATTCTTAACCGATTTACTTGTATAGATATTACCGAACTTAAAAAAACACAAAAAGCCTTAAGCAAACAAAAGAAAAACCTAGAACGCACAAATAAAGATTTAGAACAATTTGTGTCTATCTGCTCACATGACTTACAAGAGCCTTTAGCCACAATTAAGTTTGCTAGCGATGTTATAAATAAAGTGTACGCTAAAGAATTAGATGAAAAAGCAAAAACCTATATTACCTATATCGATCAAGCTTGCGACCGACTTTCAGAGCAAATCAAAGCATTGTTAGAACATTCTCGAATTGGTAGAGATTCTGAAAAAAAACTTATAGATACCCAAGAATTGGTCGAAGTAGTAAAGTATGATCTTGGTAAACGCATTAAAGAAACAAATGCCAAAGTATTTGTTGGTGACTTACCAAAAATTCGTGGCTACGAAGTTGAATTACGACTACTTTTCCAAAACCTATTAAGTAATGCTATAAAGTATAAAGATAAAAATCGCGACCCAGAAATTAGAATTTCTTCTTATCAAGATGGTAAATACCGGGTCTTTTCAATTACCGATAACGGAATTGGTATACCTAAAGAAAATCAAAAACAAATTTTTGATATTTTCAATCGGGTACCTACAGAAGAAAAATACGAAGGAACGGGCGTTGGGTTAGCACACGTAGAAAAAATTATTAGCTTGCATAAGGGAAGTATTTGGGTTGATTCTCAACCAGGTGCAGGTAGTACATTTTATTTTAAATTGAAAGAAAAGTAATTGAAAAAACACAAAGAAACTATTTTATCCAATTGTGATCGTGAGCCTATACATTTAATCAATCACATTCAGCCCTTTGGTACGCTGTTAGTACTTGATGAAAAATCCTTAAAGGTAATTCAATGTGCAAAAAATGCATCGGAATACTTAGTCTTTACGGAAACATTTATCGGTAAAAAAATTAGCTTCTTAATAGGAAAAGAACTAGAGCAAAGCATTGCAAATTTTAATCTTGGCAGTAAAAATCGTCTTGAATTTAGTGGAAAAGTTAATGCTACCCAATTTTCTTTTGTTGCTTATAAAACCAAACAAGGCATTTTACTTGAAGTAGAACGATTTACCATTTCAGACCCTATTGAGCTTCAAGATCAATTAACTACCATAACAGAAGCTTTGGGTTCTTCAGATTCTGCACTTGAAGCATGCCAAAATGCCGCAAACATAGTCAGTAAAATATTTAATTACGATCGTGTACTAGTGTACCGCTTTGATAAAAATTGGAATGGCGAAGTCATAGCAGAATGCAAACAAAAAAACCAAACAAGCTGGCTAGGTTTACATTATCCTGCCACCGATATTCCCCAACCGGCAAGGGCTTTATTTCTAAAACAAAAAATACGCATAATTGCAGATGTAGACTATCAGCCCATAATTATAGAGCCACAATTGAACCCTACAGATCAAAAAATAGTAGATCTCAGCAATTCAGAACTAAGAGGGGTTTCTCCAGTACATCTACAATACTTAAAAAATATGGGGGTAAATGCATCGCTTACTACCTCTATAATTATAGAAGGGAAATTATGGGGACTTATAACTTGTCATCACAATGCTGCTAAAACCATAAACCGCACACAAAGGCAATTGTGCAGTATATTGGTAGAAATATTTACGAATAAAATTAATAGCCTCAATTACAAAGCCGCTATAAAGGCCAACCAAGAAAGAAGTAAAATTGTAGAGCAATTAAAATTTCAAATAGACCTGGAAAAAGATTGGTCAAATGCTTTTTTGAGTCAAGCTGATAATTTGTTAGATCTATTCAATGCCCAAGCTCTAATCATCCTGCAAAAAAATAGAACTCAAATCATTGGTGAAAAAATCAATAAAGATTTTCAAATTAGAATTTCACAATTTTTAAAGCATCAAAAATCGGGTAGATTGGTTTCTTCTAAATTGAGTTTAGATTATCCAAAATATTTTACAGCGGCTGATTCTTGGGCTGGACTTTTATCATTAAAATTGAATGGGGAGCAAAATAATACCATCGTTTGGCTTCGAAAAGAAAAAATACAGCAAGTCAACTGGGGTGGTAAACCCAAGAAACCCGAAAAAATTATTGATGGTATTGCTTATTTAAATCCTAGAACTTCTTTTGCAAAATGGTCAAAACAAGTTGAAGGTCATAGCGAAGAATGGGATGAAGAGGATTTGAAATCAATCAAAATCATCAAAGAGCTATTGCAAAATCATTTGCTTCAACAGCAGCAAAATAAAATTAAAACGCTCAATAAAAGGTTAAAGCAAAACAATAAGGATCTCAAAGCTTTTAGTTATAGCGTCTCTCACGATTTGCGTTCCCCTCTAAGGGGCATTGAAGGGTTTACTAATATACTTTTAGAAAAACCAGGAATTGATGCGTCTACAGAGCAAATCGGTAATAAAATACTACATTCTGTTAATTCGATGAACAATCTCATCGATGGCATTTTGAAATTGGCCACCCTCAACTTGAAAGAAATCAAAAGGCAAAACATCAAGGTGCGTGACTTAGTGCTGGGTTACCTAGAAGAAATCAATTTCTCAAATAAAGAAGGCATCCTCATTCAGATTGAAGAGGAAATTCCAGACCTTACTGGAGATTTCATTTTAATTAAACAAGTCTTTACCAATTTAATTGATAATGCGTTAAAATATACGCAGCATAACAAAGATGCCAGAATAGTTATTGGTTATTCAACACAAAAAAACGCCTACTTCGTAAAAGACAATGGTATTGGGATTCACCCTTCGGCGCAAAAGAAAATTTTTAAATTATTTCAACGTTCTAGTGCGGCGCTCAAAAATTTTGAAGGAGAAGGAATTGGTTTAGCGCTTGTAAAGAAAATAGTAAAAAAGCATAACGGCAAAATTTTCATCGATTCTGAGGTAGATAAGTATAGCATTTTTTATATACAACTACCAAGCTAGCTAATATTACTTTATATTTGTTTATAATTTGTTTTTAAATGATAAATGAATCTTTTAGAATAGTGTTAATTGAGGATAATCCAACCGATATTGAATTATTTAAGTTTCAATTAGAAAAAGTTTTATCTGACTTTCAATTGGTACATACCGATAATTTGAAAGAATTTGAAAGAAGTCTTAAAGAATTTGTCCCCGATATAGTTTTTTCTGATTACAACCTACCAGATTGCACCGGTTTAGACGTACTGAGAAAAACTCAAGAAATCGATTCTGATATACCATTTTATTTTTTAACCGGAACTATAAACGATGAAGAACTGGCCGCAGAAACTATTTTGGCTGGAGCCGATGGCTATATTTTAAAAAAGCATTTACCTTATTTGAGTGAGAAATTAGCTCCGTTGTTCAAGCGTTTGTTATTTAATATGGAAGCGAAAGTAGAACTTAGGGAACGACAAAGAAATCAGAAAATTGCGATTAATAAAATCTACGATTATCTAGAAGAATTAAAATCAGATAATACAAATCATAAATCAAACATCAACAAAATAAAAGAAGAAATAGAAAAAGTAAATGATAACCACTCGTCTTAAAGAAGAAACAAAAGAACTACATCAAGCCGTTGAAAACGAGAATCTAGCCTATAAAATTATAAATCATACTATTTCTGCTAAAGAGTACCTTATTTTGTTGAAACAAAACTATGCAGCATATAGCAGTGTTGAAAAGGCTATTTTAAAGTATGAAGAAAAGTACAAGCCAATAAAATTTGAACTTTTACTTAAAGATTTAAAGCAAGCTAATGCCAACATAGAAACCTTAAATTCCTCATTTAATTTAAAGAACAAAGACCAGAGTATAGGGGCTCAATACGTTATCAAGGGCTCAAGCCTTGGCGGTTCGTTTATTGCTAAGCAGATGCTAGATTGTCCCAAATTAAAACCTTTTTTACCAGCTTACTTTTTTAGCACCGATAAATCAGCTATTAAAGATTGGAACAAATTTACACGATTCTTAAAAGAAAATGAAGCTGCCTTGAACCACGATGAAGTAATTGTAGGGGCAAAGAAAAGTTTTGAGCATTTTTTAGAGATTTTCACTATCCCACAGATAAACCAATAGCAAAACCTAACCACAATAAAACACGGGTTAAAAAGTGCTAATTTCACTATAATAACCGATTTTTAAATTAAATTGAACTGCACAATTAAAGAAAATGAATTTTAATAAACTAGTTACTTTAGGCCTCTTTTTTTTATCATTGAATACTTTTGCTCAAGATTTAAAATTAGCCACAGACACGCTTATAACCACCCAACATCAAATAAAAACCCAAAATAAGACGTTTTCTTACACAGCAGAAGTAGGAATGCTACCGGTTTATGACTCAGAAGGTAAGGCTTTGGCAAGTCTACACTATACCTATTATTATAAGAATATTGGTAAAAAAGGAAAACAAGAAAAACAAAACAGACCCCTTCTTATTTCTTTTAATGGTGGCCCTGGATCTGCATCAGCTTGGATGCATTTAGCCTTTACGGGTCCCAAATTGTTACAGATTGATGATGAAGGATACCCTATTCAACCCTACGGAATTAAAGACAATCCGCACACCCTGCTGGATGTTGCCGATATAGTTTACGTAAACCCTGTAAATACGGGATATTCTAGAATAATAAAAACTAAGGATGCTTCGCCCAATCGCGATTTATTTTTTGGAATTAACGCCGATATAAATTATCTAGCCGATTGGCTTAATACATTTGTTACACGCAAAAATAAGTGGACCGCGCCCAAATACCTAATTGGTGAAAGCTATGGTGGTACACGCGTTTCTGGATTGGCATATGCACTGCAACAAAAACAATGGATGTACCTCAATGGTGTGATCCTCGTTTCTCCTGCAGACTATTTAAGTTTTGAGTCAGACACGCCACTTTCAAGTGCCTTATTTCTACCTTATTATACCGCTACTGCCTGGTACCATAACCAATTGCCTCCCACTCTGCAAGAGAAAAAATTAGAAGAATTACTTCCTGTTGTAGAAGATTATGCAATGCAAAATCTTTTACCTGCATTAGCAATGGGAAATTCTTTGAGTAAAAACAAAAAAGATGCTATTGCACAACAGTTGGCTAATTTTACAGGAATAGACAAAGAAGAATTTTTGGCCTATGAGCTTGCATTGCCAAGCCAAGTATTTTGGAAAAAACTTTTAAAAGACCAACCCGAGTTGAGTGTAGGTAGGTTAGATAGTAGATACAAAGGTCTAGATAAATATACCGCTGGAGAAAGACCCGATTACAATTCAGAATTAATCGCCTGGTTGCAAGCTTTTACGCCTGCCATTAATTATTATATGCAAGAAGAATTACAGTTTAAAACCAACTATAAATACAATATGTTCGGACCGGTTCACCCGTGGGACCGAAATAACAATCAAACCCGCGAACAATTGCGAAAAGCCATGGCACAAAATCCGTATTTGCATGTGCTTTATCAAACCGGTATTTATGATGGTGCTACCACCTACTTTCATTCCAAATATAGTATGCGTCAATTAGACCCTAGTGGAAATTTAAAAGATAGAATTGAATTTAAAACCTACTTGAGCGGACATATGATGTACTTACGTGAGCAAGATTTAATTCAATCTACTCAAGATTTAAGAGAATTTATCTTAAAAACCAGTACTCCAAAGAAAGCTGCCAAATATGATTAAACATTCCCTTAGTTTTGTAACCTTAGTAATATATCTATGTACACAAGCGCTATTTGCCCAATACGTGCAACCCATAAACTTTGGCAGCAGCCAAAGCTTTGAGGTACTTACTTGGAATACTGAATGGTTTCCTAAAAACGGATACAAATCCGTAAATTACCTAACAGAGTTTGTTGATGAGCTTGATGCAGACCTTATTGCCTTTCAAGAAATAGATGATATTGGTGCTTTTAATCAGGTGGCAAATAATTTAAGTAAATATAATGCTATTACCTACTCTTCAGACTTTGCGGGATTGGCATTTTTATATAATGCTAATGTGATACAAGTGCTAGATGTTTATGAAATCTACACCTCCAATCAATACTGGCAAGCGTTCCCAAGGGCTCCATTAATTTTAAAAATCGATTATTTAGGCGAAGAAATTTATATTATAAACAATCATTTTAAATGTTGCGGAGATGGCAATTTAAATCAAAACGACAACAATGACGAAGAAAACAGAAGATTACAGGCCAGTACTCTTATTGATCAATATATATCGGGAAACTTAATGGGTAAAAAAGTAATTCTACTGGGTGATTTGAATGATGTGCTTACAGATGCTCCAGCCAATAATGTTTTTGCCCCATTTTTAAATAACGCTAACTTGTACCTATTCACCGATTTAGCAATAGCAAATGGATCAAGCAGCCAATGGTCTTACCCTAACTGGCCGTCACATTTAGATCATATTGCAATCACCCAACCTTTATTTTCTAGCTTCCAAAGCCCTCAAGCCAATTGCACTACTTTACTTTTAGAAAATTATTTGGGTAACGGCTGGCAAGAATATGATCAGAACCTAAGTGACCACAGACCTGTCGCCTTAAGTCTACCAAATGCAAGTTTAGGCATTAAAGAACCTAAAATAGAAAGTAAAATTATTGTTAGTCCCAATCCAACTCAAGATTCTACTAAAATAGAGTGGTCTAGCAATTTACTTCTTAAAAACATAGATTTATTAGATATTAATGGAAATCTGCTAAAGAGCTACACTCCAAAACATAAGGCCAATACGTTGCAAGTTAATTTTAGTTCATTTGCTGCTGGACTTTATTTTTTACGCTTTCGCGGATTAAAAAACCTCACTATAAAGAAGTTAATTATAAAATAACATGGAAATAGCGATAATAGCTCACGACGGTAAAAAGGCAGAAATGGTTCAATTTCTTAATGAACATGCCGATTTTTTTCATCAAGAGCACATCAGTTTGGTGTCTACTGGCACTACCGGTAAAAAAGTTAAAAGAGCGGGTTTTGAAGTACTGCGCTTACTTTCTGGTCCACTTGGTGGAGATGCCCAAATCGCTGCCCGAGTAGCCGAGGGTAAATGTGATATGGTTCTCTTTTTTAGAGATCCATTAGAGAAACACCCTCATGAACCAGATGTATTGATGCTACTACGCATTTGCGATGTGCACGATGTACCACTGGCCAGTAATCCAGCAACTGCAACGCTTCTTATAAATGCTGTTAAATAATTACTAGCATCACTTTTTATTTGTGTATTTTTAATTAAATTAACACAAATTTTAAAGCCATGACAACTAGTGATACTAAAAACCCATTGATTAAACAGGCTAGGATTATTCATTATCAAATTCATCAAATGATAAATGAACTAGAATACCGCAATCGTCAAAGTGAGAATTCAAAATCGGTTTACCGTAAAAATCTACTTGAAGATAGCCTGCATTATATGCGCAAAAACGCAAACGTACTTTTAGCCAAACTTTCTAGTGCTCAACAAATAGACTCTTATTGCTATAAAATGGAAAGCGCTTGGCTGATTCGAAAAGCTATAAGAGAACTAAAAAACGATATAAAAAGTTTAGAATTAAGCGGATTTGCAATCAAAAATCAAAGCAAGGTTTTAAGCCTTGAAATTGAGCAATTTAAAAATTTGTTTGCTCCTTGGGTTAAAAATATTCAACCCAAAACAGGAGAACAAGATGAGTGGGGTTTTATTTAAGCCAGGCCTTTATCTTGATGTTTAAAATTCACTTAAAATGGCACATTTATGACATATGAACTTGATATCCTATCCATTAAAACCTTAACCCATAATGTTAAACGTTTTAGAATATCTAAACCAAATAATTATATTTTTATTCCTGGACAAGCTACCAACGTAGCGATAAATAAGCCAGGATGGCGAGATAAAAAACGAGCGTTTACAATCACAAGTTTACCCGATGATGAAAGCTTAGAGCTGATCATAAAAATCTATCCTGAACATAACGGAGTTACCAAAGCATTAAATGATTTAAGGCCGGGCAACCAATTGTTATTAGAAGAACCTTGGGGTAAATTAACCTATAAAGGACCAGGATTATTTATTGCCGGAGGTACGGGAATTACTCCATTTTTAGCCATTTTTAGAATGCTAGAGCAGCAAAATAAATTAGAGAAGATAAAATTGCTTTACGCAAACAAAACTTCCAAGGATATAATACAAGAAAATGAATTGAGTATATTACTAGAAGAGAGGGTTCAATTTATACTTACAAATGAAGATAAAAGTGAGTATAAAAAAGCTTACTTAGACTTGGATTTTTTAAGACATAAAATTCAAAATAAACAGCAATACTTCTATGTTTGCGGTCCTGCAGAAATGACTAAGCATATACGTCAGTACCTAAAGACTATGGCCGTTGAAGAGCACTTTATAATTTTAGACGATCAATAATCTGTCAATTATTCATTTTACTTTTACCTGAATTGAGTTAATTCTTTTATTTTTGGTTCATTTAAAACTAAAACCTAATCATGGCTTCAGGAATTTTTGCAATATTAGATGACATCGCCGCTTTAATGGATGACGTAGCGGTAATGAGTAAAGTGGCTGCCAAGAAAACAGCAGGAATTTTAGGAGATGACTTGGCAGTTAATGCAGAAAAAGCTTCGGGCTTTGTGTCTTCACGCGAAATTCCTGTTTTATGGAAAATCACAAAAGGGTCTTTTATAAATAAGCTAATTATACTACCGCTGGCATTTTTATTAAGCGCTTTTGTTCCTGTAGTTATAGGAATTATTTTACTGATTGGAGGTTTTTATCTGGCTTATGAAGGCGCAGAAAAAATAATGCATTTTTTAAAGCCAAATAAACATACTAAAAAAGAAAACCTTAAACAAGCCCAATCTGAGGAAGAGGTTTTATCGATAGAAAAAGAACGAATCAAGTCGGCTATAATTACCGATTTCATCTTATCTGTAGAAATCATAATTATCGCCTTAGGTACCGTTGAAAATGAAAGTATTAGCATTCAAATTTTAGTCGTAAGCATTATAGCTCTTTTGGCTACGGTGGGTGTTTATGGTATTGTAGCCTTAATTGTTAGAATGGATGATGCAGGTTTTGCTTTGATGCAAAACCAAGATGAAGAATCTGGTTTCAGATATAAATTAGGTGAACTTTTAGTAAAGAGTTTACCAAAAGTGGTAAAGTCTCTATCTGTAATCGGTACCATTGCGCTTCTTATGGTTTCAGGAGGAATTTTTACGCATGAATTTCATGCTTTGAATGATTTCTTACCTTCAATTCCTAGTATTTTAAAAGAAATGATGTATGGTTTAATAGCAGGAATTACGGTTTTCTTAATCGTTCAAGGAATTAAAACTTTAATCAAAAAGAAATAAATAATTAAAATTTATTTTTATCCGCTTTAGCGTAATCTTTAATCCACGCAAATTTATTTACAATTATCTCTTTATGCTCTAATTCAATAAACTCTAAAAAAGCCTGGGCTGCAGGAGATAGTTTTTTTGCTTTTCTATAAATTATTCTCCACTGGGTAGTTATTGGGAGTCCTTGAATAGGGATAATTTGCAGCTCTCTGTTTTGCAATTCGTTTTTAATTCCTATCAAGGGCATAATTGAAAGCCCTAAACCTGCAATAACCGCTTGTTTTACGGCTTCATTCGAAGTGAGTTCTAATTTTTTTGCAACTATATAATCATGTTGTTTTAGAAAAATATCCATAGCATCTCTCGTAGCCGATCCGGGTTCTCGATGAATTAGAGTGTGCGCTTTTAATGACTCCTTTAAAGGTGCATTTGAATCAATCTCAATTTGTTGGTTACCTACCAAATATAATTGATTCGGCATCAGTTTTATAGAGTGTAAACTGAGTTTTTCTGGTAGGGTTGACACTAGAGAAAAATCGACTTGATTCAACTCCATACTTCGCACAACTTTAGTTTTATTGGTTACATCCATAACCAAGTCTATGCCCGGGTGTTGTTGTAAAAAACCAGATAAAAAATAAGGCATCACGTATTTACCTGTTGAAGCAACCGATATTTTTAATTTACCCGTTAATTTACCTGCGTGGGCCAAGGTTTTATAATTGATGGCGTGCACCTCATTGATAATTTTGCTAGCTGCCGCGGCAATTTCATAACCAAAATCGGTTATATACAATTGCCTGCCTACTAATTCCGTTAAGGGAATAGAAAATTGTTCCTGAAATTTTTTTAATTGAATAGAAACAGCCGGCTGGGTGAGAAAAAGTTTTTCGGCTGTTTGTGTAATGCTCTTTGTTCTAGATATTTCTAAAAAAATATTTAATTGATGTAAGGTATAGTTCATAAATATTATTAATGTCTTACATAACAAATATAAATAAAAATTTATTAATCATTTTTTAAATCTTTGCCTCCAAATAAAAGTAAACTATGGAACAGGATGCCAAAAGTAACTTAAGCATCAAATTAGTTGATGGAACCTTCACGGCTAACGAGGCAAGAGAAATCATACTCGCCCTAATCAATAAGAAAATCAGTTTTCACGAACTAAAAAGTTTTCAAAGTTGGGAAAAAAATCACCAAACAGATCTTTCACCTTTTAAAGCAAGAATTGCCGAATTGGAAAAAGAAAGAAAACTACTAAAACAATTTATTGAACAGAACGAAGAAAACCATACTGATTTTGAGCTTAAAGGAGAACTTCATATTAGTATAGAAAAAAATAAAAAATAGATTTATGGCAACTGGTGAAATTGTTAACACACAAAGGAAAATGCCTGAACGCCTTTACTCCTATTTCTTGTGGACATTTTTTTTCTGCGTTCTTTTGGCGGCAACATTTAGTGCATTTACACCCATCAATTTAATTTTTGGCGAGATTTATCATATTAATTCCTTTAGCTTACTTATTGCTTCTGTTGTTTTACTATTTGGATCAATTGTAACCCACTATGCTACGTATTATTTACAGGGGTTTCAATACGCTAAAAATTTTTATATCAATAGCTTCCTATTTTTGCTTAGTGTAATCTCGTTGGTTACCGCCCATCATTTATTGATTTTATGTTTAAGTTGGTTGGGTATGGGATTTTTTATGAGCCGATTAATTGGTTTACAAAAAAATTGGTGGCAAGCCCAAAAGTCGGCTAAAATAGCCTTAATCTACTTTAGTATATCAAGCCTAATACTATTCATCTCATTATTCTCTTTAGCTTATTATACGCAGCAATTCACACTACCGGGCATTTTAAATCATTTTCAAGAAGCGCCTAGCTTGGTTTTAAACTTAGCTGTTATAGGTATACTGTTGGTATGTTTCATTCAGTCGGCTATTTATCCCTTTCAATCTTGGCTGCTCAATGCCATGACCGCTCCTACCCCTGCATCGGCGTTAATGCACGCTGGTTTTGTAAACGGCGCGGGTATTTTATTGGCTTTACTGGCCCCTTTAATGGTTTTTACAACAAGTCACTATTTTTTGTTTGTTATAGGAGGTATAACAGCCATTATCGCACAGTTCAACAAACTCATACAAACCAATGTTAAACAAAAACTAGCTTGTTCTACCATTGCTCAAATGGGCTTTATGCTTATGCAATGTGGTTTAGGTTTCTACAATGCGGCAGTAGCTCATTTAATTTTGCATGGCTTTTACAAGGCTTATTTGTTTTTATCTGCAGGCAGTGAAATTAAACAACTAAATATTCCTAAAATAGAGCATTTAAAAATAAACACGATGCAAGTGATTTGGGTGATCCTATTTGCACTTGCGGGAGGTAGCTTTTTTTCTTTATTAACCGCCAAAACAAGTTTTACCAATAGCGCCATATTTTTAACCATAATCGTAGCGATTACAGTAGCACAAAGCACCTATAATATCTTAAAATACAGAAATGTTAGTTGGCTAAAAAAAATATTTTCTGCCTTTTGGATTTTCATTTTTGGTGTTTCATCTTATGCAGTATTGTATGCCCTTGTAAGCTATTTTATGAAAGATATGCCCTATACTGCACAACCTGAACCTCTTGGATTTGTACATCTTTTTGTAGCCGGAGTGTTTTTACTTGGATTTTTTATCATGAAATTAGGCTTATATAAAAAACTACCTTGGCTTTACGTAATATTATTAAACTTATCTCAACCTAAACCCAGCTCCTCTAAATCTTAATTTTAAGTTTATGTCCGAATCATCCATCAAAAAAGAGATAGAAAATTTACTAAACAAAATCGCAGATACTCAACCGCTATATGCTTTTGTTACTTCAAATCAACTTTCAGGTTATCAGCATTTGCCCTTTGAAGATGCGGTATTAAGCGCTAAAAAAGAATTACAGATTAATCCCTACCCTAATGCAGATCAATTTAAAAAAGCTTATTTAAATGGGGAGATTAATGCCGACATCTTAAGTAATCTTCTAACTCAAAATGGCATTATTGGTCATCCTGAGACTTGTTTTGAACAATTGGCTCAGGAATCTGAAACCCACCAAAAACAGTACGATCGATTAGATCAATTACATATAAAATGGCTGAGTAGCTTTTTAGATGAAGGGGTGGCCGAATGGGCGATGCCTTTTAGAGAAAAAGGCTTTTACGCTGCCTGGAAAAAATTAGCTGCAACCGATAAACAAATCCGTAAAGGCAAAATAACTGAGTTGCCTAAAACCGCTGAGGAAAATATATTATTTGTTCTAAATCGATATCCGAAAGAAAAGCAAAAAATTATTCTTAAATCTCAATTATTAGCGCTTCCCGGCTGGTTGGGGTACATTAAACACCGAGAAAAAAATAAACCAGATTGGCAAAAAGAATACCCCATAACCCCTTTAGATTTTTTAGCGGTTCGACTAGGATTAGCTTATGCTATAGATTATGATTTACGCTCTAAAGCTGAAGTAACATCTGATTCACATCAAAACAAGACTTCAAGCCTAAGTCATATTTGGTTAAACGCCTGGGAACAGTCTTGGCAAATAGCTTTTGAGGAAAAAATTAAGAATGGCCTTACCCAAAATAATGAGCTAGACAGCCAAACTACTAAAGATTTAGATGCTCAATGGGTGTTTTGCATTGATACGCGATCTGAACGAATTCGTCGTATTATTGAAAGTAACCAACGAAATGAAACCTTTGGTTATGCAGGTTTTTTTGGTCTGGCCATGAAATATAAATGTCCAGATACTCAGCAAACCTATAATGCTTGTCCGCCCATTTTAGATCCTGCATTCACGGCAAAGGAAACACCCTTAGAAAACCAGGATAAAAAATTCAAACGCTACAAAAAACAAAAGGAATCCATCGGATTTTACGATTACTTTCTCAAGCGATTAAAAAATATGTTACCAGCTGCATTTGGATTTGTTGAAGGTGCTGGCTTACTTTACGGATTTCATTTGATTAAAAGTACGGTAACACCAGCTCACCGTTATAAGCTGGGAAAACCTATTGTAAAAAAGGAGCAAATTGCAGAACCTGAACTATTTGACAGCAACCAGCCAGTTGCACTTAATACAAAAATTGAAATTGTAAAAACCGCTTTTGAAATGATGGGGTGGAAAAAATTTGCTCCATTAGTAATTTTTGCTGGGCATGGCAGTACGAGTACCAATAATCCGTTTGCTTCTAGTTTAGATTGCGGTGCCTGTGCGGCGCATGCTGGTGGACCCAATGCTAGACTTTTGGCTAAATTGGCCAATTCTTTTGAGGTGCGAAAAGGGCTTAGAGAACAATACAATATTAATATCCCAGAAGACACCTTATTTATAGGTGCCCAACACAATACCACCACAGAAAAAATTGAACTCTATTATCATACAGAAAATAGTAAGCAATTAAAACGTATTAAAGAAATAGAAGCCTATTTAGAGCAAGTACAGCAATCCTGCTTGAGCGAACGCCTTGGAAATGAAAACAACCTTAAAAAACTCGCTAGCAAAAAGGGATTAAATTGGGCCGAAGTACGACCAGAATGGGGTTTAGCCAAAAATGCAGGATTTCTAATCGGACCACGATCTTTAAGTCAACAAATAGATTTGGGTACTGAGGTGTTTTTACATTCTTACGATTACAAACTTGACCCAGAAGCTAAAGCACTTGAGAACATACTTTTGGGCCCTATGGTAGTTACCCAATGGATCAACAACCATTATTATTTCTCTACCGTAGATAATGAGAATCTAGGTGGCGGATCAAAGATCTTTCATAATATTACAGGAAAATTTGGTGTAATCGAAGGGAATATGGGCGATCTAAAACGTGGGTTACCTCAACAATCTCTATACCAGAATGATAAAAAATATTATCATCACCCCTTGCGGTTATCGGTATACATCAACGCGCCAAAACAAATGGTTCAGCAAATCTTAGACAAGCATCAGCATTTGAACCAATTAGCAATGAACAAATGGATTCATATATTTAGCATCGATCCAGAAAACAAAAATAAAATCAGTAATGTAGTCAATTAATAATTCCGCTTAAAGCTTATACAAATCGATTTCACTGAATGTTATTTAGAGAAAATTAACGTTGTATAATAGTATTCTAAAGGCATTTAAATATTTGCGATTATAACCTATAAGACAACAACATATTTTCTAATAAAAATCTAAATTATAGCTGCCTGGGTAATGGCGTTTAAAAGCAGCTCTTTTGCGTGGTTTGAGCAGTCAATAATCTTCATATACTATAGTATAAATAGGAGCGCAGAAAATGACACTCCCCTCCTATTTTTTAAATAGTTAGGTTATCGTATTTTTAGAAGTTTAAATTTTAAAAGGCAGATTTTGATTCATTAAATGTGGAGCATACGCGTTACCAAGATTGGATTTTTTTAAGCATTTTGTCGAAAAATACAGTAACTTAATCTATAAATAGATCTCGAATAGTTCTATTTTACCATAAATTTCATTTGATATCAGAGGTGATAATCGCCCTATTTGAGTATATTTGTTACACATAAGTATTACTTATACTACGTTAAAAACCTTTATTTAGCAAGCTCAAAAAAGATCGCAAGTTTCTAGCCGCCAGTACATTTTGAGCTTTTTTTGTGTCTTTTTATTCGGTTTTTAAAGCATCTGTAAAAAGCTCAGCGGCTTATTTTACAAACTGCTGTGCTTGCAACAACAAACTGCTGGGTTTATCATGATAAACTGCGCTGCTTATGATTACAAACTGCTGGGTTTGTGAAAGGAAAAAGGGAAGAATTTTTAAGAATGGAAGTTGGCGAGGTTAACATTTAACCCAAGCACAAAAAAAAGGCCTCGTTTTTTCAAACGAAACCTTTATTTAATCAACTTAAATAAATCGCAAGTTTCTAGCCGCCGATCAATTTAAAGTCCATTGTCTCGAGTGCTTCACGCACACGTTTACCGGGTCTGTAATTTAAGCGTATTTGCTTGACATTACTAATGTTTACCTCCTCGGGAGTGGCACTCGGTTCTGAGCTTACCCCTACTTGAA